>CAYMEW010000036.1:0-10691 GCA_964389755.1 uncultured Flavobacteriales bacterium | reverse complement strand
ATCTTTGGAGCGATGGAAGCACGAGCCAGGACATTTCCGGAGTTTCAGCAGGAACATATTCCGTGACCATTAGTGACGCCAACGGCTGTTCAATGGATACAAGTATTACACTCTCCGAGCCCACACCCTTATCTCAAAGCGTAACTGCACTCATCTATAACGGTGGCTGGAACATTAGTTGTAACGGAGCGTCAGACGGTGCAATCGACCTTAGTATCAGCGGGGGAACGCCTGCTTACACCTATCTTTGGAGCGATGGAAGCACGAGCCAGGACATTTCGGGAGTTTCATCAGGAACGTATTCCGTGACCATTAGTGACGCCAACGGCTGTTCAATCGATACTAGCATTACACTTTCCGCCCCCCCGGTTCTTCAAACCACTGCTTTCGTCAGTAGCAACTACAACGGGCAGGACATTCGCTGCCATAATTCATCCGACGGTTCGCTCGAAGGAAATGCGAGCGGAGGCACACCGGCATACACTTTGTCCTGGACCGACAATACGGGAAATACGCTTGGTAATGGATCTAATATCGCGAATCTGCCAGCGGGCACTTACTTCTTGACGACCAGTGATGCCAACGGATGTACAGCGACCACACAAGTGGATATACAGGCGCCCCCCTCCCTGAATATCGTTCCCCTTGTCAGCAGTAATTACAACGGTTGGAGCATCAGTTGTAGCGGGCTTTCCGACGGTTCAGTCAGTGCTACGCCAACTGGCGGAACTCCAGCGTATCAATACACCTGGTCAAACTCTGCCGGACAGGTTTTATCAACCGGACAATCGGCAGGCGGACTTTCATCCGGCAGCTATTTTATCACACTTACCGATACCAATGGCTGTCAAATTTCAGACAGTATTGAGGTCAATGAACCACCGGCACTTTCAGTTGACGCCAGTGTCACGTCTGATTACAACGGCTCAGATGTTTCGTGTACCGGTGCTTCAGATGGTTCGGCGGGTGCTTTAACAAACGGAGGAACGCCAGGATACGTGTACTCCTGGAATGATTTGCAAACCGGACAAACGATTGGAGGAAACGCTTCTACCCTACAGGGAATCGGATCCGGTACGTATGAAGTAACCGTGACTGATGCTAACGGCTGTCAGGCAATTACAGATGTCAGCCTCTCGGAACCACCACCCGTATTTGCCAACCTGGATGCCCTGACCGACTATTTCGGGGCACCTGTCAGCTGCGTGGATAAAGAGGACGGAACGATCGAGGTGAGTTTTGGCGGAGGAATTCCGGGCTATACCATTCAATGGGATAGTTATCCGGACAGTACCGCAAGCACCCTGTCACAAATCGGAACGGGAACCTACCACGTCACGATTTATGATGCGAACGGATGCCAGATATCAACCAATATCACACTGGATGCAAATCCGCTACCTGCTTATACTCCCGGCCCGGGTGTTGACATATGTTTCGGGGAAACAGCTTCGATATCCTGCGTTTCATCTCCGGAAAACACTGTTACCTGGAACTTTTCGAACGGCACGCAATTTAATAGTTGTGATATACAATCTTTCCAACCGAACGAGGCATCATGCCTGGACGCAACAGTTACCGTAACCAGTCCGCTGGGGTGTACGTTGACGGACTACCTGGAAGATTACGTTTGCGTAGAACCGTTGCCAGAAGCGGATTTTTATGCTTCTCCTGAAACCGTTTCATTTCTTAACCCGCAAACCACTTTTGTGAATACCTCCTTTAATGCAGGTACGTTTGAATGGGATTTCGGTGACGGATCCCTTATTTCTACCCACTCAGATCCGCAGCACACCTTTCCGGACGAGGGAGCGGCAAATTACCCGGTAACCCTGGTTGCCTTTTCCGATTTCGGGTGTTCGGATACACTTACCCGTATTTTCCGAGTCACTGACGAACTTATTTTTTACATTCCGAATGCCTTCACGCCGGACGCGGATGAATACAATAACACCTTCTTCCCGGTCTTTTATTCCGGCTATGATCCGTTCAGTTATACAATGCTGATCTTCGATCGATGGGGAGAGGTCGTTTTCGAGTCACACGATACACAGGTGGGCTGGGACGGCACTTACCGAGGAGATTTGGTAAAAGAGGGCATTTATACCTGGAAGATCGCATTCAGACGTTCGGATACAACGGAATCTATCCAACAAACGGGACATGTAACACTACTTCGTTGATCAAATGGTATCGCGCGTACGCTCCATCATGTTCGCGAGGAAATCACGGGCGCGGAATAACTGTGCTTTGACCGTTCCGAGCGGGAGGTTGAGTTCTTCGGCAATTTCTTCGTAACTCAGTTCTTCGAAGTACCGTTTTTCGACCAGTTCACGGCATTCAGACGTTCGGATACAACGGAATCTATCCAACAAACGGGACATGTAACACTACTTCGTTGATCAAATGGTATCGCGCGTACGCTCCATCATGTTCGCGAGGAAATCACGGGCGCGGAATAACTGTGCTTTGACCGTTCCGAGCGGGAGGTTGAGTTCTTCGGCAATTTCTTCGTAACTCAGTTCTTCGAAGTACCGTTTTTCGACCAGTTCACGGTAGCGCGGCTTGAGTTTACTGACCAGCTGACGCATCATTTTCACTTTCTGACTGTGCATTACGGATTCTTCCGGATCCAGACCATGCGCGCGTGCCTCCACGAAGATTACCTCTCCGTCATCGGTAGTCATTCCGGTATCCATGGAAGTCATGCGAATACGCTTTTTACGCATGTAGTCGATGCAGTTGTTGGAAGCGATTTTAAAGAGCCAGGTAGAAAATGCAAAGCTTGGTGAATACTGAGCCAGTCTGTTAAATGCCTTCCCGAACGCTTCGATTGTAAGATCGTCGGCATCCTCGGGGTTGCGCACCATTTTGAACATCATGTAGTAAATGGATTCGCGGTAGCGTTCCATCAGTTCCGCGTAAGCCGCCTGCTTCCCTTCCAGGGCCTGTTCTACCAGTATGAGGTCGTGCTTCGCCTTATCTGAAAGGTTTTCGCTTATTTCCATTTCTTCACCGCTTTTTTATCGATGGAATAGTAAATGATCGTACTTCCGACAATGTAAATGATATCCAGGAAAGGCAGCCACGGGACGAAAGCACGTCCGTTGAGTTTCAGGAAACTACGGCCCTGTATCCACCATTTCAACACGGTCAGGAAAACGAACATCGCCAGGGTAAGCCAACGGTATTCCATATTCCACAACAAAATAACAAAAGTTATCAGCATGACTATCAGCGACAGGGGATATATTCCTAACAATGCTTTCTTGAAAACCCGGTAATGCATGGATGCTGCGAGGTGTCGGCTCTTTTGCTGCACATAGCCGCTCCAGGAATCTTTTGCTTTAGAGAACATGAACGTATCCGGATCGGTCACAATGCGGTAATTGCGGTTGCGGGCAGCCTCCTGCACAAAAAGGTCGTCGTCGCCGGACGGGAGCGCATAGTGATTTTTGAAACCGCCCGTCTCCCTGAAGCGACTGCGCGTGTAAGCCAGGTTCCTCCCCACTCCCATGTAGGGAAGTCGGGCGAGTGCAAAAGAAAAATAGTTCATGGCTACCCAGGCTGTTTCAAAACGGATCCAGGCATTGAGCATGCCTTTTTTGCGGAGATACGGTCCGTAACCGAGCACGATCTCATGTTTGGAAGAAAATGCACCTGCCATTTTTCGCAGCCATTGGTCCCCGGCCGGTTTGCAATCCGCATCGGTGAGCAGGAGTTTATCGTATTTGGCGGCTTTGATCCCCAGCGAAAGCGGTAGTTTTTTCCCGCTTCGGAGGTGTTTGCTCCGTTCGATATCGACTACTTTGAGGTTCGGAAATTCGCGTGCATACGCATTGAGCAGGAAACCGGACTCATCCACGCTCTGATGATTCACGACAATGACTTCGAAATCGGGATAATCCTGCGTGAGGATCAGCGGGAGGTTGTGATAAATGTTATCGGCTTCGTTGCGCGCTGCGATAACGACCGTAACCGGCGGTAACTCTTCGGTCGCGGACTTATCACGATAGAAGGAAAGCCTGCCGTGCAGCAGCAGGGTAAAAACAAGTTGGACAAGCCAGAACCCCGAAAAGACAAGAAAAACGATCAGCGGTGTATCCCACTGAAACGACGGGAGGAACTGCATAGTTATATAAAGCTTGCCTGCAAAGATGGGGCGCTTCGGTAAATATTGAATATCTTTGTTCCTTAATTTTTCAACAATTTTATGCACTTCGATCTGCTTCATACCGACAGCGCCACGAAAGCCCGCGCCGGACTCCTGCACACCGATCACGGTTCCATTGAAACTCCGATCTTTATGCCGGTGGGCACCGGTGGCACTGTAAAAGGCGTCCACCAGCACGAACTGCGCGACGCGGTACAGGCCCAGATCATTCTCGGAAACACGTACCATCTTTACCTGCGTCCCGGTCTTGATGTGATACAGGGCGCCGGCGGACTGCACGGTTTCAACGGTTGGGAGCGTCCGATCCTGACGGACAGTGGCGGCTACCAGGTCTACTCGATGTCCGGTTCGCGCAAGATCGTGGAAGAAGGTGTGAAGTTCCAGTCGCACATTGACGGGAGCTATCACTTTTTTACTCCGGAGCGCGCCATTGAGATCCAACGCATCATCGGGGCGGATATTATTATGGCTTTCGACGAGTGCACCCCTTATCCCTGCGAGTACAATTATGCCAAACGCTCGATGCACATGACCCATCGCTGGCTCAAACGATGCATGGAATATATGGACAACTCCGAGCCATTATACGGACATTCACAGGCGCTGTTCCCGATCGTGCAGGGTTCGGTATACAAAGATCTGCGTAAAGAATCGGCTGAAACAATAGCTGCTGCCGGGGCTCCGGGAAATGCGATCGGCGGACTGAGCGTGGGTGAACCGGATGAAGACATGTACGAAATGGCCGAACTGGTATGCGACATTCTTCCGACCGATAAACCGCGTTACCTGATGGGCGTTGGAACACCGGTAAACATCCTGGAAAACATCGCGCTGGGCGTGGACATGTTCGACTGCGTGATGCCTTCGCGCAATGCACGTCACGGGATGCTGTTCACTTCCGAGGGCATCATCAATATTAAGAACGAGAAATGGGAGAAGGATTTCTCACCGCTCGATCCGAACGGTACGGCCTTTGTGGACCAGGTGTATTCAAAGGCGTACCTGCGACACCTCATCAAGTCAAAAGAAAACCTGGGCATCCAGATCGCAACGATCCACAACCTGGCGTTTTACCTGTGGCTGGTGCGTGAAGCACGTATGAAGATCGTGGACGGAACTTTCGGCCCCTGGAAAAACGCAATGGTCAAAAAACTCGCAACCCGTTTGTAAATGCTATCGATACTGGACCGGTATATCATACGAAAGTTCTTATCGACTTTCTTTTTCATGCTCGGCATCATCATGTTGCTGGCCATGGTATTTGATATTTCGGACCGCCTGGGTGAATTTATCGAGAACAAAGCACCGTTAACAAGCATCATTTTCAGTTATTACTGGAATTTCATTCTTTACTACGGCAACATGTTCTCACCGATGATTATTTTTTTATCCGTGATCTGGTTTACAGCCAAACTTGCGCAGGACTCGGAGATCATCCCGATGCTGAACAGCGGAAAGCCGTTTACACGCATTTTGCGGCCGTATTTGATATCCGCCACCCTGCTTGCCATTATTTCGCTCGTGCTGAATCACTTTGTGATCCCGAACGCCAATAAAACCCGCCTCGAGTTCGAAGAGCACTTTTACCGCAATGCCTTTTCAATGGACAATTACTTCGCGGAATATCCCGGCGGGGAGGTGGTGTACTTCTCATCGTATACAGCTGAAGACGGCGGTATCAACGAATTTGTACTGGAAAACTGGGATGAACGGGACAGCCTTACTTATTTCCTGAAAGCACGGAAAGCGATGAACATTGCCGGAACGAATAAATGGGTGCTCACGGATTATTACGAGCGAAAAACGGGTTACCCCGACGATGTGTGGCTGCGGTCCGGGCACGAGAAGGACACGGTCTTCGACTTTAAAGTGGACGAAATGGCCACGCGTGACAACATTGCCGACGCGATGACTTACGGTGAACTGCGGCGCTTTATCAGGCGGGAACGCCAAAAAGGTTCTCCGAAGATCCCGTTGTACGAACTGGTGCTGTACCGGCGTACATCGTTCCCATTCGCTACCTACATTCTTACCATCATCGGTTTTTCCGTTTCCAGTCGTAAAAAGCGCGGAGGTATCGGGGTGAATATTGCGATCGGGCTGGGTATTATTTTCGTATACATCTTCGCGATGCAGGTAACGGATGTCGCCGCACAGAACGTTGGTTTTCCGCCACTGATCGCGGTCTGGATCCCGAATGTCATTTTTGCGGGTATCGCATTCATTCTTTATAAATTTGCCAAAAGATAATTCAGAGTTTTGAAGTATTTCACGCTATTTATCGTACTCCTTTTACACGGATCTGTTCTCTCACAGGTGGTAAACATCGAAAACCGACGGATCTACAACGACACGACGGGGCTCAGCGGTTCGATCGACGGGAATTTTTCGGCGGTTCAGAATGCAAACCTGCTCTACACGCTTGGTCTGCGTCCGAAGGTACAGTATAAAAGTCACGACAAAAAGCACTATTATCTGCTGATCGGGGATTTTGCATATACGCGCAGTTCGGATGAAGTGTTTGCGAATTCAGGGATGTTGCACCTGCGCTATGCGTACCGGATCAAGCAGTCGCCCTGGAAATGGGAAAGCTACGCCCAGGCGCAATACAACCGGCTGCTGAACCAGCGTTTGCGTTCACTGATCGGAACGGGGATTCGTTGGAAATTCTACGACAAAAAAGGGGTGCGTTTCTTTCTGGGAACATCTGCTTTCGGCGAATACGAGGAAATCCAGCCGAACAACCAGTTCAACACGGGGATTCGCTGGAGCAATTACCTTTCCTGGTACATTGATCCGAATGACAATTTCTCGTTCACGGGTGCCACGTATTACCAGCCCTTGTTCAGTAATTTCCGTGATTTTCGTTTCATGGGTCAGTATGCACTGCTGTTCAAACTCATCAAAAACCTGAAGTTCAAGGTTGAGTTCATGATCTACCACGACAGCCGTCCCCCGACAGGCGTTCGTAACACGATCTTTAACACCACTATCGGGTTTTCATACGGTTTCGGATAAGTTTTTCGGAGCTTCAATACCAGAAATTAAGTAATCGCCGGCATTTGACAATTCCACCTGTCGAACGGCCGACCTTCCTCCAGGGATAGCCCTGTCCCTACAGTATCCTTACTTCAGCTGTACTTAATGATTACTTCAGTGATACCGTATAGACGGCGGAAACACGGTGCAACCACGGTTCAACCAGAATGAGAATGAGGATCAGAATGAGAAACAGAATGAGAAACAGAATGAGAATGATCCCGCGGTATTGCTCCCTGCGGTCGAAGACTTCGGATGTGCAGAAGCAGAATGAGAATGAGCTAACTGTTTAATTAAACGTATTCAGTGTCATTTTGTTGCTTTGCGGGCGTACCTGTTTTGCGATGAGACGACAAGGGAGATTTAGTTTTTTTTCACATTCCGGGGGCCACGAAATCTGTAATTTTGAATTATGTTCCGGACGATCTTCTTAGTTTTTTCGCTGATTTCGATTTGCATCGGGCAGTCGGGCCTGCACTTGGTCACGCATTACTGCGGGGGACAAAAAGTGCGCGAAGAACTCCATTTTTCGGCGGAACATGCTACCTGTGGAATGCGCAGCACCGATTGTCCGGAGGAAACCGAATCCTCTGCCCCTCACATCAGCCGGGGATCCTGTTGTTCGGACCGGGTGTTCCGTTTCGACACGGAGGACGGTACCAGTCATTCATTTCCACAGGTAGTCAGTCATCCTGCGCTTGCGGTTTCGATTCAACCTGCGCTCTTTTGCACACTACAATCTTTTTCTGCCCGGCCGCCGGTCATGCAACTGTCTCAGCCTCCACCCCGGGGGCAGGCGCTTTATATTCTCTATCACTTGTTTTTGGTGTATTCCTGAACGGAGGTTCTTTTACGGATGCAGTTAGGCACATGTTACCTTTTCTCATGTATCCCGGACTCTTTAAAGATCATCAAAAAAACAAGTTATGAAACGTATTTTATCTTTTTTTCTTCCTGTCCTTCTGCACTTCGGTGTTGTTTTTGGCCAGGGCGACACCACTGTTTACCACCTGACCATCAAACGTGAAAAAGTGAACAAGGCCGGAAAGGATGTTTCGGCAATGACTGTTAACGGCGGCATTCCCGGTCCGACACTAACTTTTACGGAAGGCGACTATGCGGTTATTTATGTTCACAATGAAATGGACGTTGAGACCTCCGTTCACTGGCACGGCATTTTACTTCCGAATTTCCAGGACGGCGTTCCCTATCTTACAACTCCTCCTATTCTACCCGGAACCACCCACAAATTCGAATTTCGCCTGAAGCAATCGGGCACTTACTGGTATCATTCGCACACCCTTTTACAGGAGCAGCGCGGTGTATTCGGCTCGCTGATGATACTCCCGAAGGAGCAACGGCAGGACTACGATACGGACTTCGTGCTGATGCTTTCGGACTGGACAAACCAGCAGGCTCAAAATGTACTCCGGAACCTCAAGCGCGGGAACGAGTGGTACGATATCAAAAAGGGAACTGCCGTACCGTTGAATCGTGTGATAGCGCGCGGTGCTTTCGGTTCACAGCTCAAGTTCTGGCGCCAGTATATGGAAAGTGCCGACATTGCCGACGTGTATTATAACGCTTTTTTGTCGAATGGCCAGAACTTACAGGAGTACCCGCAGTTCAGGCCCGGTGAGCGCGTGCGGCTGCGGCTGATCAACGGTTCTTCATCTTCTCAGTTCTGGGTTACGATCGGAGGCACGGATGCGCTATTGATTTCGGCCGACGGGACGGACGTGGTTCCAGTGACGCACAACAAAACCTTTATTGCGATTGCGGAAACATACGATCTTTTGCTGACTATCCCGGATTCGGGGCGGGTGGAGATCCGGGCGATGGCGCAGGACGGTTCCGGTACCACGATCACACACCTGGGCGAAGGTCCGGTACTTGCGGCAGCGGTTGTTCCACGCCCGGATAAGATCAGGCTGATGCAACAGATGGGAAAAATGGATATGAAAATGGGGGCCCCGGCGATGAAAAGCAATCCGAAGAAGGAAGAACCACGCAAAATGATGCACAAATGGGGGATGCAAAAACATGCAGACAGTATGGGCGGCATGTCTTCGGATATGTCCGAAAAAGGCATGGACAGTTCCATGCAGTTCAACAGCCAGTACAACTACGATTTTCTGCGTGCCCTGGAGGAAACGAGTTATCCTTCGGATAAGCCGGTACAGGAAATGACTTTCAACCTCACCGGAAACATGTGGCGCTATATCTGGAGCATCAACGGGGTTCCGCTTTCCGAGACCGATGAAATCGAAATGCAGAAAGGCGCGATCATACGTATTACGCTCAACAACCTCTCGATGATGCACCACCCGATGCATTTGCACGGACATTTTTTCCGGGTACTGAACAAGAACGGTTCTTACTCCCCGATGAAGCACACTGTAAATGTTCCGCCCATGCAAAAGATCGTCATCGAGTTCGACAATTCCGAGGCCGGCAGCTGGTTCTTTCACTGCCACGTATTGTATCACATGATGAGCGGTATGGCGCGTTCCCTTCGTTACGACACGATCCGTGATCCGCGCCTGGCCGGGTTCCCCGTGCGTAAGTTCCTCAACGACGGTAACAGGTTCTATACCTGGGGAACAGCACGAGCGGCATCTCACATGGCTTCGGTAAACCTTGTTTCTTCGAACATTCGCAACCAGTTCAACCTGAAAGCGGAATACGGATGGAATAAGAACCTGGAAGCGGAGTTCAGTTACGAACGCTATATCTACGATTATTTCCGGGTATTCGCCGGGATCAATACCGAGAATGAAACACGAAACAGCCTGCAGGATATGCAAACGACAGCAGTCGTTGGAATCCGTTACCTGACTCCGTACATGTTTAACCTGGACGTGCGGGTGGACAACCTGGCACGTACACAGATCGGTTTGAGTCGCTCGTTCATGGTATTGCCGCGTACGATGATCTTCGGGGAGGTCGAATACCAGTCGGACTACGGCCTTGTGAATGACCTGTCCGGGACGCGATACCATGCAGAGACCACGTGGTCCGCGGGCGTGTCTTATTTTTTATCGCGCAATTTCTCATTGATGGCGAGTTATGATAACCGCTTCGGTTATGGTGGCGGGGTGTTGGTACGCTTTTAAAAACGGATGCTGCGCTTATTGTACTTTCTTTTCCTCCGCCAGGTGGCGGAGGAAAAGAAAAAGGAGACTTGTGTAAAGTATACGCGGATTGCTTCGGAGTGGAGGTTTTAGTGAATATATGGTTATTGCGTGATGTGGGGGACGCGGTTAGGCTTCGGAAGAATGGTTTTTCTTGATATACAATTTATTGTATCCTACTTTTTTTCATTGCCAAAAAAAGTAGGCAAAAAAGTCTAGCGCTACGTTGCAGCAGCCACCCAACGGGCATTTGTTCCGGAACATTTTACCAAACTTTCCGCCTGGGGCGGATTCGGACAAGGTAAAAGTTCTGCGGAACTGCATGTGTTGGGTCCCGGCAGCTT
>CAYMEW010000035.1:0-44240 GCA_964389755.1 uncultured Flavobacteriales bacterium | reverse complement strand
CATAGATGTCGCATAGATACCGTATGAAATGTATGAATATAAAACGATGTGTTAAAAACGGAACAGCTGTAACGGGGCAAACGCGGATTTGGCGAACGACTTCCCGGAATGACTCCCAAGTCGGCCCGAAACGCTCACGCTGTGGCGCCAACCGTTTCCATACGCCGATTTGCATGAAAGAATTTTAATAAGATCAAGTGTTTTAATCTCAAATACTTAACTTCTGTACAAAGGAAAAATCAGGATTTTTTTTGCGGTCCGCTGTAACTTTTAAATGCCTATCGGGTCATACAGGCAAAACAGTTCGAAACAGGCCGAAAGAACAATTGAAAAAATAACAGGAATTAATAAACCAAAAAAAAGAAAGTCATGAAAGCATATATTTTACTCTTGGTTCATATCCTTTTCGGGATCAACCTGCTGGCACAGGAAGTAGAAGTAACTGAAATCGATAACAATCCGCCGGACACCACCCACATCGTGATCGGGAAGAAACGGATCACTATCACCAGCAACGATTCGGTAGATGTAGAGATCAAAGACGAAAAACGCAAAAGCGAAGCGCACTGGGCAGGTATCGAAATGGGATTCAACATGCTCACCAACGCATCCATGGGAACCTCATTCCCGAACAATCCTTACTGGGAGAACGATCCGGCGCGCAGCCTTAGCTGGAACTGGAACATTTTCGAACACAAATTCCAGATCGTACACGAATACGTCGGGATCACCACCGGCCTCGGGATCAGCTTCCAGCAATTCGCACTGAAAAACAATTACCGCATTTACGATACACCGGACTCTGTGTACGCCCAGATCGATACCGTATACCGTTACGACAAGAACAAGCTCAAAGCGACCTACCTTACCGTACCGCTTCTGCTCGAATTCAACACGAACATCGATGCCGACCGCAGTTTTTACCTCGCTGCAGGGGTGATCGGGAGTGTACGCATCGGTTCCAAAACAAAATACGTGGGTGAAGCAGATGGGAACGAATTCAAACGCAAGGATAAAGGAACCTATGGTTTGAGCGCTTTCCGGGTAGATGGTACCGTGCGCCTCGGGTACGCAAACTGGGGAGTATTCGCAAATTATTCACTCATTCCGCTTTTCGAAACCTCGAAAACCACGGAAGTATATCCACTGACATTCGGCTTATCGTATAATTTTTAGTTTGGTTAGGTAACATAGTAAGTAAGCAAGAAGCAAGCGCTCTTTCCGCATGGACAGGGCGCTTGTTTATTTTCGTGGAAAACGGTTTGCTTCCTGTATCGGGGGTTCAGACCTGGCAAGCACAGTCTGTGAAACAGACCCATAAACAATTACAACTTCGCCTTCTTAGTAAGCCTCAGTCGTTAAAGTCCTGTAGCTTTTTTTCGGCCTCCCGGAACAAGCGCTTCCCTGCCATATCTTTTCGGAGAAAGTAAGCTACTTCAACAGATAATTCCTGCTTTGAACGCACCTTTTTCCAGGTTCCCGTAACTTTTCCGTTCTGAACGATGACGGGACGGAAAATGCCGTTTTTCGTGATCACTTCCGCATTGAACTTCGTGTCCAGCACGTCCGAACGGTCCTTGTAACCAACCAGGTATTCGTCGAAAGCAGGCAGCAGTAAGAGCCCCGTGTCAGGTGAACTAACCGTTTCCGTAGCCGTTTTTAACGGTTCGCAGCACCAGTATTCACCTGCCTCGTTTTGAAAGGAAAAAATTTGATCCTCTGACAGTTGAATTGCTTTTCTACAGTCATTTAGCCCGAGACCGGACCACCACGAAAAATCCGGTACCGTAGCCGGTCCGTGTGCGGAGAAATACCGCATGGCAAGTGCACGCAGGGCTTCGTCCCGGTGAAGGGAAGCCGTTTTCGGTACACGCCTTTCGACCAGTTCGTACGTTTGTTGCTTGTCCCGCACCGGTCCACTGCAGATCAGTCGCTCCAATTCCGCGTGCATCAATAACAGGATCGAGTGGACTTCGCCCGTCTCAATCCCGTTTTGCGCAAGCATTTCCCGCAACTCGCTGCGCGTTTGTGGTCCCTTCGCGTCAATTGCACCGAGGATGAGGTCACTACTCCTGGAGAATGTATCAGCTTCGATCCCGAGCTTGCGTGCCATTGATGCATTTTGCCTGTGAACATGCGGCGCGGTTAGTTCGAGCATCCAGTGAAAGTCTTCCGGTAGCACGAGGTGCCAGGTCGGACGGAGCACATGTGTACGCAGAATTTTTCCCGAATCGAGCGCCTCAGCCACATGTACTGCGTTGCTTCCGCTTCGGCAACCGACGGCCCACTGAGCCATAGCACGGTCCTGTGCCTGCATGGCGCCAAAGTGGCGGACAACAGCTACTGCATCTTCAAAACCACTTTCCGGAAAATGCCTTTCCAGGCGCATACGACGAATTTCCTCCGGACTCATACGGTCGTGTTTTGTAACTGGTCGGCCAGTTCGGTCATACTGTCGAAGAGGTAATCCGCGAATACCAGTTTCGGGTTTTCGAGATGTGTTTTTTCAGGAATGCAGACCACGGTCATTTTGGCGGCTTTCCCGGCGATCACACCATTCAGCGAATCCTCGATCACCAGGCAGCGCTCCGGGGATACCTGCAACTCGCGGGCAACGCGCAGGTAAACTGCCGGATGTGGCTTACCGAAATCCTCGTGTTCCGCGGAATGTACAAAATCAAACTTTTCGCGAATGCCCAGCACGTCCAGCGTGGTCTCCATCAAAGTGGTGTAGGAGGAAGTCGCCAGGCCGATACTTTTTTCGTTCTTTTTACAAAAACGGATCATATCGAGTACGCCCGGCAGTGGTTTGCCATGCTTTTCAATCAGTAAACGCATGTTCTCCAGGATGCACAACTCCATTTCTTCCGGTGAATAATTGTCCCACCCCCGGTGTTCGTACCAGTAAGCAATCACCTCGTCGATGCGCAGGCCGGTCGTTTGTTGGAAATCTTCCGTGGTCAGGTAACAACCCGCATCGTGAAACACCTGCTCCATCCCTATCTTCCAAAGCGGTTCCGAATCGATGAGCGTACCGTCCATATCGAAGATAACTGCTTCGAATTCGTTAAAGTTTAGTCTTTTTTCCATGTAAATAAATAGAGGTTTCGTCCCCCGATAAGTCTGTGATATTCATCCCCCAGGTAAATTTTTCCCGATGCCGATACTGCCAGTGATTCCAGTTGACTAAAGCGACCAACTCCTTGTTTTTTCAGGAAAACCAATTGATTTTTGCGAAATTCATACAAATATACGTGGGTATAACTCAGTAAGTAAAGTGTATCATCATGTATGTCTGCGGCTGTCAGACTGGAAAAGAAATTTTTGCCGTCGGTTGTAAAGGAAGTGATGAGTTGAGCCGAATAGGTACCCGGGCGGTCCGGAATTGTGTACACCAACGAACGGCCATCATACGGTTTACGCCGGCATTTTGTAAAAATAAACAACTGTTCATCGTGCCACACTAGTGATTCGGCGTCATAATACAGGGCCGTATCGGCAGGGGGAAAAGTGCTTTGCTCCGGGTAGGAAAACGCGATTCTTTCCGCGTGCACACTATCGCGTTCTAATATCTCGGGATCATTCACCACGTAAACGGAAAGGTCCTTCCGCGTGTTCGCGTTGTTGCCAATATCTCCGATAAAAATACGTCCCTGGCCGTCGGTTGTAATGTCTTCCCAGTCTGTATTGGGAACGTCGACCTGCAGGGAATGAACCAGGCTTCCGTCTGTTCGCAGAAAATAAAGCACCGGACTGTTTCCGCTGTCATTATGCGCTAAAAGCAGGCTGTCATTGTAGAATGTCAGTCCGCTCACCTCCGCGAGTTCCTCCGGCAATTTCGCCAACTTATCGGTTTGTGCCACCGGTTGCAGCGCCGACAGGCACAGGAGAAAAATGAAGCGTCCTTTCACAGCCGTAAAATTAATACTTCGTGAGCGGATTAGAAAATGCGTACAAACCCGGGAGTTGCTTATTTAAAATTTGTCTAAATAGGACCTTTGGGAGGAATAAACGGCTTCAGTCGTTAAATTTGCATTTATATTCTGAATTACAAGAAAACACACAATGAGTAGATCTGCAATCTTGTCTTCGTCAATCGCCAAAAAATACTGGATGGCACTGACGGGACTTTTCCTGTGCCTTTTTCTCGTAGGCCACCTTCTCGGGAACTTACAATTATTGATTCCCGGAGCCGAAGGGAAACGCGTTTTTAACGAATATGCGTACTTCATGACGCACAACCCGCTGATCCGGGTATTGTCGTACGTAACGTATTTTTCGATCCTGTTCCATGCCATCGACGGTCTGATCTTAACGATCCAGAACAGTAAGGCACGCAAAAAGAATTACGCATACAATAAACCGTCTGCAAACTCGTCTTTTTCTTCCCGCAACATGGGAATTCTCGGAACCATTATCCTGATCTTCATCGTGACTCACATGGTGAACTTCTGGGCCGTGATGCACTTCGGGGATAAACTTCCGCTGCATACGGAGCTGATTGCCGGTAAGGACGGTCAGGAAGAGGAGAAGTTTTACCTTGTAAGCCACGGACAACCAATGCCCGTGCGTGCAGTAGAGAACGGAACAATAGAAATTCGAAATAAGAATGAATTCTTTCTAGCCGATAGCGATGTAAAAGTCGGAGACGGAGTTCTGGACCTGCATTCGCTCGTCATGAGCTTTTTCGGACAGGATAAAACCAAAGAAGGGATTCCGGCACATCCGTACGCAGCATGGGCCACGATCCTCTACGTGCTGGCGATGATCGCGCTGAGTTTCCACCTCTGGCACGGTTTCGCATCGGCGTTTCAGTCGCTCGGTCTGCGAACGCATAAATACAAGAAATTCATCCACGGTTTCGGGACAGTATTCTCCATTGTCATTCCGCTGGCATTCGCAGTGATCCCGGTTTACATTTACTTAACGAAATAAATTACTGAATATGTCTTTTTCAGATTCTAAAATACCTGCAGGCCCGATCGACAAGAAGTGGTCGAACTACAAAGACCATATCAAACTTGTAAACCCGGCCAACAAACGTTCCATTGATGTGATCGTCGTCGGAACGGGGCTTGCCGGTGGTGCCGCTTCTGCTTCACTGGCCGAACTCGGGTACAATGTGAAAGCATTCTGCTTCCAGGATTCTCCCCGCCGCGCTCACTCGATCGCAGCTCAGGGAGGGATCAACGCCGCTAAAAATTACCAGGGAGACGGGGACTCGGTTTACCGCCTCTTTTACGATACCATCAAAGGCGGTGACTACCGCTCACGTGAAGCAAACGTATACCGCCTGGCGGAAGTTTCTGCCAACATCATCGACCAGTGTGTCATGCAGGGTGTTCCTTTCGCGCGTGAGTACGGCGGACTGCTCGATAACCGCTCCTTCGGTGGGGTACAGGTTTCCCGTACCTTTTATGCCAAAGGACAAACCGGTCAGCAACTCCTTCTCGGAGCTTATTCGGCCATGTCACGCCAGATCGGTAAAGGAAAGATCTCGATGAAAACGCGTCACGAAATGCTGGAACTCGTCCTGGTAGACGGCAAGGCGCGCGGAATTATCGCACGAAACCTCGTTACCGGAGAACTCGAACGCCACTCGGCTCACGCCGTGGTAATCGCTTCCGGCGGATACGGAAATGTATTCTTCCTGTCCACCAACGCTATGGGGTCGAACGGAACCGCAGCGTGGCGTATCCACAAAAAAGGAGCGTACTTCGCAAACCCGTGTTACACGCAGATCCACCCGACCTGTATCCCGGTTTCCGGTGATCACCAGTCAAAACTTACGTTGATGTCCGAATCCCTTCGTAACGACGGACGTATCTGGGTTCCGAAGAAACAGGAAGATGCCGAGGCCATTCGCCAGGGCAAACTCAAACCGACGCAACTGAAAGAAGAAGACCGCGATTATTACCTCGAACGTCGTTACCCGTCCTTCGGGAACCTCGTACCGCGGGATGTGGCTTCCCGTGCTGCAAAAGAGCGCTGCGATGCCGGGTTCGGTGTTAACGCCACAGGCGAAGCCGTATTCCTGGATTTCTCTTCGGCCATTATGCGTTACGGCCACGAAAAAGCAAACGTGGAGGGCATTGAAAATCCTTCCGACAAAGAAGTATACGAACTGGGTAAATCCGTCATTGAAGCCAAATACGGAAACCTCTTCCAGATGTATTATAAAATTACCGACGATGATCCGTACGTTACGCCGATGAAGATTTATCCGGCCGTTCACTACACCATGGGCGGAATTTGGGTTGATTACAACCTGATGAGTACGATCGACGGATGCTATGTGGCCGGAGAGGCGAACTTTTCCGATCACGGGGCAAACCGACTCGGGGCTTCGGCACTGATGCAGGGACTCGCAGACGGTTACTTTGTGCTTCCTTATACGATTGGTGATTACCTGGCGGATGACATCCGTACCGGGAAAATTCCGACAAATACACCGGAATTTGAGCAGGCAGAAGCAGAAGTACGCCAGCGCATCGAACGCCTCATGAATATCAAAGGATCCAAATCGGTGGATAGTTTCCACAAACGCCTTGGAAAAGTCATGTGGGATAAGGTCGGAATGGCACGAAACGCCGAAGGCCTCAGAGAGGCGATTCGCGAAATTCGCCAGATCCGCGAGGAGTTTTATCAGGACCTGCGCATCCCCGGTTCGATGAACGAATTTAACCCGGAACTCGATAAAGCGGGTCGCGTGGCTGACTTCCTCGAACTCGGCGAACTCATGGCACTCGATGCACTGGAGCGAAACGAATCCTGCGGCGGACACTTCCGCGAAGAATCACAAACAGAAGACGGTGAGGCAAAGCGCGACGACGAAAACTTTGCGTATGTAGCCGCCTGGGAATATACCGGTGATCCTTCCGAAGCAAGATTGCATAAAGAAGAACTGGTGTTCGAGAACATCAAACTGGTACAAAGAAGTTATAAATAATTTATCCGAAAAAACAGAGGATATGAAATTGACATTGAAGATCTGGAGACAGAAAAGTTCGAATGATAAAGGTTCCATGAAAACCTACAAGGTGGACGGGATCGATGGCGACATGTCTTTCCTGGAAATGCTTGACGTACTCAACGAGCAACTCATCGAAAGTGGAGACGCAGACGGTCCGGTCGTATTTGATCATGACTGTCGCGAAGGAATCTGCGGGATGTGCTCACTTTATATTAACGGAGAAGCGCACGGTCCGGACCGTGCCATTACAACCTGTCAGCTGCACATGCGCAAATTTAAAGACGGGGATACGATCTATATCGAGCCGTGGCGTGCGACCGCTTTCCCGGTAATTAAAGACCTCGTAGTCGATCGCAGTTCATTTGATGAGATCATGAGTGCCGGCGGATTCGTATCCGTAAATACCTCCGGGAATACCGTGGATGCCAATGCCATTCCGATCCCGAAAGACGATGCGGACGAAGCCTTTAATGCAGCGACCTGTATTGGTTGCGGAGCCTGCGTGGCATCCTGTAAAAATGCTTCCGCCATGCTGTTTGTCGCGGCAAAAGTTTCACAGCTTGCGTTACTTCCGCAAGGACAGGTGGAACGCGAGGAACGTGTACGAAATATGGTGCGTACCATGGACGAGCAGGGATTCGGAAACTGTACGGTTACAGGAGCTTGCGCCGTCGAATGTCCGAAGGAGATCTCACTCGAGCACATTGCGCGCATGAACCGCGAATATTTCAAGGCAATGGTTTAAGAAAAAGTAATTTGATTCAAAAGGCTGTGCTCAGAAGAGTAACAGCCTTTTTTATTTGAACTGGTTATGATCTTTTCCACGCCAACCCTTTGATATTAAAATTCGTTAATGTTTTGTTAAGCTTATATAAATTAATAACTTTAACTCACTAAAAATTAAACTGTATGAAAAAACTATTACTTACGTTCACTGCGGTGTCGGCTTTTTTTGCTGCGCAATCGCAGGTGATCTTTCGCGTAGACGCTCCTGTTGCAATTGGCGGGACGTATAACTTTACGTGGGCTGATCCGGGAGGAGGCGATTGGGGTACTCCGGATTTTAACCTTCCGAACATGTATGTGGAAGACACACTGATGCTCGTGACAGACTCGCTGGCCTGTTCTCCAATCTCTCAGGATCTGACAGGTAAAATTGCCGTGGTTTATCGTGGAAGCTGTGAATTCGGCACCAAAGCATTCGATGCTCAAAATGCCGGAGCTGTTGGTGTTGTGATCATCAACAACACGGCAGGTGCACCTATTGAAATGGGTGGTGGTGCTCAGGGTCTCAACGTGAACATCCCGGTGGCGATGATCAGCGAGTCGGACGGAGCAACAATCCGGGCGCAAATGGACGCAGGAACAGACGTGCTTGTCTTCTTTGGTAACAAAACAGGACAATTCGCAAATGACCTCGGTTTTTATGCCGGTGATATGCTCGTTCCCAAATTTGCAAGTAACTCCGTATTAACATCACAAGATGCAAGCGAATATAGCTTTATGGTTGGTTCAATGGTGCATAACTACGGTTCTGCTGACCAAACAGCCGTTACGCTCACTGCAAACGTGGATTTCGGAGGTAGCAGCGTTTATAACGAGGTTTCTACGGCTCAAACAATTGTAGCAGGAGACAGTGCTTACATCCTGTTGCCGGACTTTTCACTTCCAACTTATGCTACCGGGAAATATACGCTCACGTATACAATTTCCGACGGTGTAGCTACCGAAGAGTTCGGTGGTGATAATACGTACTCAGTGGATTTCTACATTGACCCGAACATCATTACACGTGCACAAATCGACGAAACAACAGGTTTGCCTACAGGTGATGGCGGAAGTCGTCCGATTGATCCGGGAGAATACTCTATGTGTATGGTATACCGTGATCCGAACGGAAGCCGACTGCTCGTAGACGGTATGTACATCAACACACTAATGCACTCTGCATCTGTGGATCCGCTCAATGGCCAGGAAATTGCGCTTTTCGTATTCCGTTGGGAAGATCAGTTTACAGACCTGAATGATGCAAACTTCGGTTTCAACAACCTCGTTCAAATCGGTGGCGGTCTTTATTACTATCCTTCTACGGGAGACTATGACGGTGTAACCGTATATGCCCCGTTTGATGACCAGGTAGTACTGACAGACAACGAGCGTTACCTGTTCTGTGCGCAGACAGCAGAAGACAGTCTTTACTTCTCATTCGGTGATATTGATTATGAAGCTAACCGCGCAGAGGAACTCCAGCCGTACTACGTGCTTAATGCCGGAGGTACTTACTATACAGGTTTCTCAGGAACGTTCACTTCGCCGGTAATCGGTATCCAGACTTACGATCAGGCAATGCTGAACGTTAACGAACTGGACGCAATGAATGTAACGGCTTATCCGAACCCGGCAAAAGATGAGGTCTCTGTGGAAGTGGATACTGACGGCACCGGTGTAATCCGGGTCACAGATGTTAGCGGAAAAGTGGTCATAACACAGAGTGCAACATTCAATGGTAAAAAAACGACAGTGGATCTTTCAGGCCTTCAGGCGGGAATGTACATTTTCAACGTGGAAATGGAAAACGGATCTAACGCACAGTTTAATGTTGTAAAACAATAATCAGGGATTAATTCCAAAGAAAATGCCCGCCGGAAGGCGGGCATTTTTAGTATCCTGTAGTTTTTATCAGCCGAGTACTTCCAATACCCACACTTTTCCCCATTCGTTCTTTTCATCTTCCGTCCAGAGTTCCGGGTAAAAGATGCGCTTCTGAAAACGCGGGGGAAGGTATTTTTGCCAGTTTGTTCCACCGGTGGCCGCAATATCGGCAGAATCCTTGTTCAAATAACGAACTGCCGACTTATAGTGCGCCAGCGGCCAGTTGATATTTACATTGACATCGTTTTGCTTCATCGCACGGATAATGTCCGGGTTCTGCTGCTCCTCATCGCTCAGGCGACGGTAGGCGCGCCACAAATTGATATTCCGGTATTCCTCGCCTTTCGCCAGGAAAAGATCCATGTATCGCTCTTCAAATTGCTCGAGTGTAAGCGTTTTTTTGCCGGTGGCCAATTCCGTGGCTCCCGCTTTCCAGTAAATATAGCCGATCATATCGCGGATCGGGGAATCGGCCGTAAACTCGGGTCGCTTATCCTTATTTACAAGGTTGATAAAATCCGTGGAGGCGATTTCGATCAGCCTGTACTGAGCCGATTGAAAACCGCTCGCGGGCAACAGTGACATCCGGAACTTCATAAACTGGTCCGGTTCCATGCCGTCAACCATGATCTCAAAGCTCTTGATCAATGCTTCAAAATAGCGATTGATACGCGTTACGCGATTCAGGAAAAACTCCCCGCTCAGGTCCTTCTTCTGACCAATCTGCTCAAATTCATTCAAACAAAGCTTAAAATAAAGCTCCGTGATCTGGTGGTACATAATGAAAATGAGTTCGTCCGGGAATTTCGTTCGCGGTTTTTGCAAACTGAGAAGCGTATCCACTTCAATATAGTCCCAGTATTTCACCGTGTCGGCATAAAGTAAACCGTCCAGGTAGGAGAGCAAATCCTGTCCGAGAGCCGCGTACTTTTCATTGAGCAAGTCAAGCCGCTGCTTTATTTCAGGCGTTATTTCCATTGCTTAAAGAGTTAGGCCTCAAAGGTATTTATTAATGTGAAATTTTAAAAAATTTTCGAATTTATTCACATTAATCCTTTGGTTGGATTAAAATTTTAACTAATTGAAACTTTTTCTCAAATCGACGATTGAAAAATACGAGCCCTTCTTTCCAACCGCCATTATGCGTGCATCTTTCGTCGAGTGGTTGAAGGTTTCGACTGTATGTAGGAATTCGAGTGTGCGCAGGTCGTACTGACAAAAGGAAGCACCTGCAGAACTGCCTTCTTTTTCGCTCAACGCATTACCGGGAATAGCCATAAACTTTTCCGCAGCCTCCGAACGAAACGTGATCGTCCTGCCCGAAGGAACGCATTGCATGTAAGCGCTTCCCCCGGTCACATCCAAGAATACAAAGACCATCACTTCGTAATCGGACTGGTTTTTAAATACTACTTCCCGCTGTCCGCGTTTGTCCGACAGGGCTTTAAATCCCGGGTACAAATACGCAGCCGATTCGGCTTTTGTGAATGACGCACAGTGCGTACTGCTATCCGGGAAAGGAGCTTTGTAAAAAGCATCCAGTTTTGTAACGAGTTCCTCCATCGTTTCATTATCAAAAGCCTCTCGGAAAGTCAGGTCTATGCTTTGAAGGTAAACGAACGGGTCAATTTCATCCGGTTCTTCCCCGGAATCGTCCTCCAGCGTGGCGATCAGAGAATCAAGTTTAACGCGATCTTCCACTGAAAATTGCGAAAACGCTGTCTTTTGTTCAGGTTCTTCGGGATCGTCGACTTTTTTAAACGGATCGGAATAGAAGATCCAAAAAGTCGTCCCGCCGATCAGCAGCAGCAGAACTCCGAATAAAACCTGTCGCATACCGATTGTCGACCTCTTCCTTCCGTGATTTTTAACGCGGACGTCCCCGTTGCGCAGTCCGGAACGCAATTCCACAAGTTTTTTGAAATGTTCGGAATGCAGTTCGATCTGGCCGACGGCTTTTAACAGGAAATTGGCATAACGCAGCGTGCAGGCCGGGTAATTGATAACTTCCAGCAGAGCATCGACAAACTCAAGTTTTGCTGCATACGAAGCGCGCGACAAATGATTTACAAAGCGAATGATATCCTCGTCGAGGAAAGGGGCAAGCAAACGCACAAGTTCCCTTTCTTCGGTCGCCGTTTCGGCTGCCGAAAGTGCAACACGCAGATCGTTCAGCAAGTGGCGGGTAGCCTCCGATTCGATAAGCGGCCGGGCATCGTCGTCCAAAAGTACCAGGAATGAAGCGGCGCGCGATCGTTCCCCGAACGATTCTGAGTCCTTATAGCGAAGGATCAGCGGTGCGAGAAAAGGGGAAATGAACCGGCGATAATCCCGGATAAATGTATGTTCCAATATTCGCTCTTCATCACGAAACGGCCGTACGGGGCTTCCTTGTTCAAGGAACTGGCGAAGTGCATCATTTTGAGCAGTCCAACTCAGGAAAACGGCGTTTCCGTGCCGGGCAACGTGCCGAAGCATCTTTTGCATTGCTTCGTTCGCAGGATGTGTGGATGCAAACGCTTCGGCTTCCTGTTGAAAGCGATGTTCGTCGTAGGCACTTCCTGCAAGTTTTCGGTCCTCGAGGAATTCGGTTAACTTCAGATAATCCATGGCTTTTTGAACTGGGCGAGGGCTTTTTGGATTTCCGTGTCAAATGAATTGTAAACGTAGTAAAAGCCTTCTTCCACCCAAATTTGTCTTGCAATTTCTGCCTTCAGCGTGTGCCCGATCAATTGCCGGCTTCGTTGGAGTTGTGACTGATCGCGCTTTACGTCGAAGTAGCGAGAGGCATAAGCGGCAAAATCGCTGATGAGTGCCTCACTGATCGTAAAGTTCGAATTGAAATCTTTCGGACTCTGCCATTTCTGGCGTTTGCCCGCTACAAAGTCGAAAGCAAATCCCTGAAAGGCCCCGCTGTAGCGCAACTGGCTGTAATAGTTCGAAAATCCGAGCGAATCATAAGGAACGAATACATCGGGCATAATACCGCCGCCGCCGTAAACGGTGCGCCCTCCCGGTGTCGTAAATTTCAGGGAATCGACGAACAGGCTGGTATCCGGGGCGTACATTTCACCGTTGTCAAAACGTTCGAGCTGATCGTTATAGTAAGCGTGAATATCTCCGCTGTATGGTTTTTGAATGCAACGTCCGGTAGGCGTATAGTATCGCGCGATCGTCAAACGGAGGTTGCTTCCGTCCCGCAACAGGAAGTCTTCCTGTACGAGTCCTTTTCCAAACGATCGGCGTCCCATGATCACCGCACGGTCATTGTCCTGCAGTGCCCCCGCGAGGATCTCGCTGGCAGAAGCCGAGTTGCTGTTAATGAGCACAATCGCTTTGGTTTGTTTAAGCATTCCTTTGCTGGTGGCACGATAAGCCTCCGGAGGCGTGTGTTCCCCGCGGATGGAAACGATCATTTTATTCGCTTCCAGGAATTCGTCGGCGATGTTGGCCGCGGCACTCAACACGCCGCCACCGTTATTGCGCAGGTCCAGGACCAGGTTTTTCATTCCTTTTCCGAGTAACTCTTTGGCTGCCCTGCGGAATTCGGAATCGGTTGTCACCGAAAACTGTTCGATCTTAATGTAACCGGTTTCACGGTCGAGCATGTGCCACGCCGTTACGGATTCGATCGGGATCCCTCCGCGAATAATACTTTTGGGCAGCTTTTTACCCGACCGCCAGATGGTGATGTTCACTTCGGTTCCTTCGGCCCCTTTGAGTTGCGACATAATATTGTCCGTATCGACCGTTTTACCGGCAATGCTTTTGCCCTCGATCGCGATGATCTTATCACCTGCTTTCAGTCCCGCTGCTTCGGAAGGAGATCCCTGGATCACGTTGGTCACGCAGAGTGTATCCCGGATCACGAAAAAACGGATCCCGATCCCGTAAAACTTTCCTTCGATGGATTCGTTCACAGCCTGCAGGTCGCGGGCCGGTATGTAATTGCTGTGCGGGTCGAGCTGGTGAAGCATGTCGCCGATCGCCGTTTCGAAGAGACGGTCTCCGTCAACCGAATCCACGTAGCGCGCATCCAGTATCCCGATGATGTCGCGTATTTTCTCGTAGCGTTTTCCTTCGGAAGTTTCTCCGGAGAACCGGGTTTTTCCGGAGGTTATGCTCCCGAACCACAAACCTGCACACAGGCAAAGTGCAAAGCCGAGCGGAACTAAGTAAAAATAGGATCGTTTGTTATTCGGGCCGGTATTTTCAGTCATAAATGTTTTCTATTTGTTGGACAACCACCCCGGCATCTTTTAAAAACTGCAGACCTGCATCGTCCTTATATCCCGAGATATATACGAGGCGTGAAATACCCGCCTGGAGAATAAGTTTGCTGCAATCCTTACAGGGTGATAATGTGAGGTATAACGTGGCTCCTTTGCAATTATTGGTCGACTTCGCAACTTTCAGGATCGCGTTTGCTTCCGCATGTAATACGTACCAGTGGGTATTGCCGGCATCATCTTCGCAGCAGTTGTCGAAACCGGCGGGAGTTCCGTTGTAACCGTCGGAAATGATCATGCCGTCGCGAACGATCAGCGCACCGACCTGCTTGCGTGTGCAATGCGACAAATTGGCCCAGGTTTCCGCCATGCGGAGGTATGCACGGTCGTATCGAAGTTGTTTTGTGTGTTCCATCATTACTACAGAATCCCAAAAATAACAACAATTATGGCTCAGTGATTCTGAAACATGTAACCGACGCCGCGTACGGAGTGAAAGAACTCCGGGTTTTTAGGATCTTTTTCGAAAAGTTTGCGAAAATTCAGAATATAGTTATCGATCGTTCGCGTGGTTGGGAACTGGTCACGGCCCCAGATCTCGTCGAGGATCTCGTTTCGGGAGATCACTTCGTTCTCCCGTTGGGTGAAAAGGCGCAGCAGGTCGATCTCCCGCTTGGAAACCGGGAAGTCTTCTCCGGTTCTTTTGTCGCGGATCGTATAATTCGAAAAGTTCACTTCTTTCCCGCCGATCTCATACGCTGCGCGTTTCTTTTCGGGCGAAGTATTTTGCAGCAGGATGTTTACGCGAAGGAGGAGTTCTTCGAGGTCAAAAGGCTTGGGAAGGTAATCGTTTGCGCCGCTTTTCAAACCGCTGATCCGGTCGGAAGTCGTTCCTTTGGCAGAAAGAAAAAGCACCGGCACCTGGGAGGTTTTGCGCAACTCCCTACAGATGTCCAGGCCGTTGACACCCGGAAGCATGACGTCGAGAATCACGAGGTCGCAGGACGCGAGTTCCGGAAGACTGTCGAGCGCATCCTGACCATGCGTAAACGTGAGCACCGAATAGCCTTCGAGCTCCAGGTTGAGCTGGGTCATTTCCAACAGGCTCTTTTCGTCTTCGACCAGTGCGATTTTCATACGTGGAACGCTTTTAAGTTTCTCGGGACTCAGGCAAAAATACAATATTTCGCACTCCTTTGTGCGAAGCGCGCAATTTGTACCGGTTTTAAGGTGCCGCGGATTTGTCGCTTAGCGAATTAACAGCTAATTTTGCGGCTCTAAATTTGAGTTATTGTTATGAGTGGCACCAAGAAGATACAAGCAGCCCTGATTTCCGTATATGACAAGACCGGTCTTGAACCGATCGTGCGAAAACTCCATGAAACGGGGGTAACGATCTATTCGACAGGCGGTACGCAAACCTTTATCGAGTCGATGGACATTCCCGTGGAGCGCGTGGAAGACCTCACTTCTTATCCTTCGATCCTCGGGGGACGCGTAAAAACGCTACATCCGAAAGTATTTGGCGGAATCCTGAACAGGAGGTCGCTGCCGGAAGACCAGGAGCAAATCGCCACGTATGAAATTCCGTCGCTCGACCTCGTGATTGTGGACCTCTATCCGTTTGAAGATACGGTTGCATCCGGAGCAGGAGAGCAGGATATTATCGAAAAGATCGACATTGGAGGTATTTCACTCATTCGGGCAGCTGCCAAGAACTTTGAAGACGTGGTGATCATCCCGTCCAAAACGCAATATGCACCCTTACTGGAAATACTCGAAGCGTCGGGTGCCAGCACCACGCTCGCACAACGCAAGGATTTCAGCCGGGAGGCTTTCCAGGTATCTTCCCATTACGACACGGCTATTTTTAACTGGTTCGACGGTGGAAATCAATCGGCATTCAAGCAAAGCGTTCAGGAAAAACAAAGCCTGCGCTACGGAGAAAACCCGCACCAACAGGGAGAGTTTTTCGGAAAACTCGACGATATGTTCGACAAACTGCACGGAAAGGAACTTTCGTACAACAACCTCCTGGATGTGGACGCGGCCGTAAATCTCATTGCCGAATTCAAAAATGACAAACCGACCTTTGCAATTCTCAAACACAACAATGCCTGCGGACTTGCCACGCGTGAAACCATGCTACAGGCTTACGAGGATGCGCTGGCGGGAGACCCGGTAAGTGCCTTCGGAGGAATTCTCATTGCGAACGGAAAGATCGATGCGGAAACCGCCGCAAAGATCGATGCCCTTTTCTGTGAAGTGGTCATTGCGCCGTCTTATGATGAAGCTGCGATCGAAACACTAAAAAATAAGAAGAACCGCATTATTCTTGTTCAGAAAGATGTTACACTTCCGGCAAAACAGTTCAGAACGATTTTGAACGGTGTGCTGGTGCAGGACAAAGACCTCGTTCAGGAAACAAAGGCGCAGCTCGAACCGAAAACGACCAAACAACCGACAGCTACCGAAGTGGAGGACCTGCTCTTTGCGAACAAGATTGCGAAGCACACCAAGTCCAATACGATCGTACTCGCGAAAAACGGGCAATTGCTCGCCAGCGGAACCGGTCAGACCTCGCGTGTGGATGCCCTGAAACAGGCGATTCACAAAGCTAAAAGTTTCGGCTTCGACCTGTCCGGAAGCGTGATGGCGTCCGATGCCTTTTTCCCCTTCCCGGATTGCGTTGAAATTGCAGGGAATGAAGGCGTTTCAGCTGTTATTCAACCGGGTGGATCGATCAAGGACCAGCTGTCGGTCGATTACTGCAACGAGCACGGCATTGCCATGGTTTTCACAGGAAATCGCCATTTTAAACATTAATTCAATTTTTTTCGCAAAATTTGAAACAAAAAACGCATTTTTACGAAATAGAAGGTAGTTTTTTCTATTACACAAAGCGCTAATCGGTAAACGGCAAGATGGGATTATTTAGTTTTTTGACGCAGGAAATCGCAATCGATTTGGGGACGGCGAACACACTTATCATTATGAACGACAAGGTGGTAGTGGACGAGCCCTCGATTGTGGCGAAAGATATTCAGACCGGCAAAGTGGTGGCTATCGGGAAGAAAGCCCAGCAAATGCACGGTAAAACACACAAACTGATCGAAACGGTCAGGCCGCTGAAAGACGGCGTGATAGCCGATTTCCAGAGCGCGGAACAAATGATCCGGGGAATGATCAAGATGATCAACCCGGGCCGAAACCTGTTCAATCCGGCGCTGCGCATGGTAATCTGTATTCCTTCCGGGATCACGGAGGTTGAAAAACGAGCCGTGCGCGACTCTGCCGAACATGCAGGTGCCAAAGAAGTATACCTCATCCACGAGCCGATGGCAGCTGCGATCGGGATCGGGATCGATGTCGAGGAACCGATGGGAAACATGATCATCGATATCGGTGGTGGTACCTCGGAAATTGCAGTGATCGCGCTGGGCGGAATCGTCTGTGATAAATCGATACGCATTGCCGGAGATGATTTTACGGCAGATATCGAAGAATACATGCGCCGTCAGCATAACATCCTGGTTGGTGAGCGCACAGCCGAAGAGATTAAGATCGAAGTGGGAGCAGCGCTTCCGGAACTCGAGAACCCACCGGCAGATTTCGCGGTACGCGGACGTGACCTGATGACCGGGATCCCGAAAGAGATCGTCGTTTCTTATTCCGAAGTGGCGCATGCCCTCGATAAAACGATTTCCAAGATCGAAGAGGCGATCCTGAGTGCACTCGAGATGACGCCGCCGGAACTTTCGGCAGACATTTACAAAACGGGAATCTACCTGGCGGGTGGAGGATCGATGCTTCGCGGCCTCGATAAACGGATCTCCGCCAAAACGAAACTTCCCGTGCACATTGCAGAAGATCCGCTGAGAGCTGTGGCGCGCGGAACGAGTATCGCGCTGAAGAACATCGATAAGTTCCAGTTCCTCATAAAAGATTAATAAGCTGGTCCCGTGATTATTTGACGGGACTTTTTTTAATTTTGCCCATGCGCAATTTAATTGCATTTCTTCGTCGTTTCCGGGTGTTTCTGGTATTTGTTGCCTTTCAGGCAATTTGCCTCACGATTTACTTTACGTATCTCAACTTCCCAAGGTCCCAGTACCTTACATCAGCCTCGTATGTGAACGGAAAACTCCTTTCGGCAAGAAACAGCGTAACGCATTATCTGTACTTAAGCGAAAACAACAAAAAACTGCAGGTGGAGAATATCCGCCTCCGCTCGCGCATGCCCCTGAGTTATGTTCGCATGAACAACAACCAGGTCCGCATCAACGATACCCTGTTCGACCAGCAATACGAATACATCGCGGCAACCGTCATCCATTCGACAACTTCCCGGATGAATAACTATTTTACCCTCAACATCGGTTCCGCGCAAGGCATCAAACGCGGAATGGGCGTATTTTCCGATGACGGAGTGGTTGGCACGATCCACAGCGTCAGTGAACATTTTGCAACGGTTAAATCCGTACTTACCGAAAACATCAACATCGACGTGATGATCGAGAACAGTGGAGCTTTCGGCTTGTTGAAATGGGACGGCCGTAACCCGCGCCTGGGCAATATTGAAGGAATCTCCAACGACATACCGGTTAAAAAATGGTCCCGCGTCATTACACGCGGAGGTTCTGGAATTTTTCCGCGCGGACTTACCGTGGGTAAGGTGGCGAACGTGGAGAGCGAAGAAGCAAGGCCGCTGTGGCGCATTCAAATACTTTTCGGAGAAGATTACCGGAAGATCCAACGCGTGTACGTGGTCCGAAACCTGCTTCAGGAAGAACAGGAGAAACTCGAAGAAACAATACCGGCCGATAAGTAATGGGAGGGTTTATTGGACATAGCATCCGTTTTATACTGTTCGTGCTCGTGCAGGTGATCGTATTTAATAACCTGACGATCGGCTGGGGAATCATGCCCATGGTATACCCGCTGTTCCTGATGTTACTGCCGGTGAATATCAACGTCTTTTTGCTGATGCTCATTGCTTTCGCGATGGGAATCTCGATCGATTCCATATCCGATACCTACGGGCTGCATGCGTCCTCGCTCGTCATGATGGCCTATTTCCGTCCGGTGATACTCAAGGCGTTTGAACCGCGTGAAGGTTACGAGTCCATGGCTTCGGTATCACTTTATTCCATGGGATCCGGGTGGTTTCTCTCCGTTTTCGGAATCCTGTTGCTGATTCATCACCTGTGGTTTTTTACCCTCGAGATCTTTAACATTTACGACATTCTTTTTATCCTTCAAAAAACAATTTTGAGCGCCGTTCTGTCGTTCATCCTGTGTCTCTTCATCCAGTTTATATTTATTTCCAAGCCGAGAGAACGATGAATATCCAGGGTAGAAAATACGTAATCATTGTGTTTATAGTCCTCGTGGGGATCATCTACCTCGTGCGCCTGTTTTACATGCAGGTGGTCGATGACACCTGGGTACTCCGCGCGCAGGAAATCGCTGAAAAACGAAAAGAGATCATGCCGCCCCGTGCGGTGATCTACGACCGCAATGGAGAGAAAGTCGTAACGAACCGCACATATTACAACCTCATGATGACCGAAAAGGACATCACGCAACTCGATACGATAGCCTTTGCAAAACTCATCGGCTGGACCCCGGAACAGGTGAAGAACCGTTTTTTAGAGATCCGTGAAAAGGAGGGTTACGACATTGACCGGGAAACCGGGAAGCGCACCAAACCGCGCTATCAGAAAGTGCGCTCCTACGCCTTCATGAAAGAACTCACCAGTGACGAAATCGCACGCATTGCACCGCATCTCGATGATTTCCCCGGGTTTTACGAGCAGGTGACCAGTATGCGGAATTATCCGTACGCAAATGCTGCGAATATCTTGGGGTATATGGCCGAAACCCGTCAAAATGAAATTGACGAGGACCCGTTTTATCGTCGCGGCGATTACATCGGACGGACCGGAATCGAACGTTTTTACGAAAAGGAACTGCGCGGACAAAAAGGGATCAAATACGTGGTGACGTCTGCGCTCAATAACGCGATCAGTTCCTATGCCAACGGAAAGTACGACACGATCGCCAAACAGGCCCAGCCGCTCACGCTCGGGGTCGACATTACGCTACAGGCGTACGGAGAAAAGCTCATGCAAAACAAAAAGGGCTGTATTGTCGCCATCGAGCCTGAATCGGGAGAGATTCTGACCATGGTTTCGGCACCATCTTACGATCCGAACCTCATGATCGGTGAAAAAGGCTTTGCACGCAATTACGGCGCCCTCGAACTGGACCCCAACAAACCGCTCTATCCGCGTCCGCTCGCCGCGGAATATCCTCCCGGATCGATCTTTAAACTGTTGCAGGCGCTCATCGGTTTGCAGGAAGGTGTACTTACTCCCGAAACCGGTTTTCCCTGTACGAAAAGCCTCGTGGGTTGTCACAATCACCCGTCCCCCTCATCCGTGATCAAAGGCGTACAGTATTCCTGTAACCCGTATTTTTACTATGCGACGCGGAAGATCATCCAGCAGGGGAAATCAAGAAGCCAGTTTGAGGATGCGGAAACCGGTCTCGGTATCTGGTCGAAGTACATGCACAGTTTTGGCCTCGGTCAGCGTTTTGACACGGACATTACCGGTCAGCGCCCCGGCCTGATTCCCGACCCCGCTTATTACGATAAACGTTACGGACATCACCGCTGGGCGTTTTCTACCATTTATTCCATTGCGATCGGGCAGGGGGAAGTGATGCTAACGCCCCTGCAAATGGCAAATGTGGCCGCATTACTTGCCAATCGCGGTTTTTACTACACGCCGCACTTTGTGAAGTCGATCGGGGACGACGGTCCGCTGGAGCAGTTTCGCAAAAAGCATTACACGATGGTTGAGTCCCGGCACTTCGACCCGGTCGTGGAAGGAATGCGCCGCGTGGTCAACGAGGCCGGCGGAACAGCCAGTCGCGCACGACTGAAAGACATTGTCGTATGTGGAAAGACGGGTACGGTACAGAACCCGCACGGTGAAGATCACTCCGTGTTCCTGGCATTTGCGCCGATGGATAAACCGAAGATCGCGATCGTCGTATTTATCGAGAACGCCGGTTTCGGGGGAACCTGGGCGGCACCCACTGCGAGCCTGATGATCGAAAAATACCTGACCGGAAAAATTACCGACGAAGCCAAAGAAAAGCGCATCCTCGACGCAAAATTGTCAAATATCGAATGAGACAGGGAGAAAAACTGACATCGCATCTCGACTGGCCTTTGCTGATCACATACCTGGTGCTCCTGTGCATGGGAATTGCAACGGTTTATTCGGTGGCTTTCGATGAGGCGCATCCCGGTCTGTTCAGTTTCTCCGAAAAATACGGGAAGCAGGTTGTTTGGCTGTGCGTGGCCATGTTCCTCGGTTTCCTGGTCTTCCTGATCGATGCTACGATCTACAAAAAGTTTTCCCTTTTCATTTACCTCGCCACACTCGTTTTGCTGGTCGTCGTACTTTTTATGCCGGCCGTAAACGGTGCCCATGCCTGGCTTGGCTTCGGAAACCTCGGGATTCAGCCCGCAGAGTTCGCTAAGATCGGTACGGCAGTTCTGCTTGCGCGCTTTATCAGCGATATTAATGTCAAGCAGCAAACCGTAAGCACGGTGATCATGGCCAACCTCATCATACTCATCCCGATGGGCCTGATCCTGTTGCAACCGGATGCCGGGACCTTCGTCGTTTTTACGGCTTTTCTCTTTGTGATGTACCGCGAGGGAATTACCTATGACCCCATCGTGCTGAAACTTGTAAACCTGTTACCGGGAGTGCGCTTTAAACAAACCTGGGTCGGAAGTCACTTTATTCCGATCCTTTTCGTGGCAGTGATCATCAGCATCATAACGCTCGTGTTCAGCCGTGTGGAATTCGACATCAGCCTGTTTCCGAATATCAAAATACCGGGCGTGGTCGGCGTGATCTCCGTATTATTCCTGTTTTCACTCCTGACTTATTTGTTCCTGCGATTCATAACCGGTCGCAGAAACCGTAAAAACACCTTAATTATTGCGATATTAGGATTTGTTTTGTCGAGTAGTATTTCGCTGGGAGTTTATTTTGGCTTCAACTCGCTTGCCAGTCACCAAAAAGCACGTATCGAACTATTTTTAGGACTGAATGAAGACGATCAGCGTGATGCGGCGGACTATAACCGGAACCGTGCGATGGCGGCTGTGGGTTCGGGAGGACTAAAAGGCAAAGGCTATCGCGAAGCATCGCTTTCTTCCGTGGAAGCGAACCACGTACCGGAAAGTGAAACGGACTTTATCTTCTGTCCCTATGCCGAGGAATGGGGTTTTATAGGAACTTCCATCCTGATCGTATTGTACCTGTTTCTGTTATTACGCGTCGTTGTGATTGCCGAGCGCCAGAAATCCGCCTTTAACCGGGTGTACGCATACAGCGTGGCCATGATCCTGTTTTACCACTTTGCGATCAACATCGGGATGAATATCGGCTTTGCCCCGGTTATCGGAATTCCATTACCATTCTTCTCTTACGGAGGCTCTTCCACGATGTCTTTTTCGATCTTTATGTTTATTCTGCTAAAGCTCGACAGCCAGCGCAATCAGGCGTTATTTTGAAACCCTTAACGGGCTTTTCAGGTATAATTGTTTACTTTTACATGAATTTGACACTGTAATATATGAAAGCGAAGAAATCAACCGAAAAAACAACATTCTCTCCGGCAGGCCGGAAGCGAATGACGGTGCTTTTGTATTTTTTGGCCTTCACGCCCATACTGGTGATCACAGGCCTTTTGCTGTTCCAGTCGGATGAAGACATGCCCTCCGTACAGATGCTCGAAAATCCGCCGGAATTGCTGGCTTCCATCATTTATGCAGGTGACGGTGAAACCGAACTCGGGCGCTACTGGCAGGTAAACCGTACCTCCGTACCGTACCGTGAAATTTCTCCCTATGTTACGGATGCGCTGATCTCCACGGAAGACGAACGCTTTATGGACCATTCCGGGGTCGACTTTCGCGGCCTGAGCCGGGCAGTTCTATACATGGGAGAGGCCGGCGGAGCATCGACGATCACGCAACAACTCGCCAAACAGTTATTTACGCTGAAAAACCGCGAAGAGGAACGCGAAGCAGAAATCCAGGGAATCAAACGAGAGTCGGATGATGCCGGGAAACTCGGACGGCTCGCTCGCCGCGTCAACGAAAAAGCCCAGGAGAATATCATTGCGACACGCCTCGAAAAACGCTACACGAAGTCTGAGATCATCACGATGTACCTCAACCAGTTCGACTTCCTGTTTAACGCCGTGGGAATTGACAACGCGGCAAAAGTTTATTACAACAAGCCGGCGAAGGATTTGAAAATGGAAGAGGCCGCTATGCTCGTGGGTATGTGTAAGAATCCCTCGCTTTTCAATCCGCAGATGTTCCAGGTGCGCAATTACCGCGCGATCATTGCTTCGAAAAAGAAAATTCCACTCGCACAGGTGAGCGCCGATGAAGTACAGGCCGCACGAACGCAGGACAGCCTCGACGCTGTTTCCCGCCGCAACCAGGTGCTTTACCAGTGGCTTCGCAACAGTGAGAAAGGAAATACGGCCTTGCGTCATCCCATTACCCGTGCGCAATACGACAGCCTGAAAATGATCCCGATCGTGACGGATTACCAAACGGTAGATCACAAAAAAGGCGCCGCGCCTTATTTTCGGGAGGTGCTTCGTAGCGAGGTTACGGACCTGCTCACCACAAAGAACGAGGACGGCTCGCTGAAATATGCCAAAAAGGACGGAACAGCTTACAACATTTACCAGGACGGGCTTCGGATTTACACGACTTTGGATGTAAACATGCAGGAGCACGCAGAGGTAGCTGTGCGCAAGCACCTGCGGGAAGACCTGCAACCCGCGTTCGACGCTAACAACAAAGGACTGAAGCACTGGCCCTTTACAAACCGGATTTCCGATGAACAGGAAGCCAACATTATGAAAAATGCGCGTCGGATTTCTGCGCGTTACCGCGGTATGAAAGCTGCCGGAAATTCAGATGCCGAGATTCGCGAAGCGTTCAATGAACCCGTTCCGATGACCGTATTTTCCTGGAAAGGCGACCTCGATACGATCATGAGTCCGAACGACTCCATTCGCTATTACAAGTCGTTCCTGCATGCCGGGCTCGTTTCGATAGATCCGCACACAGGCTTCGTCAAAGCATGGGTAGGTGGTGCCGATTTCGATCATTTTGCATACGATCACGTGAAGACTGCAAAGCGCCAGGTCGGATCGACGATTAAACCCTTTGTTTACGGGACTGCGATCGCCATGGGTGTGGTGAAACCCTGTACGGAATTTGCCAAAATGTCGTATTGCGTCAATACGGAAGACGGGCACGGAAACATAACCGGTCGCTGGTGTCCCGGCGGAGAACCTGAAAGTCCTGTTTCCCGCGGGCTGGCACTTTCTTCGAACCCCACAACCGTTGCGGTTATGTCCCAGATGGGAGGTTATGCCGGCCCGAAGAACATTTCACGGCTGCTGAAGGATATGGAAATCGAATTGCGCCCGGAGGATGAGGTTCCCTCTATGTGCCTCGGTGTAATGGATATGTCCCTGTTAAAAATGGTCGGAGCACAGTCCATGTTTGTCAACCAGGGTATTTACATCCGTCCGACAACGATCCTGCGCATTGAGGACCGTGCGGGAAATGTTATTTACGATGCCGAAATGCATTCGAAAGAGGTGTTGAATGAGGATGTCGCTTACTGCGTACTGAATATGATGAAGGGTGTTGTTCAGTTCGGTACGGGCGCCAGTTTGCGCAGCGGACGTGCTTGGGGCGGAATTTCAGCACCGACCGCCGGAAAAACCGGGACCACGCAGAGTAACTCCGACGGATGGTTCATGGGGCTGACACCGGATCTCGTAACTGGAGTGTGGGTCGGGGCGGAAGATCGTTCCGTGCGCTTTAAAACCATGACCTGGGGACAGGGAGCGCGCATGGCACTTCCGATCTACGGGTACTACATGCAGTCTGTCTACAAAGATCCGAAGATCAAGATCTCCACCGGAGATTTCGACAGGCCACCGACTTACACGGAGGAACAGTTTTCCTGTGGAAATGAACCGGCAAATACGAATCCTTTAAATAACCCTTTTGGAATCTGATGAATAAAGTTGTAAAGAATGTAGAAGAAGCGCTTTCCGGGATTGAGAACGGAATGACATTGATGCTCGGGGGCTTCGGCCTTTGCGGTATTCCGGAGAACGCCATTGCAGAACTGGTACGCAGAGGAACAGGCGATCTGACCTGCATTTCAAATAACGCAGGAGTAGATGATTTCGGACTCGGTTTGCTTCTAAAGAAAAAACAGATCAAAAAAATGATCAGTTCGTATGTGGGGGAGAACGCTGAGTTTGAAAGACAGATGCTGTCCGGGGAACTCGAAGTGGACCTCATTCCGCAGGGGAGCCTTGCTGAACGCTGTCGGGCAGGAGGGGCAGGAATTCCAGCCTTCTTTACGCCGGCCGGATACGGAACGGAAGTGGCAGAAGGCAAAGAAGTTCGTGTATTCGACGGAAAACCGCATATCCTGGAGGAGGCGCTGACTGCTGATTTCGCCATTGTAAAAGCCTGGAAGGGTGACACCGAAGGAAACCTCGTTTACAAGGCAACCGCACGCAATTTTAACCCGATGATGGCCATGGCCGGAAAGATCACCATTGCAGAGGTTGAAGAGCTGGTTCCGGCGGGTGAACTCGATCCGAACTTCATCCACACACCGGGCATTTTCGTTCAACGCATCTTCCAGGGAGAAAAATTTGAAAAACGTATCGAGCAGCGTACGGTAACGCCGAGAACGTAATATGGCTTTTTTCAGTAAATACACCTCGGACTTTTACCGCTCTTTTTCCTGGTTGCTTTTCATTCTTTTGTTTGTTTACCTCATCCTGCGTGCCGCATTTGTAGCGCCCCTGCACGATGAAGTTGCCACGCTTTTTCACTTCGTGGAGCCCGGTGTACTTTGGGGAGACGACATGCTTGTGGATGCAAACAATCACTTGCTGAACAGTTTTTTATGCCGGGGTATTTACCTCCTTTTCGGAGACGGTTTTTTCATGCTGCGTTTACCGAACGTACTGGCATTCATTCTTTTTTTCTGGGGAATCGTTCGACTGATCAAACCCATCCAGATCAACTTTACACGGACGATGCTCCTGTTGGCGCTGACCTGTATCCCGTTTATCCTGGAATATTTTGCAAACGCACGCGGATACGGACTTTCACTCGCCTTTTTTGTGTGCACACTCGTGTACCTGCGCGGCGTTGCCAAACTGAAAAAAGTGCGCTACGCATACCTGGCCTATGGATTTTTAGTGCTCGCGATTTATGCAAACCTCACCTTTATGGTATCAGGTGTGCTGGCGCTTATGTTTATCCTGTTGCTCCAGGTCATCTACCGGGCCGACTTTAACCTGCGCCGTCACCTGCTACTATTGATGGGACACGTGCTCTTTGCGGTGACGCTGTTACCGGCCTATTTTTATGCGCAGCGGCTGCGTACCGGAGAGGCGCTTTATTACGGAAGCCTCAAAGGATTCTGGCAGGTAACCGGTAAAACATTAACCGAAAATGTACTCTTTTACAACGAGGACTGGATGAAGTGGTTCTTCCTTCTAACAGCGGCAGGGTTCATTATTTTCCTTGTTTACAACTGGCGTTTGCACGGTACCTGGAAGTTTTTCCGCCGCTCCGACACGATCTTCGCCTGGTTCCTTTTTGGAAATTGCATCGCGATCATGATCATGGCGCGCGAAATGCATATCAATTACCCCGAAGACCGCGTTGGAATGTACCTCGTGATCCTTTTCCTGCTCCTGCTTGGCTTCATTATCGGTCGTGAAAAGCGAAGCGCCTGGATTATGAGCCTGTTCCTGTTCTTTCCGATCAGCTTTGTGACGCGCATCAATCTGAGTACTTCCGTTTTTTCACCGGACGACCGGATGTCGGAGGCCTTTTTTAACGACGTAATGAAATATACGGTCAGCAACACCACTGTGTCGGCTTATCCGCTCATGCAACTCACCTGGGCATACCAGGATCGCGAAAGAGCGCCCGAAACGGTAGCCATGAATGAAAAAGCGTTTAATTTTGCGGCGGACATCGTACTCACAAAGACTACCCTTTACGGCAAAGAAGATGCATTTCTCGCGAATTACGACACGATCGCCTATGATCCGAACAGCACGTTCATCGCTTATAGAAAGCATTTCCCACATCGCAAAACAACAATTTACGATACCGTTTTTCGGGCACAGAAAACCAGTGACGAGTTTATCCCGATCTATACCTGGCAAATGCCGGATTCCCTGAAAAGTAAGTACCTGCAATTCCGTGTGCGGGGAGATGTGCAGGCAAAACCGTACAAGCGGGAACTGAACCTTGTTTTTTCTACCTTCTCGGACAGTGCGCAGCCCGTTCGGTACAAGTACTGGAACGAACACTGGACGCACGGCCTGAAAGAACAGTTTCACCTGAACTATAATTACGCGGTAACCGGCTTTAATACGGATGAAAAGGAGGCGCGGATCTATCTCTGGAACCCTTTTCACGAGGAGGTTGAGGTAAAAAATGGTATTTTTGAAATTATAATCCTGGAATAATTAAGTAACATGGCACTGGATAAAAACGGAATTGCAAAACGCATTGCACAGGAATTGAAAGACGGATGGTATGTAAACCTCGGTATCGGGATCCCGACACTGGTGGCAAACTACATTCCGGATAATGTGGAAGTGGAATTTCAGTCGGAGAACGGGATTCTCGGGATGGGACCGTTTCCGCTGGAAGGTGATGAGGATGCCGATCTGATCAACGCGGGTAAACAGACGATTACTGCGCGTAAGGGAGCCGTATTCTTTGATTCCGCAACTTCGTTTGCAATGATCCGCGGGCAGCACGTGCAACTCACCGTTCTCGGCGCGATGGAAGTCTCTCAGGAAGGCGATATTGCTAACTGGAAAATTCCCGGGAAAATGGTCAAAGGGATGGGTGGCGCAATGGATCTGGTTGCATCCGCTGAAAACATCATTGTGGCCATGACGCATTCCAACAAGGCCGGCGAATCGAAACTGCTGAAAAAGTGTACGTTGCCGCTTACCGGCGTAAAATGCGTAAAGAAGATCGTTACGGAACTGGCCGTACTTGAAATTCGGGATGGAAAATTTCACCTGCTGGAGCGTGCCCCGGGAGTTTCCGTGGAAGAGATCGTATCGAAAACGGAAGGAGACCTTGTGGTACCGGATGAGGTTCCTGAAATGAAACTCTGAGTTAACGGTAGAAGTTCATTTCGCTCACGTAGCGATGAACCGGTTCGGTGAGCAGGTAACGCACATCTTTCCCCTCGCGGATAGCCTGGCGCACAAAACTGCTCGATACTTTCATAACCGGTGCTTCTTCGCACAGGATTACGTTTTGCAGCTTCTCAAACTCATTTACAGGGTGGAAACCTATCTCTGCCACTTCCTGCTCTTCCTGGAGCGTTAGAACGCGCGGATACACGTAAATCTGATGGTTGCGAAGCAAGACGTCGTGGTTCATCCACTTGTGTAATGTTCTCAGGTTATCTTCCCCCATAATGAGCGAAAAGTCGTGATCCGGATGTTTCTCGCGCAGGTAAGCGAGTGTGGTGGCGGTATAGCTCGGCTTCGGAAGGTTAAATTCGATATCCGAGGCGCGGAGTTTGTCATTGTCTTCGATGGCCACGCGCACAATGGCGAGGCGGTGATAGTCGGCGAGCAGCGAACTCTTTTCCTTCAGCGGGTTTTGCGGTGTTACGACTAACCACACCTGGTCGAGATCTGTATAATCGGCCATGTAGTTTGCGATGACGAGGTGCCCCACGTGGATCGGGTTAAATGTTCCGAAATACAGTCCGATTTTCATGCTTTTTTCTTAATAAAGTTCAGGGCCACCGACAGCGCTTCTTCGCAGGCAAACTCGAGGTCGTCGTTTACGAGGATGTAATCGAATTTTTCGGCCATGGCCAGTTCGCGATGGGCTTTATCCATGCGCATGCGGATCTTTTCTTCCGATTCCGTGCTGCGGTAGCGCAGGCGTTTTTCAAGTTCCTCGTAACTCGGCGGCTTTACGAAAACGGCCATGGCTTTATCCCCGAAGATCTTTTTGAGGTTGAGTCCCCCGACCACGTCCACATCGAAAATAACCGTTTTACCGGCTGCCCAGATCCGCTCAATTTCCGATTTCAGTGTTCCGTAATAATTGTCGGTATACACTTCTTCCCACTCGAGAAAAGCGCCTTCTTCTATTTTTTGCCGAAAGCCTTCCACGCCAAGGAAATAATAGTCTACACCGTCCTTTTCATTGATGCGCGGTTCGCGGCTACAGGCCGAAATAGAAAACGAGAGAGCTGAGATCTTTCCGAGCAGGTAATGTACAATCGTTGTTTTCCCCGCACCGCTGGGCGCCGAGAAAATAAGGCATTTTTTTCGATTTTCGGGGATCGTTTCTTCCGTCATGGGACAGAGTTCTTTTTTAAAGCGTATTGAGAATTTGTTCTTTGATCTTTTCGAGATTGTCTTTCATATCGACCACCAGTTTCTGCATTTCGGCATGGTTGCTTTTGCTTCCGAGCGTGTTGATCTCCCGGCCGATCTCCTGGGAGATAAAACCGAGTTTTTTACCGGCTGCCGACTGCTTCATGGTCTTAAGGAAGTAATCGAGGTGATTGTTGAGGCGCATTTTTTCCTCGGAAACATCCAGTTTTTCGATGTAGAAAATGAGTTCCTGCTGAAAGCGATTCTCATCGTAACCGTTTACGGTCATGTCTTCGAGACTTTTGCGCATGCGCTCCTTGATCGTTTCGATGCGTTGCTGTTCGTAGTTCGGTACTTCTTCGAGCAACTGGCGGATGGCTTCGATGCGTTCGTAAAATTCGCGTTCAAGCGCGATGCCTTCCTGCCTGCGGAATTCGTTCAGGTGATCGCTGGCCGCTTTTACCAGGTCGCCGATAAAAGTCCGTTCGTCAAGCGAAATGTCTTCTTTTTCATTAACGTAGATATCTGGCATGCGCATCAGGAGCGAAACATAATCCGGGTTTTCCTCTCCCGTGATCTTTGCCAGTTCCCGCAGGTCGGAATAATAGGCTTTTGCAAGGTCTTTATTGATCGCAAAGCTTTTCGTTTCGCCCGTACTGTCGAGGTTCAGGCTCATGTCAATTTTTCCCCGCTCGAGGTACTGAGCCGCCAGGTTTCGCAGGAGCGGTTCAAGTTCTTTGTACTGGGGGGCCACACGCACAGTCAGATCCAGGGATTTGCTGTTCAGCGCCCGGATCTCCACAGATACTTTCTTTGTTTGAAAGGTTCCGGAGGCTTTTCCGAAACCGGTCATGGATAGTAACATACACTCAATTTGTGCAAAAATAGCTATTTCCGTCCGTACGGCACGGGCTACTCAAGGATTACTTCAATTTCCCAGTTGGCGCGAACTTTAACGGGTTTCGGAAAATAGACGACCGCTTCGGGTTGACGTCGCAGTGTAAAGCTGCCCGGATCCCAGCGTCCGTTTTGATTTACGTCACGGATCACGCGAAAAGTGTACATGCCCGGCTCCAGGTTCGGCAGGATTACCTCATCGGTTTCGATCAGCGGAATGCTCCTCACGCGTTTGTTGTCCAGCAGCACATCGAGTACAATGGGTTCTTTAAAAAGCGAGGCATCGAGTTTTACAGTGCCGAATTCCCGCTCCGATTTCACCGTGAAGTTCAGCCGGAGCGAATCGCTCTGTTCGCGGTTCTCGGTGCGATACGCTTCATTGCTAAGTCGCAGTTCGACGTCCCGCAGTTCGGTGCGGTCAAAGTAGATGTGCATGCGGTTTCCGTTGTAGGTCACCGAATCGATCTCACGGAAGGTAGAATCTTCGTTGTTAAAGATGCGGATCTGGTCTTTGTCGACCTCTGCAAAGCGGTCTGACAGCATTACCTGTAAACTTTCGTTAGGCAGAAGCGTACTGTTATAGAGGTTGTTTTCGACCGTTATTTTCTGTTGCTTTTGCGCATTTTCGATGCGTAACTGAACGGAGTCGGCCCAATCTGTGGCTTCCACATCAATCTTTACCACGCTGAGGTCACGGACACTGCGAAAAACGGACACCGAATCACGCGCATGAAATAGCAGTTCGTCGGATTTCAGCACTTGTCCGTTAAAGCGAATTTGTGCACTGTCGAGATCGCCGGTTGCACCGATGATGAACTGCCCCGGAGCGCGGTAGGTGAAACTGCGTATTTTTTTACGCGGTATTTCGCGCGACAGGCGTACGGGGATCGTATCGGATATCGAGGGCGGAAGTGTGATGAGTTCATCCTTAAAGCCCGAAAGTTCGCTGCGCTGAACGAGCAGGTCTTTGTTGGCATCCTCAAAGGCCCGCACGAAGTAGTTTCCGGCTTTGATGTAACGGATCGCAGCCTTTCCGCTGGCATCGGAGCGTGCAAAATACACCGGTTTGATAGAGTCTGCCGTCTCGCTGTAAAGTCCGAGCGTCACATCTTTGACGGGTTCGTTCGTAAAGGCATCGACAACCTGCACCTCGTAACTCAGTGAGTCGATAAAGTCGCCGGTCGAGAAAACATACTGGATGAGTGTGTCGTTGCCTGCTGTAAAATCTTTCACCGTTCCGTTCAGGTTGATCACGTAGGTCGTATTTTCCTGAAGTGTATCGTCCCAAAACAGGCGCACTTCTTTTCCGACAGAACTTGCCAGTACGCGCATATCGGGGGGAAGTACCACGATTGTTTGCGAAGGACTTTGCAGTGTGACGTATTCATCAAATAGCAGCGTGACCTCCTGTTTTTGAAAGCGAACGCTTTCCGATGGCGGATCGGCCTTTTGCAGTTGGGGTGCGTTTGTATCCTCTGGTCCGCCGCTGAGCGTTCCGACCTGTGCACAGCCTGCAAGCAGCAGGACGAGGATCAGATATGCGAAACGAGCCATGCGCAAAGCCGGGTTAAATGTTCCTGATCCGTATAGTCGAAATCAGCTTTCTGGTCACTGTCCACATCGAGCACACCGATTACTTCACCATCACGGAGGAGCGGAACTACGATCTCACTTTTGGAAGCGGAACTGCAGGCGATGTGCCCCGGAAACTGATCGACGTCCGGAACAAGCTGCACCGAAGCGCTTTCCCATGCTGTTCCGCAGACGCCTTTTCCTTTTCGGATGCGCGTACAGGCGACGGGACCCTGGAAAGGCCCCAGCACGAGTTCGCCGGATTTAACGAGGTAAAAGCCCACCCAGAAAAAACCGAATGTTTCTTTAAGCGCCGCACATACATTTGCCAGGTTGGCAACAGCATCGGTCTCACCCTCCACCAGGGCGCGGATCTGGGGAAACAGAGCCTCGTATTTTTCGGCGCGCGTACCGCCTGAGATTTGCAGATCTTCAGCCATTCTGAAATTTTAAACAAAATTGCCTTTTTTTGGATTAATCTGCAATTTTTGCGTAAATTCAAGTAAAACCAACTTAAAAATGTTAGACAAAATACAACTGGACAACGTACTTTTCATTGACATTGAAACAGTTCCTCAAACCTACCAGTATGCAGAACTTGACGAAGCCACACGTTCACTTTTTGATTCCAAAACGCGCTTTCTGCAAAACGAACAGCGGTCATTCGAAGACCTCTACAATGAACGCGGCGGAATCCTCGCCGAATTCGGGAAGATCGTGTGCATCTCTGCCGGTTTTCTGCGCGAGACGTCCACCGGAAAGCAAATCCGGATGAAGTCGTTTTACCACGATGATGAAGAAACGCTCCTGCGCCAGTTTTCAAAACTACTGGATGAGCACTATAACACGCCCTACCACGTGTTGTGCGGACACAATGCAAAGGAGTTCGATATTCCCTACATCTGTCGCAGGATGCTGATTAACGGTCTGCGTTTACCGGGAATTCTGAACATTGCCGGCAAAAAACCCTGGGAGATCAACCACCTCGACACGATGGAACTCTGGAAATTCGGGGACTACAAAGCGTATACCTCGCTTCCGCTTTTATGTCATGTATTTAAGATCCCGACGCCGAAGGACGACATTTCGGGTGCGGATGTGGCGCGCGTTTATCACGAGGAAAGAGATCTCGACCGGATACAGGTTTACTGTGAAAAGGACGTGGTTGCGCTTATCCAGCTTGTGTTACGCATGCGCGGAGACGCCCTGGTAGAGCAGGGAGATATTTATTATTCGAAAAGCTAACACTTCACTTTTAATACCTTTTACAATGAAAAACGGTTCTCCGGGGCAAAATTGCCCTGTCTGCGCTCGCTGGTATTGAGTGGTCACACAAAATCTGCTTTAGCATAAGCTGAAAAGAGAATTGCATCGACTGCGTCCCAACTATGGCTGCACAAAAACCGTTTCTTCGGAAGTAGTTTCCTCCACGATCTTAATAATTCCTTCTCCCGTCGATCCGCCTTTTGAAACTTCGATTTTGAGAACGGCGACGCCTGCCTGTCCCCGTTTGTAAACGTCGTTAAAACTGAAGAGCGCTTCGCCGGACGAATTCGTGGTCACGGTTTTATCCACAATCACCACACCGGGAGGTTTTCCCTCGCCGTGAAGACGCACGCTGGCGCCGGGCACCAATTCGTTATTCTGATCGCGGACATGAATTTTTGCAAGTGTATCTTCCTGTTTGGAGCAGGAAGCAGACAATAAGAAGATCGTTCCCGCTAAAAGCAGGAAAGCTTTAGGAAAGTTGGTCATGATGTATGTGATTTAAACTGTTGCCGTTTAGGGCTGAATGAACACCGTTTCTTCGGAAGTGGTTTCTTCTTCGATCTTGATGATTCCTTCTCCCGTCGATCCGCCTTTGGACGCTTCGATGTTCAGAACCGCAACGCCTGCCTGGCCGAGCTGGTAGGTATCATTGAAGTTAAAGATCGCTTCGCCCGATGAATTGGTCAGCGTCGTATCGTAAAGAACTACGGTTCCGTTGCAGTTGTCGCAGGTGGATTCTCCTTTCAGAACGACCTTGGCTCCGGCCACGAGCGCATTGTTCGCATCGCGCACATGAATTTTGGCGATCGTGTCCTTCTTTTTGCGACAGGCGCTAAATGCAAGGGATGCCGCCAGTATAACAGCAAAACCCAGGAAAAATGATTTAGCAGAAAATTTCATACAAAAGTTTTTAAAAATCAAAATTATTCTTCAAAATACACGGTTTCTACAGACGTGATATGCACACGGCAGCGGATGCGTCCGTACCCGATATCGTCACCGCGCTTGGCAATGATATCGAAATAAGCTACCGGGTTTTCTTTTTCTCCGGCTGCGTCGTAATAATCAGCCAGGTCAAACGCCGCAAAACCCGAAGCGTTCGTAAACAGGGTATCTACATAAGGCAGTGTTTCCGGATTGGAATCGACATCGCCGATGATGATCACACGCGTGTCTGCCGCCAACTGGTTGCTGGGCGTACGCACGAAGATCTTGGCTGTCGAGGGATCCTTGTTTTTACAGGATGCCAGCATTACAACCGTCAGGATGGCGCTTAAAAATAGAAACGTGTTTTTAGTCTGCTTTCTCATTTTCATTCGTATATAGAGTCCCCCAAAGATAAACTATTTTTTAATTTTGTTTTAACCGGTTTCATATCTCCGGACTTTTTAGCCTTCGGACCGGCATTTTCACCGGTACTTTCAGAACAATCTGTCCGGTAAATGCTTACCTTCGTAGCTTGTTCGGTGCACCTTCATTGCCTTAAACAGGAATTGGGGCGAAAAAGTTACACCGGGCTTCAAATTAATAATAAAACGGATGGAATTCCTTTTCGTTGGGTTTTTAAGAGAATGATGGATACGAAAATAGCACAGATCGAAGCAGAAATCGAACAATTCGGCATTTCAGGACCGGAAGAGGCGGAACGCTTTCGCATTGAGTTCCTGGGGTCGAAGGGAAAGATCAAAGGCCTGTTTGCAGATCTTAAGTCGGTTCCGAACGATCAGAAACGAACGGTCGGGCAGAAATTGAATGCCCTGCGGCAAAAAGCGGAAGAAAAACTCGAAGCAGGCAAAAGTACGTCCGCTTCCAAAGCAGCGGGTAATACGCAGCTCGACCTGAGCCGGCCGGCAGAACAGTTCGAACTCGGTGCAAGGCATCCGCTGATGCTCGTACGGAGCGAGATCATTGAAATATTCAACCGGATCGGTTATACCGTTTCCGAAGGTCCGGAAATTGAGGACGACTGGCACAACTTTTCAGCCCTGAACTTCCCGCCGGAGCACCCGGCGCGCGACATGCAGGATACCTTCTTCGTACGCAAAGACGGTGAGGAAGAATTCGCACTGCGCACGCACACTTCCTCCGTTCAGGTTCGCGTGATGGAAAATACACAACCTCCGCTTCGGACCATTTCACCCGGACGCGTTTACCGTAACGAAGCCATTTCGGCACGGGCACACTGTTTCTTTCACCAGGTGGAAGGACTTTACATCGACAAAAACGTGTCATTTGCCGATCTCAAACAGACACTCCTGTATTTTGCACAGGAAGTGTTCGGCGAAAAAGCAAAGATCCGCCTCCGGCCTTCTTATTTCCCGTTCACCGAACCTTCTGCCGAGGTAGATGTTTCCTGTACGCTGTGCAACTCCAAAGGCTGTAACGTGTGTAAATATTCCGGCTGGCTCGAGATCCTCGGTTGCGGAATGGTGGATCCGAATGTACTGGAAGCATCCGGCATCGACCCGAACGTCTATTCGGGCTTTGCTTTCGGAATGGGCATCGAGCGCATCGCGCAGCTAAAATACCAGGTAAACGACCTGCGATTGTATTCGGAGAACGACATTCGTTTTCTGAAACAGTTTACGGCAGAATATTAAGAATATGGGACTTTTTTCTTCTTCGCGCAAAAACGATTTCCCCTGGCAGGAACTCACCGCAAAACAGGAGGTGGACGAACTGATCGAAGCTTCCGGTGAAAAACCGGTGTTGATCTTCAAACATTCCACGCGCTGCAGTATTTCAGCAATGGCAAAGAGCCGTTTCGAATCCGGATGGAACCCGGAAAATGATGCTGTTCAGCTTGTTTTCCTCGACCTGCTCCGTTACCGGGACGTTTCCGATTACGTGGCGGAAAAAACCGGCATCGTGCACCAGTCGCCGCAGGCGATCCTCATTCGCGACGGAGAAGTGATCTACGATGCTTCGCACTCGGCCATCTCTGCACGTGAAATCGAAAAACTTAGCTGATTAACCTATGAAAAAGATCTTTTTTATTGTTCTTACGATCCTGATTATCGGGGCGCTGGCAGTCTACCCCCTCATTGTGCCGGAGCAGGTGAAGGAAAGCGGTGGAATCGTCATAAAGCCGGTTAAATTCGATTTCCCGGAGAATTTACATGTCATTTACGGTGAAAAAGCAGATATTAACCTGACGATCAATTCACCATCCGTTGAAAAACTCGATCTGTATTTTAACGACAGCCTGGTGAAAACCTGGGAACGCCCGAAAGGAAAGGCTGAATTCTCACTGGATCCGTCCATCTTCGGTACCGGAGCGTACAACCTCAAATTACACGCGGATCTTTCGGACGAAGAACCCTTTGAAGAAACAAGGGTAGTGGAAGTGATCTCGGACGTTGTTCCGGAAAAGATGTTTGCGAAAGTGGTGGAAGAATATCCGCACCGCCAGGCCAGTTTTACGCAGGGACTTGAATTTCACCGTGGTAAACTCTATGAAGGAACGGGTTATAAAGGACAAAGTGAACTGATACAGGTAGACCTGGAAAGCGGAGAAGTCAAACAGGAACACCGGCTCGCTGAGCAATATTTCGGCGAAGGAATCACGATCCTCGACGGAAAGATCTACCAGTTGACGTGGATGGAAAACGTATGTTTCGTGTACGGCGCAGATTCCCTGAATCCGATCCGCCAGTTCAACTATTCCGGTGAGGGATGGGGGCTGTGCAACGACGGTGAAAACCTGATCATGTCGGACGGTTCGTTCAGGTTGTATTTCCGGGATCCCGAAACGTTCAGAGTCGTGAGAACGATCCAGGTTTACAACAGCAATGGGGCGCAACTCAAACTCAACGAACTCGAATACGTTGACGGGATGATCTATGCCAATATCTGGATGACCAATAAGATCGTGGTGATCGAGGCGAAAACAGGTCGAGTGATGCAGGAAATCGACGGGACACAGCTCATGGAAGTAGGTCGTAACGGTGGCGATGTGCTGAACGGTATTGCGCATCAAAACGGCAAATTCTACTTTACCGGGAAATACTGGACCAAGCTCATGGAGGCGAAGATCATCGAAGCACCGGACATGGCTCCCTGACGCGCGAAGGGCTTTATGAACCTTTATTTCCTTTTAATCAAAGCCTGGTATTTACGAAGTAGCTTTGTATGCTCTTCGAGCAGGTCGAGGTATTTGGCACGCCAGTAATCGTTTTGCGAGTTATACGAATCCCGGCCATCGGTGAGATTCTCGTTCGTCTTTTTTTGTTCGTACTTCTTTAATTCCGGAAAATCTTCTGAAAAATCGTGGTGGATGATCTGCCCGATCCGGATGATCCGTTCAATGGATACATTATCGTCGTGGAAGATGTCGTACATCGTGCTGCGCGACACCCCGAGAAGCTGACCCATCCGTGTTATCGAAATGCCACTTTTTCTCACATGCTTCTCTACAATTTCACCTTTGTGCTGCATATGACAAAATTGCAGTACAAACTGTAGTTTTTTAACTACGAAATTCGTGCTAAAATGTCCGGAAAGTGTCGTAAAAGTGTTACGAATTGCAGAATGTGTATATTTACTTAGACGATTTTGAGTCGAACCAGTTCAATTCGACGGTCCGAGACCTCCTCGATGTGCAATTCGTATTCTTCGAGTTCGAGGACCGTTCCGGCTTCCGGGATGGATTCCAGTTCGTGGATGATCAGCCCTCCTAGCGTGTCGTAATCATCCGATTCCTCAAAACCGAATCCGTACGTTTCATTCAGGTAGTCGATCTCCACGCGGGCCGAAAACAGGTATTCGGTGTCGCTGACCTTTTGCTCGAGCCATTCCTCCGTATCGTGCTCGTCTTCGATATCCCCGAAGATCTCCTCGATGACGTCCTCGATCGTAATGATCCCTGCTGTTCCACCGTATTCATCCGTAACCACTGCGATGTTCCCGGATTGTTTGGTAAACATTTCGAGCAGTTCCTTACCCGGTACGGCAGCCGGCACAAAAGCGATCGGAAGCAGGATCTGTTTGATCGAAGCGGGCCTTTTGAACATTTCGAAGGAATGCACATAGCCGATGATATTGTCAATGGAATCGCGGTACACGAGGATCTTCGAAAGCCCGGTATCTACAAACAACTTATGCAAGACGTTGATGTCTTCTTCCACGCTGATGGAGGTGATCTCTGTGCGCGGAACCATACAATCGCGGGCGCGCAGGTTTGAAAAGTCCAGTGCGTTCTGCAGGATCTGCATTTCATTGCCCAGGTCCTGTTCTTCACGGATTCTGGTGGACATGTCCTGTACGTAATGCTCGAGGTCAACTTTCGAAAACACTTTTTCCGTATTGTCACGGTCCGTTTTCAAAAGCGTGAGCACCAGGTTGCTGATGGAGAGTACGACGAGCGTCGGGAGGTAGAGTACGATAAAGATTACGAACATCGGGACGCTGGCGTAGAGCAGGAACGCATTGGCATTCAGTTGCACAAGTGCTTTCGGCAGGAATTCGGCGACGATGAGTACGAGCAAGGTGGAGCACACCGTCTGGATCAGCAGGATCGCCGCTTCACTGTGAATTCCGAACTGGCCGGAAATGATCGGGTTGAGAAGGGCCGCTGCATAGATCCCGAAAACGACCAGGGCGGCGTTGTTCCCGAGCAGGAGCGAAGCGAGAAAGTGCGACTCGTTGTTATAAAAAAGCCCGATGATGCGGGCAACGGGCGTATTCTTGGAGCGGTCGAGCTCGACCTTTAACCTGTTCGACGATATAAATGCGATTTCCATGCCGGAGAAAAAGGCTGAAAATGCGAGTGAACAGATGATGATGACGACGGAAGGATCCATGTACGTTACTTACGGGCGAAAGATAAGAATTCCTCCGGACTATACGACATCGAAGCCGATATCTTTCCGATAGTAGGAGTTTTCGAATTCTATTTTTTCGAGGGATGCGTACGACTTCTTCAAAGCGGTCTCCAGGTCTTTTCCGTAAGAGGTAACCGCCAGTACGCGTCCTCCGTTCGAAATGACAGCCGGGCCGTCGGAAGCAGTACCCGCGTGAAAAACGAGACTATCCGTTACGCTGTTCAGCCCGAAGATCTGTTTGCCTTTTGCATAACTTTCCGGGTAGCCGCCGGAAACCATCATGACTGTGCAGGCACTGCGTTCGTCGAACTGGATGTCACGTTCCGAAAGCGTGTTGGTCGTCACACCTTCAAAGAGGTCGAGGATGTCAGACTTGAGACGTGGCATGACCACTTCGGTTTCCGGATCTCCCATGCGGCAATTGTATTCGATCACATAGGGCTCTCCCTTTACATTGATCAGGCCGAAAAAGATAAATCCTTTATAGGCGATGGAATCGGCTTTCAGGCCTTTGACGGTCGGGATGATGATCTGGTTGCGAATTTTATCGATGAAGGTGGCGTCCGCGAAGGGAACGGGTGAAACGGCTCCCATACCGCCGGTGTTGAGTCCGGTATCTCCTTCACCGATGCGTTTGTAATCCTTGGCTTCGGGAAGGATCTTGTATGAGTCTCCGTCGGTAACGACAAACACGGAAAGTTCGATCCCGCTGAGGAACTGTTCGATAACAACCTTGTTGCCGGCTTTCCCGAATTTTCCGTCGGTAAGCATGCTTTTGAGTTCTTTCTTAGCCGTCTGCAGATCTTCGAGGATCAAGACGCCTTTTCCGGCAGCCAGTCCGTCGGCTTTCAGCACATACGGCGCCTTCATGTCTTCGAGGAAGGCATAACCCTGTTCGAGCGTATCGGCTGTGAACGTGCCGTATTTCGCAGTGGGAATGTTGTGGCGCTGCATGAACTCTTTGGCAAAGTCCTTACTTCCTTCCAGTTGGGCTGCTTCAGCATTCGGACCGATGACACCGACCTTTTTGAGTTGTTCGTCAGCTGCAAAGAAATCGCTGATCCCGTTTACGAGCGGGTCTTCCGGACCTACTACCACGAGGTTGATATTGTTGGCCAGCACGAATTCTTTGACCTGTTCAAAGTCGTTGACGTCGATCGAGACGTTCTTGCCATGGTTGCGTGTACCGGCATTTCCCGGAGCTATAAAGAGCGCTTCGAGCAGTGAACTTTGGGCGATCTTCCATGCGAGGGCATGTTCGCGGCCGCCGGAGCCGATAAGTAATACGCGCATTAGCAGTATTTTAAAAGAGATTCAAAGAATAAACGTCCGTCTTCGTTGTTTAGTTCGCGATCCGCCGCCCTTTCCGGGTGGGGCATCATGCCGAATACGTTTTTCCCCGCGTTGCAGGTTCCGGCAATGTTGTTGACCGAACCATTCGGGTTGGTTTCGTCGGAAACGCTTCCGTCCGCGGAACTGTACCTGAACAGGACCTGGTTGTTATCTTCCAGTTTTTTGATCGTGTCGTCGGGAGCGTAAAAGCGTCCTTCTCCGTGTGCGATCGGGATGAGGTAGGAGCGATCCTGCGCGAGTCCTTTCGTAAGTGCGTTATCGGAAGATGCCGGCTTGAGGTATACGTTTTTGCAGATGAACTTCTGGGTATTGTTGTGGAGCAGTGCGCCGTCCAGCAGGCCCGATTCGGCCAAGATCTGGTACCCGTTGCACACACCGAGCACGTATCCGCCCTTGTTGGCATGTTCGATCACCGCATTCATGATCGGCGAGAGTTTTGCAATGGCTCCCGACCGGAGGTAATCACCATAGGAGAATCCGCCGGGAAGTACAATAAAATCCGCCCCTTTCAGGTCGGTATCTTTGTGCCAGAGGCGTTCTGTTTTTTGCTGGAGAATGGTTTCGAGAACGTAGATCATGTCCTCGTCGCAATTGGACCCCGGGAAGGTTACAACACCAAATTTCATGTTCATTCAGAGTTTATACCGGCTGCATCCGGTTTTCGAAAGCGCAAAATTAACGATTATCCGCCACACTGTCCGAATTAAAGGAAAAATTTAAGTACGGAGTATGCAAACAGCAGGTAAAACAGGCCGTTTGCCAGGAGGCGGAAGCGCTCGAAGAGGAAGGAGTAAGGAAAGAAAAAGCCAAGCGGGATCATGACGAAACTGAACTGCTCGAACTGGTTGAAGCGAAGGATGTCGAAAACGCCCAGGGCGATGCCTGCTGCGACGAACCACGCGAGGATGCGAATGATCTTTTTCAAACGGATCGAACTTTTGCGCAACCGCGCGTTTACCCCGGCGAGGCTGAGTAAAAAGGAACAGATAAGCAGGGAGGCGCTTACCACGAAATCTGTTTTTTGGCGGTCAATGTCCCGTTCGAAGGGAACCATGCTGAGGTGATAATCCTGGTTGGTCGTGTACAGGTACGCCGATACGTACAGCAGCGGAACGCCAAAACCCACGCAGGTGAGCAGTACTTCGCGAAACACGAAGGGCCGCACGGACCATTCCATCACGAACAGCAAGGGCAGCAATGCGATCAGCGGCGGGTGAAAGGAAGCGGCAATTCCTGCAAAGAACCCGGCATTGAACACGGTTTTGCGTCCGTCCTCACCCTGCCGGAGCTTAAAAAGCTGGAAGATCGTCAGGATCAGGAAAAAGTGAGCGAGCAGGATTCCGTCGGCCTGGTAAAAAGAACTGTAAAAGCTCATCAGGACAACGTAAAGCAGGGATGAAACGTAGGTGTTTTTCTCGTAGAATTCGTTCCAGTTGAAGATCGAATTTATCAGTACGGCATTGGTGCAGATGAGTGCACCGGCGATGGCCTGCGTGCCGGGGTTCCAGATGAGTGACACATTTCCCCAGAAGCCGAGATTCACCTGTGATTCAACGGGAGTATGCCCGAAGAAAAAGTGCAGCAACTGGTAAAAGGCCACCAGGAACGGAAGTAGCAGCACGATGATAAGCCGGTTTCCCAAAAATGCGCGGATCATAAGCGCAAAGATAATTTCTTCTGCTTCAAAGCTTCCGTGGCGGACCAAATATTTTGGGTTTCCTTCGGGGCCACACGGATTTTACTAATTTTGCCAGCGCAAATAAACAGAAAATTATGTATCGCTCACACACCAACGGTGAATTACGAATTTCGGATGTCGACAAGCAGGTAACGCTTTGCGGCTGGGTACAGCGCTCGAAGGACCTCGGGGGAATCACCTTCCTCGACCTGCGCGACCGCTATGGAATGACGCAGCTGGCATTCAACATGGAAGACAATGCCGAACTTTGCACCAAAGCGCGCAAACTCGGACGTGAATTCGTGATCCGTGTGGAAGGAACCGTGATCGAGCGATCCAGTAAAAATGCGAAACTTCCGACGGGTGATATTGAGATCCGTGTTGCGAAGCTGGAGATTTTGAACGAGGCAAAACTGCCCCCCTTTACGATCGAAGACGATACGGACGGCGGGGAAGAACTGCGTATGCAGTATCGCTACCTCGATCTGCGACGCAACCCGGTGCAGCAGAAACTCCGCTTGCGGAACCACGTGGCCCTGCAAACGCGCAATTACCTCGATTTGCTCGGGTTCATGGACGTTGAAACGCCGTACCTGATCAAGTCGACACCGGAAGGTGCGCGCGACTTCGTGGTGCCGAGCCGCATGAATGAAGGACAGTTTTACGCACTGCCGCAATCTCCGCAAACCTTTAAGCAGTTGCTGATGGTCTCGGGATTCGATCGCTATTACCAGATCGTGAAGTGTTTCCGGGACGAGGATCTTCGGGCGGACCGTCAGCCGGAGTTTACGCAGATCGACTGTGAAATGGCTTTCGTGGAGCAGGAAGATGTGTTGCAGACCTTTGAAGGAATGGTAAAACACCTCTTCAAAAGTGTGTTGAACGTGGAGTTTGACGGCGCTTTTCCGCGCATGACCTATGCGGAAGCGATGGAGAAGTACGGTTCGGACAAGCCGGACATCCGTTTCGGAATGGAATTCGTGAATTTCAGTTCACTGGCCCAGGGTAAAGGTTTCGCGATCTTTGACCAGGCAGAGGCCGTGCTGGGAATCAATGCCGCCGGATGTGCGGAATATACGCGAAAACAACTCGATGCTCTGACAGACTGGGTAAAACGCCCGCAGATCGGTGCGAAAGGACTGGTATATGTAAAATGTAATGCCGACGGAACGTACAAATCTTCGGTAGATAAATTCTATACACAGGAAGACCTGGCACAATGGGCGGCTGCTGCCGGTGCGGGTCCGGGTGACCTGTTACTCGTTTTGAGCGGCGACCTGAACAAGACGCGTAAACAACTGAACGAACTGCGCCTGCATTTGGGCAACGAACTCGGGCTGCGCGATCCGAAAGTGTTCAAACCCCTCTGGGTGGTTGATTTCCCGCTGTTGGAATGGGACGAGGAAGGCGCACGCTTTCACGCGATGCACCACCCGTTCACATCTCCGAAGCCGGAAGACATCCATTTGCTGGAAAGTGCCCCGGGAGAGGTTCGTGCCAATGCGTACGACCTGGCGGTGAATGGTGTTGAGATCGGCGGTGGTTCGATCCGTATCCATGACCGGGAGTTGCAATCGCAGATGTTTGACCTGCTCGGGTTTACAAAAGAAGAGGCCCAGGCCCAGTTCGGATTTTTGATGAACGCCTTCGAATACGGTGCACCTCCGCACGGTGGACTGGCTTTCGGGCTCGACCGCCTGGTTGCCACGATGAATGGTTCGGAGTCTATTCGCGATTACATTGCTTTTCCAAAGAACAACAACGGCCGCGATGTGATGATCGACGCTCCCGCGCCCCTGGATCCGTCGCAGCTTGACGAGTTGGGTATCGGGCTGAAGTAAGGTATGAGCTACTGGGTCGAATATATCGGGTATGCAGCTTCTCTTTTTGTGTTGCTTTCCTTCGTGATGCGCCGCGTGCGCGTATTGCGTGCGGTAAATATCATCGGCTGCCTTTTCTTTGTGGCCTACGGCCTGTTATTGCCCTCTATTCCGATCATTATTACGAATGTGGCGATCGTGCTGGTGAACTTTTACTATTTGTTCGTACGGCGCGAAAGCTAAGCGGGATTCTGCGGGATTCCGGAGCGATTCTTTCGGGGATGGCCGGTTGTGCTTCTGTGTTCAGCTTTAAACGGAATGTTTAAGATCGGTACATTTCATACGGTATCTATGCGACATCTATGCGGTATTTGTGCTTCATTCATACGGTATTTGTGCGTTTGACCTGCTGTGTTTTGTTTTTGGGAAGTTCGG
>CAYMEW010000034.1:42474-45038 GCA_964389755.1 uncultured Flavobacteriales bacterium | reverse complement strand
ACCTTATACCTGCGGTTTTTAAATCCCAGCAATGATGACGATTTATTGTTCTATAACGGCCAAGCAATTATTGGTCATTCGGACGAAGAAATGAGATTTGTTAAAAAGATTCTGGAATCACGCTTATTTTGGTACTATATTAAAACAACAAGTAAACCATATTCTTCAGATTATTATTCACTTAATGGAACTTATATAAAGAATTTTGGAATACCTGATTTTTCGAAGGATGACATTAATTTTCTAATTAATGAAAATGATAAAGGGATAATTGATTCATTTTTAGAGGACTATTATAAAGTTTATTTGACAAATGAATTAGTTTATTGATTAATTAATATCTGTCTTTTTAATTTACGCCTATTAACTTTGCTCAAAGAGTTCTGTTTGAATCCTTCCCTATTTCTGCCATCAGGACGGCAGTTTGAAGCAAAGAATCCAATACCTGGCGCCGGAAATTGATTCTGTTACCAGTCTTAGTTTTTTTAAGAATCGACTGGAATTGCTAAGCTTTGACACGCTCACTTCCGAACGCGATTCTTCTTTCTATGATCGTTTTCCCGTTGCTTCTTTTCGGTAAACACGGCATCGAGGTATTCGGGACAGCCGTTTCTCGTACGCGTATGTAACCACGGTATTCTTCAAACGGAGGAAAAACGCAGGAGCGCCATGCAATCCCTGATCCGTCGGGCTGACTTTCCCTAAATATATGCCAACCGTTCTTACTCCAAATTCACATAGGCACTGTCTTCGGGGCGGTGGACCGTGATTGCCGTGCAGCGCTGTGTGGCGGGATCGGTCTCGAAGGTCAGGCCGGGGAGTTGATAGACCCGGAGCCGGTCGTCTTTCGGAACGCCGGTGCGAAGTGTTTTGAGTGTGCCGAATTCGGGGTAGTCGGTGATCGGCAGCCCGGTGTGGAAGCCATTTGCGGTGTGGAATTCCGGAGAGGTGACGCGGATCCTGCGGATGCGGGCGAGTTGCTCGTCGGGCATGCCCATGTTGTGGGTATAGAATACGGTGACGCGGTCGTTTTGCGTTTTCCAGGTCATGGACCCGCTGCCCATTGCGGCGCCGGTAGCGTCCGGTTTTCCGAGGAAGTTGCGGAGGCTGTCGGCATTTTCCCCGAGTGCGATCCGGCCGATGCGTTGCCCGGGAACGATGCGTTGCCGGGTGTTGTTTTGTTTCAGGGTGTCGGTATGCGTAGCCGTTTGCGAACCGTTCTTTTCCGGTGACGTGGCATTCTTTTCGGGTTGTGTACAGGCGGATACGGCCAGTATGCCGCAGAAGTATAAAGCGTGTTTGAAGTGTCGTGCCATGGGATGTTTCATGCGTTTCTTTGCTCTTTTGAAGTAACAGTTGCCGCTACGTTCTGTTCGTCAGGACCCGGAGTAAAGTCATTCGGTCGATTTTGCTTATTTTTAGCGTTGAAAACTTAATTTAATCGACATTTAATCACAGCGGCGTCCATCGCCGAAGTAACATCGCATCATGAAAAACACCTGGTATTTCCTCCTGATCACCCTTTTTGCACTGTCCTGCAATCGAAATTCCGCAACTCCCGAAGGGCTGACGAGCCTTGAAATGAAGAAAACCGCACAGCACGTCCGGATTCCCGGTACGCGTTTGTTCATTATCCCGCCTCCCGGTTTCGAGGTGTCGACCTCTTTTACAGGGCTTCAAAAAAGTGAAAAAGCCGTTGTTCAGGCTTATGAACTCGATGCGCAATCAGCAGCCAGGGCTTCCGTTTACTTTAAGCAGATCTGGGAAAAGGAGGGAATGCAAATCACTTCCGAGAACCCCTTGAAAGCAGGGAAATACGACGGACGCTTCTTTTTGTTCGAAAAAGACAAGTCTGTAGGCGGTTGCGGGATCGAATTCGGCAACGGTTCTTTTTCAGTGATGCTGATCGCGTTTTATGCGCACAATGCCGTACAGACGGAGCAGGAACTTATCGATGCTTTTCGAACGGTTTATTACGATCCGGACCTGGTACTGGACGATGCAGAAGCGTCTTTTACACTGGATGAGCGGGAGGACGGCTTTCAATTGGCAAACGTGAGTACCGGGAACTATATCTATAGCTGGCGTGGCGGCGACATAGAGGACCCGTCGGTAGACCGGGTGATCGTTTCTATATGGCCAAAGGAAAAATTCGGTACACTGAGTCTGGAAAGTGCGGGACGCGAATACATGACCGGCCTTGAATCGATGGGGTTTCAAAATATGCACATTGTCGCGGAAAGCGCTACCCGCGTACAGTCCCTGCCGGCGCACGAAGCGAAGATCGCGGGTCAGGCGGGTATTCTGAACGTGCTGATTTACCAGTTAGTGGTTGCCAAGGACGATCGCCTGTACGTGTTAAACGGCATGGTGACCGGCGCCCCGGAAGACGATCCGGATGCATTGAAGGAAGTGACGAAGTTTATTCAAACCTTGCATATCAACTAAGCTGTTTTGAAGTTTTTTCGAGGTTTTATGGGGTTTGGGCTTATCCGTCACACTTTTCTTTTTCCGCAAAAGAAAAGTGTGCAAAAGAAAACTCGTCGCTGTTTTCAATAAGCTGC
>CAYMEW010000034.1:36323-42374 GCA_964389755.1 uncultured Flavobacteriales bacterium | reverse complement strand
ACTTCGCGGTGCCCGTTCTTCAGTTCACTTTGTTTGCTTTTTGAAAAAGGCGACACGCATAAGTACATGCGGATTGCTTCGGAGTGGCGGTTAGCATGTTTATGGAGTTTTTGCAAAGTGGGACCGCGTTCGCGTTCGGCTGGGTTCGCAGGTTTCTCTCCCTCCTGGAGGGGATAGAGAGGGATTTGCAATTAAAGCATAAGAGCCTGGGAAGAACTCTTGTATTGTTTCTCCCTTTTGATCCTCCGCCAGCTGGTGGGGTAATTGTTTCTAGCTTCGGGACATTTTACACTCATGTGCGACGGTACAGATGATTGCGCATTATTGTATTTGACGGGAATGATGCGGTACGATAATTACACTTTTTCGTGACCGGCCGAACGGTGTCTGAATTCCGCTCTATTCTCTGACAACTCTCAATATCGTGCTCGATTTTTTTTGATTGTCCGTGACATGAATCAAGTAAGTGCCGGATGAAATCTCCGGCAAGGAGATCAACTTGTATGTTTCATTTAACCCCAGTGCCTCAAAAATGAGGTTACCAGCGATTCCGAATATTTGCACGTTATAAATTGGTTCATCGGATTCTATAATTAAATAATTACCAAACGGGTTCGGATAAACCGAGACTCCGTCATTAGTCAATAGCGAAGAAAGTCCCAAGCACTCTTCGACGGTGATTACCAGAGAATCGCCCGTCTGACAATTATCATTGCTTGTATAGGTATAGAGTACACTAAATTCACCCAAGCCGCTTAATGTAGGGTCAAACGAATTACCGGAAACTCCCGGCCCTGTCCAGACTCCGCCAGCGGGTTGCGCCGTTGGCAAGGCGAAACTACCACTTTGTGCACAAATTGTATCTGTAAGCAGATCACCAATAGTAACTTCGGATACCGATGATACGTTGAGCTGAATGGTTGTATCAATTACACAAACTTCATTCTGAATCGAAATCTGTAAATTATGAGTCCCCGGATTTTCTGCTATCCAGGAAAAATACGAGCCATTTTGTACATAATTCTCCAGAGTCCAGGTGATATCGGCATTATCCATGGTGGTTTCAACCGATGCGGATATATCGGTGCCCTCACAAATCTGCGGTGTTAAGAGATAGTCTGTTTCTATATTAGCGCAGGAGTATAAAGTATTTAATACAGTATTGGTTAATACCGGTGGATTATAATCAAAATAGATTGAGGCATAATTCCTGATTTGCCGGCCCGGTGGTAAGCTATTTTTTAGTCGTACGCGATAGGTGACATACCCATGACTGGCGGCTTCACTTGATATACTATCCGGTAAATAAATGGAGTTGAAAGCGAAAGTCGTGAGGCCCTCTGCATCCACATGAACAGAAACGGTGTGAGAGGAAGACAAAAGTTCAAGTGAACTCCAGTCTAAACCAGTGTCAAGTTGATCGCGTACAACCACGTGAATAGCCGTATCATTACCGGTGTTCTGGAAACGAACCGTATATTCCAGCCATTCGGTTTCCATAGGAACATATCCTTTCGCGCCAATTCCTGCCGGTGTAACCCTTTTGTCATTCGGATCATAAGAGCATGTGACAACCTGGCTCAAACTGTCTTCGAAAACTGATATGATGACCCCCGATTGATCGGTAATAAAAGAATAAAGGTGACTAAAGAGCGTTTCTCCCATATGCGTATAATCGGGAGATTGTGCAATAACATGAATAAACTGATTTGAAAAAAAGTTCAGATTGCTATAATGCCAGTAAAGTGTATTTGAACTGATCGAGTCCGGGCTTATGTCTGATGATATAAAGGATACTAAAGTGTCCAGTTTCAAAGCGATGATTCCGGATGGGTAGGTAGTTCCGGTATTTTGGATGTCAATCCAGTAATTGGTCGGAAGATTGCACCGAAGCCCACTTCCGTTTAACATAGTCGAAAGCTCATCGACAATCCCGTTGGGGGTGTACCCGAAAGCACATTCGAAAATACTGTCCTGACCGCTCGATACAAATTGATATTCGTTCGGTGGAAGCAGGTTAAAATTGGGGATAACGGGAGGACTTACCTGGTTCGTTCCCGTATTTATATTCGCAAGCATAAACGAACCGTCGGAAGTCGAATAATCATAATGATCGGCAGGAGATAAATGTACAGCTTTCGAAGGGATCGGCGTATCTGTACTTTCATAGTCTCCATTGGAGTTATCATCCGTATACAGGTTCCCGTGAACAGCGTATTTGAAACTATTTTTTGCCAGGTAAATACCTTCCAGATCACCCGAAAACAACACATCTTTATTGTACTCACGAACAGTAAACCAGTAAATGCGGATATCAAGAAATCCCGGATAATACCACGCATCCGAAAATGTACCCGAATTATCCTGGAAATGAATACTGAACTTCGCGTTGCCGTCAATAACGCAAATATCGGTTAGCCCATCCTTATTTATATCCACCACCTGGGTCATCCCGGGAAGATTTGTAGCGGCCGAACAGACGTATGAGTATTGTCCTTGCCCGTCTCCGTAATAGAACTGGAACCTATCGTTTGCTGATAACCCGTTTATTTCCCAATGATTGTAAATTAGATCGACATCGCCGTCATTATTTATATCTGTGAAAATCACAGGCGAGGATATATTTCCCGTAGACTGCTGTACGAGTGTTACCGGCGAACCGAAATTACCATTGGTGTTCGGAAGGTAAAAAAGCTCATAGCCTGAAGAGGAATAAGCAGTATATAAAATAATGTCCGGATAATTGTCTCCATTCACATCCTGGAAGCCGGTATAACCACTTATCTCTGTATCCGTATAAATTATAACCGGAGAGCTGAAAGTTGTATTCCCGAGATTATCGATTTGATAAATCGAATTGCCTTTACGATATAAAATATCGGGTAGATTATCATTATCGATATCGCCAACATATGAACCGCCTATACTGCCCGCGGTTGAATTAAGAATGGTGACTGGTGTAAACACACCGCCTCCCTGGTTGACGAACAATCGTAGGGAACGAGAATTACCTAAGATATTGATCGAATAATAAAGATCTTGCTTCCCATCCAAATTAAAATCGGTGGTTATCATTCCGTTGACGGAAGAGCTATAAGTATCCAGAGTTCCCATGTATATTTCAGTCTCTGAAAAACTGCCGTCGGCTTGACCAAGTTGATAATACATGCCGTCTTTACTTGGAAAGACGAGATCGTCAATCCCATCTTCATTCACATCCATTAATGCATTAATAATCGATGGATTTTTTTTAAAAAGAGGAATTCCCGGATCGAAGGACATGGGTGAAGAAGACTTGAACAATACCGGCCCTTTGGTTAGAAGATCAGGAAAACCGTTATTATCGAAGTCATAAAAGTCAATGTAACCATTATTCGTATTATCCAACGCCGGAGAGCTTTGAAGCCCGAAATCTACGGCTGATGCGAAATTACCACTTCCGTCATTCAACAGGTATGCATGGGTATAGTTAGATACAGATCCGGTAATTAGCGCATCGGGATAACCGTCACCGTTTATATCTTTTACGAGAAGTTGGTTATTGATCGCGTTTCCCAAATTGGTTATACTTACTGTGCCAGCCGTAAACTGGCCGGCTCCATTATTTTTTAAAGTGCGTAAATTGTTTCCGGTGAGACTGATTACATCCGGGTTTCCGTCAAGGTCTAAATCGTGTATCTGAGAATTGAAATAAATGGTAGGGGGTACCGGGATGTCCAGAGAATCGTCGAAATTACCCGAACCATCGTTATAACGTATTTGAAAACTGCCGTAGTCGTTGAGTACAAGATCCAGAGATCCGTCCCCATTCATGTCGGCAATATTTTGATAAATTTTAACGAAAGCGTAATCGATCGGTGTAAAGAGCATGTTCCCCTCGTTGATATAAACGCGGAAGGTGTTTGATGGTGTAACAATCAGGATATCCGTTTTATTATCCTGATTAAAATCGATCAACTGAAATTTACTAATAAAGGGAAGGTTCTCATCAATGATCAATTCGCCTCCCACATCCAAATTGCCGTTATTAACCCGACATGTGATTTTTCCATTCCCGTATCTGCTGAGTATATCAGGATAGCCGTCTCCATTCATGTCTGCAGAATATATCTGCGTGGCGTCTGCAGTCCAACTACTTGTCATTTCAATTTTTTCAAAATGGCCCGACCCGTCATTTCTGAATAAAAACAGGTTTCTAACAATATCCACAAAATCCATATTACCGTCCTGATCAAAATCGACGGTTATACCTCCTCCAGAATGATTTTCGGTAATTTCGTATGGATTGTTGAACTGACTTAAAAGGGTGCAATGAAAAGTAATCAGAGCGATGGTTAACAATAGGAACTTCACACAATTAGTATTAGTAAGACAAAATTACAAATAATCTTTAAGATCTTTCGGGGTTCTAACCAATCGCCTTGGACTTTGTACAGGATTTAATTATAATCGATTCGGCCTCGTCGGAAGGGTACAGGAAATCGCTACGGAATAATGGCGCGCTGTTCTCCAGTACCTTCCGGGCCTGTTTTGATGAATGCGGATCAGACGTCCAAGGTACCTTCGATCGAATCGTCGCGTGTTTTCCCGCTGATGGCGCCGATAAGCATTTTGATTCCCGCAACGGCATTTCCGTGCTTCGTGTCCCAGTAGTACCCTGATCTGGGGATGAACCGGATTGCCGTAATCCGTGGATCGTCTTCTCCTTCGGTAAACCAGGTTTTCAATACGGGCTCCCAAAGATCGTGTATAATTGCTCTATCAGTGGTAATACGGGCTATGCCGGACAGTTCCATGAAGTCCGAATGCGGCGATCCCTGGAAATATAGTTTAACGGCATTGTTCTTCCCGATCTCGAGGTTCTTGTGACTATCGCTTGCACTCAGGAACCACAAATTTCCGTCGTCGTCTACTTTCTGGACGCTCATTGGACGCGCACCATCGGTTTCACTCGTCTTTACAGTCGTGCAAAAGAAACACGACCCCGCTTTCTTTACAAGTTCCTTCACTTTTTCAATCGCCTCTTTACCACGCAGGTTTTCGTGGTTTTTTTCTTCCTGGTTTTTATTGATACTGTCCATGTTCCTTTCTTTAAATAACTCTTATAGGTTAACAAACAGTCCGGGTATTGGTTTTGGCAAGCGCTTTTTTCGTCTCCTGGCTCAGCGAAAAATGCTATTTTAACAGCGAAAATAATTAAGCTATGGAAAAACCGGTATATCCCTGTTTGTGGTTTGACGGGCAGGCGCATGAGGCAGCTGCATTTTATTGTTCTGTCTTCCCGGATTCGCATATCCTTTCGGAAAATGCCATGGTGACGACCTTTTCGCTGAAGGGGCAACAATTCATGGCCCTCAATGGCGGTCCGCATTTTCAGTTCAACGAAGCCGTCTCTTTCGTAATTGACTGCGAAACTCAGGCTGAGATCGATCATTACTGGGAACGCCTTACGGCGGATGGCGGGAGCGAGGGGCGTTGCGGCTGGTTAAAAGATAAGTTCGGGGTTTCCTGGCAGGTTGTTCCGGCAATTCTTCCGAAACTGTTGAGCAATCCTGAAAAAGCACAGCAGGTCGTGGAGGCCTTTATGCAAATGAACAAATTTGATATTGCGACCCTCGAGCGCATTTTATCCGGTTTATGGGTCTAATAATTGATTTCAAAGGTCTTGTATTCGCCGGCGTTCAGATAAAGTGTATCGTAAAATGTATTCGTAGTTCCATTTCGTGTTACCTCCCACTTATAGTAAATTTCTCCCATCGGTAAATCTGAATAGCCATTCGTCTCCCAATTGGCGCAACCAACATGTAACCAACCATTATTGGAGTAATAATCAGCAATTGCATGTTTGCGGTATAAAACCATAGTGTCATTTATACCTTCACAATTTACATTCGTAATTTTTAATTTTAAATGAGCACACGGGGCCATTTCGAAGGTTACATCGTAATTATCGTTATTCTTGCTAAAGGTATAGGAGGTATTGTTGATGTAACAGGTATTTCCGGGATCCTCGATGTTGATCTCATAGGATGCATTTCGCATGCGCACCTC
>CAYMEW010000034.1:0-36223 GCA_964389755.1 uncultured Flavobacteriales bacterium | reverse complement strand
GCTTTGCCGTTTTCATTGAGAAAACCTTCTTCGATAACCTTGTACTTTTCCTCGAAAGCCCCTGTCTTTTGTTTGGTAATCGTATAGCGCAGCCCGGACCAGGGTTCTCCGGTTGCCGGGTTTACGGCTGTGATGCGGATGGTTTGTTTTTTGCCGCAGGCTGTTAAGAGCAGGAGCGTTATTAAAAATAAGATTTTCCGGTTCATAAGCTAGATTAACGATGGCTGTTATTTAATAATTTATCTCAAAAGTTTTGTATTCACCAGGCTGAATGAAAAATGTCGAATCAGAAGTTGTTGTAATACCATTTTTAGTAACTGTCCAGGATGTGTAATAAGAACCGTACGGAACTTCTGAGAAAACGGTCTCATAGTCTGCGCAACCGTCCAATACCCATGGGTTTGAAAGAGTTGAATGAACCTGATTGTCGATTGTAATTGAAATTTGGTCGTTCATATCGAAGCAGTTGATATTTTTTATTTTTCTCTTTAAATGAGCACACGGAGCCATTTCAAAGACGAAATCGTAGTTTTGACTATTTTTACTAAATGTGTAAGAAGTATTGTTGACGTAACAGGTATTTCCCGGATCTTCAATGTTGATCTCATAAGATGCATTTCGCATGCGCACCTCTGTTTCTGCTTTGCCGTTTTCATTGAGAAAACCTTCTTCGATAACCTTGTACTTTTCCTCGAAAGCCCCCGTTTTTTGTTTGGTAATCGTATAGCGTAAACCGGACCAGGGGGAACCATCAATTGGGTCTATTGCAATTATTCGGATGGTTTGCTTTTTGCCGCAGGCTGTGAGAAATATGATGATAATTAAATAATTGAGTCGGTACATGTTCTATTCAGACAATTAATAATATATGGGGTAAGTATATTCTTGCAATTCATTGAGGTATATAGTATCCGAATAAGTGTTTGTGCTTCCGTTTCGGGTTACTTCCCATTCAACAATGGTAGTTCCCATAGGCACAGTAAAATACTCAGGAGAAAGGTACTGATAGCAGCCACTCCTCTTGGTAGACCATGCGTCGCCCTGACCGTAATTTGTGCTTTTTCTGAACCTTAATGTGTCAGTGTTCCCCTGGCAGTTGATATTATTAATGTCCCATTTTAGATAAGCGCATGGAACCATCTCGAAGGTGACGTCGTAGTTCGAATTGTTCTTGCTAAAGGTATAGGAGGTATTGTTAACATAGCAGGTATTTCCGGGATCCTCGATGTTGATCTCATAGGATGCATTTCGCATGCGCACCTCCGTTTCGGCTTTTCCGTTGTCATTGAGAAAGCCTTCGTCAATAATCTTGTACTTTTCCTCGAAAGCTCCCGTTTTTTGTTTGGTAATCGTATAGCGCAGCCCTGACCAGGGTTCTCCGGTAGCCGGGTTTACGGCAGTGATCCGGATGGTTTGCTTTTTGCCGCAGGCCGTTAAGAGCAGGAGCGTTATTAAAAATAGGAATTTCCGGTTCATAAGTGCATTGATTATAGGTGCGTTGAAAGATGAATATTTACAACTAAACTTCCTTAATAATTTATTTCATAGTCTTTATATTCTCCAGTGTTTAAGTAGAGCGTATCGTAAAATGTGTTTGTGATACCATTGCGTGTTACTTCCCATTTGTAATAAACTTCGCCCATTGGTAAATCTGAATAGTCGTTTGATTCCCAATTGGCGCAACCAACATGTAACCAACCATCATTTGAGGAGTAATCGGAAATGATATGCCTTTGATATAATACCATACTATCAGTAGCACCTTCGCAATTTACATTGGCTATCTTTAATTTTAAATGAGCACACGGAGCCATTTCGAAGGTGACATCGTAGTTATCGTTATTCTTACTGAATGTATAGGATGTATTATTGATGTAGCAAAGATTTCCCGGATCCTGGATGTTTATTTCATAGGATGCATTTCGCATGCGCACCTCTGTTTCGGCTTTGCCGTTGTCATTGAGAAAACCCTCTTCAATAACCTTATACTTTTCCTCGAAAGCTCCTGTTTTTTGTTTGGTAATCGTATAGCGCAGCCCGGACCAGGGTTCTCCGGTAGCCGGGTTTACGGCAGTTATCCGGATGGTTTGCTTTTTGCCGCAGGCTGTCAACAGTAACAGCATTGTCATAAATAGGAATTTCCGGTTCATAAGCGTGTCATTTTAGTTGTCCTTGTTTGGCCGTCCTTTAGAATGCGTACGAGGTACATGCCCTGAGGCAGGTCCTTTTCCAGTTCCGAGTCGGTCCGTTCGATTATTTGCGTATGCATGACCTTTCCATAAAGGTCGTAAATTGTGAGCGTTCCTCCAATAAATTCTTCGGGAACCCTTACTGTAAAGTTACCTGACGCGGGATTCGGAAATACGACCAGTTGTTGTTTTTCTTCACCGGAAAGATGTTCATTCGAGCCCGGAAAGGGTGTGAACCGTTGATCGGTGCTTTTTTCCGTTTTCTCCGGCGTGGCCAGTTCCGATCCACGGGGACGGGTGCAATCGTACCCGATATAGGCATGAAAATCAGAACCTGCCGCTGCGTGAAAGCCGGGCATGATGTGAACCTCGTGTCCGGCATGTACCGTAATGTCCCCACTTTGCTGAATGACATAATCGCCCGGATCGGTTTTCGGTGTCACCGTATTGCCGATGGTGATGGATCGGTAGGCCCTGTACCACGCGCGGTACGTATAACCCGGGATCCAGTTGACGTGATTTTCACCGATTACCTGGTTTTGGAGGTAGCTGTCGTCGGCCTCTATTTCATCGAGGATAAAATTACGCGTATGCACGAGGTAGGTATCGTCCAGTTCGTCGGCATCCACCGACTCCTGCATCTTGATGTGTTCGTAGGTCTGGAGGTCGCAATAGATCGCTTCAAACGGTGTAATGTTAAAATGATCTGTTGGCCGACCCAAATTAGGGTAACCGTAAAGATTTGATTTATCAAAAGCAGGGTTGTATCCAAATTCGTTATACATCAAATCTTCTTCTTTCAAATTATAAAATACCTGGTTGCCCTGCCATAGGCCGGGGTTGATACCCAGCGCCGAAACCGTGGGCAGGAAGGACATGTGATTGTTGTAGTATTTCTGTCCCAGTCCGAGTGCACCGGTTCGTAAGATGGGAACGGCTCCGATCGGCCAGACGTAGAAACCCAGTCCGTCCAGGAACTCGTCTTTGTAGCCGCCCTGTGCCATGTCCCACTCAAAAGCATTTACCGTACGGTAATCGCGGTCTTTCAGTACGAAAAGCGGGTAAGGGATGAAGAAACTCCGTTTTTCGAGGTTTCGGAAGACCGTGGTTTCCGTCGCGTATTGTGAGGCGTAAAGTTTCCTGTTTTTGTGAACGATGGCCCCGAGGATGGGGACCGTGGCGTTTTGGGAAAAGAGCAGTTTTCCGGCATCCAGGTCGAACTCATTTGTATAGTTGCGGTCATTGCGTCCGGTAGAAACGGCCACGTTTCTCGTAAAGGCCGGAAAAGTACGCCTCAGGTCATTTACAGAAGAATACATGTGATTAAAATCGTTGCTGAGCGCATTCATCAGGTTGTTGCGTTCGGTGCTCGGGGCCGGGTGGATGTAGTACACATTCGAGCCGGATACGGCCGACACATTGCTTCCGATGAAGTGCGTGATGGCCATGTCTTTCGAGCCTTCGTCGATCAGGCTTACGTTGGCGAGCGCGGCAAAAATGTTGCTCCCTTTTTTATCCTGGTACACGGTCTGGGTAAACATCGGGATGTTCGCTCCCCATTGCGGACTGTCGAACGAAATATACAAACGGGAATGATGGTGAGGCGTTCCCCAGTCCATGTGGTGTTTTTCAAGATACTTCAGGGCGTATCGCCAGTGCTGGCCTCCGGCGCTGAACCCGATAACCACGTTTTCCCAGTCCTCATCCGGATAATTCTGCTTTTTCAGGGTATTAATTTCGAGCAAAAAATCTGCGAGTGTCGCTCCTGCTTCTTCAATGCTTCCGTTTCCCGGCATTTCGCGAATGAACAGCACGTCATACCCCATATCCGATAAACTGGATATAAGCGACTTGAAGTCGAACTGCTCGTAATACTTTTGCAGGCTGAAATACTGAATCGTGGGTCTGTACGGAGGCGCAATGATGACCGGTCGTCGTATTTTTTCATTGTTCCCGCATCCGTACTTGATCCCGATTTGCAGGTCTATTCCGTGAGCGCCCTGGTAGTAATCATAAAATGCCGCATTGTAATTATCCCAGCCGTCGTTACTTTTGGGTGCGGTTCCGTTCCCGATCTTTGTCAGGTAAAAGGAAATTGTGTCGTAGACCGGCTGTCCGCTCTCGAGGTAGAATAGAGCGGCCTTTCCCACAACGGAGTCGGATGTACGGTCGTAGCTGATCGTTTTATTCGACGGACCGAAGTTATTGAAGCCATTTCCCGTATTCAGGCGAATGGATAAAGAATCAATATCGCTGCTCAAGCTGATGAATGCCGGGTCGTAGCGGATAATTCCCTCGTCGTAGCCGTTATCTCCGTAGAATTCGAGCAAAGCCGCACTTTGAATCCGGGTATCCTGATACAGTTCGGATTCATCGATTTTCGGCACGAGTTGATTTTCGACCACCTCAAAATAGTCCGAATTGTAATAGTTCGAATCGATGCGCTTCAGGTTATGCACGGTGAGACCGAAAGGTTGCACAAGTATATCCTGGGTCAGTTCCTTCTGATATTGATAGAAGGTAGTGTCGATGAGGTGAACAAGTTGTTCATTATTAAGCATAACGGTACTGTCGTCGTATGCCAGTGCTATCTCGCTGTACGTTCCTATGAACGAATAGGCATCGTGGACCTGGTTGTAATTACCGTTTGTCTGTTCTATGACGGAACCGATTTCACCTGACATACGTTCAATGAGGTGATGTTCGTAAAGGTTTGGATCAAGTCTTCCGAAAATAAGATCGGCAGCCGTACGCAGGTCATTTACGTACAGGGTATCGGATTGGCCGTAAGAAACAAAACAGCACATCCAACTTCCTAAAATCAGTAGCTTTTTCATAGTGCGTTAGTTTTGTAAGGCATTCAACACGTATTCCATACGGCATTGCTGCTCTTCCAGTAAGGCCTGTTGCTGTTCGATCAGTAATTGCTGCTGGATGAGTAGCTGTTGCTGCAACTCCGCGTTTTGTTGCTGATCATGCAGTTGCACCTGTTGTAGTTTTAGTTGCTCGTTGAGTGTTATCATGTAGAGTGTCAGTTCCTCGACTTTCTCTACCAGCAACCTGTTCATTTCTCCGAGTGAAACTCCGTCTTTTTCGATTTCGGAAGCGGCCGGTAAAGCAGGTAAATGTCCCTCCACAAGGATGTACGTTTCCACTTCTTCAAGCGTTTTGAGTTTATAGGTGGAGTCGAAGACGTAGTCGGGCCAGTTTTCGAGGTTTACTTTGATCTCCCGAGCGTAGGTAATTCCGTCATCGCCCACCTGGAAAACTTTATCCCCGTTGTTTTCCCGGACGAGGAGCGGGCCGGTTCCCTCGCGGTGGACAATCGTAAGTGAAGCGGACGGAGTGCTGGTATTAATGCCCACTTTCGGATCCGTAACACAGGGATCTTTTACATACAGAATATTCGGTTTTGCTTTCCAGTACGGATTCGCCGGGACTATATTGCCTGTCACCGGGTCCACCAGGCACGGTTTAATCGGTTCGGCAGCATAGATTAAAGACTTCATGTTTCCACTGCGCCGGATTTTCCCGTCCTCATCGATCAGCAGGAACTCATCGTTATTCAGGGTCGTATCCGCGAGATTCGGGAAAGTTAACTGTCCTTCCAGCGAAGTGTTTCCGCGGACGATCAGGTTTCCCTGGATTTCCGTGTTATCACGCATGGTTACTTCTTTCTCCACGGTCATCTTCTGCTGAACCTGTATGTTATTTTCAAAGATTGCGGTATCTTTTACATGCAGACTCGAATCGATCTTAACGCTTCCGTTTACCTGAAACTGCGTGGAGGGATTCGTGGTTCCCACACCCACTTTACCCGATGTGGGAAAGGTATTTTGCTGCGCAATAGCGGCTGCTGAACCGATTAGAAAAAAGAGAAGGATGACTGGTTTCATATGTCTGATTTTAAGTGGCGCGCATGCGGCCGGTTAATAATTTAGATTCCAAAGTATTATAAAAAAATTCGTTTAAACAAAACATAATTGTTAACATCTGTTAAAGCAAATACCTGGTTTTTAATCTTCCGTCTTACTTCGGTGCACGGTTTAGCATGGTTAAAGGCCTGAAAAGTGTTCGGAACAGGGGGGTGAGTTAATCCTGAAAACAAACTGAAAAAAGCCGTTCAATCCGTCGTTCTTCTGACACTTATACCGGAACAAACGTTCTAAGTTACTGAGGCTGTTTTGCTTGTTATGAACTATTTAACGGGCGTTTAACTGTTTTTTAACAGACTCCTCTCAAAAAAAATCCGGGGATCGATCAAAGTTGTGTAACTTTGCCTCTGCAATGAATAATTGGTCCATACGGTTTTTTATCGCGCAGTTTGTCATCCTGCTGAGTGGATACGGATTTATCTCCGCCCGTTCGGAAGGTTTCAGCCTCGATTCTCTCGCGGAAATTCCGGAAAGCCTGGCCTATGCAAATGCCGTTCAGAACCACAGCGGATCATTTGCCGATGCACTCGTTACGATCACCGGTAAGGAAAAAACGGAGGTCGATGAGTCGGATGCCGAGGGGGAGGAACGCGAGGAAGAGGAAGAAGTTTCTTCCGATAAAAAGCACAGCTCTCCTGCCAACTATTTTACGTCATTGCTCTTTAACCACCATTCACTTACATACTTCTTCTCAAACAGTATTGAAATACGCTGGTCTTACAGGTATTTCGCGGATACGATCTCCTTACGCAGGATCTATATCCTGTTCCAGGTATTTCGTATATGAATGCAAAAGCAGGACACTGATCGGTGAACCTGCAACCTCCGTTTAAGCCATCCGCCCTGCATTCCGGATGTGCAACCTCATTAAAAATTACATATTTTTAAATTATCAAGATACGACTGACGTATCTTGAATTAAGCAGCAGTATTTTATGAAGAAGAAAATGCTTGTACTCATGGGGCTGGCAGCATTGCTAACCCAGACGAGTTGTAAGTCTGAACACGACGAAAAAGAAGAAATGGGTAAGTTGCTGGTGACAAGCCCTGTAATGAAGGATACCCTGGTGACCAAAGAGTATGTGTGCCAGGTTAAAGCCATTCGCCACATTGAGATTCGGGCCCAGCAGCGCGGTTACCTCCAGGACATTTTTATCGATGAAGGTCAGTTCGTGAAGCAGGGACAACGCCTGTTCCAGATCATGCCGCGTATCTATAACGCTGAATTTCAGCGTGCACAGGCCGAAGCGGATTTTGCGCGGATCGAATACCAGAATACGAAAATGCTGGCAGACAGTAACATCGTTTCCGATAAAGAATTGGCACTTGTAAAAGCGAAGTACGATAAAGCAAAAGCCGAAATGGCCCTGGCACAGGTTCACCTGGACTTTACGGATATCACAGCGCCTTTTAACGGGATCATCGACCGCTTCTACCTCAAACTCGGAAGTCTTGTAGACGAGGGAGACCTGCTCACAACGCTTTCCGATAACAGCGAGATGTGGGTCTATTTCAACGTTTCGGAAGCCGAGTACCTCGATTACAAATCCAACCTGAAAGAAAATGACAGCGTGATGAAAGTACGCCTGTTGATGGCGAATAACCGCGAGTTCAATTATCCCGGACTGGTAAAAACAATCGAAGCCGATTTTAACAACGAGACGGGAAACATCGCTTTCCGGGCGACCTTTCCGAACCCGAAAGGATTGTTACGTCACGGCGAAACCGGTACGATCCTGATGGACGTTCCATTTAAAAATGCCCTGATCATTCCGCAGAAGGCAACTTTCGAGATCCTCGAGAAAAAGTACGTTTTCGTAGTCGATAAAAGCGGCAAGGTAAAACAGGTCGAGATCGAAGTGATCGGTGAAATGCCTGACCTTTACGTGGTCAAAAGCGGTGTAACCACCAAGGATAAGATCCTTCTTGAAGGTATCCGTAAGGTAACCAACGGAGAAAAGATCGAATACCGTTACGAGGACCCGAACAAAGTGCTCGAAGGGCTGAAAGTATATGTTGAATAACAATACGAATTAAAAAAAGCAAAACAGATGTTTAGTAAATTCATAAAGCGACCGGTACTTGCGATCGTGCTTTCTCTGGTAATCGTGTTCCTGGGAGTTTTGGCTATCAAAACGCTTCCCACTTCACAATTCCCGGAAATTGCGCCTCCCATGGTGATGGTGTCCGCGTCTTATCCCGGTGCAAGTGCGAAAACACTCACCGAATCGGTAATTATCCCGCTCGAACAGGCGGTGAACGGTGCCTGGGGGATGCGTTACATGACCTCAGATGCCACCAGTGCCGGTGAATGTAATATCCAGGTGATCTTTGAGCCTGGAACGGACCCGAACCAGGCGCTGGTTCAGGTGTCCAACCGTGTCGAACAGGTACGGAACCGTCTTCCGGAACTCGTACAGCGTGAAGGGGTGATCATTACGCCGATCATGCCGAGTATGTTGATGTACGTCAACCTGTACAGTAAAGACACCAGCGCCAACATGAAATTCCTGTTTAACTATGCAGGGGTGAACATGATTCCGGAATTACAGCGTATCAACGGGATCGGTCAGGCAAAGATCCTCGGTAGCCGCCAGTATGCAATGCGCGTATGGCTGAACCCGGACCGTATGCGGGCCTACAACGTATCGCCGGATGAGGTGATGAAAGCGCTCGATGAACAGAGTATCATCGGTAAACCCGGTCGTATCGGACGGGGTGACGGGCAACGTTCCGAAGCACTTGAATACGTACTGGCCTATTCCGACCGTTTCAGTGATCCGGAACAATACGAAAACGCGATCATTCGCGCCAACCCGGACGGGGAACTCCTGCGTCTGAAGGACGTTGCACGCGTCGTATTAGGAAGTGAGTATTACGATATTTACTCGAACCTCAACGGGCACCCTTCCGCTGCGATCGTATTGAAACAAACCTATGGTAGTAATGCCAGCGAGGTGATCGAAAACGTAAAGAACAAGCTGGAAGAATTAAAGAAATCCTTTCCTCCTGGAATGGACTACGAGGTCAGCTACGACGTTTCGAAATTCCTCGATGCATCCACCGAGAACGTAATTCACACACTTCGGGATGCATTTATTCTGGTGGCGCTCGTCGTGTTCATCTTCCTTGGAGATTTGCGTTCCACGCTTATCCCGACCCTGGCCGTTCCGATCTCACTGGTCGGCGCATTCATCTTTATGCAGTTGTTCGGGCTTACGATCAACATGATTACGCTTTTTGCCCTCGTACTTGCGATCGGTATTGTGGTCGATGATGCGATTGTCGTCGTCGAGGCCGTCCATGCGAAGATGGAAGAGGAACACCTTTCGCCTTTCAATGCGGTGAAAAAAGTACTTGGAGAGATCAGCGGGGCGGTAATTGCGATTACCCTGTTGATGACAGCGGTATTTATCCCGGTAGCCTTTATGTCCGGTCCTGTCGGCGTCTTCTACCGTCAGTTCTCCGTGACCATGGCCAGTTCCATTGTCCTTTCGGGACTCGTCGCCCTTACGCTGACGCCGGTGTTGTGCGCGATGATCCTGAAGAATACGCACGGCAAGCCGCGTAAGCGACACCTGCTGAACCGCGGACTGGACAGTTTCAACCGGGGCTTTGAGAAACTTACGAACGGTTATGAGAAACTGCTCAAGAAGATCGCGCACCGCAGGCTTGTAACAGCTGTATTGTGGCTGGCATTCGGAGCGGGGATCATCTTTATTTCCGGTACCCTGCCTTCCGGGTTTATCCCGAGTGAGGACCAAGGAATGGTCTATGCGATCATCCAGACGCCTCCGGGCTCCACGCTCGAGCGTACAAACGATATTTCCCGCCAGTTGCAGGAATTGATCGTCGGGAATGTGGACGGTGTGAAATCCGTTTCTTCCATCGCCGGTTACGAGGTACTTACAGAAGGTCGCGGTTCAAATGCCGGTACCTGTCTGATCAACCTCAAACCCTGGTCTGAGCGGGAGCAAACGGTCAATGAAGTTATTCGCGAACTCGAAGAGGTTTCCAAACAGATCCCGGGTGCAACGATCGAATTCTTCGATCCGCCAGCCGTACCAGGTTACGGTGCCGCCGGAGGTTTTGCCCTCCAGTTGCTCGACAAGACCAACTCCGGGGATTACAAACAACTTGAGCGCGTGAAAAACGACTTCATGGCAGAGCTCGAGAAACGCAAAGAACTCACCGGTTTGTTCACCTTCTTTAGTGCGAACTATCCGCAATACGAGATCGAGATTGACAACGACCTGGCGATGCAGAAAGGCGTTTCGATCGGAAATGCGATGAACACGCTGTCGATCTTCGTGGGAAGTACCTATGAACTCGGTTTTATCAAATACCAGCGCTTCTTTAAAGTGTTCGTACAGGCTTCACCGGAATTCCGCCGTCTGCCGGAAGATGTTCTCAACATGTGGGTGAAGAACGACGAGGGCGAAATGGTTCCCTTCTCGGCCTTTATGCGCATTAAGAAAAGACAGGGCGCCAACGAGATCAACCGCTTTAACATGTACAACACCGCAGCCATCCGGGGTGCTCCTGCAGACGGATACAGTAGTGGTGAGGCGATCAAAGCCGTACAGGAAGTGGCTGACAAATACCTGCCGCAAGGTTTCGATATCGACTGGGCCGCACTCTCTTACGATGAGGTACGTCGTGGAAACGAAGCACTGTATATCTTCCTGATAGTACTGGTGTTCGTATACATGGTACTCGCAGCGCAGTATGAGAGCTTTATCATCCCGCTGGCGGTAATCCTTTCGCTTCCCGCCGGTGTATTCGGATCGTTCATGCTCATCAAATCGATGGGACTGGCCAATGACATCTACGCACAGGTAGGACTTGTGATGCTCATCGGTCTGCTTGGTAAGAATGCCGTACTGATCGTTGAGTTTGCCGTTCAGAAGCACCGTGAAGGAGCGTCGGTACTCAATGCGGCGATCGAAGGAGCGAAAGTACGTTTCCGTCCGATCCTCATGACATCCTTTGCCTTCATCGCCGGGTTGATCCCGTTGGTAATGGCACACGGTGCGGGAGCCATCGGTAACCGGACCATCGGTTCTTCCGCACTCGGGGGAATGCTCTTCGGAACATTGTTCGGTGTGATCATCGTGCCGGGTCTCTACTATATTTTTGGTAGCATCGCCGAAGGACGGAAGTTGATTAAGGATGAGGATGAAAATCCGTTAACCGAAGATTTATTTGAAGATGAATAGAAAGAAAATAATCAAATACGCAGCTTTTGCGAGCATTGTTTTGCTGGCAGCCTGCGCCCCGAAACTGAGCCAACGGGAGGAAAACAGAAAGGTACCTGCAAACTACAACAGTTTGCAGGTCACCGATTCGCTGAATTCCGCACGGATCAGCTGGAAGGACTTTTTCACCGATCCGAACCTGAGTGCATTGATCGACAGCGCCCTGGTCAACAACCAGGAACTCAACATTACCTTGCAGGAGATCAATGTTGCGAAGGCTGAAGTACGGACCCGGAAAGGGGATTACCTGCCATTCGTTGGCGTGAACGCCGGGGCAGGAGTGGACAAGGTCGGACGATATACACGTGACGGTGCTGTCGAGGCGAATGAGAACATCAAACCCGGAACAGATTTCCCGGAGCCTTTACCCGATTTCATGATTGCGGCGAACGCTTCCTGGGAGATTGATATCTGGCGTAAACTGCGCAATGCACGCGATGCAGCGAATGCACGTTACCTTTCTTCGATCGAAGGGCGACGCTTCATGATCACTAACCTCGTGTCGGAAATCGCGAGTTCTTATTACGAACTCATGGCGCTCGACAACAAACTGGAGATCCTCAAGCAGAACATCGAGATCCAGAAAAACGCGCTGGAGATCGTTAAACTGCAAAAACAGGCGGCGAAAGTGACCGAACTGGCTGTTCGTAAATTCGAAGCGGAAGTGCTTAAGAACCAGAGTCGCCAGTACTACATTGAGCAGGATATCATCGAAACGGAGAACCGGATCAATTTCCTGGTCGGACGTTTTCCGCAGCCGGTACCGCGCAATTCGCTGAACTTCCCGACGCTGATCCCGGATACCATTTATACCGGATTTCCGTCGCAGTTGCTCGAAAACCGCCCGGACATCCGCCAGGCCGAATTGCAACTTATGGCCTCCAAACTGGATATCAAGGTGGCGCGCGCGAATTTTTATCCGTCGCTGCGCATTACGGCAGGAGTGGGTTACCAGGCATTCAACCCGAGTTTTCTCGTACAGATGCCTGAATCGATGATCTATTCCCTCGCGGGAGACCTTGTGGCGCCGATTATCAACCGGAACTCCCTCAAAGCGCAGTATTATACCTCCAATGCCAAACAGGTACAGGCTGCTTATAATTATGAGAAGACGATCCTGAATGCGTATATTGAGGTGGCCAACGGCGTTTCGAAGATCAGTAACCTGAAAAAGAGTTACGATCTGAAAGAGCGACAGGTCCAGGCGCTTACACAATCGATTACAATCTCCACAAACCTCTTTAAATCTGCGAAAGCCGACTACATGGAGGTCCTCATGACTCAGCGCGATGCCCTCGAGGCACGCATGGAACTCATCGAGACGAAACAGCTGCAAATGTCTACGATGGTACATATTTACCGCTCACTCGGAGGTGGCTGGTAATACTGATTTATGAAGTTCTTTTCAGCTTTAACATAGAACGGCAAAAAGGGAGTGCTTTCAAAGTGCTCCCTTTCTGTTTACACCTATATTTGTATAAAACGATAACTGACGGATCGTGGAACCAAAAACACACTCTTTCCAAACTAACGCCGGATATTGCTACATCTACCCGGATCGTATCGAACTGAGTCGGGAAAGTCCTTCGGACGGGATGACCGGCCTGGGACTCGGCAAGAACAGTACCTGGTTGCTGGTAAGCTACATCCTGCTGGCCTTTGTACTCTTTTACCTGGCCTTCGAAGCCTATCGCAGTAGGAAACCCGGTCTGATCATCCTGCCGGTTTTCGGAGGAATCTATTTATTGATCAGTGTGATCCGAAGCGTTAAGAAATCTGCTACCCTGGTCATTGATCGCGAACGCATCCGATCTATTGAAATCAGAAACGATTCTCCGGGCCGAAAACCCTGTTTGATGGTATCCTTTGCGGACGAATCCGGAAAGCAAAAGAAAAAACGGATTCGTTTCCCTGGCTCATCCAAAGAGGGAGCGGAAGAACGGGATCGGGCGGCAGAACTCCTGCGGGCAGAAAAATTAATCTAAGCAATTCGAGCCGTTTTGAACGTATTTATACGAAAGATTGAATCGGAACGTTCTGAATTTTATATGTTCAGCCGGTTCTTATGATCACAGCAACCCGTTATTTCAACCAGTGCTTCCTGCACATGCTTCTGTGTCTCTTATTTTCTGATTATGCAGCAGCGCAGGATGTATTGAGTACGGGACTTTCGGCGTGCGACAGGAACATGCGCCCGGAACTCATGCGCAGCCGACTGATCTCCAAAGAAATGCATGGAGATTCGTTACTACTGACGATCGGTTTTGCGGAAAACTGCAGTTTCAGGCCCGATCTTAGGGCCTCCTTTCAAAATGATACTTTATTCCTTTTCAAAAAGAACCTTTCGGAAAGTCATGCCATGTGCGATTGCTGTTTCGAATTGACTATTGCCTTAAGCGGTATTCCGGACACGAACTTCGTGCTGATGATGTCCGGTAATGAACTGAGGCAATCTCGGTCTCCGTATGTGAAACTCCCGGACGAGTACGTGGCCGAATATAAAAGTCCCTTGAATCGCGTCAACAAGGATAAGTTGAGGATCGGTCTGTGGCGCACGTATTACGAGAACAGCGACCAGGTGCAAATTGAAATCTATTATTCCGAAACCTGGGACGTTCCCGAGCGTATGTGGTTCAAATTTTACGATAAGGACGGGAATTTGAAAGAAGTCGGCATCCGGCTTGTTCGTCACGGTACCGTGATCGTTTACGATGCTGAGGATTATTCCAAAATACTGAAACAGGCGAATTTAAGCGACTGATCCGTTATTAAATTCGGAAATAAATCAAAAAAATCGTATCTTTCATACATGACTTTGATCCGCCACCTTATTCTTGTATGTTGTTTTTTGTCCCGCATTTCTGCATATGGGCAGGAGCATTATGTCACAACCAGTGATACCGTTTTTGAAGTAAACGACGTTTTTCGCCTGCAACATGACTTCCGTTTCCCGATTTGTACACGCCTGATGTTCGCTGATTCGATGGAGTGGAACCACGAAGCGGTGCAGGAAATACTTGCAATTATGGAAGCGCATCCCGAAATGAGCTTTCAGCTAGAGGTGCATACGGATTCCAGAGGTTCGGAAGCGGGAAACCAGCGTGTGAGTGAAGTTCGGAGTCTGACCATTCGCAATGCACTTTTGCGTAAAGGTTGTGATTCTTCGCGGATCGAATTTGCAGGAATGGGTGAAAACCGTCCGATGGTCGTTTATCAGGTAGAGGATAGTCTTTTGCCACAAAAGCCGGATAGTTACGATGCCGAAGCTATAGTATTAACGAACGACTTTATTATGTCATTTATGAAAAGTGACCCGCTTCTGGCGGAATACCTGCATCAGTTGAATCGCCGTACGGAACTTCGGATTACGGCTATTCGAAAAGAAGAATAGGATGAAAAGTTTAAAATTGGTAGTTTTGAAGTATGATCAAAAAAGTAAGTGTACAGCGTTCCCTTTTTCTCTCAGGATTGTTCATTTTCATCCTGGCCGGATTCATTTCACATTTCAGTTCTGCGTCTGATTTTGCACGCGGACTCATCTTCGGAGTAGCTATCGGCCTGATGCTACTGAGCATGCTTCGAGGACGGAAAACCAAAAATGAAGCGTAAGACCTTAAACGCGCTTTTATTCCTGTTTACGCTGAACCTTGTGGCGTGTTCAGGTCCTGACCTCGACAGGAGCAAGGCCGGTTTGAAATCCGGTCAGGCCTCCGATTTCGATCTTCCCGGTGAAGCAATGACTTCCCTGGAATTAGCTCCCTGCGTTATCCGTTTTCAAAATCTGGACAAAGCAATTTTCTTAAGTCGGCTGGATGCCCTGAACGATTCCGTCTTCGTGCGTAGTCTGAAAGTGAATGGGGCTAACCCGTGGAAAGTAGCACGGAACTGGCTGGAGGCACAGGTATTTCGTGAAAGCCAGTTACCCGCAATACTGGTATCCGAACGCACGATCTTTTATTCGCCGGAGACCGATCATACCTGCTCCGACCGTGGAGCCGACGGGATCGCTTATTGTTATAAGATTGCGGTTATTCCACTCGAACAGTTATTTCCGGAAGAAAAAACGGATTTTCCAGACGCCGGCAATTTCGTCATTCAGTCGGACTTTGTACGAACCATTGAACCGGAAGCCTATCGTGTCCTGGTTCGTCTTACGTTGAAAACCAGGGAGCGGGGAATCACTACCTTTTATAAAATCGACCTGCCGGATACGATCGAAATACAACCGGATTGGATCATCTATTGACTATTATAGATATTGCCTATCTCAATTAACTGTGCATTTGGCCGGTATCTTATTTTTTTAAAAAAAAGTGTAAAAAATACACTTAGAAACCTTGTGCATTCAATTCTTAAACTATCTTTGTGTTAAAAATACACTTAGATATGTCTCAACAGTTTCATAAACCCATTGCTTTGACTACCGACTGTGTGCTTTTCGGCTTTGACGGCGAGGAAATGCAACTTCTGCTCACCAAGCGCGAAAAGGAACCTTTTCAGAATAAATGGGCATTGCCGGGAGGATTTGTTTTTCCGGAAGAAACGACAGAAGACTGTGCTCGCCGCGTTTTATTGGAAAAAACGGGTATCTCCGAAGTGTTTGTGGAACAGTTGTATACCTTCAGTGCGGTAGACCGCGATCCGCGTGAACGCATAGTATCGGTCGCCTATTATGCACTTGTCAACCGGCAGTCGTATCAACTCATTGCGGGCCGTGACACGCTCGAAGCTGAATGGTTTGCGTTATCTCAACTTCCCGAACTGGCCTTTGATCACTCCGAAATTGTTGCAGTAGCCGTAAAACGTCTGCAGGCAAAAGTGGCATACCAGCCGGTCGGTTTTGAACTGCTTGACGAAAAGTTTACGCTTTCTCAACTGCAAACGCTTTGCGAAGCGATACTCGGAACGGAGATCGATAAACGCAATTTTCGCAAAAAAGTACTTTCCATGGGAGTCGTCAAAGAACTCGGAGAGAAAGAAACCAACGTTCCCCGAAAGGCCGCCATGCTTTACCGTTTTGATAAGCGTGCATACGAGGCTAAAAGACGCGAGGGCTTTCAATTTGAACTTTAATTTTTTAGGCTATGAAAACAATATCACTTCTTGAATCCGGTAAGCATGTCGAACTCAAAAAGTTTGCCGGCGGTGAATGTCATGTACGTATTTCGGAAGAATTGACCGGAACGGAAGCCGTTCGACTGAACTCCCGGCTAAATTCCGCCGATGACATTATGAACCTTCTGCTCGCGGTTGATGCCCTACGAAGATTGAACGTCAGGCACATCGAGGCATTTATTCCGTACGTACCTTATGCACGGCAGGATCGGGTGATGGTTCCCGGAGAATCACTTTCAATCAAAGTATTTGCCGGATTGCTCAATGACCTGCAACTCGACAAAGTAATTATTTTCGATCCGCACAGCGACGTTACGCCCGCTTTGATCAATAATTGCCTGAGTATTCCAAACCATGACATGATCAAACAGTTCATTGCGGAACTGGAACTGAAGGACTTCGTGCTCGTTTCTCCGGATCTCGGAGCGTATAAGAAAGTGGATAAACTGGCACAGCAGATCGGCTACCGTGGCGAGATCGTTACAGGTATCAAAATACGCGACCTTGAAACAGGTAAGATCCTTCGTAGTGATGTGAATACCGCAGACCTCGCCGGAAAATCCTGCCTGGTGATCGATGATATTTGTGACGGTGGAAGAACGTTTATTGAACTGGCAAGCGCTTTGAAGGAGAAGAATGCAGGTGAACTGTATTTCATGGCATCACACGGCATATTTAGTCACAATGCATTGGATCGTTTGCAGGCTGCCGGATACAGACACGTATGCAGTTCCAATTCCATACGCGATATTGAAAACACCGATTTTTACAGATCCCATGAACTTTTCTGATCCAATGTATACAAAGGAAGCGATTTCCGGGATTCCGGTAAGAGAATTCCTGTTCTTTTGGGGACATCAACCGGCACGGGACGGTTCGCTCATCAAAAGTTGCCTGAGCCAGTGGTGGCCGGCTTCTTTCTCAGATGATCAGCATACTTACAGAACTGCCGAACATTATATGATGGCACAAAAGGCACTTTTATTCAATGATTTGGAAACGTTGCACCGGATACTGAAAAAAGATTCTCCGAAGGATGCCAAAGAACTCGGAAGGCAGGTATGTACATTCGACCCTGAGATCTGGGACCGACACAAGTTCGGAATTGTTTGTATGGGGAATTACCTCAAATTCTCCCAAAACAAAGCCTTAAAAGATTTCCTGCTTCAAACCCAGAAAAAGATCCTTGTTGAAGCGAGTCCCGTGGACCCGGTTTGGGGCATCGGTCTTAAAGAAGAGCATCCGGATGCCTGCAGGCCTGAACTCTGGAGAGGTGAAAACCTGTTGGGATTCGCCCTCATGACTGTTCGGGACCGACTCACAGAAGTAAACAATACACATTCAAATAAATCAACATGAAAACAAACCCCTTAACTCTTATCGACTTTTACAAGGCGGATCACCGCCGGCAATACCCGGAAGGAACCGAACTTGTTTATTCCAACTTTACGCCTCGCAAGGCCCGCGAAGCCGGCGAACAGCAACTCGTTTTCTTCGGATTACAGTATTTTGTAAAAGAGTATCTCGTAGACCAGTGGAACAACGGTTTTTTCAATCGTCCGAAAGAGGAAGTACTCGCCGAATATCGCAGAAGAATGGACAATGCACTTGGTAAGGATAGTGTCGGTGTGGAACACATTGCTGCATTACACGACCTCGGTTATCTTCCGCTTGTTGTAAAAGGGCTTCCCGAAGGTTCCGTAGTTCCGGTCAGGATCCCGGTGGTAACCGTTTACAACACGCATCCCGACTTTTTTTGGCTGACCAATTACCTGGAATCACTAATGTCTGCGATTCTATGGAAACCCTGCACAAGCGCCACCACGGCCTGGAGATATCGTCAGGTCTTCGAAAAATACGCTCGTGAAACCGTGGGCGGAACCGAACTCGACCATGTTTACTGGCAGGGACATGATTTCAGTTTCCGGGGAATGAGCGGTGTGGAAGATGCCTGCATCAGTGCTGCAGGACACCTGTTATCTTTTTACGGTACTGACAGCGTTCCGGCAATTGATTTTCACGAACAGTATTACAACGCGAATTCTGACCGGGAAATCGTCGGAGGAAGCGTTCCTGCCACGGAACATTCGGTGATGTGCATGGGGACAAAGGACAATGAGATCGGGACTTTTCGACGATTGATATGCGAACTGTATCCGGCAGGCATCGTCTCAATTGTTTCGGATACCTGGGATTTCTGGCAGGTCGTAACCGAATACCTTCCGCAGTTAAAAAGCGACATTCTCGCACGTGACGGCAAAGTAGTAATCCGTCCCGACAGCGGTGATCCGGTGAAGATCATTATTGGGGATACAGATGCTGAGACCGGGAGTCCACAGTATAAAGGAGCAATCGAGTGCCTCTGGGAAATTTTTGGTGGCACGATCACGGATAAGGGATTTAAACTGCTTGATGCGCACATCGGTCTGATTTATGGCGATAGCATTACCCTTCAACGCCAGGAAGCGATTTTATCAGGTCTCAAAGAAAAAGGGTTCGCCTCTTTCAATGTTGTACTCGGAATCGGTTCATTTACCTACGAATACGTGACGCGCGATACGTACGGATTTGCGATGAAAGCTACATACGGTGAGGTGAATGGCGAAGCTCGTAATATATTCAAAGATCCGAAAACAGATGACGGTACAAAACGGTCTGCAAAAGGACTTTTACGCGTAACCCGCGAGAATGGTCAACTCGTTTTGAAAGACGAATGTTCCTGGGAAGAAGAAAAAGAGGGCTTGCTTGAAGTTGTTTTTGAGAACGGGCAGGTGGTACGGGAAGAATCACTGACAGAGATTCGACAACGAGTTTCAGACCAAGTCCATGCATAACATGTAAAACAGCGAATTATGGAAAAAACGAATGAATATCAAACATTGGTGCTTTATCGTCCTGTCGGACAACCCGAACTGGATTTGATCGCCGCTTCCGGGTATACGGCTTTTCCGCCCCGGCTCGCATGGCAACCGATTTTTTACCCGGTTCTGGATCGCGATTATGCCTGTCGGATTGCGCGCGAGTGGAATACAAATGACGAAGCGAACGGAAACGTAGGCTATGTTACACGATTTGAGGTCGACAAAGAGTACGTTCAGCGCTTCGAAGTACAAAATGTAGGAGCGCATAATCACAATGAGTTGTGGGTTCCGGCGGAAGAACTGGACAATTTTAACAGGCACATAATCGGGAATATAGAAGTGATCGAGACCTTTCGAAACGAAACTGTAAAACAACAAATATGATAGAAGTAATCACAGGAGATATCACGCGAATTCCGGTGGATGCCGTGGTGAATGCAGCGAATAAATCCCTGATGGGAGGAGGTGGTGTGGATGGTGCGATCCATCGTACCGGCGGAAGTGCAATTCTCGAAGACTGCCGGAAGCTCGTGGCAAAACAGGGTGGCTGTAAAGTCGGGCAGGCTGTTATAACAACTGCAGGTAATTTGCCTGCAACATACGTGATCCATACAGTTGGACCTGTTTGGAACGGCGGAAAAAATAAGGAGCACGAAAAACTCGCTTCCTGTTATTGGAATTCCCTTGAACTTGCCATGAAAAATAACTGCAGGTCTGTTTCATTCCCGGCCATTAGCACGGGTGTTTATCGCTTTCCGAAAAACGAGGCTGCGGCCGTTGCCATGCGTACGGTAAAAACCTTTCTTGCCGAACGAAACGCACCCGAAAAGGTCATTTTTGTCTGCTTTGATGAAGAAACGCGCGAATTGCTGACACACGCATTCAATTCAGAACTATAGGTCAATGCATAAAAAAGGCGACCCCATTTGGGGTCGCCCGGGATATTTATAATGGCGGTTTATTGTCCGTCGAGTCCCTTTGCTTGATTTTGTTGCTGTTCGAGTTCCTGTTCTGCGGTTTTCACGGCATTTTCCTGCTTATCTGCAGACTGTCCGTAAAGTTCCGGGTGAACATAGGTTCCCTTATTCTCTTTTTCTTCTTCCGGTTCCACACGATTTGCGTTAGCATAAGCGTCCGCACGAACGGCTGTGATCTGCCAGCTTACTTCCACATTCGGCTGGTTGGTACGGATCACGAACTGGTTCCCGGAGATCTTTTCCTGGATAATGGCCTGCGCGAAGGATCCGATCACTGTGAGCTGGTAGCGGAAATCTTTGTTGGCCGCCTCAAAATACTCAGGCATTGTAACCGTTGCGTAACCGTTCGCATCCGTTACGATGTTACCGCTGAAAATATTCATCATTTCCGGTGATTCCACAAAGCTGTGAACCAAATATTTGTTGGAAGGGTCCAACGGGTGATCGATCTTAAAAGTACCGCCTCCCTTGGCAATATTTCCGGTCACGTTCAGGTTTCCCGTGATGGTCATATCTCCCGTAAAGCTGGAATTACCTTCCACGGTGAGCGGAATCATGGAGTTCGTTGAATAATTATTCCCCAGATACAGGTTCCGGATGTTGGAATACCCGTTGCGGTTGAAGCGCAGGAGTGTATCACTGAAAGTGGTACAGCCACCTGCAAGGAAGAGGTCGTTGGTTGCACCATTGTGCATGAATTTCAATCCGCAGTCGCCGCTAAAGCTCAGGTCTTCCGAAAACACGAGCGATCCGGAATAGGGTTCGTTGAAAGCACCGAGGTATCCGATTCCAATCGCGGCTGTCGTATCCGTGCGTCCCACTGCAAACGTATGCAGGGGGTTATTGAAGCCAACGCTCACGTTTCCGCTGTTCGTGTTATACAAATTCGTTCCCTGGAGTGCCCAGTTCGAACTTCCGCTTCCTGAGAGCGAAGAGAGATCTGTAACGATTGTTCCTCCGCCATCGGTTGTCTCGAGGTTCGTTCCGTTTAACACAACCGACGTATTGTATTCGTTTGTGGAATCCATATCGAAATCGTTCGGTACGCTGTCAGCCATTTTAGCATAAAGCGCGTAAGGCACGCTCATGAGCTGGGAAGTTCCCATTACCGTATAGGAAGTTCCGCCGGTAAGATCCGCTGCCGTTTCAATAAAATACGGTCCCATAGCCCAGTCGATCGCTGAAAAATCATCGGTCGTGGTGCCCGTACCGATCTCGAGGTTCACGAGCCCGTACGCATTGGTAGTTACCGAGAACGTTTCGGTATAAACAGCTGTTCCGCCGATACTTCCCTGTTGGATGGTGAGTCGCATTCCAACCGCCTGATTGGTGAGCACGAGGTTTGAGGCATCGCGCACCACGGCCTGGTATTTAAATGATTCCGGCGCCTGTGCGTGAGAGCATGTTGCAAGTGCCAGTGTGAAGCAAGCAAGTATTAATTTTTTCATGTCTTAGTGTTTTTTGACGAGTTTAAAAGTTTTAAGTAGTGAATTGTCTGCCATAAGCAATTGAAGCGTATACGCTCCGGGAGCAAAATCGGTGACCGCGATAGCGGTTTCGGAAGTTGTTAGTTTATCCGAAGCCACCACTTTACCGTTTGCATCGGTGAGAATGTAGCGAACATTTGTAAAGGCTTCCATACGGATGTTCAATGCTTCGGCAACCGGGTTCGGGTATACCGTTGCTTCCACGTCCGGCTGATAGTCTTCCAGCCCGAGGAAATTCCAGTTGGTTTGATGAAATCCCTGGGTGAGGGTGTAGGTTCCGTCTGTGGCAGTTGCCGTCACTACTTCACCCACTGTAAACGAAACGTTTCCGGTAGAATTCGAATACGAATCTCCCTGTGTGGAAATCACTTCCTGGGCGTGTAATGAGCAGACTACTACGAACGAACCCAGCGTGAGGATCTGTTTTTTCATAAGCGTGCGTTATAGATTAATAAAGGGCTAAATGTACAAAATCGTATCGAAACTGCTCATTTTTAGCTGGAAAAGTAATTTAATAATCTGCGAACCCGCATAAACAGGTGCTTTGCAAATTTCTGCAAACTCCGGTTATTTTTGGGGCGCTGTCACGGATTTATGTATTTTAGATCCAAAAAAGATGGATTATTTCAGCCAGGAAAGTGAGCATCTGCGTTTTAGAAGGATGTTGCCGACAGATGTGGACAACTGGAGCGAGTTTTTCGTGGATAATTCATTTCTTCCTTACCTCGGTGTGGAAGAAGGAAAAGATCCGCTTACGCTTTCCGGTGAATGGCTGGCGCGGCAGGAAGAGCGCTATCGTCTGTACGGACTTGGTCACCTGGTGGTAGAAGAAAAAGCAAGTGGCGAACTCATCGGTATGGGCGGAATTATTCCGCGCGACCTCGAGCAGCGTGAATACGAGATCGCTTATTCGCTCAAACCTGCACACTGGCGCAGGGGGTATGGCACGGAGATCGCCCGGCAGATGAAACAATACGGAATACAAGCCGGGATAGCGACATCCTTCATTTCCATTATTCATAAAGAAAATATTGCTTCCCAGAAGGTGGCCCGAAACAACGGAATGAGTATTCGTTATGAAACGAACTTTCTCGGGATGCCCGTATATATCTTCAGCGATCCTGCCATGGTGGCGGAAAAGGATGTGAAAAATTTGTACTAAATCGTAATGATTTACCTTCACCGAAGCGCCCGTGCAAGGATATTACAGATTGTCTGCGTTCTAATTTTAGTGATGCCGGAATGCATTCGTGCCCAGCATCCGGAACCATCTCCGTTCATACCAAACGATTCCAATTACCGCGTCGTGCAGGTTTTCGGTTATGTTCATGATCTTTACAAAAGACCGCGCATGCATGTTCCCGTGAGCATTCTTCGGAACGGAGCCATGTATTTCAGGACCGTTACCGATTCGGCCGGACATTTCACCTTCGATGAAGTTCCTTTTGAAAGAACCTACGAATACACATTGTCATGTCAGGAAGCCGATGTCCTGCTTCCGTTGCACAAGCGCGATTCGGCAATTACAATTGCCAGTTACTCCATAACATTTAGCGTATTACATAAATGTCACCTCGGGCAGGATAGTAATCCGTATCTTCTGTATGCCCCGGGAGATTTCAGGCATCCTTACGGAATAAGTTACTTACAACTTATTAGCTTGCTGAACGAGTATCCGCTGATGGTCGTGGAATTTGTACTCTTCCGCTGCCCGGAAGAAAAGGAGCGCATTCAGCGGAAACGGGTCCGGCAGATCCGTAAAATATTACGCAAAAACGCGATTGATCCCTGTCGCTATTCCTTTTCGAACGATACACGCGTGATTGAAGCGAATGACGAAACACAGGAATCGCGTGCTGAACTTCGCATCTTGAACATGGACGGATGTCCGGTGTCGGCAGCCGAAGAGACAGAGTAAATACTTAAAACAAAAACACCGGCAGTACTTTCTCCGGTGTTTTTGATTATGGTAGTAGTATGTGTTCTTTTCGAATTAAAATTGTATCCAAACTGTTTCGGACACTGCAAAACTACCTTTAATCCGTGGTTTATGCATGAAGTTAAAATTAAGTTTAGCTAAAGGATTCATGAGCACTTTCCTTATTTCCTAACCACGAATTCTAAGGAAAACAAACAAAAGTCTTTATTGCTTGTCTTATTAATAAATTCAAAAATACATTCACATGAAAAAATTAATGATTGGTTTTGTTGCACTTGCAACTTTGTTTTCAGTACAGTCTTGCAATAGTGAAGAGAAAAAAGACACAGACGTGGTAGACTCCGGAATTTACCAGGGCATCGCCGAAGAAGTAGATCCGGATGAAAAAGAGATCTATGTACGGACAAACGACGATAATAAACTGCTTGAATTATACTTTACCGAAAGTACGGAACTGACGAGAGGACGTAAACCGGCAAGCTTTGATGAACTTCACGAAAACGGCCGTGTACAGGTTGAAGTGGAGCGCAAAGGAAATCGCCTCGAACCGATCTCAGTAAAAATCCTGGATTAATGCATGTACCCACCATTTGGCGGGAGGAATTGTGGCATCCGCTGATCGTTCACTTTCCGATTGTAACCCTGCTTCTCGCAAGCGTGGCGGGGTTACTTTTTCTTCTTTTTAGAAAGACGCGATTTGCAGACTTCCTGCGGAGGGGCACGGCCTCGCTGCTCGTGATAGGCGTCGTTACCGGCTGGGTCGCGATTTATACCGGCCTGACGGCTTATAACGTGGAAGTGCGTAAACTTTGCGATCCGGATGTATTGCACCTGCATCGCCAGTGGGGATATGTGGCACTTTGGTTTTATAGCGGCGCGCTCATGCTCTATCTTGTGCATCGCTACTTTATCCATCGTTCCGTCCTGCTTTTTAACAGCATATTGGTCCTGATCCTCGTGGCCGGTGCCGGTAGCCTCTGCTACAGTGCGCATGCCGGGGCAGAGGTGGTTTATCAACAGGGAGCAGGCGTTTATCAACCCAGTGAAGACTGTTCTGAATTCGTGCAATAACCACATATTTCTACCCGGTTTCACGGACAGTTCTGTGCGATTTTCTCAATAAATTCGCTTAAATCATAATTATAGCTGTAATTTCGGTGCGTCAAAAACGCGCTATAATTATGAGTTTAAAGCATCTTATGCTGCTATCCTGTATTTTTTGCACCACCATTCTTCTTTCGCAATGTCCGGCATACACCAACTCGTTGACGACGATGTATGCGGCTAATAACGGGCAACGAGGCTGCATGTTCGACATTACGGCAAGTGCCGCCGTGAACATTACTTGCTTCGATGCCAATTTGTATCCCGGAACCACTGCCGACTACGAGATCTATTACAAAAGCGGCTCCTTTATCGGTTCGGAGAACGATGCATCCGCGTGGACACTGGTTGGTACTGTCAGTAACCTTACTTCGGCCGGTCTGGATGTGCCCACCACGATCCCGATTCCGGTCAATGTTTCGATCGGGCCGGGTCAGACTTTCGGTTTTTACATCACCAATACCTATAACGGCGGCCTGAACTACACGATAGGAACAGCTCCTAATACGGTTGTCGCTTCAGATGCTAATATAACCGTAAAGAGTGGAGTTGGAAAAGGATATCCCTTCGCGTTAAATTACAATTACAGATCCTTTAACGGAACTGTTCACTATGAACCCGGTACTTCGCTGTCTGTTGAACTCTCCGCTTTTCGGGCAACGCCTTTGCAGGAACGCGTACGCCTTAACTGGATCACGATGAGCGAAACGAACAATGATTTTTATACGCTTGAGCGTTCGGCTGACGGCATGAGTTGGGAAGAACTCGCTATCATTCCGGGAAAGGGAAACAAAACCGGAAAAAGTAGCTACACCTGGTTTGACGAATCTCCGTTGAACGACGTAAGCTATTACAGGTTGAGTCAAACAGACCTGGACGGAGCGCAGGAATACTTCGATATTCGTTCCGTACACTTTACAAAGCCGTTAAAAACGGCTACGCTTACTTTGTTTCCCAATCCGGCAGGGGATCAGCTTTCACTGGAAGGATCGAAAGACGACCTGCGGGAGATACGCATTAGTAATATTTTAGGAACGGATTACACCGATCAGATAACCGTTAAAAACGGCTATCGCAGTTTACAAGTTGATATTTCTGCGCTTCCCGCGGGGCTTTTTATAGTGACTTGCGGCGAACGCTCGGCCAGCTTCCTGCACCAGTAAAGACCCTGCTGATTTTATATCCGAATTCTTCCTATCTTACCCGAAAAAGATCGTTATGTACCTCGCAGCACGTATTTTAATCGGAATTATCGCCTTCGAACACCTGTACATTCTCTGGCTCGAAATGTTTGCCTGGGAAACAGCCGGTAAAAAGGCCTTCGGCAAATCGCTGGACCATGCTCTGTTTGCTCCTACCAAAGCCCTGGCAGCCAACCAGGGACTTTACAATGGTTTTTTGGCGGCCGGTCTGATCTGGAGTTTTTTCATTAAAGATCCGATGTGGCAGTGGAACGTTTCCTTTTTCTTCGTGGTATGCGTGCTGATCGCCGGAATATACGGTGGACTGACGGCCAGTCGTAAGATCTTTTTTGTTCAGGCTATGCCTGCGGCGCTTGCCTTGATTGCTATGCACTTTTAGAAGGGGTCGCAAAATCGGTTAAATTCCCATTTCGACCTGGAAACGAACGTACCAGTTCAGTCGCGTGGCGTCCGTGTGGAAACGTTGTTCCTCGAGGGTGAACTCTCCCTGGAGTTTAAAGGCGTGCTCCCAGATGTAACGTGTGAGTCCGATACTGTACTGGCGGGTATTCGGTGCAAAGGTGCGGATATCGTCGTGGAGTTGCTGGGTGGAAAACCGCCCGATCACCTCATAGTTATTCTTAAAAAGATAACTGAGCTGGTAATCGTTCCCCTGACCCGTAAAAACGTAGTTGAAATCCGTGGTATCGCTATTAAAAGTCACCGGGTCATCTGCAATGCGCGTCATGTAGGAAGTCATGAAAGCCCAGCCGCGAAATTTGAGCATGCCGTCGAGAAAGAACGAATGCATGGTACGCTGTGCGAATAGTTCGTTACCGAGTTGTCCCTGTGTCCGGCGCGCACGACTGTTCTGATGAGCAACGGCGGAGAGCATGAGTTTGGGTTTGGCTTCGCGCGCCAGGTCGCCTTCAAAAAAACTTCCGTTCTTCGTAAATGCCCCCAGCGGATAGAGTTCAACTTTCCCCGTTAGTGCGACTCCATTGTCCTGTGTTTTGGTCCAGTTTCGCCCTTCCCCGGTAGAAACGGCACCTTTGATATTGTAAGAGAAACGCTCGGAGCGCTGGTTGAGGTAATGCGCCTGGAAACCGAAGTCGCGATCGATCGTGAATCGCGCATTGTTAATACTTCGGTCGGTAAGTTGAAGCGCACCGGAAGAATTCACGCGTTGCCGGTTCCCCGGCAGTTTGGTTTGCCCGAAACCGAAGTTCCAGTGTTCGTTCGGCCGGTAGAAAATGATGGCATCGCGAATGATGTTGACATTATCTCCTTCGTGAACAGCGCCCACATCCCCGGGAGCAAAAGAAAGCTGAATGGCGTAGAGAAATTTCGGATTACCGACATAACCGTCGAAACGTAACCGCAGGCGGCGGATCTGTCCGTCATATCGCGCATCGTCATCCTGGTTTTGGATATAGCTAACCCGGTTTTGCATGCGGAAACGGATGTTGAGCTGAAAAATACTGTCCGGTGACGTGAGTCCGAGTCCTTTGCCATAACTGTAGTACGGCAGTGCGGACAGTTTGAGGTCGTTGTCGGCCGTGCTTACTTTTACCTGCTGCGCGACGGACTGACCAGTTAACAAAAGAACGAAGAGTGCTGCTGTAAATCTCATTGTTTCGTGTTAAGCGGCGACAAAACTACGGTTAAACAGATGTTACGTATGTTATGCTAATATTATGTAAAGGACAAAATAAGGTTATGAGAAACGCATCGTTTCGTTCGGAGCACAGCTGAAAAGCATGAATAAGTCACTGATTTTCGTGGAAATGTTTATTATTGCAGCATGAAACGAATCATCAGCTTAATCACCATTTGCATGGCTACCGGTTTGTGGGCACAGGTCGGTTGTGATGCACCGGACAGTCTGTATACCGGGATCTGCGAAACGTATTATAAAACGGGTGCGGTAAAAACGCGAACAACTTTTGAAAAAGGTGTGCGCCAGGGACTTTTTCAGACATATCTCGAAAATGGTACACTCCTGGCCGAAGCGCAGTATGAACAGGATCATTTGCGTGGGGAAATGTATCGAAATTTTGAAAACGGTAAGCCGAAGATACGCATTGAAACCGACGAATCGGGAACCGGTATTGCTTTTGTGTACAGTCGGTTCGGAGACGAGGATAAACCCGCCACAATCAAATTCAAAGAGGGCAAATCGAAATCCGACGGCGAAACGCTGGAATATTATTTCCTCGAAAAATATGGCCTTTCTGACCGCGAACCTGAGGTGGGCGATACAAACTACGTGGATTTCCCGGATTTTGAGGCCGAATTCCGGGGAGGTAAAGAACGCATGGCGACATTTATACAACAGCATATTCATTATTCCCCCAAAGAATCAAAATACTTGAGCGGTAAGTGTTTTTTGGAAATGACCGTGGAAGCGGACGGATCGCTCAGTAATGTGCATGTGATACGCAGTTGCGGGTCGAAAGTTCTGGACGACGAAGCAGTACGTGTTTTGCAGGAAATGCCCGACTGGATACCGTCTTACCAGGGTGGTGTGGCCGTTAAAACACGGGTACGGATCCCCATCAATTATACACGCTGATCCTTTGAGGAATGATTAAATATATTCTTGCGGCATTCCTTCTTTTCCCGTTTTGGCTTTCTGCACAAACAGAACCCTGTGCCAATGAAGTCAGCGAATTAAAAGCGGACCTGCGCCTGCAACGGGATACGCTGCTCGCACAGGAACTCCTCATCAAAGCGCTTATGCACGGACGCGATTCTTCATTCGCCATTAACCGCTTGCTTTTGAATAATTTGAGAGATGCATACATTGATTCGCAGGTATTGGAAACAAAAAATAAAGAACTGGAATCGGAACTTACTGAAAAGCAAGAACTCCTTGATACAATGAAAGCGCTTTTAGACCAGTTCGAAACGGATTACGCTTCCTTGTTTTACAAACTCGGGAAAGAAAACGAGACCCTGCGGAAGATCATGAAGTCGTATGTCATGCAGATCGACTCACTGAACACGCTGAACCTGGAACTGGAACGAAAACAGGAGCGCATGCATCAGGAGAAACTCCGGGATTCCATCGTTTCTTTTCCGGCGCAGGAAGCCAGCTATCCCGGGGGAAATGTCGCCCTGTTGCGATTTATCTCGGAGCACATAGAATATCCTTCTTCAAATGGTGATTTTCCGGGTAAAGTTTCGATATACTTCGTTGTGGAGCGCGATGGCAGCATCACTCATGTGCGCCTTGTGAAAAGTTCGGGAAATGACCTCTTTGATCGCAATTGTCTGAACCTTGTGCGCGCAATGCCAAAGTGGGAACCCGCCCAGGACGAAAGCGGGAAGGCCGTACGCAGTGAGATGCTGTTGCCGGTGCTGATCGATCCGCGTTAGTTTGCAAGGATCTTCGGAAGCAGTTGCCGGTATTTGGGATTGTCCGAAATGCCGTTATGCCCCTGGTTTTTCAATAAAATGAGTGTATCGGCTGCTTTGAATCCTTTTTGCAATTCGAGTGAATTCCGGTAGTCAATGACACGATCGTCCGTGCCGTGAAAGATCGTCAGCGGTGCTTTTGATTGCTGAAGGTATTTATCCGTTTCGAACTTATATTTCAGGATAAAAGCCGGAATTAGCGGGTAACGGTCGTGCATGATGTTCGAAAGGTTGGCATACGGCACTTCGAGGATCAGTTGGTGCGGGTGATTGTTGGCTGCAAGCCAGGCGGCGATCCCGGTCCCGATGGAATAACCGATCATTGTGATTCGTTCCTCCGGATAGGCGTTTTTGAGCGAATCGTAAACCGTTTGTACATCCCTGAAGAGTTGCGATTCGGAGGTGATCTTTCCTTCGCTTTTTCCATATCCGCGGTAATCGAACATGAAAATATCGTAGCCCATGTCGTTGTATACTTTTGCGACTTTTCCCCAACTTTTGAGCGAACCGGCATTTCCGTGGAGGTGAAAGATCAATCCTTTTGAGGAATCGGACGGGAAGAGAAGTCCGTTCAGTTTGGTCCCGTCCTGCGTTTCAATCGCCATTTCGCGGAACGGCCTGTCGAAATCGAAGTGGTAAGTTGACTTGAGTTTTTGAGGGGCGAAGATGATCCGTTCCTGGTAAAAATAGAGAAAGGTACAGATCGCCACGTAGATCACAGCGATTATGAGCAGCAGGCGCAGGAAGATTTTTTTCATGGGATACGTTTCCGTGTAAAAATAACAAAATGCCAGTGAACTGTGAGCGAATGCGTCAAACGAATGCAAAATTAGTTATATTTGGGATTGCGCTACGGTAGAACTAATTTACTGCTTATGAAGAATTGTCTTATTGTAACGCTTAATCGGTTTTTTGTTCCGCATTTTTGGGTGGATATGTTTAATAAAAGCAATATCTATGGAAAATCGATTTAATGAATTCTTACTGCAACAGAAGTTACAGCGAATTTCGGAAGCTGAAGATAAGTTGACGCGCTACTCTGAAACGTATGAAATGATCCGTCAGTCGCCATTCGCCAAATACACGAAGAATGCGGGATCGAATTTCTTTATATGGTTTGTCCGTGCTATACAGACCTTGCTTTTTGCAGGAGCCATTGTAAGTGTGTGCGCAGGACTTGCACCAATTGCCCTCGGTTTAGCGGCTCTTGCCTTGTTGTTTAGTTTATTCGTTCACCAGTTGCGGCGAAATAAATTCAAACGCAATATTATATATAACCTTTCTGCTCAGCTGGAGGAAATGATTTCTTATATGGAAGGAGTTGCTAAGGACGAGCGTCGACGATATGAAGATTTTATCGATCGAATCCATGAGGAAAATTTAAAAGATAAAAATGAAACACAGTCAACTTGAAAAATGAGAGTCGATATGGGATTAGTTACGCTTAACTGTACGATAGTTAAACTTGCTACACTTCATTTTTCAAAAACAGTATCCCACGCCCACAGACAGGTTCAGGCCGGTGAGTGAAAGATTTGGCAGGGAAACGCCGGCGGGTTCGCGAAACGGCATGTTCTTCCAGCTTTTTCGGGAAATATCAAAACCATAGCTTGCACGTAATTGCAGGGCCAGTTTTCCGATCAGGAAACGCGGAGCAAGTGACAGAGAGGGAGCAAAGAAAGGATTCTTTTGACGCGCGGCTGCATTGTCGTAGATTCGCACGCGACCGGTGTGGAACCCGATAGAAAAGATGAGGTTTGCGTACTTACACGATTTTGGTAAAAGGTCCTTGCCGAATACATGCATCCCGAAAATAAAACCGGTGACGCGCGCCTGTATGGAATCGTGAAAAACGACCGCTTGCGGAATAAACTGTACGTAGTCAAAGTAGCCTGCGTAATATTCCCTGCGATTGTTCTGAAATCCGGATGTACATGCCAGTCCGATCGTCTGTAGGGTTTTGAATCGTGGATTTTGAAGTGTTGCAAACGTATTTCCGAAAGTACTGTTTTGGAGTAATTGCTGTCCTGCGACGATATCCAGACTTGTAGGAACGTATTTCGGTCGTTGAGTCATTGCACCTGTAATGACCAGGATAAATAAGGAGGTCAGTAAGTAGATCCTGTAGTTCATAGCCGGATTTTTCTGTAGAACAGTCGTAGAACGCCAAATGTTACAGAAGTCTACTCTGTTACTACCTCCTGAAATGGAGTACGTCTTCGAAGTCCGGATCTTCCTTTATTCGCGTTTCAGTTCGATGGTCCAGTACACCCAATTGGCGGCAGCGCCGGGATTATTGTTATTGGAAGGGTAGAAGAGTACCGAATCGACTCCGTAGGTAGACCATGTTTGTTTGTTTTTCCGGCTTTTTTCGATTGTCCAGACGATGTCGCTGTAAACAGTGGAATCCGTAAGGGCATTTTTGAGAATGATGCGTTTGACGCGTTCGTCGGTGGTGAGCACTCCTTCTTTATGCGTTTGAATCGTATCGCTGTTCGCATAATCAAAGGCGTAGAGTTTTCGTTCTTTTGACGGATTTTCTGGGTCTTCGTAGATAACGAGTTTTCCGGCGTCACTCCTGTTCTCAAGTGTCGTTTCGTTGCCGTTCTCATCAACGATCGTAATGACCGAGCTTTCGATGTTCCAGTTCCCGACAAGGTGTTTTAGCAGTTTTTTTTCCTTGTTGCAGGTCGCAAATACAAAGAGTAGAAGGGGAAGTACGAGGTATTTTGTTTTCATGGTTAATTTTTTGTTTTACCGATGATGTAAAAAAATCCGAATCCGAAGGAGAAACCCTTGAAATCCGAGCTTTGAAGTCCCTGGTTCCCGGAACTGTATGTTGCCGGATCAGCTACGTAGTTCTCGTAATTGGAAGGAAAGTTATTCGGTTGTGGCTGCGTGCTTTGATCATCTGTAAAGACACGCTCGTTTTTTCCCGGTCCGACGATAACCACCGGCATTAGCATACGCGAATAAAGAATGTATTTCCCTTTTCGGTAACTGACCTGCGCGCCGATTCCCATCGTGCGGATCAGGCCCTTGTACAAGCCGTTGAGTTTGTACTCCGTTCCGTAGCTTTCCACGCCGTTACGGTGTACGGTAGCATATTCTATGAATACGCGCGCAATATTCGTGCAGTACATCCCCTCGAGCCAGACCGAGTTTTCTTTCAGCGCTACTCCGAAAGTTGTATTGATCTGGTTGCTTGTTGCACGCAGGTTCATGATTTGGGTGATGCCATTCGAAAATTTCGCTTCATTCTTTTCCTTACCGAATCCAAAAGCATAATCCGTGCTGGCGGTCCATTGCATGGCTTTCTTTCCCCATACGAAGCGCATGCCGCTGGTTGTAAATGTTTGTCCGAGCTCTTTGCCGGAATATTGCGAGAACCCACTGGATATATCGGCAGCCCAAAGATTATTGAACTGGACGGCGAACTGGTTTACTCCGTTTGGATCAAAGCGCGAGAAGGCATAGTGTCCGCCTGTATATGGCTTTACCATTTCAAAGATCTGGGCAGATGCCACATGCGTGATCAGAAGTGTGAGTAGCAGGAAATTTTTCATGGGGTCAAAACTAATTTAAAATACCCCGGCGGGAATCCCTAAATTATTTTAATTGACAAATCAACAGGTTAAACGGTCTTAATTAGTGATGAACGGTTTTTAGTTAATTTGGACGGATTTTAGAACGGAGCAGGTACTTTGAAACACACTTTGCGCCTGCTTCCCGGATGAATAAAGCATATTTGTTCTGCGTGCAGAAAGAGTCGCTCCTTTTTAGTCCCGTACAGGTCATCTCCGGTAATCGGCGTATTCAATCCGTCGGTATGTGCAGCGTGCACGCGCAACTGATGCGTTCGCCCCGTTACCGGGAAAAAGTGGATTCGTGTTTGCCCGTCTTCATGCGCAATGACTTTCCATTCGGTGCGGGCGTACTTTCCGTGTTCATAGCACACCAGCTGACGCGGACGGTCGTTCAGATCGACGCGTAAGGGCAATTCGATCGTTCCTTTTTGGTTTTCAATAAGTCCGTCAAGCAGGGCCACGTACCGTTTCGTAACCGTTCGCTTCAGGAACTGCCGCTGTAGGAAATGGTAGGCCTTATCCGTAAGCGCAACGATCATAATGCCGGAAGTGGACATATCCAGGCGATGCACGATCATCGGACCATCTGCGTCCGGGAAACGTTCTTTGAGACGGGTGAGTACCGAATCGCTAATTGTTTTTCCTGGAACTGAGAGAAATTCTGCGGGTTTATTGACAACGACCAGGTGTTCGTCGGCGTGAATGATCTCAAGCGTTTTACCGGCGGCCGGATTATGAAGCATGGGATTTTCATCCGTTTCAATTCCCGCAAGCATGTGCGTGAGGATGGGTTCGCATTTTCCGCGACAGGCCGGGTAGAACTGTTGGTGTTTCCGGATCACCGATTTGGGAGAAGCTCCCCACCAGAATTCGGCCATGGTCATCGGTTCGAGATCGTTCATAAATGCATATTGCAGCAATTTGGGTGCAGCGCATTCACCGGCTCCGGCCGGAGGCGTATTACCGGTAGGCTGAAAGATGTCGAGGAGGTTCTTAAGCGTTTTCGAACGGTTAAGAAACGCATAATTTTCGAAGATGCGTTGTTGCAGTGCGGCAGAGCGTTCGCGTCTTTCCTGCAGGAGTAATTCCAGTTTCTCATGATAGCTATCCGAATCCCTGCGTGCTGAGTCAATTTGTTCGCGATGAAAATTAGTGCGGTCTTTCAGGAAATATTGTTCCCGCACGCTTTCAAGCCGGAGCATTTCGAGTAGTTCGTCAGCAGCCGTTTTTTCCAGCAGCGCCACCTCTTGTTGACGGCGTTGTTTCCGCTTTTGTTTTTCTTCGCGAATCCGTTGTTTAAGTTCATTCAGTTCGTTTTCCGCAGCTTCACGTGCATCCGATAGCCGTTTCCGAACCGTTAGCAACTCGTCGCTGTTCTCGAGTTGTTCGACCTTTTGGGTCAGTTCGTTCAGTACAAGTTCCCCTTCTTTAAAAAAACCGTCTTCACGCAAAGTATCGAATACCGGTGGTACAAAACCGATGTGGTGGTTGCTGTTGGCCAGTTTCCCCGAAAAAGCAGAAAGGTAGCCAATTGTTCCGTTGCGGTGCCTGCAAACGAGTACACCGAACATTTTCCCGATCACCAGTCCCTCTTTCGACGCGTCAAGTCCGAAGTTGTGATCGAATTCGCCTGTCTGCAGACGCGTTTGTAATTCGGAAGCGGCGATCAGGGCCAGGGGATGCGGGTCATAATAAAAAGGAAAGGTAAAACGCGCGGGCGGATCAATCTGTTCCGTTTTTTTATCCGCGAATAGCGTAAAGCAATCGGGGTAACCGCTATTTAATAGTTCCTTTTTAGAGAGATTTGTCATAAACCAGTGCAAAAATACGAAGCATAATCCGCCCGGCTACGTATTTTAGTATCATTAAAATTTCAACCGATGTCAACTTTCACGGGGGTCACCCTGTTTACACACTTTTGCCATTGGGCTGAGTTCAGGACGAAATATGTCCGGTTAAAGTGATGTTTCCCCGATTATAGAAACGGCCTGTGAAGATGAAGCCCCATTTACTGCCGGCAATAAAAGCGCTGATTTCACGTTATATGGTTGGTAAAAGACCGTTTATTTTTTTAATTGTTTCGAAGACCGTTGGTGTACTGCCGGCGGTTTTCTTTTTTACGTCAACATGGGCAGACTTTTGACGTATTTGAAAAATTTGGGCGCCCCCTGAAGTGTTCACCAGAACTACGGCTGTGCCCTGAGAGGTTCACCAGAACTACTTCAGGGACGGCCTTTCCGCTGTAGCGTCCTTGCGGCACTGTGGCTGAACTATTCACCCCGGCGGGCTTCCGCTGGTCGCCACCGATGTGAAAGTCAGCCCGACAGTTCCGCGGCGGCCGGCTGCCGCTGCAATGCCTGGCGCGGAAGCGGTTTTGCCAACAACGCAAAATTCATAATGCGCTGTTCCTGAACAAGAATAGCCGTTTCTAACGGTTAATTCGGCGGCTTTTAGGCAGATCGTTTGGTGCAGGTATTCGACGAACGTTTTGAACCTCCTAAGCTATTTTCCTTTAATGAGGATAGCCGCCTACCTGGCGCGGAGCGGTTTTGCCAACAACTCAAAATTCATACACACTGTTCCTGAACAAGAATAGCCGTTTCTAACGGTTAACTCGACCGCTTGAATCAGTGGCTTTCAGGCAGATCGTTTGGTGCAGGTATTCGTGCGAACGTTTGAACCACCAAAGTTGCTTTGCTTCAAAGAGAATAGCCTCCTACCCGGCGCCGAGGCAGTTTGCCAACAACTCAAAATTCGTAACACACTGTTCCTGAAAAAGAATAAGCGTTTCTAACGGTTAATCCAGCGGCTTGAATCCGCGGATTTCAGGTGGATCTTTGGTGCAGGTAGTCGTGCGAACGATTGAATCACCTATGTCACTTTGCTTTAATGAGGATAGCCTCTTAACCGGCACGGAAGAAGTTTTGCCAACAACACAAAATTATAACAAACTGGTCCTGAACAAGAATAAGCGTTTCTAACGGTTAATTCAGGGGCTTTCAGGTAGATCGTTTCGTACCGTAGTCGTACGCACGTTTGAACCACCTAAGTTGATTTGCTTCAAAGAGAATAGCCGTTTCTAACGGTTCGCTCAGTAGTTTGATTGGGTGTGAATTTTTTTATGGAGTAACTTGTTTCAAATGCACTTTTTGCTTAACTTAAATAAGAGT
>CAYMEW010000033.1:0-50298 GCA_964389755.1 uncultured Flavobacteriales bacterium | reverse complement strand
ACCTGAAATCTGCTAATTCAAACCGATGAATTAACCGTTAGAAACGCTTATTCTCGTTCAGGAACAGTGTGTTATGAATTTTGAGTTGTTGGCAAAACCGCCCCCGCGTCAGGCAGGCCGCTATTCTCTTTGAAACAATTAACTTAGGTGGTTCAATCGTTTGCACGAATACCTGCACCAACGATCTGCCTGAAAGCCGCTGAATTAACCGTTAGAAACGCTTATTCTTGTTCAGAAACAGTGCATTACGAATTTTGAGTTGTTGGCAAATGCGCCTCCGTGCAGGCGGCTATTCTCTTTGAAGCAAAGAAGCTTAGGCGGTTCAGACGTTCGCACGAATACCTGCACCAAACGATCCACCTGAAGGCGCCAATTCAAGCCGCCGAATTAACCGTTAGAAACAGTTATTCTTGTTCAGAAACAGCGCATTACGAATTTTACGTTGTTGGCAAAACTGCTTCCGTGCCAGGTAGGCGGCTATCCTCATTAAAGAATACCGTAGAAGGTTTAATTGTGTGCGTGTATATCCAAACCATTTGGATGAAAACTATTATTCCGAACCACAAAGCGAACCGTTAGGAAACGGCTATTCTCTTTGAAAAAGAGCAACTTAGGTGGTTCAATCGTGCACGCACACCAGTACAAAGGTTCTACCTGAAATCCGCTGATTCAAACCGCTGGATTAACCGTTAGAAACGGCTATTCTTGTTCAGGAACAGTGTGTTACAAATTTTTCGTTGTTGGCAAAACCGCCTCCGCGCCAGGCATTGCAGCGGCAGCCGGCCGAGGCGGAACTGTCGGGCTGACTTCACATCCGGTGGCGACCAGCGGAAGCCCGCCGGGATGAACATCGTTCAGCCACAGTGCCGTAAGGACGCTACAGCGGAAAGGCCGTCCCTGAAGTAGTTCTGGCGAACACTTCAGAGCACAACCGTAGTTCTGGTGAACCCTTCATGGCCACGCCCAGGGTTGGGGAATACCTTCGTAAGTTGGCGCGGTTCTCATGAACGCTTCAGAAGGGGGCGCTCAAAAATTATTTTCGAAGCCGATCGATCAGGGAGGTGGTTGAGTAGCCGTCCACGAGGTCAATGGTTTCTACACGTCCGCCGTATTGCCGGACAATGTCTGAACCGACGATAAAGTCTTTGGCTCCGGAATCGGTTTGAGAAGCGTTGTAATCCCCGCCTTTTACGAGTACGTCCGGTCGGATGTTGCGAATGAGTTCGAGCGGTGTGTCCTCGTCGAAACGAATTACGGCGTCTACAAAGCCAAGAGCCGCGAGCAGAAACATGCGTGCTTCTTCATCGTTTACCGGTCGATCGGCTCCTTTGTTCTGTGCTTTTACCGAACGGTCGGAGTTGACGCCTACAACCAGGCGTTGTCCGAGTTGTGCTGCCTCCAGGAGGTACGTGACGTGTCCGCGGTGTAAAATATCGAAACAGCCGTTGGTAAAAACGATCTTTTCTCCACGCATGCGCCAGAGGTTCATTTTGCGGGTAACGTCATCTCCGGAAATGAGTTTTCCTGCGATGTAATCAGTTCTGTCGTGCATCTTTCGTAGAATAATTTTTGGGGAGTAAAAACAGGGATACCAGTCCGAGCAGGATCATCATGAGCGTCTGGGAAGACCAGATGAGCATTCCGAGTGCGTTCCCGATCCCGAGTGAGTCGTCCGGGTATTTGCCGGAGAGGTAAAAGCTCACAACGAGTCCGACGAGCAGGGGATACGTGCCGATGCCTCCATTGGTAAAGGTGATTCCGAGGGATCCCGCAATAAAGCCGAGGAAAATTCCGGCCAGGGGAAAAGTGCTTGTTTCGTCGAGTGCCTGGAATGGAATGGCGAACATGAGCAGGTAGCAAACCCAGATCAGGACGGTGTGTCCGACGTACGCAAAGGGATGGCGTGAACGGAAGATGGCCATTACACCACGGAGTACTTCTTTCCCGAAGTTGAGGACCTTTCCGCGAAAAGATTCCCGGAAGAGGAAGAGGTATCCGAGGATGAAGATGCCGAGCAGTACCACGCCATAGATCACATATTTCCAGGGAAAACCTTCTGCCACGGCCCAGTTCCGTGCATTTTCTTCGATCTGGCGTTTGATCTCGAAGAAGTCGTCGTAACCGAGCAGCAGTGTGATCACAGCGATGGATCCGAGCATGATGAGGTCGAAGGCCCGTTCGGCAATAATGGTTCCGAATGAAGTTGAAAACGGTACGCCATCGGAGCGGTAGAGCATGGCGGCACGGGAAGCTTCGCCTGCTCGCGGAATCGTGAGGTTCACGAGGTAACCGATCATCAGGGCGTGGTACCGGTTCCAGAAATGCGTTTTATGTCCTACCGCCTCCAGCATGTATTTCCAGCGGTAAGCCCGACTGAAAAGGGATACGAGGGAAACGAGCAGGGAAAGTGCTATCCAGCCGTAATTGGCTTCGCGAAGGGCCCGGTAAAAATGATCCCGGGCATCGTCGTTCATACTTGAAAAGAAATACCAGATCAGGTAAGCCCCGATGAGTAACGGCAGTACGGTTTTGATCAGCGTGATGATGGCGCGCCGGCTCATTAATCGAGGAGGTTGGTGTCTTCATTGGGGAACACGAGGCTCGGGCGGAAAGTCTTCGCTTCTTCAAAGTCCATCATTCCGTAGCCAATCACGATGATAATGTCTCCCATGGCCACACGTCTTGCTGCGGGACCGTTCAGGCAGATCGTTCCCGATTTGCGTTCGCCTTTAATAATGTATGTTTCAAATCGTTCACCGTTGTTGATGTTGACGATCTGTACTTTTTCTCCTTCGATCAGGTTGGCGGCATCCAGCAGATCCTCGTCAATGGTGATGCTGCCGATGTAATTGAGGTCGGCCTGTGTTACTTTCACCCGGTGGATCTTGGATTTTACTACGTTCACTAACATTTTTTCGTTTTTCGAGTTACAAAGTTAATGATATAAGTTGAAAAGACCCGCGTATGTTGAACGTGGGAATGGTGAAGATCAGCAAAGTTCGGTGTTGTCTATGAGCCGGACAGTTCCGCAGAATGCGGCGATACACATGACGGCCTGTGGTACCCACTCACCGTGCAGGGCCCTGAGTGTGCCGGGGTTAACGATTTCGAGGTATTCGAGTTCGAGGCCGGAGGGTTTGAAGTATTCGATGGCAGCTGCACGGAGTTCGTCGGGTGTCATTTGTTGACTGTTTTTTCGAGCGAAATCAAGTGTGCGAAAGATCCATCCGGCCTGTTGGCGTTCTTCGTCGGAGAGCCGGAGGTTGCGGCTGCTGCGGGCAAGTCCGTTGGATTCGCGCAGGGTCTCGCAGGCCACGATTTCCGTTACCAGTTCGAGCTGGCGTACCATTTCGCGGATAACAGCTACCTGCTGAAAGTCTTTTTTACCGAAGAAAGCCATGTCGGGAAGGACAATGCTAAAGAGTCGTGATACGATCTCCACGACACCGGCGAAGTGTCCGGGTCTGAAACGACCTTCCATAACCTTGTCAATTCCGTGCAGGTCGATGCGCGTGGGTTGGTGGTCGGGCGGATACATTTCTTCGACGGAGGGCACAAAAGCGATATCACAGTGATTTTCGCGAAGCATTTCGAGGTCCTTTTCCTCGTTTCGCGGGTATTTCTCAAGATCTTCCCGGCTGTTAAACTGCGTTGGATTTACGAAGATGCTGACAACTGTACGGCTGCACTGTTCGCGGGACCGGGTGAGCAGGGAAATGTGTCCTTCGTGAAGCGCTCCCATGGTCGGTACGAAACCGATCGAATGCCCTGCCATGCGCAGGTCTGCCAGTAAATTACGAAGTTCCGAAACGGTGCGGATTACTTTCACTACTTTCCGATTAACTTAGCATTTGAGGGCACAAAACTATTTGAAATAGTTGAAGTTTCGCATTTTTTTTACTAATTTTGTACTGTTTTTACCAATCAAAGATTTCATGGAGAAGAAAAGAATACTTTTTATTTCGCAGGAAATAGCCCCGTTTTTGCCAAAGTCAGAAATATCAACCACCGCCCGCCGACTCTCCCAGGGAATTCAGGAAACAGGAAAGGAAATTCGTGTATTTACCCCCAAGTATGGTTCGATCAATGAGCGTCGTCACCAGCTTCACGAAGTTCAGCGCCTGTCGGGTATGAACATCATTATTGACGACACGGATCACCCGCTGATCATCAAGGTTGCTTCGATCGCTGCGGCACGGATGCAGGTCTATTTCATCGATAATGAAGAGTATTTCCGACGCAAGAATAACCTGACGGAAGAAGACGGAACGATGTTCGCCGACAACGACGAACGTGCCATGTTCTTTTGCCACGGAATCCTCAAAACGGTTAAAAACCTCGGCTGGAAGCCCAATGTGATCCACTGTCATGGCTGGTTCGGTGCGCTCATGCCGCTTTACATCAAGAAGCTGTACAACGAAGATCCGCATTTCGCCGATACAAAAGTCGTTTACAGCCTCTATAACGAGCGTTTCGATACAAACTGGGACGAACGTTTCGCCGAAAAACTTAAATTTGACGGCTTTTCGGACGACATCGTTGAGAAATTCCGGGATACGAGCTTTGAAAATATTATGCGCATGATCATGCAACATACCGATGGTATTAACGTTGCTGTAGAGGATCTCGATCCGGAACTGCGTAAGTTGTACGACGAAGCGACCTGCCTGAAGCAGGATTTTGTGCCGGAAGAGAATCAAAACAAAGTATTGTCTGATTTTTTTGATAAGGTAATTGAAGAAGAAGTTCTTATATAATATGACGAAACCCAATACTGTTAAGTGGCGGAAAGTATTTTTACTTTCCGCTGTTTTTTTGTCTTTCCTTTTGTTGCAGACGGCCTGTAAAAAGGAAAACAAACTTTTCGGAGAGAATGCGATCGACCAGGACGAAGTGCTGACTGCCGGGACGACCGATACATTCGATATCATCACCTACAGCATCGACGAAGATTCGATCATTTCTTCCAACACGGTCTATAACGTACTCGGAAAATACAACGATCCGGAATTCGGAACCTTTGACGCTTCTTTCTATACGCAGTTGCGCCTTTCGGGTGTGAACCCGGATTTCGGGGATCCGAACGCGCTTGCAGTGGATTCATTCGTGCTGGCGATGCAATATGCCGGTTCTTACGGAAACCCGCAGAATTTTAACGTGGAAGTATTCCAGATGAGCGATCCGCTCTACACGGATTCCGTATACTATACGAGCACGAACAAAGCACTGACGGGATCGAACCTCGTGGATCCGGCATTTGGCCCGGTAACGCCGGATGTGGACGGGATCACGGTACTGGGCGGAACGGATACGGTAGCGGCTCAGATGCGCATACCGCTGGACACAAATCTGGCGCGCAACATGATCACGGAAGCCATGAGCGGATCCGGCACCTTTGCGTCCAACGCGTCTTTCCAGGAATATTTCAAAGGTATCCACGTACGCATCAGTAACCCGATGCCGGCTCCCGGATCTGGTGGTGTGGTTTATTTCGACAACGTATCGGCTTTTTCCAAAGTAACGATCTATTATACGACCGGTGGCGAGCAAAAGAAATTCGATCTGCTCATCACATCGGCCTGTTCGTATTTCAACCACGTGGAGATCGACAATTCGGGAACAGCTGCGGGAGCCGTATTGAACGACAGTACGCTTGGAATGACCGAATATTATGCACAGTCTTTCAATGCACGGGCCGTGATCCGGATTCCGGGGCTGTCTGACATTCCGTCGAAGGCAATCGTACACTCCGCAAAACTCGTACTCCCGGTTTCGTACCAGTTGGGCGCTGATTATCCGCCGAGTACCGACCTGACGGTTCTGACCAAGGAGTTCGAGACCGACGATTTTTACTATACTTCGGGAATCGAGGCGACGTATGATGTCTACCAGAAAGCGTACGTGCTGGATCTGCGTGATCACATACAGCGGATTACTTACGATGTGCTGGAAAATACGGGGCTGTACATTACTCCGCGTTATTTCATTAATTCTGCCGAACGCATTATTTTCAACGGAACAAATACTACGAACAAGGACAAACCCCGATTGATCATTAAATATACCGAATTCTAAATATTGCCGGACTATGTGTGGAATCGTAGCATATATCGGAAAAAAAGAAGCATATCCGATAATTATAAAAGGACTTAAAAGACTCGAATACCGCGGCTATGACAGTGCCGGGATCGCTTTACTGGATAACGGGCAACTGAACATCTACAAGAAACAGGGAAAGGTATCGAACCTCGAAGGTTTTTGCGCCGGGAAAAATGTACAGGGACACGCTGGTATCGGGCATACACGGTGGGCTACACACGGAGCTCCGAACGATGTAAATGCACACCCGCACTATTCGAACGACGGACAGATCGCAGTAATTCACAACGGAATCATTGAGAATTACAGTCCGCTGCGCGAGGAACTGGTTTCCCGTGGCTACGAGTTTAAAAGTGAAACGGATACCGAAGTACTCGTTCACCTGATCGACGACATTCAGAAAAACGAAAAAGTAGACCTGACGGAGGCCGTTCGTCTCGCATTGCAACACGTAGTCGGTGCTTACGCCATCGTGGTATTGTCTGCCGATGCCCCCGAACAACTGGTAGCTGCCCGAAAAAGCAGTCCGCTGGTAGTGGGTATCGGGAATGAAGGGGATTTTTACCTCGCATCCGATGCAACGCCGATCGTGGAGTACACCAAGCGCGTGGTCTATCTCGAAGATGAGGAAATTGCGATCGTACACCGGCAGGGCGGACTGAAGATCATTAACATCGGGAACCAGGAGCAAACACCGTATGTTCAGCAACTCGAAATGCAGTTGGAGGCACTGGAAAAGGGCGGATACGAACACTTTATGCTGAAAGAGATCCACGAACAGCCCCGTTCGATCAAAGACTGTTTCCGCGGTCGCCTGAACGCTCAGGAAGGCTGGGTTGCTCTCGGTGGCATTAAAGATTATGAGCAGAAGCTGTTTCAGGCCGAACGCATTGTCATGATTGCCTGTGGCACTTCGTGGCATGCCTGCCAAGTCGGTGAATACCTGTTCGAAGACCTGGCCCGGATCAACGTGGAAGTCGAATATGCCAGTGAATTCCGCTATCGAAACCCGATCATTTCCGAAAAAGATATCGTAATTGCCGTGTCTCAGTCCGGTGAAACGGCCGACACGCTTGCCGCGCTGGAACTGGCTAAATCCAAAGGAGCGACCATCCTGGGCATTTGCAACGTGGTCGGTTCGTCCATTTCGCGCATTACCGATGCCGGATCATATACGCATGCTGGTCCTGAGATCGGGGTGGCATCCACCAAAGCATTTACGGCACAGGTTACCGTGCTTACCCTTATGGCGCTTTCGCTGGCACATGCGCGCAATACCATCCCGGAGCAGAAGTTCCACAGCATGCTGGCAGAACTGGAAACGATCCCGGATAAGGTGAAACGCGTACTGGAGAATAACGATCACATCGAAAAGATCGCCGAGGCGTACAAAGACGTTTCGAACGCGATTTACCTCGGTCGTGGAAACTGTTTCCCGGTAGCTCTCGAAGGTGCTCTGAAATTGAAAGAGATCTCTTACATTCACGCGGAAGGTTACCCGGCAGCTGAAATGAAGCACGGGCCGATCGCGCTGATCGATGAAGAAATGCCGGTATTCGTCATTGCGACCCGCGGACCGTCTTACGAAAAAGTGGTGAGCAATATCCAGGAAGTAAAGGCGCGTAAAGGAAAGATAATCGCAATCGTTACGGAAGGCGACGTGCAGGTGCGCAACATTGCCGACCATGTGATCGAGATTCCGGAAACGGACGAGAACCTCGTTCCGTTGCTCGCCACAATTCCGCTTCAACTGTTAAGCTATCACATAGCAGTTATGCGCGGATGTAACGTGGATCAGCCACGCAACCTGGCGAAGTCGGTAACGGTAGAATAGTTTAAACCTTTCGAACAGGGTGTCATGTGTTTAATGTGTTAGTAGCGAGCAGCTAATAAATTTATCTCTGAAGTTGTGAACAATGAGATAATTAGTTATATTGCCCGTTAATTAACAAGCGGTTTGGAAAAAACCGCACTAAAACACTACTGATATGAGAACCCTATTCACACTCTGCTTCGTGCTTGCTATGTGCTGTTGTTATGCACAATCTACATTTGACATCGGCTTTCAAAAAGACACCGTCAGATATTCCCGAAATCCGAAAAGTCAGAAAATTGAAGTGATCCCGCTTCGGGCTAAACATTATGCGGATTCGAACCTCGCTGCGTACCGCCTTCATATTTCGGTGGATCATGAGCACTCCTCTTTTCCGGCATCTGCTTACAAAATCGACTTTGACCCGCTAAAGTTTTCAGAACTCAAAGAAATAAATAATATCTATATATACATTAAACCGGATTCTCTGCCTGATCGTCAGAGACAGTTGATTTTAAAATTAAATATTGTTGATTCCAGTGGAAATTCTGTGAATGAAAGAAATGAAGCTGACCATCCAAAGATCGTAATCGTGTTTGATTCGATCAGTCCGGAAAGTTCTTTAAAAGGATATGAATATCTCGCTTATATCGGAACCAATTTCGACCTCGTTGAAGGCGCCAGACCGGAAAACCTGTTTTTTGCTTCCAATATTTTTTATCCGCCCGGAAAATCTACAGCGCCGGTGGGGTTTTATTTAAGTTTGTACGGAAACAGGGCTATGACTCAGACTGATTCCAATAGTTATCGGGTTAGCACCTATAATCAACAACTCAACGATACGACATATGCGTCTATTACCGGTCGCTCGAGAATGGTAAACTCGCGCACTTCGGATAATATTGGTGCTTATATCAGCCCATTGTTTCGTCTGGGTTTTAAAAATCCTTCTGCTAATTTGAAGTTGTACTATGCGCCTTCCTGTGAATTTGTCTGGCGCCGTACAACATTACATGTGCAATACGGTGAAACCGTTAACGATACGATTGTGCTTCCCGGAACGATCATGTCTGAAAGTGCACCTTACTACCAGAATACGACGATTAAATACAACGAATATTCCTTTAATCTCGGAATTGTAGGCCTTTTCCTGGTTTTGGAGAATAAACAAATTAGCGTACGTGTTCACGGATCCGTCGGCTACTGTAGTAATTATTACCGCTCTCCCAATCAAAATCAACTCAGCATTGAAACACAGCCGGATATTTTCTTCTCAGGCAGAGCATGGATCACAGAGCCTGTTACCGGGATTACTTTGCAAGCTGAAGTGACCAATAACTTATTCAATGCCCGGCCTTTCTTCGTGGCAACTCTCTCAAAAGCCATTGGTTTTAGGGAGATTGGATCTATTTTTAAACCGGTAACGTCTCGATAATTTAAACAATTACTAGCGCTTCACAAAACGACAGGTCTGCGGTCCCTTTTCGGTGTACACCGTTACAATGTAGGTTCCCGATGCAAGTTCACCGACCCCGATCTCCTGTCCGAGGCAATTCCCCCGGGCGAGTTCCCGACCGTTGAGCCCCGTGATGACATAACGCTCGTTCCCGGAAAAAGGCAGGTAAATAAGTTCCTGTGCCGGGTTCGGTGCCACCGACCAGTCCGGGGATGCATCCAGCTCGCTTATAGAAAGCACTTCTTTTTCGGCGGCGCCTATGTCAACCCGGTTATTGACAACGCGCATGTGTCCGTAAAAGTCGGTTTCGCCCTCAAATGGTGCGTAGTTCGGGTCACCATTGTCGATAATGGGCGAATTGGCATTGAAGCTCACGAAGTCATCCTCCAGGTTGCCCGGAGTTATATTTCCTTCCGGGTCGTTAAAATCCGGGTCACCCGAAATTGAATTCAGTTCGAGCCCCGTGGCATTTTGAAAATCGGCAAGCGTGTAAACGGAAGTATCCGTTCCGATGAGGTTCGATTCATCGTTATTCGGAGCGAAGTGCAGGTTGTAATTGCTATAGAATGCGTTGTTTTCGCCGTCATAAGTAATCGTGCGTCCGAGGTCTGAAAAGAACACGTTTCCGGAGAGGTAGCCGAATTCGACATACGATACGAGTACCTCACCGTTGCCGGTCATATCCCTGTCATTGCGGTAAAGCGTATTGCATGAGAAGTCGGACAGGCTCACTTTTCCCGATCCTGTGGGATAATCGTAACCGCCGATCGCGAGTCCGGCATCGTGATTGCCGTAGCAAATGTTATTTCGCACGGCAATACTGTCGGTTTCCTTTCCGACCGCCTCACATCCCACTTCGATCCCGAAACCATTGCCATAGCACAGGTTCCGGATCACCGCCACCGTGCGCGCGCCGTCCACATAGATACCGGCGGATGTGGCATATTCGGAAACGCAGTTGTAAACGGTATTTTCTTCCACCGAACCATGGCGTGCAACGTCTTTGGCCGGATCCGGGCAAACTCCCTCGTGCCCGATGATGTCGATCCCGATATTGGTGAGGTCGTGAACGTTATTTTTATATACATAGAAACTGTCGACATTTCCGTTCACAGCAATTCCTTCGCTGTAACCCGTACGGCAGTTCGCGACTTCGTTTCCTTCGATAACCAGGTTGTACATCGCAAGTGAAGCGTTTGTACCGTAGGCGATAATTGGTTGTGCATTGGTAGATGCATTTACCGGGTCAGTGGCATTGTCCGAAAAATGAATGTCAAAGATCTTATTGTAGCGGAGTTGGATGTTTTGGCAGGACCCTTCGAGGTATATCCCGGAAGCATCGTTCATTGCATTGTCCTGGATGGTCAGGAATTCGATAATGAGGTTGTTCCGGTTTACGATCTCGATCATCGCTTCCTGGGACGTAATTCCGGTTCCCGAAAGAATGGCCGTATGGTCGAAGCCGGTAATCGTGATCGGTTGCGCAACGGTCCCTGAAACGTTTATGCTGATCTTTTCATTGAAAGTCCCGTCGAGCACATGAAGTATATCTCCGGGCGCCAGCTGGTCCACGGAAAACTGCAGGGTTTTCCAGGGGCTGGAAAGTGAACCCGGACCGGCATCGCTACCGGAAGGAGACACGTAAAAATCAGCGGCAAAGCCATAAGTACCGAGCAGACACAGTAAATAAGTAAAAATTCTCATGATCATCCGTTTTACTAATAGTACGTTTAGACCCGCAAATTGTTCGTCCAGATTGCGTTAAAGCAAACTTACTCCCGAAAGCGTATCTTTGTTTAAAAAACGGATATATGGCAAGCTCTTCTGATTTTTTCGACCAGGTTTACGAAGTCGTCAAATTAATTCCGCGCGGAAGGGTATCGAGTTACGGTGCTATTGCGAGCTATCTCGGCAAGGCGCGTTCTTCCCGTATGGTCGGTTATGCAATGAATGCCTGTCACAGCCGCCCGGAGATTCCGGCGCACCGTGTTGTGAATCGAAACGGACTGCTCACCGGAAAGCACCATTTTCCTACCGAAAACACGATGCAGGAGCGTCTGGAGCAGGAGGGAATTGCAGTAAAGGACGACCGGGTCGTGCAGTTCAAAGCCCTGTTCTGGGATCCCGAAACGGAACTCGCGCTTTAGCGGGCTGCCTGCTTCGCAGACTCCTTACATTCTCTGGCAACCTTCGGGTCGTAAGGTATGAACAGGTTCGCCCAGATGATTTTTGAAAGCGCGTAGAGCAAGGGTGCTAATATCAGGGTGGCACTAATGATAACGGCCAGTTGAACGCCTACTCCGGCTGTGGGGAAAAAGAGGTTAAAACTTGTCCAGAATGTGACGAAAAGAGCCACGCCCAGCGCATACGAAACGTACATTCCACCGTAATAGAATCCGGGTTCCTTTTCAAACTTGAGTCCGCAACAAGAGCAATGCTCGTGAATATCTCCCACGCGTTTGAGGTCGTAAGGGTGTGAAACGAAGAATTTACCCTGGTGACAACGCGGGCAGCGAAAGTGAAAAATGCTGTACAGTTTGGCGCGCATAATGTGAAAATTTGGTCTTTACAAAGGTAGTTGAAATGATTTGTTTTTCGGTTACCGCAGTTACATTATCCGCTTTAAAAATGTACGTTATTTTTAGGATCCCAGGTATTTTGACCCTGTTCTTTGGCATTCTTATTCCAAACGCCGGTTATTTTATATTTTTGATACCATGAAACTGGTTACCGGCGGAACGGGGCTTCTCGGCTCACACGTACTATTTGAACTTTGCAGGTCTGGCATGAACGTTCGCGCAACCTACAGAAATACCGGCCGGCTCGAACAGGTACGCGCTGTTTTCCGGCATTACGATCCTGAAAACGGGGACCGGTTGTTTGAGCGCATCGAATGGGTAGAAGCGGATGTTACGGATATTCCTTCGCTGGATGCCGCGATGAAGGACGTTACCACGGTTTTTCACTGTGCGGCACTTGTCTCTTTTTATCGTCGGGACTTTTACAGGCTGATGAAAATAAACCGGGAGGGTACGGCAAACGTGGTCAATTGCGCGCTGAATGCCGGCGTAAAGAAACTGATCCATGTCAGTTCGACCGCTGCGATCGGTTCTGCGCCCGGGAAAGTCCTCACCGAAGCCGTGAAATGGAAGTCGGGTGAACGTGAAAGCGGTTATGCGATCAGCAAGCACGGTGCCGAAAAAGAGGTCTGGAGAGGTATCGAAGAAGGCCTGCCGGCTGCGATGGTGAACCCGGCCATGATCATCGGTGCTGGTAACTGGAACGAAAGTTCGCTGACACTTTTCAATACGATCCGGAAAGGCCTGCGCTTTGTTTCTCCCGGTGCTAATGCATTCGTGGATGCGCGCGACGTGGCGCATGCGATGATCCTGCTGGCCGAATCCGGGATTCAGGGAGAACGTTTCTTAATGATCGGGGAGAACATTTCCTTTCGCGAAGCGTTTGAGAAAATGGCTGGCGCAATGGGCGTAAAAGCACCGTCGATCGTCCCGAAACGCTGGATGGCGAACCTGGCCTGGCGAATAAACGGCCTGCTGGCCTGGATACTTGGAAAGTCGCCGGTCATTACACGGGAGACCACGCGAAGCGCGTATCGGACGACTGTTTATTCGGCGGAAAAAGCACGACGGGTGCTTGAAATGGAGTTCCGGGACATGGACGAAATGGTTTCCAACGCCGTGGCCGGACGTATACACTGATTATGAGTAAACAAATCCGACAGACCGGTGTGTTATACATCATTTTGATCGTCTTTTACGCTGTGGGCGTTTTCGGGCTTTCGAGTTCGTACCGCGATGCATTCCTGAGCTTGAGTTTTTTCAACCTGTTACTCACATTTATACTGTTGTTACTCGGCCGAAAGAGTCGCTTTGCAGGATTTTCCGGTTTCCTGGTGCTGGCATTTGTCGTCGGTTTTTCGGTTGAACTGATCGGAACAAAAACCGGTTTGCTCTTCGGGTCGTATGCATACGGAAGTAACCTCGGTTATCGTTTTTGGGGCGTACCGCTGATCATTGGACTCAACTGGGGAATTCTTGCGGTAAGTGCGGCGAGCGTCGTTCATTTTTTACCGGGTCCTTCCTGGTTGAAAGCCATTCTTTCAACCGGACTTATGACCGGTCTGGATTTCCTGATCGAGCCCGTGGCGATGCAAAGTGATTACTGGAACTGGGAGAACGGCCTAATTCCGTGGTACAATTACCTCTGTTGGTTCGTAATTGGCTGGTTGCTCGAATTTTTGTATTTTAGATGGAAACTCGCGGAACGCAATGCGTTTCATGCCACGATCTTTTTGGTGATGAGTTTGTTTTTTGTAATTGTAAATCTGCTTTAATGTACTGGTGGGGACCGATCGTATTGCTTTTAACCTTCTTTGTTATGGAATTCATGGCCTGGGCCACGCATAAGTTTGTCATGCACGGCTGGATGTGGCAGTTTCACGCCGACCATCACGTGGAACGTCCGGGTTTCTTCGAGCGCAACGATGTCTTTTTCCTGATCTACGCAGTCCCTTCCTGGTTGTGTATTATGCTGGGTATGATGAGCGGCAATTACCTGGCGGTCTGGATCGGTTACGGCATTGCAGCTTATGGAGTAGCTTATTTCCTTTTACACGACGTTTACATTCACCGGCGCCTGAAATTCCTGCGTGACATTGATCATCCGTATTTCATGGCTATTCGTAAAGCACACAAAGTACATCACAAACACCGCGGAAAGGAACACGGCGAATGCTTCGGAATGCTGATCGTTCCGATGAAATATTACCGGGAAGCAAAAGCAGCCTTTAAACGCAAGTACCGCAAATGAGCCTGTATCTGCTCGTGATCCTGGCCTCGCTCGCCGGCCCGCTCCTCCTGAGTTTCGACCGTAAAGTAGCGTTCTACCGTTCCTGGAAATTTCTATTTCCGGCAATCCTCGCCGTGGCGTTTCCCTTCCTGGTCTGGGATTACTTTTTTACGGCTCGCGGGGTTTGGGGCTTTAACGAACAGTACCTCGAAGGGATCTACCTGTACAATTTGCCGCTGGAGGAATGCCTGTTCTTCGTGGTGGTGCCTTTTTGCTGCGTTTTTATCTACGAAGTTTTCCGCTGTCACTTTCCGCGCTTTTATCCTGTAAAAGCCGCGCATTTGTTCGCTTTCACGATGACGCTCGCGGCATTCATTTTTGCCCTTTCACATTTAAAGAACTGGTATACGGCAAGTGCCTGCATCCTGACGGCCCTGTTCACACTTTGGATCTACTTCCTGAAACGTTCGCAGTGGTACGCCCATTTTGCCGTTGCCTTTATCGTGTGCCAGATTCCGTTTTTGATCGTGAACGGCATCCTGACCGGGGGAATTACGGAGAAACCCGTCGTTTGGTATTCGGGCGAGCACATCATCGGCTTTCGGATCTGGACCATACCGCTGGAAGACATCTTTTACAATTATGCCTTATTGCTCCCGGTTGTCGCCATTTTCGAAGGCTTGAGAAGGGCTTCTGAAAAACAATAATTGTGGTTGGCCGCGCTAAAGTAAAATGGTAACTGTTCCGCGCCGATCGATCTCCGCTCCGTTACACCAGATCCCGCGAAGTTGCCAGGTAAGGACTTCATTGTTCCTCCGGTCGTTGGAATCCCAGACCATGTTTGGCTTTTTACTTTCGAAGATAACTTCTCCCCAGCGATTGAAAAGTAGAAAATGGAATTCCGAAAAGGATCAGTTTGTCGTAACCTTTAGCAGCGCACATTCGATGTCGTCACAATCAGGTGTGAGTGTGTTCGGGATATAGAATGCACAACTGTCCGGGCAACTTTGTGCCCGTGAAGCGAAACCTGCCATCAACAGCATCAACAGTAAAAAAACGCGAGGAAACATGACTGGAAAACGCAATGAAGACTTCTGTAGTTGCCTTTAAAGTAAGTAACAACACTATTTTTTAATCACCTGAAATTCAGGATTATTATCCGTTTTAGAACCGTTCCGGGATCTTTTTTTAGAAAAAAAGTAATTTTTCCTGTCACATTTGTACGTTTACTTACACATACTGTTGTGAGCACACACTATGGGTATTCGAAAAAAAAGAGCATTCATGATCCTGTATGAACCCGTCCACGAACGTTTCGAACGTTTTTGCAGAGCACGGGCTTACGGGGAAATGGACTTCAGGGATTTGATGCAGGAAACGATCGTTGTAGCGCTGGAACGGTTTGACAGCATCCGAAATAAAGATTCCTTTCTTTCTTTTTTGTTCGGTACGAGCATCCGGATTCTGGCCAATGCGCAACGCAAGATGAAGGAAGAAAAATGGCAGGAAGGCCTGAAAGTATCCGAAAGTACAAATGATGCCGAACGCAAACTGGAGGTGGAAGATCTCTACAAAGCGCTGGGTTGTCTGCCTGATGTGCAGCGCGAAGCCCTCATCCTGTTCGAAGTCTCCGGATTTTCTACGAAAGAGATCGCCGGGATGCAGGATTCGACGGAGGCGGCCGTGCGACAAAGGCTTGTTCGCGGACGGCAGGAACTGGCCCGGTTACTTTCGGAAGAACGGACCATTAAACATGCAGTGATATGAACGAAGAAAGCGTAAACAGACTTTTTGAGGCGGCACGTAACGAGCCGGCGAAAGTTCCTGTCCGAGATGTTCGCCGCTGGATCGGTTTGATTGGCATGGCTGCCCTGGCAGGAAGTGTGCTCCTGAAAATGAAACTAGTATTAACTAAAAAGATCTTACTCATGACATTCATAACTTCCATGTTAACAGCTACTGTCGGCGTCACGGTTTTCGTTGCGGTGCGCATGACGGGGCCGGCTTCTTCACCGGAACCGGTAAAAGCCGAAAAGCCTGCCAAAACGGTTTTGGCTAAAGATTTAAACGGGAAAGAGGCATCCACCATTCCGGCAGACACCATGAGGCGGCAGGACAGTGTATCGGTCCCCCCGGTTGCTCCGACTCCTCCGCCAGTTCCCCTCGTTCCCCGTTTTCCGTTTACTCCTGAGTTGCCTGCTTTACCGGCACTTCCGGCAGCACCGCTGGCACCCATACCGGCTCAAAACCCACTTCCGCCAATTCCACCGGCGCGTTATGACGAGCGTGAGGTAAAGATCGGGTCGTTTGACAAACTCACCCTTTCAGGCGCTATTAACGTAGTGCTCATCCAGGGGAAATCCAATGGTATACGCATTGTTGCCAACGGCGATTGCGGAACGGAAACCGTAAAAGTGACGCATAGAGGAAACCGGCTCGACATTTCAAGTGCGAACTCAAGGTGCGAAAATTACGACGTACTGGTTTACCTCACATTTACCTCCTTTTCCGAAGCCGATCTTTCCGGGGCATCGGGCATGGTTTCGCAGGGTAAACTTACCTTCGATCGCCTGGATATTGAAAGCAGCGGGGCGGCAAGTGTAAACCTGGAACTCGAAGCCAAAACCATCGCGATCGTTTCTGAAGGAGCAAGTGCTGTGGATCTGAAGGGAAAAACGACGAACCTGAAAATAGACGCGTCCGGTGCGTCCAGTGTAGACGGCGATAAACTCGCCGCGGAAGATGTGCATGCGGAGTCATCCGGTGCGAGCCAGGTGATCATTCGCGCCACTAAAAAGTTAAAGGCGGATGCCAGTGGTACGGCGCATATTAAATACCAGGGAAAACCTTCTGAAATCGCCAAGGAGACCAGCGGTCTTGCGGTGATCGAAGAGTATTAAGCAGCATACAGTTTAATTTTTATAGTTAAGTAAGCGTTAGGTAAGTGAGAGAAGTTCTGCAGGTGCCAAGAGGTTGCCCACGGAACTTCTTTTTCATTTGAAAAAATACGGTTGCAGTCCAGGCAAAAGCTATACACGGAATTATTTGCCCGAAAATCGCTGCTTGACTAGCAGTTTCCGCCACTCCGGGTGTTTTTTAATATAGGCCGCCACAAATGGACATAGTACGATCAGTGATAAACTGCGTTCATCAATCGTCTCAAGTGTTCGCTTTACCACTTCCGAACCGATTCCCTTTCCACCCAGTTCTTCCGGGACTTCCGTATGCGTAAGCGTAATCGTATCTCCGTTCAGCTGGTACGTAATGAAAGCAGTAAATCCTTCGGTATGCATTTCGAAACGCTTCTCCGCACTGTTGTCTATAAACTGATAATCCATTTTTCGCGATAACTTCCGGTATGAAAGTACGGTTTTCTGCGCATAATCATTCAATCCGGGTAAGGTAAGGCAGTCCGGGCTGAAGTTTCCGGTGCTGAAGCGGCGTAATGTTCTCCGCAATAACCTTTGGCCCTTGCAGTCCCTCCTTAAGTGTTAATAAGATCATTCCCGGTGCAAGCGTGTCCAGTTTTTTCCTGGAAAGTGTTTCCCATGGAAAAAGACTTTGTGTAATTATGGAATCGAGTTTTACAAAAGTATAAGTTCCACGACGGGTTGTTTTGACGGCCAGTGAAAATGAATGAAGGTTAGTCGCTGCTTCATTGAATGACAGCGAGCCGATATCCCTGTTTAATTTCAGTGTCCAGTATTCCGAATTCCACCCCCGACGGATCCGGTCAACTTTTTCATTGGATAAACGATATGTTCCCTGAATCGGTTCTTCGCCAGTATTGCAAGCCACAAGAATGTTTCCTGCGATCAGATAGATCAGCAAAATGCAGATTTTCTTTTTCATGCAATGTTCGAATGCATATTTTTCAAGGTTGAGCGCTTTCATGCATCAGGTCCCGGGGATATAATAACTCGCTGCATATTGCAGTTCCTGTTCCAGCGCTAAAAATTCACGGAAAGCCCTTTTGTACCATTGAGAATCTGTTGGGTCCTCCGTGTAATCTTCGAAAGAGCTTACGCCGAAAAAGTGTCCGTTTTTCCACGGTTCTATTCCAAAAATCCCAAGTTTAAGTTGTTCTACGCGCTCGAGAACGATAGCGAATTCCTCCGCAGAAAAATAACGTATTACCGGACTGTCAAAACCGGTATTGAGATCGGTAAGGCCATAAAAGACCTGCTCATCCAGGTATTTCTGCTTTCTGTCTTCCATGTGATATGGCAATAAGCCTTACTAATTTATGCGAATTTTTGGATTTCGCAAAGTTACCCGATTATCCGGATATGTTCTTATCCGGCCTCCCTGGGAAGTTTTTTAACGGACCAGGTCAGGTTTAGCAGGAAGTTACTTTCGTTTATGGTCGTTTCGGGTGCTTCCGGCTTTCGGGTCAGGTACATGTAACCCAGTTCGATCTTTAGTCGGGAAACAGGTTTGTATATGAATAGAAGTGCCAGCCGGTTCTGATCGATGCGGTTTTCCGAACTTCCCGTGGCATTTAACAACAGTTCCTCGTAAAAGAGAAGCGATAAAGTGGGATTGAACCGGTATTCGAGCCCGGCGCGTTCGCGCAAACGCACAGACTGACGGGGTGAATGTTCGTAAATTCGGTATTCTGCTGCAAAGCGATTTATAAAACGCAGTTTTCGGTTAATGTCGGCATTCCACTGCGCGGCCAGTGTAAAACGGAGTTCCGGTTCCGGAGCGACTTCTTTGTCTTTTTCCTCGCGAATGATCCGGTAGTTTTCAAAAACGGCAAAGGGAGACAGCGAAAAGCGAAACTGTTTATTTGCTTCATAATGAATCCAGCTGCGGAAACTATACGTCAGGTTTTGTGAAGGAAACCGGTTCTTGTAAGGTTCGTTTTGCCGACGGTGCTGCAGTTCCGCTTCTCCTTTCAGTCGTTCGCTGAAGTGATAATCAACCGTTCCCCGGAACCAGGCATTTACATGTTCCTGTGCCTGTATCCTGCCGGATATCAGTAGCATCAATGCCCCTAAAAACGTATTGAAAAGGTTCCTGATCATGACTTTTATTCCATGATTAAACAAACCAGACGAAAACAGGTTTAAGCCTGGCAATTACAGATTTAAGAGCGCCGGAAAGTACGCCGGTTTTAAGTCACCCGCGGTGAGAAAAGCGTTTAGACTACGGAAGTGTAAAGGTTACGGAACCCCAGTCGTTACAGGTGCCCGGCGTCACGGTCGTTTGACTCATTTCGGAAGGATTCGAATTTAGAAAATACGTGATCGTAATCGGGTATGGCGATTTTCCGTAAACGGGAATTGCTGAGAGGCCCATTCCTGTGATCGAATCGATCTGTCCCGCTGCAAAAGGTCCTACAACATAGCGGTAATTTGTATTTGGGAACGGATTGTTCGGATAGTTAAAATTCGTATAGAACAAAGTGTCCTGCGCGGTATAAACCGAAGTACCGGGGTCGAGAAAAATTCGAAAACTTCCCGTGCGGTTCGCATTGACCTCTCCGACATTCACATCCTTTAGCGGAATTCCGTCTAAAAAGCCATCAATTGATACGCTTTCACTGCTCTCAGGCACGTATTTGCACAGAAAATAGCCGTCCGAATCCGTAGTGGTTGTTAGCAAGGTACCACCTTTGGAGGAATAGAACAAACCACCGTTTTTCGGTTGATAGATCGATATGCTGGCGTTTGCATAGGGCGTGCCGTTGCAGTCTGTTACAATGCGTCCGGCGATAACAAGTGGCTTTTTTTCTTTTCTGCAGGCAGGCAGCCCGCTTATCAGGAGGAGTGTCAATAAAATATACAGACTGTTTTTCATGACTTTTCAGTTTAATGCCAGTTTGTTCATCAGGGTCTTAGTCCCCTGTTGTAAATATACGAAATAGATCCCGCGCTCCGCAGTTTTGTCCGGATCGTGCAGCGCTTCCTGCGGTCCGTTTTATGCAGATTTTACTAAGTCAACAACTGTGCAGCCACTTTCATCCCGATTGACTATCTTCGTATCACTCCCCGCAGGTCGAAAGGAGTTAAACCAATGAGAATGAAATACGTTTTAACAGCTGCACTCTTCGTGGCTTTTTGCCTGCCTGTTTTCGGACAGGATATGATCGAATTAACGGCCGACTGGAAAGTGGGAGAAAAGAAAACGGTTACCACCGAAGCCTCGTCGCAGATGACACTGAACGGTTCGCTCATTTCGGACGAAAAAGTTACAACTACCTGCGAACTGGAGGTGCTGCGTAATAACAGCGAGTACGTTACACTTTCCTACCGGGTCGTTCCGGGTAAACCGATAGAGACGGAGGCAGCATCCGACGGTGACAGCGTTCAGATTGTGCACAACGAGCTACAAGAACTGCTCCTGCTCTTCGATGAGAATATCAGTCGCCTGAACTACATGGTGCAATTGCGAAAAGAGGACGGAGTGGCCGAGGAAATACTGAACTGGGACGAACTTTCCGTGGAAATTGAAGAGATGGTCTATAAGCTCGTGGATCACCTTAGCCAGGAGAGCGCATTGCCAATCAGCCGGGATTCGCTCCGGACCGTAATGAACGAAATGATGATTCAGCGCCAGCCGGAAATGGAACAGACCATCCTCAATTCGGTAACCAGTATGTTCCAGGTATATGCCTACAGCTATCCTAAAAACGGATCGCATAGTTTCGCAATAGAAGCCTATGCGATCAATCAACTGGGAGTTTTCGCCGATGAGGACCTTCCGGCAACGGTAACTATTGACTCGAAACGCAGCGGGAACAGCCTCAAAGCACATATCGACATGCAATACGATAAGGAATACCTGCTGAATGCCATGAAACAAAAGTCGCCGCAGTTTGCAGACCTGGAAGTTTCAGACCTCGTGATTGTGGAAACGGAAGATGTCGAATTCAACCTTTCTACCAACTGGATCCGGACGCAGGTATCCGTTATCCAATTCGAATTGCCGATGATCACCGTCACAGAAAACATAACGGTGACCTTTCGATAACTACAGCTAAAACAGGTACAACTGCAAAGCCCGTTAAGATTTTTTAATGGTTTGACCGTTTAGGCAGATTGGAAAAATAACTAACTTGTTCGAGCATCCAAAACAGATTCCTATGAACAAGAACCGGCTTGAAGCATTTAGTGATGGCGTACTGGCCATCATCATTACGATCATGGTCATGGAGATCAATGTACCGAAAGAGCCTGACTTTGTATCTTTGATACCATTGCTGCCTGTGTTCGTAAGCTATGTACTTAGTTTCATCTACCTCGGGATTTACTGGAACAACCATCACCACATGTTGCACACGGTTGAACGCGTGAACGGCGCAATTCTCTGGGCGAACCTGCACCTGCTTTTCTGGCTCTCACTGGTTCCCTTCGTAACCGGTTGGGTCGGTGAAAATCACTTCATGCCGTTACCGCTTGCACTTTACGGCTTTGTTCTGTTTATGTGTTCGGTGGCGTACTGGATATTGCAGCGCCTGATCCTCCGGGCACACGGATCCGATTCGATCCTGAACCGGGCCATCGGGCGGGATCTCAAAGGAAAACTATCGCCCTTTTTATACCTGGTCGCCATCATTTCGACCTTTTTCACCAGCTGGATAGCCGGGGGAATCTATACGCTGGTCGCGTTTTGGTGGCTGATACCGGACAGGCGCATTGAAGTGATCTTTAAAAAAGAACAGGAAAAGAATTCCGATGAATGAGGTTTTGCTGAATGTCAGTTTTGGCATTTATGCACTGTTGCCGCAGGGTTGGATCTTTATGGCATTTATCATATTCCTGGAGTGTTTCTTAATGTCCTTTTTCCTGGCTCGCAAGGCATTCGACGGTCCTGTCTGTGTCTCTGTAATCCTGAGTAATGCACTTAGCGGCATTTTTGGAATTATCCTTTCAATGGCCCTGAATGGCGGATGGTGGATGGTAGTTTGGTTTCCCTGGGTAAGTGACCAGGAGGTTTCGTCCGTGGAAATGATCATGCCATACTACCTCGCTGCATTTATACTGACCGTACTGATCGAACTGGTGGTAAACCGGCTAATGCTAAGTACGCTTTATACTAACAAACGCATCCTACTCGTGACACTGGCGGTCAACGTGATTTCGTATACGGTTGGCAGCTTTTTTCTATACAGTTACAGTTTCAGTTAGAATTTCACGGCGAGGGAAGTGGTGAACGCATAGTTCTGGCGGGATAGATCCCCGTTCAGTATAAAGATCGGGTCATCGCTGTAAAAACCGCGTCCTTCAATGCGCCAACACACGTTTTCCCGCAAATAATAATCAAAATTAACGGAATACCCGGCAGTGTTGAATCCGTTTGCACTGTAAGTCTGCACGATCACCTGTTGTGGATCGATATAATATTCTCCGCGAATGCCGATACCGGTTTTGGCCGTCGGACGCAGGTAAGCAATAAGCACCGGGGTGTACCAGACATCGTAATCCGAACTTCCGGGCTGCGCCTGTTGTGCTCCGATGTCAAATCCTGCGGTGAGTTCAACTCGTTTGCCTTTCCAGCTCATGTAAAAGTCGTGGAAGTAACGCATCTTCCGAAGGGTGTCCGGCGTATCGCTCCCGATAAAGGAACTGCTGTTGAAAAGCCAGTGTTCATTCGGCTTGTACTGTACCTGGTGACCGAATGCCGGGGTATTATTCCCGTTCGGACGACGAATGTGTTGCCAGCCGTTCAGGTAAAGTACACTGAAAAGCCACCGGCGATCTGTGGTTTCGTAATTCAGCCGTGTGCCGCTTTCATAGTAAGGTGAGTTTTCGGCTGCAAGACTGCGTGTGAGCGTACCGCATTTCAATCCCTCGGCACTTTCAAAACCGATGTGTGAAGCAAAGATGCCGGCTTCGAACCAGAGTTCTTTCTTTGCGCTCAATTTCACGGCTGCACTGGCTTCGTACACGCTTCGTAACAAGAGCGGTTCTGCTGCGAGGTTCGCTTCCGGATAGGTCCCGGCCATCAGTGCCAGTTTAGCCTTTACCCGGTCTTTTTCCACCCGTGCACGCATGTAGCCCATGTTCAGGTTAACTTCGTTATGCCGGTTGTAGGAGTACAGGAAATCCGGGCGACGGTGTTGTGCCGGGTTGGAAAGGTCGTAACTGTAATAGGTCTCCAGGTATCCGTCTACCTCAATGCGCAGCTTCAGGCTGTCTGTAGTCTGCGCGAAAAGACAGGTATGGATTGTACCGAGCAGGGTCAAAAGGAAGCATTTTTTCATCTGTGTGTGTTTTATGCGTACAAAGTAATCGATTGAAACATTAAGATTTCTTCCGAAAAGAACCGTTTTCTATTAAAATAATATAAAAAAAGCCTGGTTTTGGCCAGGCTCTCAGTCATTTTGAAGTGTTGAAAATCTTAGATCGTATCGAGAATATCAGTCTGACCACTGTAATTGATCGAACCGCTGTCATCGACCGGCAACATCTCGATCTTGTTCTTGTAACCGGACATTTTTACCCAGTACATGATCCACAGTACGAGAATGGCAAGTGAAAGTAAGCCGCCGAGAAAAGGGATCCAGGTTCCGAAATTGAAGGCAGGATACAAAATCCCGATCGTACGGCCGTAATCTCCCTGCTCACGATGTCCGCGAGATTCAAGTTCCTTTTTGACCGAGTCAGATACTTTGGGGTTCATAATGAACGGCCATACCAGGTTGAAAAGCGGGATGAGTTGCAGCCACACCTGGCCCGGGGGAAGTAACCTGTTTTGCGGGCGGCAGGCTTTCAGGGTATTCTGCAGCGTCAGTAAAAAGAAAATGTTAATCACCAAACCGATTGCCAAAGCGATTAGGAGGGCTACAATAAAGGTATCGTCAATTCTCATAAATAGAAGTTTAAAAGATTAAAAATATAGTTTGGCTAAAAATAATCTTTTTTTGCGAATACGAATGTACCTGTTATTTACACGTCCCGTTGAATGAGATAAGCTGCCAGTTCACGCAGCGTGTTTTTGAGATTCTCGTCCGTATTTACGGCTTCCAGTGCCCCGATCGCTTTCCGGTAGTGCATTTCCATGAGTTCCGTGCAGGCCTGCTTTACTCCAAGTTCATCGTAGATCTTGCGTGTAACGCCTACCTTGAGTTTCGGGTCGCGTTCGTTTGAAACGGCGATCAGGCGTTCCCGGTCGCGTGCTCCGGCGCGTTCGAAGGCTTTGAGATGCAGCAGGGTCTTTTTTCCCGAGATCACGTCTCCGCCCACCTGCTTTCCGAATTTGTCCGGGTCGGCGTACAGGTCGAGAATGTCATCCTGGATCTGGAACGCGATCCCGATCTCCTGGCCGAAAGTATACAGCTTCGTGCGGTCGCTCTCTTTCGCTTCCGCGATAATGGCACCGAGTTCAAGTGCACAACCGAGCAATACGGAAGTTTTCAGGCGGATCATTTCGAGGTAAGCGGCAATCTGTACATCGCTTTGCACCTCGAAGTCCATGTCCAGTTGCTGTCCTTCACAAACTTCCTGTGCTGTCCGGTTGAAAATGCGAAGTAATTCCGGCAGATGTTCGGCTTGTTGCTGTGCCAGTTGCGCATACGCTTTTACGAAAAGCACGTCTCCGGAGAGTATGGCAATACTGGTATTCCATTTCTCGTGAACTGTTTGCTGGCCGCGACGAAGCGGTGCGCGGTCCATAATATCGTCGTGGATTAGCGTAAAGTTGTGAAAGATCTCTACGGCAAGTGCCGCGGGTATTGCTTTTTCGGAAACGCATCCGAACAGTTCGGCTCCCATGAGTACCAACGCGGGACGGATCCGTTTACCACCGATCTTTAAGAAGTAACGCAAAGGATCATACAGGTTTTCCGGTCGCATCGGGAAATCGAGTTTCCCAAGCTCCTGTTCGATCATGCCTGCATACTGTGCCAGCCGTTCCATAGATCAGTCTTTGATGAGGTTCAAAAGGTAATTTCCGTAACCGCTTTTTAGCAAAGGTTGGGCGAGGGCGCGCAATTGTGTTGCGTCAATAAACCTGTTGCGGTAGGCGATTTCTTCGATGCAACCCACCTTTAGTCCCTGTCGTTCTTCGATCACCTGCACGAATTGCCCGGCCTGCATGAGCGAAGGAAAGGTTCCGGTATCGAGCCAGGCGGTTCCCCGGTTCAAAACCGCTACTTTCAGTTTGTTGCGGCGCAAATACTCGGCATTTACGTCCGTAATTTCGTATTCTCCACGAGCACTTGGCTTAAGCGATTTTGCAATGGAAATCACCTCGTTATCGTAAAAATATAGCCCGGGAACGGCATAATTGGACTTCGGATTCTCAGGTTTTTCCTCGATGGAAACTGCCTGCATGTTGTCATCGAACTCCACGACACCGTAGCGACGCGGATCACTGACGTGATAGGCATAAACCACACCGCCCTCCGGATCCACGTTCTCGCGCAGGAGTTCGTCCATTCCCACACCGTAAAAAATATTGTCTCCGAGAATAAGTGCTACTTTTTCCACACCGATAAATTCCTCTCCGATCACAAAGGCCTGCGCAAGCCCGTTGGGTTCGGCCTGTTCTGCGTATTCGAAGCGGCAACCGAACTGCGTACCGTCGCCCAGTAACTTTTGAAATTGCGGAAGATCGTGTGGCGTGGAAATGATCAGTATTTCACGGATTCCCGCACTCATCAGGATCGAAAGCGGGTAATAGATCATCGGTTTGTCGTACACCGGCATGAGTTGCTTGCTAACGGCAAGCGTTAACGGATGCAGGCGCGTACCGGATCCGCCGGCAAGAACAATTCCTTTCATGCTATTCTGGGTCCTTTTTTGGTTTGTCGTTATCCCCATCACCTTCCGTTTCATCGTCCGGCGCTACTTCAAGTACGTCGAAATCGACATCGGCCTCTTCATCGTAGGCATCGAAATAGGGTTCCTCGAATGATCGGGTCGTCAGGCGTTTTTCCAGGGAAAGAAGCAGCGACGGTAAAAGTGCGAGGTTCGTGATCATCGCTACGAGCAGCGTCAGTGAGATGAGCAAACCGAGTGCCTGTGTTCCTCCGAATTGCGAGAAGGTAAAGGTCGAAAACCCGCAGAAAAGGACGATCGAGGTATAGAACATACCCAGCCCGGACTCGCGGATGGCAATCACCACACATTCGCGGAGATCCCATTTTTTTGCCTTGAGTTCCTGCCTGTATTTCGCCAGGAAGTGGATCGTGTCATCCACGGAAATACCGAAGGCAATACTGAAAACGAGCAGGGTGGAAGGCTTAAGCGGAATTCCGAACCAACCCATCACACCACCTGTAAAGAGCAGCGGGATGATGTTCGGAACAAGTGATACGATCACCATGCGCCACGAACGGAACAGGATCGCCATGAGGATGGAAATACTGATAACCGCGAATACGAGACTCGTCAACAGGTTTATCACGAGATATTGTGTCCCTTCGGAAGCCACGACCGATGTTCCGGTGAGCGTAAGATCGTAGTACTCGTTGTTGATCGCTTTGCGCAATTGCTTTTTGATCGCAGGTTTGCGCAGGTACGGTTTCAGGTTCTCCGGGTCGGAATCGAACTGGAACTGCAGGTCCCGGTCACCGTTGGAAATCACGTTCGTAAGGCTGTTGTAAACATACGGATACGTATAAATGATCGAGTCTACATAGGCCAGGTTACCCTTTTTCACCTTTTTGTACATGTGCTCGATCTCCTTTTTATCCGGATTGAGGATCGAGTCGATCTTCACACGCATACTGTCGACTTTCTTCGCCACGTCATAGGAACCGATATCGCGCATTTGTGTGCGTATCCGGAGGGTGGTGTTGGACGTGTCCACCAGTTCCTTGATCGTGAAACCGCCCCCGTTCGTAAAGTCGAAATTATCGATGTACTGTTTCAGGCGGGCTTTGTCAGTTCGGGAAATGTGAATGTTGTAATAGTTCGTGTCGTTGCTGTGATAGGCCATATTAATGACTTTCACGAGGTCCACGATCGAAAGGCTTTTGGAGAAAAGACTGTCGGCTGTATACTTCCGCTGAATTTCTTCGACCTTTTCAAGGGTGGAGGTCTTGAACAAACGACCGGGTTCCTTGTAATCGATCATCATTTCGAAAGGAATGGCACCTCCGAACTTATTCTGTATGAAATTGATATCCTCCAGGATCTCGTCTCCCTTCGGCAGGTCACTGGTAATGTTCCCGGTAGCTTCGATCTTGTACAGGCCGATGAGGCTGAGCGTAATTACGGCCAGTGTCACGATGTAGACCCACTTACGCTTTGTCAGTGTAATGCGTGTCAGTCTGCGGATGAGACCTTTTGCCATAGCACGCTCGAGGTGCTTGAGGTGGCGCGATTTCGGAACCTTCGAAAGGGAAGAGAAGATCGGCAGGATGCAGATTGAAAGGATGAAAACAACGAGGATATTGATCGACGCCACGATCCCGAATTCGGTTAGTTTTTCGGAATTGGTAAAAATGAAGGTCGAAAAGCCGAGTGCGGTTGTAAAGTTGGTCAGGAAAGTCGCCATCCCGATCTTCTTGATCACCCGTGAAAGGGCAAGTATCTTGTTTCCGTGCAGTTTGATCTCCTGGTGATACTTGGTCATCAGGAAGATGCAGTTCGGGATCCCGATCACGATCATCAGCGGCGGGATCAGCGCCATCATGATCGACAGGTTGAAGCCCATCAGTCCGATGCTTCCCATGGACCAGATCACAGCCACGAAAACAACGGCGTTACAGATCAGGACCACGCGGAACGAACGGAAGAAAAGATAAAGCAACAGCGAGGTTACGAATATGGCCAGTGCAATGAAAATGTACATTTCGTTGATCACACGCTTCCCGATGATCACCCGTAAATGCGGAAGTCCTGCAAAACGGATCTTCCCGAAGTATTTTTCATACTGGCTGGTAAACTTCTCGATATCCACCACCACATTGGCCTTTTTCTGATCGGCCAGCACGTGTTCGTCCATGCTCACAAGCATCAGGGATACGCCCGCGGTGTCGTTGTACAGCATATTCTGGTAAACGGGGTTCGAACGGATCTCGCGCTTGATCGAATCGATGCTTTTCTCGTGAAAGGTCACATCGGAAAATACCTTTTGTACTTCGAAACGGCTCTCGCCGATGTTGTTGCGGATACTGATGAGTGTGGCTTCGGAAGTAACATTGGTCACCCCGTCGAAGGTCAGTATCGAATCTCCGAGTTCCTTGAAACGCCGGAAATTGTTTTCCGTGTAAAGGGAATCCGAACGGAAGATGAGCACCAGGGAAGAACCGTCTTCGCCGAACATGCTCTTGAACTTCAGGTAGTCTTCCTGGGCAATCGATTCCTTCGGAAGCATGTTCCCGTATTTGTTATCGATCTTGATACCCGTTGTGGCATAATACCCGAAAAAGACGGTTAGCAGGAGGATGATCCCGATGATGAAAAACCGGTTCCGTAAGATGAGATTAGCAATCTTTTGCCACATGTGCTGTTCGGTAAAAATTTAAAAAATGTAAATGTAGTGAATCTGCTTCTCAGAGACAATACAATACGGTTTTAGTTCACTACTCGTGTTATTTCAGGTCGTGCGCCAGCCAGTCGAAGAATTCATGGTGCCATACGAGCCCGTTCTGCGGACTTAAAATCCAGTGTCCTTCCGTGGGGAAATACAAATACTTACTTCGCAGCCCCATGAGTTGTGCGGCCTGGAAAGCCTGCATTCCCTCGCTCTCCGGTACGCGGTAATCATGCCCGCCGTGGATCACTAAAATCGGAGTGTCCCAGTTCTGAACATAGCGGTGCGGACTGTTCTTCGCGTAGTATTCACGGTTCTCCGGAAGCCAGTACGGTCCGCGGTTATCCCAGTTCGCAAAGAACAGTTCTTCGGTTGTGCCATACCAGCTTTCGAGGTTGAATAATCCGGCATGGCTAATAAACGTTTTAAACCGTTTTTTGTGCACACCCGCCAGGAAATAAACGGAATACCCGCCGTATGATGCGCCCACTGCTCCGAGACGCTCTGCGTCCACGTATGGCTCTTTGGCGGCATCGTCGATCGCCGAGAGGTAGTCGCGAATGGCCTGCCCGCCCCAGTCCTTGGAGATCGCGTCATTCCACTCCTGTCCGAAACCCGGAAGTCCGCGGCGGTTCGGCGCCACGACCACGTACCCCTGCGAAGCCATCAGCATGAAGTTCCAGCGATATGAAAAGAACTGGCTCACCGGACTCTGTGGCCCTCCCTGGCAATAAAGCAGGGTCGGGTACTTTTTATTTTCGTCGAAATCAGGAGGCAGGATTGTCCATACCAGCATTTTCTTGTGGTCGCTCGTTTCAACCCACTTCTGCCGGATCTCCGGTTTTTTCAGGGTGGAGAACAGGGCTTTGTTGGCATCGGTGATCTGTTCGCTTTGCGTACTCCGGATGTCATACAGGTAGAGGTCGGAAGGATGAACCATCGACTGGATACCCGAAACGATGTATTTAGCCGAAACGTCCAGCGAGGTATAGTCGTGCCAGCCTTCGGTAAGTTGGCGGTTCTCGTTCTTTTTGGAATCGTACACGAATAGCTGAACGGTGCCCTCGATCGGAGCTTTGTAGTAAATGGCTTTTGAATCGGCCGACCAGCAGAAATCGGAAACACTCACGTCGATGGATGCCGTCAGGTTCTTTACCTGGCCACTCCCGAGTTCCATCACCACGATGTTGTTCTTGTCGGATTCGAAGCCGTCGTGCTCCATGGAGAGCCAGGCCAGTTGCTTCCCGTCCTTCGAAAAGTGCGGATTTACGTCGTAGCCCGGGCGCCCTTCGGTCAGGTTTTTCGTATTCCCGGTACCGATGTCGTAAGAATACAGGTCGGAATTCGTGCTCAGAGCGAAATTTTTACCCTGGAGTTTTTTAGATGTGTAAACGATCATTTTTGAATCGGGGGAAATCGTGAACTGGTCGCTTCCGCCGAAGGGGGGCAGAATGCCGTCGAACGGTTCATTTTCGAGCAGGTCCACGAATTCAGTACTTACTTTTTCACCGGAAATGCGATGCAGCAACAGGTGACGCTTTTTGTAGTCGTCCCAGTGATCCCAGTGGCGGTACATCAGGTCGGTTTCGATGCGTACATTGGCCTTCGGAAGGTCGGGGTAGAGGTCGTGTACGTCCGGCCGTACTTTGATCGCTTCGATCGTCACGATGAAAGATGCATCCGGTGCCACTTTAAAGCCTTCCAGTTCAATATCGTTAAAATCTGAAATGCGCTTTTTGTCGGTGCCTTTCACTGAAATCGTCCAGATCTGCAGGCCTTTCTCCTCTGCCGAAAGGTAATAGATTGTATTGTTCGGCCCCCACTGCACTTCGTATTCCGAAAAAGGAGTGCTGGTAAGTTGCTCACTCGTTTTGGATTCCACCGAATAGATGTAAATGTCGGAATTACCCTTGTTTTTTTCGAGGTCGTATGCCGTTTGTGTGTAGAGCACGTATTTCCCGTCCGGTGAAAAGGTACCACCGTTCACGCGCTGGATCTCCCAGAGTTTTTCGGGAGTTAGTAAACTTTGCCCCAGCCCGTTGAGGATAAAGAGAAATGTACAGATAAGTGCGCCTGTCTTCATATTCCGGTTTTTTGAATGTGTGAAAATACACACAATTTCGCAAATCACCGGGATAAGCGCCTTCAATTTGAGCCGTGGCGGCACGGGCAGATTATTTCCACTCCCAGAGCGTATCGGTAAAATAATGTTTGCAGTCCAGGAAATTCCGCTTGATACTGAAACCGCTTGCTTCGGCCAGTTCTTCGATCTGCGTGGCGGAAAATTTGTGCGAAAGTTCCGTGTAGATCAGTTCATTGGCCTTCAGGTCGATGTGTTGATCCAAAGCCCGGAAGTGCACATGGACGTCCTGGATCGGGTAAATATAGCTTTTCAGTGCGCCGTTCTCAGGGTTGTAATGACAGTAAAAATCGAACTGATCCATCCTGAAATCGGCACCGAGTTCCCGGTTCATGCGTGTGAGCAAATTCAGGTTGAACCGTTTGGTGATTCCACCCGGATCGTCGTATGCCATGCGGATTACGCGCGGGTTCTTTTGCAGATCCATCCCGATCAGGATCTTGTCGCCCGGGTGCATCCATTTGCGGAACATCTCGAGCAGTTCGGCACTCTTTTGCTTCGAATAGTTGCCGATATTTCCACCCAGGAAAAGGAATAACGCGGGAATCTGTTCGGCTTTCAGTTGCTCCAGGCAATTGTAGTAATCTCCCACGCAAGACTGAATTTCCAGGTCCGGAAGTGCATCGCGCAGGTTGTTCTCGAGGCTCGTAATAGCCTCCTCGCTGATGTCGATCGGGCAATAGGTGAAATCGGCGCCACGGGACATGAAGGTTTCCAGCAGCTGACGGGTCTTGATTCCGTCACCGGCGCCTAGTTCGATGATGCGGAACGGTCCTTCGAATTCCAGTTCTTCCAGGATCAGGTGACTTTGCTGCGAAAGGATCTCGAATTCGCATTTGGTCGGATAATATTCCGGCATCCGCATGATCTCCTGGAAGATGATGCTGCCCTGGTCGTCGTAAAAATACTTCGATGAAAGGTGTTTTTGCTCCGAAGTCAGTCCGTTCAGGACGTCTTTGGCGAATTCGGTCATTTCTGCTGTCATGTGATCTCTTTGTTAGCGTTATTTTTTGGCCAGCCGGATACCGGAAAATTGCCACTGACCCGTGGGGTGAAAAAAGTTGCGATAGGTATGCCTGCTGTGTCCTTCCGGCGTTGCGATCGAACTGCCGCGAAGCACCATCTGGTTGATCATAAATTTGCCGTTGTATTCCCCGACGGCTCCCGGCGCTTTCTGAAAACCGGGATAGGCGAGGTAAGCACTGTTGGTCCACTCCCAGCGCAGGCCGTAATTCAGCTTCGGTGAAGCGACTTCCCATTCGGTTTCAGTCGGTAAACGGCAGCCTTTCCATTCGGCATAGGCACTTGCTTCGTAATAACTGACGTGCGAAAGCGGTGCCGACAAGTCTATATTCACAGGTCCTCCGAGCGTGAAATGCGTCCATCCGTCATCGGTCTTTTTCCAGTAGAGCGGATGCTGAACCTGGTTTTCCTGCACCCACCACCAGCCTTCGTCCAGCCAGAGGTTGAAGTCTTCATAGCCGCCCGCTTCGATGAATTCCAGGAATTCTCCGTTGGTAACGAGTTTCGGGGACAGTTCGAAGGCTTCGAGAAATACGCGGTGTCGGCCGAGTTCATTGTCGAAGGCAAAACCTTCACCTGTGTGCCCGATCTCATAAATTCCTTCCGGCACGCTGATCCAGTTTTGTTGCCCTTCTTCCCCCCGGTGCTCTGGAACATCATCGAAAAGTGCCGGCAACAGCGGGTTGAATGACAAACTGTATTTGATATCGGTTTGTAGCAATTCCTGGTGTTGCTGCTCATGATTAAGTCCGAGCGTGATCAGTTCAGTGATCTCTGAATCGGAACCATTTTCAAGCAGGGTGAGAATGTGCTGGTCCACGTATGCGCGGTAACGCAGGACCTCGTCAAAATAAGGTTGCGTGATCAGCCCGCGACTGTCCCGGGCAACCCGCTCCCCGATGTTATTGTAATAACTGTTGAACAGGAAGCCGAACTTCGGGTCGAATTCCCGGTAGGTTTTAACGTATTGCTTTAGAATAAATTGTTCGAAAAACCAGGTGGTGTGAGCGAGGTGCCACTTCGGCGGACTAACGAATACCGCGGCCTGCAGGTTGGTATCTTCTCCGTGAAGATTGCGGCAAAGCTCAACGGTCCGCAGGCGGATCCTCGAAAAATTTTCAGTAAATCGGTCCATGTACCAAATATATACTTATTGTTGATTGACGACGTGTTCAGCGAACATCGATTCCATTAACAATACCCCTCAATCCATTGTTCGGACTGGCATACAGCACATTTGTTACGAATTGTTAAAAAACATCACCCGACCCCTCATTCTCCCCATCCCGAAGTCTTCGACCGCAGGGAGAAGTACTGCGGGATCATTCTCATTCTGTTTCTCATTCTGTCCATCCCGAAGTCTTCGCCGCAGGGAGAAGTACTTCCGACTCACACTCTACACTGAAACCTGAAGTCCTCGACCGCAGGAAGAAGTACTGCGGGATCATTCTCATTCTCATTCTCATTCTGTTTCTGCCTCTGTTTCTCTTTCTGGCGCGAGCGTCCCACACGTGCCCATCGACTCACACTCACCCTCTATACTCACACTCTATACTCACACTCACACTCTATACTCACCCTCTATACTCACACTCACACTCACACTCACCCTCTAGACTCACACTCTATACTCACACTCACACTCTAGACTCACACTATACCCTCCACACTCACACTGAAACCGCAGGGATAAGTACTTCAGGTATACTGCACAAGTATAGCATCAGTATAGCACAAGTATAGCACAAGTAATGATAGTGTATCATATGTACCTGTATTGAACGATCTGTTAATTTCTAAACAGGTAATGAACCGCGCCAGACTCGCAAAGAATAACCACCACCGGAGTGCGGACGAACATTTCTCACGGATGAACTGTTCGGATTCGTAAAACACAATTCATGGAAAAAGAAAACTGTAGCCCAAAAGAAGCGCGTTACGACGACCTCAGCGTGGTTTTTTTGAACTGTACCCTGAAAAAGTCACCGGAAACTTCGCACACCGAGCGACTGATCGATGTCTCGAAAAAGATCTTTGAAAAGAACGGGGTCAAAACCGAAGTGATCCGCCCCGTTGATCATCACATCGCCTTCGGAATGGACACCGATATGACTGAAAAAGGCTGGGACCGTGACGACTGGCCGAAGTTGTTCAAAAAAGTAATTGATGCCGACATCCTGATTCTTTGCACGCCTATCTGGCTCGGACAGGTGTCTGCCGTGTGCAAACTGATCATTGAACGCCTGTATGCGCATTCGGGAGAAACAAACGACAAAGGACAATACCGCTTCTATGGAAAGACCGGCGGAACGATTATAACCGGGAACGAAGACGGGATCAAGCACTGCGCCATGGAAATCCTCTATTCACTGCAGCATGTGGGTTACACCATTCCACCGCAGGCGGATTCCGGCTGGATCGGTGAAGCAGGACCGGGGCCTTCGTATGGAGACAAGAAAGAAGGTGACGGAAAAGTGGGTGTCGACAATGACTTTACGAACCGGAATACCACCTTTATGACCTGGAACATGATGCATTTTGCACGCATGCTGAAAGATAGCAAAGGCATCCCGGCGCACGGGAACCGGCCTGAGGAATGGAAAGCAGGTTGTAGCCTGGACTTTCCAAACCCCGAATATCGCCAGTAGTCAGTAGCAGGTTTTAATGACGTATTTCAAACTTGCCGATCCAGCCCTGGGTGTTCTCCCCGCTGATCCGCACAAAGTAGAATCCGTTCGACAAACCGGTAGCATCCACTGCATGGTCCTGTCCGTCTACCAGCATTGCGCTGTAGACAACAATTCCGCGCTGGTCTGTAATACTCACGGTCGTATACGCGTGATCCGGTACGCTGATGCGTAATTCATTGGAAGCCGGGTTGGGGTAGAGCACCGGTTCGTCAAAATCGCGGCTTACGGAAATGATCTCCGAAGAAGTCGCGCTTCCGTCGGTGTTCACCTGTTCGATCCGGTAATACCGTACATGTTTACGGATGTTGCGGTCCGTTACACTGTAGAAATTCATTTCCTTGGAAGTTCCGGCTCCCGGCACCGTTTCAATCGTTTCCCAGTTGATACCGTCGTCGCTTGCCCGTACATTAAAGTGATCGTTGTCGTTTTCCGAAGCAGTTTGCCAGTTGATCACGTTCTCATCGCTTTGAACGTCCACGGTAAATGCGTACAGTTCGATCGGCAGAATTGTATAACAGTTCGGCGTAACAGAGCAGGGCTGAGCGCCTGTCGGGGCATCCACCGCAGGGCTGTTCACCTGTACATTCGCTGTTCCCCAGCTACCTGAGCAGCTGAAAGAAGCCGCACTACCGGAATTGTTAACCTGTAGTTCCGAGTTTGTAACCGTTGCGTAAATGTTTACACCGGCATTGTATTTCAGAACCGCCGTGTTACTCGACTGGATCCGGTTTGAAATAGAAGAACAGTTGTTCCCGTAATTGAAGGCATTTGTCTCCAGTTTACTGTCCGGCCCCAGGCATACGAGCCCGCCGTTGCGTACGTCGAAGGTTCCGTTCACGCGGATATAACCGTTGTTCTTCAGGTAACCGTGCTGCCCGTTATTCTGGGCAAAACGCATGTTACCGTTGACGATCAGTACGGAAGTAGCCGATTCGTTGTAAAACACATTGTTGCTGTTCTGGAAGTTCATCGTTCCGTTTATCGTCACTTTCCCGTAATTTTCAATGTGCACATTGTTGTTCATGGTAAGTCCGGAACTGAAGGTCACCTCCGAACCACAGCCGATGATGATCGTTCCGCTGTTAAAGTTCCCGCTGAGGTTGAATTTACCGCAAACGGTAAGCAGTCCTCCGTTCAGATTGATGTTGTTGTAAGTTGTGACGTTATTCTGCAATCCGCAGGCGGTCCAGGTTTCCCCGCTGTTGATGTTTGCATTGTTCGACATGGGGACTCCCACGCCGCAGGCGGGTGTTCCCTTAGAGGCTGGAAAGCCTGAACATTGTCCATAAGTAAAACCGATCGACAGGACCGATGTAATAAGCGCAAAAGTAATTCTAAGCATAACTTTTATTATTCGTGCATAATAAAAACTTACGCAAATGTAATTCCTCCGGATCGCTTATTCACCTAAAAGTTAACAAGCGTTAAAAAATGGTAACAAACGTATTTCTTAACTGATCTTTTGCTCCGGGAATAATCCGGTCAGTCCTTCCTCGGAAGCGTCGCACACGCCGCGTTCGGTGATCAGTTTGTTCACCAGTCGTGCCGGGGTTACGTCGAAACCGTAGTTGCTTGCAGGCGTGGTTTCCGGGCAGATCAGCACGGACTCGATCTTTCCGTCGGGTGCTTTGCCCATCATGTACTTCACCTCGTCCTGGTTGCGCTCTTCGATCGGGATCTCTTTCAGGCCGTCCCGGATCGTCCAGTCGATCGTCGTGGATGGCAGTGCGACGTAAAACGGAATGTTGTTGTCGTGTGCGGCAAGTGCTTTCAGGTAGGTACCGATCTTGTTTGCCACGTCACCGTCACGCGTGGTCCGGTCGGTTCCCACGATGACCATATCTACCATTCCGTGCTGCATCAAATGTCCCCCGGCATTATCCACAATCAGTGTGTGCGGAATTTCGTGCCGTGTCAGTTCGTAGCAGGTCAGGTTCGAACCCTGGTTCCTCGGGCGGGTCTCATCGACGTATACGTGTACCTTTATTCCTTTCTCGGCAGCCTGGTAAATGGCCGAAGTGGTTGTTCCCCATTCGATGCAGCCCAGCATGCCGGAGTTGCAGTGTGTGAGGATGTTGACAGGTTCGCCCTTCTTGCGTTTGGATACTTCTTCGATCAGTGACAAACCGTGTACGCCGATCATACGGCACGTTTCCACGTCTTCCTCCACGATGTCTCCCGCCGCTTTCCAGGCCGTTTCCATAAAGTCACCTTCGGCGTTATCCAGCGCATCGCGCATTTTATCGAGTGCCCAAAAAAGGTTCACGGCCGTCGGGCGCGAAGCACGCAAGTCCGAAAAAGCCTGGTCCAGGAAACTCCCGGGGTGTTCCTGTTCGATCATTTCACGGACAGCCAGGTAGATCCCGTAAGCCGCAGTTGCTCCGATCAGTGGCGCCCCGCGTACGGTCATGTCCTTAATTGCCGTTTCGGCATCCTTATACGTTTTGAGTGTTTCAACCACGTATTCGTGGGGCAACCTGCGCTGGTCGATCACTTCGACGTGGCCGTCGGCTGTTGTCCAGATTGTTCTGAATTTTTCCATAATAGCTTCTTTCATTCCAACACGCGGGCGGGAATTTAGTTTATGAATCGGTTTACTTCGTCAAAATTGCCTGCTGTTTGTTCCCAGTTCGCTTCGGTACCCGGACGTAAAAGTTGCACGGTCTGGAACCCGGTCGCCTGTGCTGCTTCAAGCTCTTCGCGAATGTCTGAAAGAAACAGGATGTTTGCTGCCGGAATGGCAACAATCCGACTGATTTCGGTATAGGTTGACGGCTCCCGTTTGGGTCCGGTCTTCGTGTCGAAATAAGCGGAGAGGTACACGGTCAGGTCGCCTTCGCGGCTATTGGCAAATAGTAGTTTCTGTGCGGCTACCGAACCGGATGAAAAGATGCCGATCTCCCGGCCTTCCTCTTTCCAGCGCTCGAAATTTGCTTTCACGTCGTCGTAAACGTGCCCGCGAATGGCCCCGGAAGCGTAGCCGCGCTCCCAAAGTATGCCCTGCGCTGTTTTCAGCGGAGTGATCTTCAGATCCGCCCTGCTCCAGGCCAGTAATTGTGCAATGATCGTTTCGTCCGTGATCGTTTCAACGCCTTCCGCACGCATGTGTTCGGCCGTCTGACTGAACACTTCCCGCATTTCGGGCTGGTCCCCCAACTCTAGCAGTTCGTTGATGTGTTCGTTGAAATAAGGGAACAGGGTTTCGTAAACGAATGACACGGAGGAAGTTGTTCCTTCTATATCGCTTAAAATAAATCGGATCTCACTGGAATTCATACGTCCAAAGTTAGTAAGTTTGTATTGATCTGCACGCACCGTTTTTCGATTGAATTTTGGTATTGTATTTGGTGAGGTGCTTCAAAAAAACAGGCTTATGAAAATCATCATTACCCTTTGCCTGCTCAGCTGTTCGGTCGCTTTCGGACAACGTGCGCAATTTGGGCTCTACGTACCGGTGGACATCCCGGTGAAAAGTACAATGCCATACATGGGAACAAACGTCGGGATCGGCCTGAGTGCCGCTGCCAAACCCGTTCCGACTCTGCCGGTATATCTCGAACTGAAAGGAAGCATCGGATCTTACTACAGCCGTACGCTTTCGCAGACCTACGTTTTCATGGACGGTTCGTCGACAACCACGGATGTGCGTTTCAGTAGCAGTATGAACAAAGTATTGTTCGGTCCGAAGGTCGTTATCGGTAGCGAGTACAGGGGGTTCCGCATGTTTTTAACTCCGCAGATCGGTTATGCCTTCATGCGTTCGCGGATTTACATCGAGGATCCGACCGATCCGGATGGCTGCAAAGCGCTCGAACGACGCAAGACGCAGCGTTTTTCGGGAATGGTGTACGGAGGAGAACTTGGCGCCGAACTTTCACTGGACCGCCTTTTTTCAGGGGTCCATCCTGAAAACCGGCACCGTGTGTTCTTTGCACTTTCGTATTTGCGCGGAGTGGCTCCTTTCGAGTATGTCAACGTGAAGTACATGAAGGATGAGCCTCACGGCATGGAGATGGATGGCATGAACGATCCCAACGACGACCGTACGGACATCGACGCGACCTTCATCAATGTATCTTCCCAAAACACGCATGAGCACAAAGTGGCGGAACTCTATCGCACACCGCTTGAATTCGTTGGCTTTAAGATCGGGTACATACTCTCGTTCTGACCCTGGGAAGCGTTAGTGCTGCTACTTTCGGTGCATCTTTTGCCTGGAAAGTGTGGGCGTTTGCTCGTTACACTCCTGCTGGAGTTGTTTGCGCAGGCCTGCCGAACGAAAGCGATGAGAAGCGCCTGCTCCGGAACGTGCGATAAGATGGGCCATGGCCCGTTTGTTTGCGGATGAACCTGTCATGTGTATAATCATTAATGGACAGGCTGAGTTTCGGCGCTTGCACTACAAAGATACTGCGTACAGAACTGGCGAATTCCTAAAAAACGCTAATTTGTACCGGCTTTTAGCCTGGCCGGCAGACTATTTTTCGGAGATCCGCAGCAGGTAAAGGTAGGGTTCGTCTTTGAAGCGCAATACGATTAGCCGGGCAGACTGTTTTACGCGGTTGCAGGCATAGGTCATTGTCATCGGGATCATGGAGATCGTACCCTGTTTGTTACTTCTCGCAAGGTCGGGAGTAAAACTCAGGACGATGAACTCTTCACAGCGCAGTTCCCTGAAAAAGGAATCCGCCTGAACCGCCCATTCGTCGAGCAGTCCGCGGATCTCCCACAGTGCGGGAACTTCTTCGTCCGGCACCAGGAGTATGATCTCATCCGAGCGAACGAGGACGCCCGCTGCACCCAATGAATCGTTGACACTCATTTCGAGCGCTTTCCCGAAATCGATCAGTACCGATAAAGGAATGGAATCGGCCGGTTCCGTCTCGATGTCCTGGGCCGAGAGTTGCAGCGGTAAAAGTACCGCGAGGCCAAACAAGATGCGTAGTACTGTGTTCATGGTGCAAAGATAACGTTTGAGAGACGAAGCTATTGTGCAAAAGCGTGTGGTGACTACGGACAGCCGAAAAGTTGCTATCTTTGCCGGGCGGTCCCGTAGTTCAATGGATAGAATAGAAGTTTCCTAAACTTTAGATATGGGTTCGATTCCCGTCGGGACCACTATCAGAATGAGAAACAGAATCAGAATGAGGATGTTTCTCGTTCTGATTCCTCATTCTCGCTCTCATTCTCATTCTCCTTCAGATCATCTCACTCCTGTCTGCCGCCAGGCATGCTCACTCTTTGTTCCGGATCATGTGATTTTTATCAATCCGACTTTCTTGTACACTTATTCCTCCTTCGGGGGAGGAGACAGGAGGGGGATCTTTCTAAGATTATTTCTATCTGCAAATGAGTTGCTTTACACTTATTATCAATTTAGTTTTAGTTTTAAAATTTTTAGTAGTATTGGAGTGACTTAAACGACAGCTACTTGCCAGGACGGTTTTCAACTTTGCAAAAGTTACGTGTTTGATTTCCAAGAAAAAAATGATTTTCAATTACTTGTAAATAGTTGTTTATTGCGTATATAATTCAGTACCAATTTAAAAAAATCATGAAGACACTATGGATAACATACTCTTGGGAAGACAATAAAACTGGAGATGTTCAATTTATTGCTCAGGAATTAGAAAAAAGTGGCATAAATATAAAACTTGATAGATGGAATATCCAAGCGGGAAAAAGACTATGGGAGCAGATTGATAAATTCATTACTTCTGAAAATGAATGTGATGCTTGGTCCATAATTGCAACTCAAAATAGTTTGGGAAGCGAACCTTGTAAGGAAGAAGTTGCTTATGCGTTAGACAGGGCATTAAGTTCGAGAGGAGAAACTTTTCCTATTATTGGGATTTTTCCTTCCTCGGTGGATATAGATTTGATTCCATCTGTAATAAAAACAAGGCTTTATGTAAGCCTAAAAGATAACGACTGGGTTGAAAGGGTTAAATCATCATTAGAAAACCGTAAACCTAACATAGTCAGACGAACACTTGAGCCCTATACTGTTGAATTGAGAAAGGCTCCAAATGGAAGAAATGTTATTGAAGTTCGACCAAGAGCTGGATCTTGGTCTCCATTTTTCTGTGCAATTCCGATTTTAGAAAAGGGCAGGGTCAATCCATTTATCCTAAGAGGCGCTAAAGGAACAATACCTAAGGGCGGTACATTAACTATGTGTGGTGAAGTTGAAAGTGACGATTGGTTTATAATGTACGCTGGAGATGAAGCTACACCATCAATGAGTTATTTTATCTTCTGCTCCGAAATTCCATCTAAAATTGCATTTGGAATAAATGATTCACAACCACGATTCTTAGTTACGTTAAAATAAACTGGGTGCTATCCAAGCAAAATGCAATTGTCTTGCTCATTTTTTTTTGAGCGCTCGCAAAACCGTTGTGTATCCATCTCTACCTGATCAATGCAAAATTCGCGTACACTTATTCCTGCTTCGGGGGTCCTGTTTGGTCGGCAGAAGTTTCCGGATCGCATTTTTCGGGAAAAATTTCGCAGGGCGGATCCTTCCTTTTTCCGGCCAGTCCTTATCTTTAGCAGCTTTACCCCTGCAAGCAGGGTTGATTAGACGTAACTACATAAAACAAATCACTTTATGAAACAACTTACTCCGGATATTGTAACGGCGAAAGAGGGAAGCCGCGCAGGCAAAACATTTATTACTCTCGATAACGGCTCACTGCAGGAAGTGACCTATTTCGAAAAAAACGGGCTGGCTGTCTTCGAGGGAGACATGGTGCTCGGCACCGTCGAAGAAGTGGAAGCATACACGCAACTGATGCGGGAAATGCCTGGCAAACCGGCCGGTCAGCGTGCACTGAAAGCTCTTTTCACCGACTCAATCTGGCCCGGCGGAGTGGTTTATTTCGAGATTGATTCGGCGCTCCCCAATCCGCAGCGCGTGGGCGACGCAATACGTCACTGGGAAGAGCGCACGCCCATTCGCTTCGTGCCGCGTACCGATCAGCAGGCTTACATCGTTTTTACAGTTGGCGACGGCTGCATGGCCACGTTGGGATACCGGGGTACCCGGCAATTGATCTGGCTGGGCGCGAATTGCAGCGTGGGAAACACCATCCACGAGATCGGGCACGCGCTCGGACTGAGGCATGAGCAGTGCCGCGCGGACCGGGACCAGTTCATTCGCGTTCTCTACGAGAATATTATCACCGCAAAACGTTCCCAGTTCGATATCTACCACGATGAGCGCCTGGCGCGCTATGACATTGCTTCGATCATGCAGTACTCAGCCTATGCTTTTTCGAATAACGGGAAGAAGACGATCGAATCGCTTTTCGGCGAACCTTTCGGCCAACGCAACGGGCTGAGCACCGGTGATATTATGGCCACCTGGTATAAATACCACTGGAACAAGCGGCCGGTAACGGACCTTACGGTCATTTCGGGAAGCACCGCATCCATCGAAGCGCCGCCCGGGTTTTTCAAGATTCCCCAGGACCTCAACGACGGCGCAGGGGGGAAGTACGTGTTCCTTTGTTACCGAAAAGACCCGGAAGCCACGGAGTTCGTAACGGATATCCGCGTGATTGTGGGACGCCGCCCGGGAATGGCAGCGCCTGAAGGCTTTTGTAAGATCGAGCAGGATACGAACGCCGGTGCAGGCGGGAGGTTTGTGTACATCTGTTATAAAAAGTCAGAACGTGGGGCAAAAGTGCTCAACGTCGCCGTGCTTCCGGGCGATCCGCTTCCGGGTTACGCCTTTACGCGCTGTCCGCAAAACCTGAACGAGGGAACCAGGGGTCGGAAACTATTCCTTTCGTTCCAGCCGGAAAAAACGCCCATTACGAACCTGGCCGTCGTTGAAGGGCGATCCGACCTTGTTCCGCCACCACCGGGCTTTTACCGTGAAACGATCGACCTAAACAAAGGTGCGCGCGGCAAGTATGTATACATTTGCTATGCGAAGGAAGACGATGCCGAACCGATTACGGGGCTGGCAGTAATTTCAGGGAGCTCGTCGAATATTCAACCGCCGCCCGGCTATGTGAAAGTACCGGGGAACCTGAACGCCGGTACGAGGGGAAACTACATCTACCTCTGCTACACGAAGGACCCCGGACGAGCAGTGCTCGACATCGCCTGCATCGCGGGAAAGAGCGCCCTGATTCCTGCGTCTCCCGGGTACACGAAAATAGACGTGGACCTCAATGAAGGTGCCGGGGGAAACTATGTTTTTGTCAGCTACCTGGAAGGATAGACATTGCGTGGAGGTTGCTAAGGGCCGGTGACGGTTAGGAATTTTCTGAACGAGAAAAGAGCGAGTACGCATGGGAAGTAAGGTAACAGCAATGCAGTAACGAGCCCAAAAAGTAAGCTTTATTCTGGCCGAAGAATCGAATGATGCCTTGGCAGTCACTTCTACACTTATTACCAATTTAGTTTTAGTTTGAAAATTTTTAGTAGTATTGGAGTGACTTAAACGACAGCTACTTGCCAGGACCGTTTTTCATGATTGGAAAGGTTATACGTTTGATTTTTCAGAGACAAAAACAATTTCGATTGATTGTAAGTAGGTGTGTGTTGTGTATATATGGAAGTTGATTACAAGTTTAACGGACAGACGACAAAGGCATAAATATGAAAAGTAAACAGGATAAATTAGACTACCTTCATTCAATTTCTAAGGAAGTTGAATTACACGCATTACTTGAAGAACTGCTCCCGGAAATGGGCTTTGAAGACGTTAAGGTGACTCACGAAAAAGGAAACAAACCAGAGTTTGGTAAAGACGTAGTTTGCTCAAGACACGACAAGCTTGAGAATAAGAAAGACTGGTATGCTTTTGTCGTTAAAAAGGGGACAATAGCAGGTAATGCATCTGCTGTAAGAGAGATTCAAGACCAAGTGTACGAATGTTTTAAATACCCTTACAAATCAATAGAACAGAAAAAGAAAATCCCTATCAATAAAGTTAAGGTAGTAACAAATCAGCATTTTTCTTCAGGAGCTAAAGAAAAAGTGTTTGAGAGCAACCCTGACGATAGAGCAAATGTTGACTTTTGGGATGATGAAAGACTCATAGCTTTCATTGACGAATACTATCCTAAATTTTGGGTAAAAGGTTCTAAACAATATAAAAAATACATTGAAAGATTACAGGAACGAATTAAAGTTGATGGTCTTGTAAAATCATTAAGCTTAAATAATAAAAAGGTAGAACGCATATTAAATAACGCAATAGAACCTAGACTTTCTGAAAGAATTACAAATGAAGATGGCTCAATTAAAATGGTTCAAAAAAGTGCAAATACACTTATCTCAATTCCCGACAACTCTATCATTATTGGTGAACCGGGAGCAGGAAAGAGCACTTTATTTAAAACACTTTCAAATGAAATTATTACACAAAACTCATTACGAAACAATCAAGATTTTTACCCAATTTTATTGACATTTAAAGAAATTGAGCAGAGTGAATTCAATATTGATAAAGCCATTGAGAACTTTTTTAACAGAGAGTGGAATTCTGATTTACATATAGATTGGAAGAATATTATTCAAACAGAAAGCTGTGCAATTTTTATTGACGCACTTGATGAGTTACCAGTAATTTCATCGAAAGAAAAGGCTTTGGAATCTTTGCGAACATTCAGAGAAGAACACCCAAATATTAAAATTATATGCTCATCAAGGCCCTCTGATTATTTATTTCATAATTGTGAAACTATTGGGTTTAGGTATTTAGAAATTGAACAACTAAATGGCAGACAAGTCCAACAGTTTTTAAATAACTATTTTGGAGAAGATATAATTAAGTCAAAATCGCTTTTAAAATCTTTAAAGGATTCTGCAATTCTAGAAAAATTACCTAAGACTCCGCTTACAATTGCTTTGATTACAATTCTGTTTGACGAAAAAGAAGTTGAGATTCCAGCAACAATAACAGACCTTTATGAGATGTTTGTAAATTTATTAATCGGAAAAACAGAACCAAAAGACAATGTAGAATTGATAGAGATTGGTATCAAGCACCGGTTATTATGCCACATTGCCAAACATCTTCATACGAATCTAATTCAAAAACTTAGACGCGAAGAATTATTTGATGTTTTACAACAATATTCAACTGAACGTGGGCAACCATTGGACATTGATAAAATAATTGATGAACTACTTGACCAAGTTGGGTTATTGTTCATAAATAGCAAAGGTGAAATTGCATTTAAACATCAATCCTTTCAAGAGTATTTTACGGCATATGAAATTTTTCACCATAGACAATCAGATAGGAAGCTATTCATAAAAAATTTCAATGACCTTTGGTGGCAAAATGTAGCGGTCTTTTATGCCGGTATGACGAAAGATGCTCCAACTCTTCTAGATGAAATACTGGAAGCTAGTGAACCTAAAAATTTATCCGAGCTAATATCTAACACTGGAGGCATAGGTAAACTATTGCAAGCATTATTTAATACTCCTATTGAACAAAGGAAAAAAGGAGTTCTAAGGGGGGTAAAAAATACAAATAAATCTATTGAGCACATCATAGAAACTGATTCTAAAGAAACTGAGTTTTGGAAAAACTTTTCAAAGTATGGACTTATGCAAATTTTCGGTGGTTGGTTCAAACATAACTTTTGGTCAATAACGCTTAATGAGCCATTAAAGCAACAATTTGATGACTTATTGCCCATGTTATCTCAAGAAGAACTGAATCCAGAAGAAAGATTTCGAGTAGAATACAATTTGTTCTTAATTTCTGCTATTCTAGCATCAGATGACTTCAGAACGTTTGAGCCAATGCGACAACTTGTAGAAATAGCTAAATTAAATGATTTAGAATTACTTGCAACAGTTGATACTCATCTTAAAATGTTACATAAATTCATTCCTGAGCATTTTAAGACAGACGAAGATTTGAAGAAAGTAATTAAAAAAATTAGGAAAAGAATTCAGGTCATTCCTGAGTTCGCAGATAAAGTAAATACTCCATTAAAAAGTTGATAAGCCAGCTACCAACATCGATTTGGCTTATGGCGGATGCGGTAGTAAATTGACATTTTTTCCAAATCAATTTTTGTGTTTGGTTGACAGTCAGTTACTTCGATTTCCCCGCCTTTGGTACCCCAAAAAAACGTTAATCCATTATTTTAAACAGCTTACACCCACTAACTCCCTATCCGAACTCCTTTTCACCTGCCCACAATCAGAATGAGAAACAGAATCAGAATGAAAGAAGTTTCATGTCCTGACTGCTCAGTCTTTCCACCTCACGCATTACTTCAGCCTGGTTCTTTCCATTTCGATTTTTTTACGTTTACGGGTCAGTAACACCAAAACGGTCAAACTCGTGGCTAAAAGGAAATAAGCGATCCATTTGAAATACCAGAATGGCCTGATCATGTCCTGCACTGAAAAAATAGTATGTGCATCGCGACGTAACTCAACAACTTCCCTGTTGGTTTCAATGACCTGGTAAAATAGGGTAAGCGTATCGTTCTTTTTCGTTGTCTGTAACACCTCAGGCCAAAATCTCCGCAGGCTCTTATTGACAAAAAACAAACCTTTGTCCGACATTATCTTTAATGCCTTTACCGGACCTGTTTTTGAAAATTGAAGGTTGCACCGGGTTTTCCTGACATCGTGGATACGGCCACTGTTTTTGCAATCACATCCATGCGGGCATAGTCGGCCGAAGTATGGTGTTCGTTGCGTTCCATAATACAAATGATGATGATGAGTATTAACGAAAAACAGATTAAGATGGAGCGCGTCCTTAAAAAGGAAGTGTAATTCCGTGCGATTATGTCCAGGTACGTCATGTTTAATTGATTAAGAAAGAGATTCTTTTGCTATGACCGCTTCATCCAGTTTCCCCTTACGGATCGCGGCTTCCAAATGTCCCAGGGTTAACTCTTTTATTTGCCCGGCCTTACCAAACAACTCTTTGAAGCATGTAAAAACAGGCAGCTCTTCCGGGGGAACGTATGACGCCAGCATAAAATTTGAAACATCGACACCGAACTTTTTGGAAAACGCTAAAATGAACTCAACGGCGTCATCCCCGTAGATGTTCATATCCGGATAGAGTGAGGTCGTTCTTTCGAGTTTAAAGGGATACGTATACCTGTATTCTTCCACGAAAGAGGTCAGTTCATCAAAAATTGCGCTATTCGTATTCATTGTTCCCTGGTTTCGATTTCCGTAGTTACCACAGTTGCTTCAATAATTATGAACAACAAACCGCCGCTTCACGCCATTGAGCTGTAGGATCAAAACGATTTTTTGATCGCGCAGTTCCCTGGGAAGTTTGATCTGGTAATTCCGGTGTGCACCTGGTTCCATGTAGCATGGCACCCAGTTATAAGTTGTCAGGAGTCGGTTTGTTTCCTTGTCGAAATACGATGAAACGAATAAGGAGTCTGACAAATCAATTAGCCAGTGATCACCTTCCCGAATACAGCGCTGAAGTTCCACAGTACCCCGAAACTTACTTCCGTCAATCGAATTAACCGTTCCTTCCAGGTTCCGGAAATTTTTGTCAAAAAAGGTGAGGGGCCTGTCCATGCTTCTGTTAATAATATCAATCGATAGAACGTTAGTGCCGCTCACGGAAACAACGTAATTTAAAGTATCACTTTGAGCATGTGCGCGGACCAAAGTCAGGCATACTACGAGTATAGAAATTGCGCTTTTCATTTATTCAAAATTGAGTATATTTTTCTATGATTTCGCCATTCGGGTTCATCATTAAATACTTGATTCGGATTTTCTTTCCTTTCAGTTTTCTGCGTTCCCGGAATGTCAGGGCAAAAAATAGAGTGACGGAAGAACGACTTTGTGGCGGAAGCGGAATTAGAAACGGGGTCCCGGAAGGATATTGAGCGGTGTGAGCCGGGTCGATATTAAAAAACACTGTCACTATTGAATCGGTTACTTCCAAATTGCTACTGCGCACTTCAATAACACGGTCTTCCTGAAGCATTACAAAATAACGCAGTGGGTTGACCAGGTAGATTGTGTCCGATCCGGTATTTTCCAGTTCCAAAGTCACAGTTGGAAGACGATTATCCGTCACACGAATCTGACCGCTCACCAAAGGTGAAACGAACAGTATAAAGATTAAAGAGAATGATTTCATAGTATCGCTTTAAGGTAATTGACAGAGTTGGCAAGCAATGTTTTCAAGAAGTCCTGTTTTTTTTCAATTTAAGCAAGATAATAAATCAATTGTCGCGTTGAAGATTTAGTTTTTCTGCCTGATCCGGCCAGATCGTAAAGTAAAAGCGCAATGTATCGGAGTTTTCCTGTTTAATCACATCGAAATAGGCGGTGTTACGCTCTTTTAAAACAAGATCTCCGGCCGACACATACCGGAAAAGTTCACCGGGAAACTTTTCATTTTTCTTCCCGAACCGATCAAGGGCAAAATACCAGCTTATGGTGTCTTGAGACGTATCTTTGACTGTCAGAATATTGTCGTGCATATAATCGACAGCAACAATTCTCCCGTCCAGCCCGGCCCGGTATAATGTATCGGCTCTGTTTCGTGGGGGATGCGGCGATGCAAGCCTGATGATGAAAATTATGCCCGCGAAAAACAGCAGTCCTGATAGAATGAGTATGATCTTTAGTTTGTTCATGAATCTGAGGAAATAATACCTTTATTGACTTTCGGCTGGATAATCCAAATACCAACCGGGAAAAAAGCCACCAGAACGAAATACTCGACGAATTCACCAAAGGTAGGTTTACGCTTAAATAGTTTTCTATAAAAAAATCGGGTACTGAAAATTATTAAATAAAACCAGGCGACCACGCTTAACATCTGTATGACACCTGCCAAGGTCGGATCTAATCTTATCTTAAATGCCGGAGATATAGTACTAAAAATCCCGAGTGCACAAAATAGTGCGGCGGTGTACACTAAGAAATGACTGGTCTTAGGCCTAAATTCCTTTTGCACAACTATTATCAGGGAGCAAAGCCATATTAACGGGATGACAAAATTCAGGATCATCACTATAATACTGATCAGGAAAACCGTCAATGACAAAGCAGCGGATTTTGGTGTGTTATCAGCCATTTGCTGAAGTATGACGACCAGGGGCAGCGTTGCTATGTATAGTCCGACCGTCATCAGGAATAATTGCCAGTGTTTAAGTTTTAGAAAAAACATGAGTGTGCATTTACAGGACGTTAATAGATATCCGGAGGAGCAAAAATGGTCGTGTGATGTCTTTCGCCCAAAGAACGAACTGACAGAAAAGACAGGTAATTAAAAGACTAATTTTCATAATAGGAGATTTTTTCAACGTAGTCATCGCCCGATTTGACAATGAATTTTAAGCCGACTCGTTTCTTTCTGAATTGCTTCCTGGCACGATGAGGAAGGTACATTAATAGTTTTACTTCGGAATGTGCGCCCGGGACCAAAGGAATGATTTTGCGGCTCGTAAAATTGTACGCTTCTGCCCGGTCACTGTGTATATCGCCAAAAATAGTAACTGACGAATCGGTGAATGTCAGAATTGGTTCATCGAGTATGATCTCGCCATCGTCGTGAAGAGTAGCATAGGTCATTGGATTTACCAGGTAGATCGTGTCGGAAAGCTCATTTGAAATGGTGACTTCTACGGAACGACGGTTCACGCTTTTTATGCTTAGCTGTGAATATCCGCACATGCTCCAAAAACAAGTAAACGTGATTAAAAAATGAATTGTCAGTGATTTCATTCGTTTTTTTATGATGGTGCGTCCGTTTTGCCGAAAAGACCTCTAAAGCTATAAAAATATGACTTATACGCAGTTGAGAACCTATATCCCACCTTCAGGAATGGCGGACTCACAAACCATAATTAAGCCTTCATTTTTTTTCCTTTTAAGATACCGTACGTGATCAGGGCGTTAAGACCAACGGCCATGAGGCAATTACAAATCATGAGCCAGGACGGATAGTTAAAAATTCGCAGGATAAACACCACACAAAGGAGTGCTGTTATCAGAGCTTCATGATTCGCCTTAAAATCAATTAATTTGTTAAAAGTGCTTCCGGATTTAGCGGCAATAATAAAAAAGCTGATCATTGCGAGAATAGAGATCGTAAGTACAATAGGATTTGAAACGGCGATTGTCGAAATTGGGATTATGTACAGGATATGAGCAACTGTTTTCATTGTATTGTCATTGGTATTCAACATCTTCTGTTTCGTAAGTTTCTCTTTATCAGGGAAGTTTTCACGAGTAGCCATTCTTCGAAACTCCATACAGTATACGTACACCTCTCAATAGGATCGTTAAACACATAAGAATAGCAAAATAATAGGGAAAGTTTATGAAAAACGAAGCTATATTCGGATATGTAGTATTGAAATAAGCATAGAACCCAAATGTATATTCTAATGGAGTGGTTCCACTTACACGATGTTCAATAATTCGCCATGCGAATGGTAAGATGGATAATAACCAAAAGATCACATACGTAAACCTGTTTCGAAAATTCAATATTGCAATCAGCGAAAGCAAATGGAGAATAGACAATCTTCCAATCGGATAGTCAGGATTAATCCATAATATAAACTTAACTAAGATTATCACTGCCAGAACGCCAGTGTAAATAAGTAATAAATTCCTGTAATTCATTATTCTAAATTAAGCATTTTTGTTCCTTTTTTTTGGTCCGCCAGCCGTCGGAGAAAAAAAGAAAAATGCAAACACTTTATTTTAAGAAAAACCATTCTTCCGAAGCCTGTCCCTTTACTCACAATACGCAAAAACTCCATATACACTATAACTTCCACCCGAAGCAATCCGCATGTACTTTACACCGCGCTTCAGTGTAAGCTGCCGGGACCCA
>CAYMEW010000032.1:0-51161 GCA_964389755.1 uncultured Flavobacteriales bacterium | reverse complement strand
CAGCCAGAAATTTTGACGGAACGGCGTACAGCGGGTACCCAATGGCTTCCACTGAGGCGCATGTAAAGTACATGCGGATTGCTTCGGAGTGAAACTTAAAGTGTTTATGAAGTTATTGCAGGGATGCGGTCAGGCGGTTCGGAATGTAGGCAGTGCTTGTCTCCTCCCTTTCCCTGCCCTGTCGGTTGGTCTTCAAAATCGTTGCTTTTTCTCCCCCTCCGATCATGAGGGGGAATTGCTTCGGAAGAAGGTTTTCCCTGATATAAGGTTTAAGTTTATGGCATCCGACTTTTTATACCCGAAGCGATACTTTCGTTTTATGCCAGCAGCGCCTGCATTTCTGCGATGAAACGTTTGGCAAGAGCATCTGCTTTTGCTGCGTCGCGGCTTTCAGTGTAAATCCGGATAATGGGTTCGGTATTACTCTTACGCAGGTGTACCCATTCTTTTTCAATATAGATCTTCACGCCATCCGTAAGGTCCACTTCTTCTCCTTCGTATTTTTCCGCAAGACTATGCAACAGGGCATCCACATCCGTACCCGGTTTCAGTTCGAGCTTATTTTTGGAAATGGTGTATTTCGGATACGAATCACGCAATGCGGTCATCGACAGGCGTTTTTCCGCCAGATGTGTCAGGAATAGCGCAATTCCGACCAATGAATCGCGGCCGTAATGAAGTGCCGGGTAAATAACACCCCCGTTTCCTTCTCCACCGATCACGGCGTTCACTTCTTTCATTTTTGCTACCACATTCACCTCGCCGACTGCCGCCGCACTATAAGCTGCTTTGTACCGTTCTTCGGTTACATCACGCAATGCCCGGGTCGAAGACAGGTTCGAAACGGTTGCACCGGGTGTTTTGGACAATACGTAATCGGCCACAGCGACAAGTGTGTACTCTTCTCCAAACATGCTTCCGTCCTCACATACGAAGGCAAGCCTGTCGACATCGGGGTCAACTGTGATCCCAAGGTCCGCTTTTTCGGCAACAATGCGTTCGGAAAGATCAGTCAGGTGTTCCGGCAGAGGTTCCGGATTGTGCGGGAAATCCCCGGTGGGTTCGCAATACATTCCCGTAATATGCGTAACACCAAGCGCTTTCAGGAGTGCGGGCACGAAGATACCACCGGTTGAATTGACGGCATCCACAACGACTTTAAAGCCTGCACGGGCTATGAGTTCTTTATCTACCAGCGGCAGCGAGAGTATCGCACCGATGTGTTTATCGGCATAACTATCATTCGTTGTTTCAGTCCCGAGTTCGTCGACCTCCACGAAGTTATAGCGTGCTTCTTCTGCGATTTTCAGGAGTTCTTCTCCATCCGCAGCAGAGATAAATTCCCCCTTTTCATTCAGCAGTTTGAGTGCATTCCATTGCCGGGGATTGTGGCTTGCGGTAAGAATAATTCCTCCCTGGGCGTGCTCCATCGGTACGGCAACTTCCACGGTGGGAGTTGTGGACAGCCCGAGGTTCACGACATGGATGCCAGAAGCGGTGAGCGTGGCACACACGAGGTCACTGATCATTTTCCCGGAGATACGTGCATCTCTTCCGATGACCACTTTAAGCTGCCTGCCCGGATTGCGTTCTCTTAGCCATGCTGCATACGCAGCGGCAAATTTCACAGTGTCGGGCGGTGTAAGTGCTTCATCGGGCTTTCCGCCGATCGTTCCCCGGATCCCCGAGATGGATTTGATCAATGTCATAACAAGGTTCTTTTAGAGCAGCGAACGTTTGAGAGCGATCATTTTCAGACAGGCCACCGCACATTCGGTTCCTTTGTTGCCGTGCTTTCCACCGGAGCGGTCGAGGGACTGCTGGCGATTGTTATCTGTCAGTACGCAAAAGGCTACCGGGACTTCGAACTGCAGGTTTACATTCATAATTCCCTGCGTGGTTCCCTGGCAGACGTAATCAAAATGGCTTGTTTCTCCGCGAATAACGACACCGATCGCAATGATCCCGTCGAAGTCCGTGTACTTGACCATGTATTGTGCTCCCAGGGGCAGTTCAAATGCGCCCGGCACGTAACGCACAACGATGTTGTGTTCCTCCACTCCATTGGCGCGCAATGCTTCGCGGGCCCCGTCCAGGAGTTTTTCGGTAATGTCGCCGTTCCATTCAGAAACAACAATGCCGATCTTAAAATCGGCACCGTTTGGAACAAGGTCTTTATCGTATTCAGAAAGATTTTTTGCTGCTGTAGCCATTTTATTTTCTGTTCTCTGTTCGCGCTATATATTTTTCAATTCGTTTCTGCTGTGAGAAGTTCAGGTAGTTATCACGGATCTTTTTGTAGAAGTCTGCCGCCTCGCTGTATTTCTTATTTTGCTCGGCACAGAGTCCGGCTTTAAAGAGGTACATCGGCGAAGTCATTTCATTCGGGTTTGTTTCGGCTGCTTTTGCGTAAAGGTCCTGTGCTTTCGCGTAGTTCTTCAGTTCGCTGTAGCAGTCGCCCTGTAAACCGATTGCCATTGCTTTCACATAGGTATCGTTGAGGTCAACCGATTCGAGTTCATCGATCGCTTTTTTAAACTCTCCTTTTTCCATGAGCTGACGTCCGAGTACGAACTGGGAAACTTCCCCGCCTGTTTTGCCGTCGTATTTCTTAACGTGTGCATTGAGTTCGTCGATCGCCATATCGGTAGAATCCATTGAAACGTAGTTCAGGGCGACGTAATTGGTCTCCATGGACTTCTCGTTAGCCGGATTCCAGATAAACTGTTTGTATACAAAATAACCGAGTGCGAGTACGGCAAGTCCTCCGACGAGGTACGTCACGATCTTAAGTGTTTTGTTCGATTTAAACTGATCTTTGATCTCCTGACCTGATAAATTGTCTATCATTTCTTTCGTAATTAGCGATTGCAAAAATAGTTTTTTTTTCGATTAAACGCAGGGATTTTATCAACAGTAAGAATGTTGAAGAAGGATATGCTTCGGGGCGGTGCAGATTGTTATCTTTGTAATATGCATTTGGAGTACCTGCAGCTGCACAATTTCAAGAATCACAGGGAACTGGAACTGGAACTGTCTCCGGGGATCAATTGCTTTTCAGGAAAGAACGGAAGTGGCAAGACAAATATCCTGGATGCGGTGCATTACCTGAGCATGTGTAAATCATACCTGAACGCGGTAGACCGTCAGAACATCCGTTTCGGGGAAAATTTTTTCGTCGTGCGCGGAAAGTGGTTTCGCAATGACGAATCAGTCCTGATCCACTGTGCCGTAAAGGCGGGTACTAAAAAAGTCTTCAAACGCAACCAGGCGGAATACGAACGGCTTGCCGACCACATCGGTCAGTTTCCGGCAGTGATGATCTCCCCCTACGACCGCGACCTGATCTCCGAGGGCAGTGAACTTCGTCGCAAGTGGATGGACGGCATCATTTCCCAGTTCAACCGGCGTTACCTGGACGACCTGCAACGTTATGGTAAGATCCTCGAGCAACGCAATGCCCTGCTAAAGAACATGTACGAACGCGGTTTCTTCGAACAGGAATCGATTGATATCTGGAACGAGCAAATGGCAGAACTGGGCACGGCGATCTTCCGGGAGCGCAAAGCTTTTCTGGAGGAATTCATCCCGGTATTTCAACGCAATTACAATTTTATCGGTGAGGAAGCGGAAGAAGTTCACCTCGAGTACCGTTCGCAACTGAATGAAACGGATTTCCCCCAGCTTTTGCGCGATTATCAAAGGAAGGATACTTTTACCCAATACTCAAACGCAGGTATCCATAAGGACGACCTGCTGTTTACGATCAAGGGGCACCCGGTGAAGAAATTCGGTTCGCAGGGACAGCAAAAGAGTTTCCTGATCGCTCTGAAACTGGCTCAATACGAATGGCTCAAACGGCACCTGAACGTGAACCCCGTACTGATGCTCGACGATATTTTCGATAAGCTGGATGACCAGCGTGTGGGAAAGCTCATGGAACTGGTATCTCGCAGTAACTTCGGGCAGGTACTCGTAACCGATACGAACGGTTCGCGCGTCCGGGAAATATTCGACACGATCAACGTGCCGGTACAGATCTTCCCGATCGAAGCCATCGAAGAACCCGAAAAAGCGACGGAAGAACTATGAAGAAGTCAAACGAAGCTCCGCTCGGAGAAATTATCGACAAGATCCTGAAAGCATACAGGCTGGACGGTAAAATGAAGGAACTCGACGTGCTCAATGCCTGGGAAGAAATGATGGGCGTTGCCGTGGCACGCCGAACCAAAGAACTGTATATTAAGAACAAAACGCTTTTCCTGACACTGGATTCTTCCGTAATGCGGGAGGAATTGCTCATGGGCAAATCGGTGATTATCCAGCGTGTAAACCAACAAGCGGGTTACGAGCTGATTACGGATATCTGGTTCGGGTAAGCCTTAACAAAGTCATTTTATGTCAGAATTATTCACAGCACTCAAAATCCGCGGAATTACTTTCAAGAACCGGATCGTTGTTTCACCGATGTGCCAGTATTCGAGTGAAGACGGCTTTGCCAACGACTGGCACCTGGTGCATCTCGGCAGTCGTGCGATTGGAGGTGCCGCACTGATTATCTCAGAGGCCGCGGCCGTTACACCAGAAGGAAGAATCACCCCGGGCGATCTCGGCATCTGGAAAGACGAACACATTCCGTTCCTCAAACGCATCAACGATTTTATTCACGCAAACGGTTCGCTTTCCGGTATTCAGCTGGCACACGCAGGCAGAAAGGCAAGTATGCAGGTAAGCTGGAAGGGCGGCGAAGCCCTCGACGAAGAGCATGGCGGCTGGCAAACACTTGCGCCGAGCGCGGTGCCTTTCAGTGAAAGCTATAAAACACCGCAGGAAATGTCGTTGGCCGAGATCACCGACTTCCGCGAAGCTTTCAAAGTGGCCACGCTGCGTTCGATCGAAGCGGGTTTCGACGTGATCGAGATCCACGCGGCACACGGGTACCTGTTACACGAATTCCTTTCTCCACTCAGCAACTTTCGCACGGATGAATATGGCGGTTCGTTTATCAATCGCAGCCGGCTTTTACTCGAAGTTACGTCCGACCTGCGCGCACTGATTCCCGACGAAATGCCGCTTTTCGTGCGCATTTCGGCTACGGAGTGGACTGAGAACGGCTGGCAGGCCGAGGATTCCGTGGAGTTAGCCAAGCAACTCAAATCTGCCGGTGCCGACCTCATCGACTGTTCGACGGGCGGAAACATCACGGGTGTGCGCATCCCGCTGGTCCCGCTTTACCAAACACCTCTTGCCGAAAAGGTACGTCACGAAGCGGGTGTGGCAACGGGTGCCGTCGGGCTGATCAACACGCCCGAAGAAGCCGAGTCTGTGATTGCCGAACAACGTGCCGACCTTGTATTCATGGCACGTGAGTTTCTCCGGGACCCGTACTTTCCGCTGCATGCGGCTCACGCACTCGGAACCGATACGCAATGGCCTGTCCAGTATGAACGCGCTAAACCCAAACAGCAGGATTAGTAGCACAAACGCATTTCCGGATTGTTTAATTTCCGGATTGTTTAATCTCCGGATTAATTTAAAAAATCAAAACGATGAAGATCCTTTCACTTTTACTTTTCAGCTGCATGGCATTCGGTATGTATGCCGCTGTTTCGCTTAACCCCGTCGATTATGCAGACGGGAATCAGAAACTGCACGGTTTTGCGGGTATCCCGGAAAAGACGGCCTATTCCGGTAAAAAGGCGGGTGTCCTGATCCTTCCGGCATGGATGGGTATTGACGATCATTCGAAGGAAGTTGCCCGGAAACTTACTGACATGGGGTACCACACTTTTGTAGCCGACATCTACGGTGAAGGCAATTATCCAAAGAACATGCAGGAAGCCGGTGCGAAGTCCGGTTCTTTCAAAAACGACCGCGTATTGTACCGCAAACGCATTCAACTGGCGCTTGATGAACTGGTGCGCAGTGGTGCGGACAAGGACCAACTGGTGATCATCGGGTACTGTTTCGGAGGAACGGGAGCATTGGAAGCTGCTCGCGCCAACATGCCGGTGAAGGCCGTTGTTTCATTTCACGGCGGACTTTCGGCTAACAACCAGGATAAAACCGCAGCGCACATCGAACCGAAAGTATTGATCTGCCACGGAGCGGACGATCCCTACGAGTCGCTCGACGAACAGCTTGCCATTCAGCGCGAACTAAAGGACGCGGATGCCGACTGGCAGATGATCTATTATTCGGGAGCCGTTCACGCCTTTACCGATCCGCATGCAGGGAACGACAATTCGAAAGGTGCGGCCTACAATCAGAAAGCGGATAAGCGTTCGTGGGAGGACATGCTTCAGCTATTTGAGGAAGTGTTTGGTTCGTGAATTAACCAAACATGCAATATGTATGTGACCAGGTTAATTATTAGCCGTTTTTTTGCCGCTGCCGGTACTCGTTAAGTGAGCGGACTGTTGAGTAGCAAAATGTAAGCAACTTACTTCAACTATCGATAGCAGGCAGCCTGCGGCACGGATGGATTTCCGAACCGTTAAAAACGACTATCGGCTATTCCCGCTGTCTGAACTTTCGCTCTTGCTGCCTCCTTTCCCTGCGACTCAGTGAGGATGTCGGTCTGGATGCACCGAGCACCGGATCACAGACATAACGCTCGTAAAAGCCCGGCCGGTTCTCCTGCACTTTCACGTGTCTTGTGACATGCAAAATGCCATCCGGCGAAAGGGTGTACGAGAAGTGATAGCACTTCAAACGGTAACGCGTACCCTGAATTTCTACTCCGGTAACGGAGTTCAGGTCAAAGCCTCTTTTGATGAGTTCGTCTTTGTGAATGTGCATGAACTTCGCTTCGCGCATCAGTCCTTCGAGCAGGGTTAAGTTGCGTAGCAGTTTTCGATTCTGTTCGCGTGTTAAGGGAGTGTTGAGTCTGCGGGATTCACGGTGATGTTTGTTTTTGCACTGAACAGAACAATAGATCTTGTCTGAGCGTCCGACCACGGTACCGGAGCAAACGGGACAGCTGTGTCCGGGAGAGAGTTTGTGTGTCATAAAAGGGTATTTTGAAGTAACTCTTATTTAAGTTAAGCAAAAAGTGCATTTGAAACAAGTTACTCCATAAAAAATTCACACCGAACCAAGCTACTGAGCGAACCGTTAGAAACGGCTATTCTTTTTGAGGAACAGTGTGTTATAATTTTTGAGTTATTGGCAAACGCACCTCAGCGCCAGGCAGGAGGCTATCCTCATTAAAGGAAAATACCGTAGAAGGTTTAATTATGCGCGTGTCTATCAAACCATTTGGATGAAAACTATTATTCCGAACCACAAAGCGAACCGTTACGAAACGGCTATTCTCTTTGAAGCAAAGCAACTTAGGTGGTTCAATAGTTCGCACAAATACCTGCATCATACATCCACCTAAATGCCGCCGATTCAAGCCGCCGAATTAACCGTTAGAAACGGCTATTCTTGTTCAGAAAGAGTGCGTTACGAATTTTGAGTTGTTGGCAGAACTGCCTCTGTGCCGGGTAAGAGGCTATGCTCATTAAAGCAACTTAAGTGGTTCAATAGTTCGCACGAATACCTGCACCAAACGATCTACCTGAAATCCGCTGATTCAAGCCGCTGAGTTAACCGTTAGAAACGGCTATTCTTGTTCAGGAACAGTGCATTACGAATTTTGCGTTATTGGCAAAACCGCCTTCGCGTGAGGCATAGAAGCGGCAGCCGGCCGCAGAGGGACTGTCGGGCTGACTTTCGCAACCGGCGGCGACCAGCGGAAGCCCGCCGGGGTGAACATCGTTCAGCCACAGTGCCGCAAGGACGCTACAGCGAAAAGGCCGTCCCCAGAAGTAGTTCTCACGAACACTTCAGGACACGCCCTAATACTTACAAACACTTTCAAAGCACAACTGTAGTTCTGACTAATAGTTCTGGGTACAGCCGTAGTGCCGGCGAATACTTCGATGCACCATGTATTTAGCACGCTCTGCAGGGGGCGCCCCAAAAAAAACGGCTCCATTCAGAAGCCGCCTTGTTTAAAATCTCATGTGATGAATTATTTCTTATAGAAAGGCAACTTCACCACTTTTGCTTTCACTCCTTTATCGCGAATTTCAATAAAGATCTCCGTATCTAAAGCAGCATGCTCAAGGGTCACATATCCGAGGCCGATGCCCACTTTCATGGAAGGGCTCATCGTTCCGGAAGTTACCTTTCCGATCGCATTCCCGTTTTGATCGAGGATGCGGTAATCATGGCGCGGAATTCCACGCTCTACCATCTCAAAAGCAACCAGTTTACGGGAAACGCCTTCCTCTTTCTGTTTCTTCAGGAAATCGGAATCAATAAAATCTTTCGTGAACTTCGTGATCCAGCCAAGGCCGGCCTCGATCGGTGAGGTGGTGTCGTCGATATCATTCCCGTAGAGGCAAAAGCCCATTTCGAGGCGCAGGGTGTCGCGGGCTGCCAGCCCGATCGGCTTGATTCCGTACGCTTTCCCGGCTTCAAATACCTTGTCCCATACCTGCTGAACTTCACTGTTCTTGCAATATATCTCAAAACCACCGCTACCGGTGTACCCGGTTGCCGAAATGATTACATAGTCAATACCCGCAAAATCGGCTACTTCGAAATGGTAATATTTGATCGCTGAAAGATCCACGGAAGTGAGTGACTGCATCGCTTCCACGGCTTTCGGTCCCTGGATTGCCAATAGCGAATAATCATCCGACAGGTTGCGCATTTCAACGTCAAAGGTATTGTTTGAACTGATCCAGTTCCAGTCTTTTTCGATATTCGAAGCGTTCACAACGAGCAGGTATTGTTCTTCTTTGATCCGGTAAATGATCAAATCGTCCACGATACCGCCCTTGCCATTCGGCATACAGCTATATTGAGCACGGCCAATCGTGAGCGTGGAAGCATCATTGCTCGAGATTTTCTGAATGAGGTCCAGCGCACCCGGACCTGTAAGCAGGAATTCGCCCATGTGCGATACATCGAATACACCCACGGCGTTGCGTACCGTTTCGTGCTCTGCATTTACTCCTTCATACTGAACCGGCATATTAAAACCGGCAAAGGGAACCATTTTTGCACCCAGTTCAATATGGGTTTGCGATAAAGCTGTATTTTTCATCCTGGAAATATTCGTTTTGCGGCAAATGTAGTATTTCTGCTTTTAATAATGGCCCGATAACCTGCGCTTTTGCCCCGAATTAATTATCTTTGCATAGAAGCCGCTCCGGCATCAGGATGATTTCTCTCCCAGCTAACGAGGAAAGGATGAACACTCTCCGCAACGAGTGCGTTTAACACTAAAAATCTTTTAACTGATGAATTCAACGATGGAAAAATTGACGTCGGAACAATTAATGGAACTGGAAAACAATTACGGTGCTCACAATTACCATCCGCTGCCTGTTGTACTGGCCCGCGGAGAGGGCGTACATGTGTGGGACGTGGAAGGAAAGCAATATTATGACTTCCTTTCCGCTTACTCGGCCGTAAACCAGGGACATTGTCATCCGCACATCGTGGGAGCGCTTACCGAACAGGCACAAACGCTGACGCTTACTTCACGTGCTTTTTTCAACGATACACTGGGTGTTTACGAAAAATTTGTCACCGACTATTTCGGCTTTGACATGGTACTCCCGATGAACACCGGCGCCGAAGCGGTAGAAACCGCCATCAAGCTGGCCCGTAAATGGGGTTATGAAAAGAAAGGTGTACCTGAGAATAAAGCGAAGATCATTGTTTGTGAACACAATTTTCACGGACGTACGACCACAATCGTATCGTTTTCCAGCGATCCGGATGCACGCAAAGACTTCGGCCCTTACACGCCGGGATTTGAAATGATCCGCTACAATGACATCGGTGCGCTTGAGGTGGCTATCAAGGACGAGAATGTCGTTGGTTTCCTCGTGGAACCGATCCAGGGAGAAGCCGGTGTGGATGTTCCTGACGACGGATACCTGAGCGCCTGTAAAGAAGTTTGCGAGAAACACAACGTATTGTTCATTGCCGACGAGGTACAAACAGGGATTGCCCGTACAGGAAAACTCCTCGCCATCGATCACGAAAACGTGAAAGCCGACATCCTGATCCTCGGGAAAGCACTTTCGGGAGGCGTATACCCGGTTTCAGCAGTATTGGCCGACAAACACATCATGGAAGTGATCAAACCCGGACAGCACGGGTCAACTTTCGGTGGAAATCCGCTGGCAGCACGCGTTGGAGTGGCAGCTCTCGAAGTGATCCGCGACGAAAATCTCGCCGAAAACGCAGAACGGCTCGGGAAGATCTTCCGTTCCGAAATGCAACGCATCGTGGATGCCACGGACCTCGTTGTAAAAGTACGCGGAAAAGGACTGCTCAATGCAATCATCGTGAACGATACCCCGGACAGTTCCACAGCCTGGGACCTGTGTGTTCAACTCAAAGAGAACGGCCTGCTCGCCAAGCCGACACACGGAAACATCATTCGCTTTGCCCCGCCGCTCGTAATGACCGAAGAACAGTTGCGGGACTGCATTCACATCATCGAAAAAACGATCCGAAATTTCAAAAAATAATATGAGGGAACTTCGGTTCCCTTTTTTTATCTTTAATCCGCTCACCCAAACACGTATTCAGTTATGTCATCGGAACAAACCCGCATAAGTTGCCCAAACTGCGGTTCACAAATCGACGTGAACGATATCCTGGCGCATCAACTTGAGGAAAAGATCAAAACGCGTTATCAGCAGGAACAACTGCAGTTCAAAACGCATTACGAAGCCAAAGAACGCGAACTGGCCGAAGCAAAAGATCAATTTGAAGAACGCAAAAAACGCGAGAACGAACTTTTCCGTGAACGCCTCGAAAGCGAACTCAAAAAGGAAAAATCCGAACTGACCAGTCGCCTGCGACAAAAAATTTCCGAAGAACAGGCCGAACAGTTCAGCGAACTTCAGAAGGAACTGAATGAAAAATCGGAGAAGCTCAAAGAACTCAACCGGACCCGTTCGGAGGTAGAGCGCCTGAAACGCGAAAAAGAAGAACTCAAAGAGGCCATTGAAGCCGAAAGCCAGGCCAAACTGAATAAACTCATCTCCGAAGAGAAGGAAAAAATCCGGAGGACGGAAGAAAACAAGAACGAATTGCGCATTCGCGAACTGCAAAAGCAACTCGAAGATCAGAAAAAGCTGACCGAAGAAATGAAACGCAAGCAGGAACAGGGTTCGATGCAGTTACAGGGTGAAGTGCAGGAACTGGCCATCGAAGAATGGCTGCGCGAACAGTTTCCGCTCGACAATATCGAAGAAGTCAAAAAAGGAGCGCGCGGCGCCGACTGCGTACAGGTGATCCATACGCGCACCCGCCAGAATTGCGGCACGATCTATTACGAAAGCAAGCGTACCAAAGATTTTCAGCCGTCCTGGATCGAAAAGTTCAAAGCAGACATTCGCGTGCGCGGAGCGAACCTTGGGGTACTTATCACCGATGCATTGCCGGGCGACATGGACCGCATGGGACTGCGCGAAGGAATCTGGGTATGCACCTACGATGAGTTCAAGGGGCTGTGCATGGTTCTGCGTGAGTCCGTTATTCAACTGAGCCACGCCATGATGTCACAGGAAAATCGCGGTGACAAAATGCACATGCTTTACGATTACCTCACCGGGAATACCTTTCGTCTGCAGGTGGAAGCGATCGTCGAGGGTTTTACCCAAATGAAAGCCGACCTGGAAAGCGAAAAAAGATCTTTGCAACGCATCTGGAAACAACGTGAAAAACAACTTGAAAAAGTATTGCTCAATACTATCGACATGCACGGTTCGATTCGCGGAATTGCAGGAAATGCCGTACCTGCCGTTAAACTACTGGATTTTAGTGAAGAAGAAAACCCCGACGACCAGGAATAACGTTCGTTAATTTTTTCATAAAGTTTTAAGGAGACGATATCTGTTAATAAAATATAAATGTACATTCGCCTCAAACTTAATTATTTCGAATAATGAAAAAGCTAATTTTATCCTTGGTTGCCCTGGCAACATTAACCACATTTTCTAAGGCCTCTGCACAGGTCTTTGAAGAAGGAAACGTAAGTGTAGATATTTACTACGGTTTTCCGAACCTTTACTCTACAGCCTTTAAAAGCCTTTATGCCAACTCAGGCATGGAGCAGGACATTAAGATCAGCGGAGCCGGTCCGGTAGGTCTGCGTGGGGAATACCTGCTCACAGATAAAGTAGGTCTGGGTCTGGACATCGGTTTTAACAACACAACTCTGACTTTTTCCGAGGAATCCCAAGAGTACGATCAAAGTGGGAATGTTGTATATCGTACTTACGATTACACTTATAAAACAAAGAAAGTCGGCGCCATGGTAACGTTCAACTACCACTTTATTGACAACGATGCAGTTGACTTCTACGGAGTTTTAGGTATGGGTTACGGAAACCGTACGTTCTCTTTCTCAAGTACCGATCCGAACTACCAGGCAGAATCCATTAAAAGCATTATTCCTGTTGCCGCTAAACTTGGTCTGGGACTGCGCTACTTCTTTACGGATAACATCGGTGCTAACCTCGGGCTTGGTATCGGCCAGGGTGGTATCCTGAACGCAGGACTTTCGTTCAAGTTCTAATTGACAGAAAACCAATTTATATGAGGAGGGATTGCTTGCAGTCCCTCTTTTTTTTTCATTTTAGAGCCTGCTACAAAACAAACTTTATCTTTGTACTACATGAAGAAAAAGCTTGCCGGGTTGTTCTTACTTTTGACGCTTGCGTTGATCACCGCATGCTCATCCGGCTATGGAAATAAGGTGACGGGCGGAAACCTGACGGTTTTTTTCGCAGACAGGGCCAATGAAGAAAAAGCCACGCAACTCGCCGAGTACTGGCGCGAAAAAAAACTCACCGGTAACAGGGCGCAAAGCATTCGCTTACTGGAAGGTCAGCAGAGCTACCACCTGTACCTGATCGCCAGTAATCCGGACGAAATTCTTTCTCTGCCTCCGCACGAACGGCAGTTGCTGATCGATCTGCAGCAAGCATTAAATGAGACACTGTTCAGGCAGAAACCCTGTGCACTCTACATTTCCGACACCCGATTCAAACCGATCATAAAAGTCAATGATTTGTAATGAAAATCTCAGCCTCCATATACAGCGACCCGAACCGTCCGCTCCACGAAGTCATTGAAGACCTTGTCAGTCACCAGGTTGACCTGCTCCACGTGGATTGTAACGACGATCCGAAGGTATTCGATGACATACGCGAGATCCGTAAACAGACACAGGTCCCGATTGACCTGCATATCATTTCGGAGGATCCTGAAAAATACATTTTCCTGCTCCGCGAAACGCCGGTGGAATACGTTACGTTTCAGTATGAAAACCTCCCGGACGGATTTCGTTTCCCGGAATTAAAGAACACCCGTCTCGGCCTGGCCGTGATCACACCGACACCTGTTTCCGTTTTCGGGCAGTTTGAAAACCTGGACTTTATCCTGATCATGGCGACTATCCCCGGACAAAGCGGTGGAAAATTCGATGCGGTCAACTTCCGGAAGATCCGGGAATTTCGCAAACTCTTCCCTGCCAAAAGCATCCATGTGGACGGCGGTGTCAATGCGGAAGTCTCTTTCATATTGCGTAACATGGGTGTTACTACATCCGTGAGCGGCTCCTACCTCTTTCGTGAGAAAAGCATTGGCAATGCGCTGATGAACCTTACCAAGCGTGATGTGGAATCATCCTTTGCGATCAGCGACTTTATGATACCGCTCTCCGAAACGCCTTACGTGGTCAGTCAAGATCTGAACTTCGAACAGGTTTTACGCAGCATCGAACAGGGAAATGTCGGTTTTTGCATGGTGCTCGAAGACGATCATAAGCTATCAGGAATTATTTCAAACGCTGATGTGCGCCGGACCCTGCTCAGTCATATTTCAGACCTTCGGAACATCCCGGTCCATGAAATGATCAACCGCAATCCCCTGACAATTAACAGTTCGGACACGGTCGTTGAACTTCTGCAGAAAATCAAGCATGCCCCCTTCCCTGTTCTTTACCTCCCGGTGGTGGACGATGCGGAATTTGCCGTTGGAATTGTTACCTTTGTGAACCTTATAAAAGGCGAATTATGATTCTTCATTTGAAAAAATCAGTCACCCCGCAGGAGGTGGAATCCATTGCCCGAAAGATCAATGCATTTCACATTGTGCAGGAGGATAAACACATCCTGATCTCCGGATCGGGTATGAAAGAAGTTCCGGAAGAGATCGCCACGCTCACAGAAGCACACTGGGTCTTCCCGAACGATATGCAACTGGCTTCCCGCAAATATCTGGATCAGACACGCGAAGTACGGATCGGGGATGTCACCATCGGTGGTAATACAAAAAACACGGTTCTGATCGGTGGTCCGTGCAGCGTCGAATCGGAAGAACAGATCCGTTCTGCGGCCGAATTGCTCAAAGAACTGAACCTGACCACGCTCCGCGGCGGATGTTACAAACCACGTACGAGTCCGTATTCTTTCCAGGGACTGGGAATCGAAGGGCTGAAGTTGCTGGTTAAAATGAAGGAAACCTACGGACTCAATATTATTTCCGAAGTCCGCGATGCATCACACGTACAGGATATCATTGAGTATTCGGACGTGATCCAGATCGGTGCCAAAGCTATGTACGACCAGGGAATCCTGCGTGCCTGCGCAAAGGTTAAAAAACCGGTGTTACTCAAACGCGGCTTCGGTTCTACCCTGCAGGAATTCGTGCAGGCGGCCGAATTTATCCTATCCGGAGGCAACGACCAGGTTATTCTCTGCGAGCGGGGGATTCGAACCTTTGAGTTCAATACGCGCTTTACCCTTGACCTGTGCGGAGTGGCCTGGTTGCAGGAACATACAAACCTTCCGGTTATCCTCGACCCCAGTCATGCCATGGGATATGCGTATGGTGTTCCGTCATTGGCACGCGCATGCACCGCTATGGGAATCGACGGATTGCTTATTGAAGCGCATCCGAATCCGAAAGTGGCTAAAAGTGACGCTTCGCAACAACTTAATTTCGACGAGTTCAGGGCTCTGCTGGCGTCTTTACGACCGGTAGCCGAAAGCGTCGGATATAAAATCGTTTAAATGCAACTCGAACAAAATATCAGGGGACTTTGCGCACGTGCAGGGATCAGTTTCAATGATTTTCTGAACGATATGGACGTGGACCATGTGAATGAACTCACCGTTTACGACCTCGAAGCCGTCGCCGAAGAATATGAAACAGACCTGCACGCACTGCTGTTTAAGCAGGTAGCGCTGACTCCCGAATGGCAGCAGAAACTCGATGCAATTCGCCTGCTGATCCTGGACGTGGACGGCGTTATGACCGATGGCGGCATGTATTTCGCCGAAAGCGGCGACCAGATCAAACGTTACGACACGAAAGACGGCATGGCCATCCGCCACCTGACCGGCAGTGACTTTAACGTGGCGATCATTTCTTCCGGATTCAAACCCGGGATGGTCGAAAAACGCGCCGAAGTACTCGGGATCCAGCACTGCGTCGTAACGCGCGAACCCAAAAAGATGATCCTCGAAGAGTTGTGCGCGAAAATCGGTGTGACACTGGCGGAAACTGCCATTATCGGTGACGACATCAACGACCTGGAAGTGATTCAGGCGGTTGGTTTTTCGGCCTGTCCTTCGGACGCCATGGACGTGGTAAAGGCAAACGTGGACCTCATACTCCGGAAGAAAGGCGGTCACGGCTGCATTCGTGAGTTTATTGACAATTATCTATTAAAGGAACCTTTAAAATAGCGAAGGAATGAATAAATGGAAAGTGGGTGTTATCAGAGAAGGAAAAGTTCCACCGGACGAACGCGTTCCCTTAACTCCCGGGCAGTGCAAACTGGTGATGGCAAAATTCCCGAACGTGGAGGTCATCGTTCAACCGAGTCCGATCCGCGCCTTTGCTGATGAAACTTACCGCGCCGAAGGCATTCGCATGGAAGAGGACCTGAGCACATGCGACCTGATCATGGGCGTAAAAGAAGTGAACGTGGAGGATCTCATTCCTGAAAAAAAATTCATGTTCTTCTCGCATACGATCAAAAAGCAGCCCTATAACCGCAGGCTGTTGCAAACGATACTTGAAAAGAAGATCGAACTGATCGATTACGAAAATATCAAAGATAAAAACGGCAAACGGCTGATCGGCTTCGGGCGCTACGCCGGAATTGTGGGGTGCTACAACGCATTCCTGACCTTCGGGCTCAAAACCGGGCTCTACGAACTGAAAGCCGCGCACGATTGTCATGACCGCAAGGAGGTGGAATTGGAACTTCGCAAGGTCGTACTGCCCAAAAATATGCGACTCGTATTAACCGGTTTCGGACGGGTTGGCCATGGTGCACGCGAGATACTGGACATGCTCCCGATCAAGGAAGTGACCCCGGAGGAATACCTGAATGACGAGTTTCGCGAACCGGTTTACACCCACCTCGAGGCGGAAGATTATTACGCCCGAAAAGACGGAAAACCATTCAACAAGCAGGAATTCTATGCGGAACCGGCGCTTTACAAAAGCGTTTTTAACCGTTATGCACAGCATTCGGATATGTACATTCCCTGCCACTTCTGGAGCAATAAATCCCCGTACATTCTGACGCTGGAAGATCTGCAGTCCAACAAACGCCTGAAGGTAGTCGCTGATATTTCCTGCGACATTGCCGGCCCGATTGCCTCAACCATCCGTCCGAGTAAAGTCGCAGACCCGATTTACGGTTTTGATGCGCAGACAAATGCAGAAACCGACTTCCGGGAAGAAGGTGCGATCGCAGTGATGGCTATTGACAATCTTCCGTGTGAACTCCCCAAAGATGCTTCCGAGGATTTTGGGAACGAACTGATCAAAAACGTACTTACCCCACTGTTTGGCGACGATCCGGATGCCATTATCGAGCGGGCGCAGGAAACCGACGCATTCGGGAAACTGATGCCGCGCTTCAGCTACCTGCAGGATTACGTCGACGGTAAAGAATAGCATTCTACTATGGAAAAAGGGAATAAAAAGATCATCCGCGGCTGGGTCTTTTATGACTGGGCCAACTCGGTTTACAACCTCGTTATTTCATCAGCAGTCTTTCCCATTTTCTACGATACGGTTACCACGAAAGCGTATTTGGGCGAGCGTGAAAAGTTGCTCCCCGGTGAAACGGTAACGGTCGATTTTTTCGGAGCAACGCTCTCCTCTTCCGTACTTTTTTCATACGTTTTGTCGGCCTCGTTCCTGGTTGTTTCGATTCTTTCGCCACTGCTTTCCGGAGTCGCGGATTACTCCGGGAATAAAAAGCGTTTTCTGCAGTTTTTCTGTTACCTCGGCGCCGCAGCCTGTATCACATTGTACTTTTTCAATCCGGCCCACCTCGAATGGAGTATGCTATCGGTGTTCCTGGCCAGTATCGGGTTTTGGAACAGCCTCGTTTTCTACAACGCCTATCTGCCCGAAATCGCCGATCCGAAAGATCATGACCGCATTTCGGCACGCGGATTCAGTATGGGCTACATCGGCAGCATGATCCTACTTATCATTTCGCTCGTTATGATCACTGTTTCGGAAGGTGAACTAACGCGCTGGTGCTTCGTACTTGTCGGTATCTGGTGGATCGGCTTTAGCCAGATCACCTATTCGGTTTTGCCGAATAACGTATACAGCCGCAAACCGGAAAGAGGTGCTTTGTGGCGTGGTTTCCGCGAATTGAAACTCGTTTTCGCCGAGTTCCGCAAGACACACCGTCTGAAGCGTTTCCTTTTTGCCTTTTTCTTTTACAATACCGGCGTTCAGACCGTCATGTTGATGGCCGTGCTTTTTGCCAAAAAAGAGATCGCCTGGCCCGACCCGGAAGATAATTCGGGGCTTATCCTTGCCATCCTGCTCATCCAGATTCTCGGGGCAGCGGGCGCCTTTTTGATGTCACGACTTTCCGGAAAACTCGGGAATGTCCGCACACTCGGACTTTCGGTAATCGTTTGGATCGGGATCTGTATGGCTGCTTACATGGTGCGCACGCCCATGCAGTTTTACATTCTTGCGTCCTGCGTGGGACTCGTAATGGGAGGCGTGCAGGCACTTTCGCGTTCGACTTACAGTAAATACCTGCCGCAAACACAGGACCACGCGAGTTATTTCTCTTTCTACGACGTTACGGAGAAGATCGGGATCGTACTCGGAACCTTCTTCTTCGGCTTTACGGAATCTATTCTCAGTATGCGCTTCTCCGTGATCTCGGTAGCCGTCTTCTTCGTGCTCGGTTTACTATTCCTCTTTTTCGTACCGAAACACGAACGGATAAAAACGACTGCGTAAGCATTTTTTTTACAAATCCCGGTTCAGGATACGGCATTTTACGTATTGCCTGAAGGGCGTTGTGCGCAGTACTTTTGGGTCAACGCAAAAATGACCTTATGAAACGCATTCTTTTAAGTTTACTGCTGCTCGCAACAGCTACTACCCATGCCCAGGAATACGAGATCTGGGAAGAAAACTTTGACGATAACCACAATAACTGGAATGAAAGTTCGTCCGAAAAAATTACCACGCAGGTAAGCGACGGTGTTTATCGCGTGAGCGCCAATTCTACCAGCGAATACGACCTGACCACCTATCTTCCTGTCGATCCCAACGACGACTATTCGATCGAAATGAAGGTGCGCCAAACCTCCGGCGTGGATAATTACGGTTACGGCATTTCCTGGGGATTCGACTCGTATGACGATTATTACATATTCCTGGTTTCCTCGAACGGTCAGTCAATCATCAAGGGGTTCCGCGAGGACAATGCCCGCCAGATCATGCCCTGGACCGCGCAAAAGAAAAAGCGAATCAATCAAATGGGAGAATACAATATTTTGTCCATTGAAAAGAGCGGTGACAAGATCACCTATCTTGTGAACGGCAAAGAAGTGTTTGAATCCGGAAACCTGCAATACATTGGGCCGAAACTCGGGGTTTCCGTCAGTAACCGCATGAGTGTGGAAGTCGACTATATCCGGGTTAAACGCCGCAAAATGACCATGAAACTCGTGGAAAATCCTGAAAACGGTTTTAAACTCGAAAACCTCGGACCGAACATCAATACGGAATACACGGAAAAGCAACCCTGTATATCACCGGACGGGAAAACCCTTTTCATCACCGTGGAAGGAAATCCCACAAACCTCGGTGGCGCCGATTACAGTGATATTTTCGTTTCCCGCTTACAGGCTGACGGATCCTGGGAAAAAGCTCAGCGCGCCGACGCACCGCTGAACAACAAATCGCACAATTTCGTGATCTCCGTCTCTCCCGACGGAAATAGCATATTGCTCGGAAATACGTACAAAGAGGACGGAACTCCGGGAGGCGCGGGCGTATCACTCGCGAAAAAACGAAACGGGCAATGGAGCATTCCCGAAAAACAAATCATTCAGGGGTATGAAAACAACAGCCGGTATGTAACCTATCATCTAACTACCGACGGATTGCACCTGTTTATGAGCATTGATAAGCCGGGAGGACGCGGATACAACGATATTTACGTCAGCGAGCTGCAAGACGATAATACATGGGGAACTCCGCAAAACATCGGGGCAAATGTGAACACCTTTGCAACGGACTTCGCCCCTTTCATGGCAGCTGATGGTAAAACACTCTATTTTTCCTCCAAAGGTCACCAGGGATACGGTTCCTCGGATATTTACGTAACGCACCGCCTCGACGACACCTGGACCAACTGGAGCGATCCCGAAAATCTCGGTCCTGAAATTAATTCCGCCGCCTGGGACGCCTATTACATCCTTTCGGCCAAAGGCGATTATGCGTATTTGGTAGCCAACATCGAAGGCGGCTCCGGCGGACTCGATTACTACCGCATTCAGCTCGCAGAAACTGCCAAACCGGACCCGGTCACACTTGTAAAGGGACGCACATTCAATAAAAAGACGAATGAAGTGATCAACGCCGAGATCATTTATGAGAACCTCGAGGCCGGAGAAAAGATCGGGATTGCTTATTCGACCAGTGAAGACGGTTACCAGATCGCACTGGCAAAAGGTTCGAATTACGGGTTCCGGGCGGAAGCAAAAGGATTCATCCCGGTGTCCGAGAACATAGATCTGAAAGACCTGGAGGCCTTCGGCGAAAAAGAAGTAAACCTCTACCTCGTCCCGATCGAAACCGGGCAGGTGGTCAGGCTAAACAATATATTTTTCGATTATGACAAAGCGACCCTTCGGGAAGAATCGTATCCGGAACTCAATCGCCTGGTTGAAATCCTTCAGCAAAACCCGGACATGCGGATCGAGGTTGGCGGGCATACCGACGACAAAGGTTCGGACGAATACAACAGAAACCTCTCACAGCTACGCGCAGATGCCGTTAAAGCCTATCTGCTGGCAAAGGGTATTGCGGCAAACCGGGTTACGGCCAAAGGCTACGGTGAATCCCGTCCTGCGGCTGGTAATGACACAGAAGCCGGCCAACAAATCAACCGGCGGGTTGAAATGGCGATTCTGTAATGTGTTTTCATACAGCGTAAGGTCGTCCGTCAATTTTGGCGGACGATTTTTTTGCATTAAAAAAGCCGGTATTCAAACAAAACCGGCTATTCTCTTTTTATGATTCGTCAAATTATTCGATCAATAACGCTTCTTCTACTTTCTCCTCCGTCAGCGCGATATCGATCACCTCACGCATTGTTTTGACATAGTGGAACGTGAGTCCTTTCAGGTAATCTTCGCGGATTTCCTGGATGTCGCTGCGGTTCTTTTCGCACAAAATGATCTCTTTGATACCTGCCCGCTTCGCAGCCAGGATCTTTTCTTTGATCCCTCCAACCGGAAGCACTTCCCCGCGCAGTGTGATTTCACCAGTCATCGCGAGGTTATTCTTCACTTTGCGCTGCGAGAATACCGAGGCGAGCGAAGTGAGCATCGTTACACCGGCGCTCGGACCGTCTTTCGGGGTTGCACCTTCCGGCACGTGAATGTGAACGTTGTAGTTGTCAAACAGTTCCTGCTTGAGTCCGAGCCAGTGACTGTGTGCTTTGAGGTATTCAAGGGCAATTACCGCAGATTCTTTCATCACATCGCCGAGGTTCCCCGTTAGCGTCAGTTTGCCTTTACCTTTGGTAACCGAGGATTCGATGAACAGAATGTCGCCTCCCACACTTGTCCAGGCCAGTCCGGTAACGACTCCCGCCACGCGATTGTTGTCATATTTCGTTCGCGAACGTCCGGTTCCGAGAAAACCGTACAGGTCTTCCGTTGAAACCTTCACGTTATATTCCTCTTCCATCGCGATTTGTCGCGCACGGCTGCGTACGAGTTTCGCGATCATCTTGTCCAGTCCGCGGACTCCGGATTCATTGGTATATTCCTCGATCAGTTTTTCGATCGTTTTCTTGTCGATTCTGAATTCTTTCTTCGAGATACCGTGTTCTTCGAGTTGTTTCGGGATCAGGTGTCGTTTGGCTATCTCGATCTTTTCCTCGACCGTGTATCCGTTCACCTCGATGATCTCCATCCGGTCGCGCAGAGGTCCCTGGATCGTACTCAGGCTGTTGGCCGTTGCGATGAAAAGTACTTTTGAAAGATCGTATTCCGTTTCAACGTAATTGTCGTAAAATTCGTGGTTCTGTTCCGGATCAAGCACTTCCAGTAAAGCGGAAGAGGGATCTCCATGATTACTTTTCCCCAGTTTGTCCACTTCATCCAAAATGAAAAGCGGGTTACTGGTCTCTGCTTTTTTGATGTTTTGAATAATGCGTCCGGGCATCGCACCGATGTAAGTTTTACGGTGCCCCCGGATTTCGGATTCATCATGCACACCACCGAGCGACATACGCACGTACTGGCGGCCCAAAGCTTCTGCGATCGAACGGCCGAGTGAAGTTTTCCCGACTCCCGGAGGGCCGTAAAAACAAAGGATAGGTCCCTTCATGTTTCCTTTCAGTTTCAAAACCGCCAGGTATTCCAGGATGCGTTCCTTCACCTTTTCGAGTCCGTAATGATCGCGTTCAAGTATTTTGCGCGCACGGTTGAGGTCCAGTTTATCTTTGGAATATTTGTTCCACGGCAGGTCGAGCACGAGGTCGAGGTAATTCAGCTGTACGGTGTATTCCGCGCCCTGCGGGTTCATGCGTTGCAATTTATCGAGCTCCTTGAAGAACATTTTCTCGACCTTTTCAGGCCAGAGTTTCTTTTCGGCGCGTTCGTGCATCTCCCGGATATCCTGGTCCTGCGGATTGTCGCCAAGTTCATCCTGGATCGTGCGGATCTGTTGCTGTAAAAAGTACTCGCGTTGCTGACGGTCCATGTCTCGCCGAACCTTCGACTGGATTTCGTTACGCATTTGCAGCATCTGGGCCTCCAGTGATAACTGCTCGAGCACAATCGTCGCTTTGCGCCGGATATCCTGCTCTTCCAGGATTTCCTGTTTTTTCGGAACTTCCGCATTCATATTGGAAGTGATGAAATTGATCAGGAAACGGGGCGATTCGATATTGGTGATCGCGAATGAAGCCTCCGAAGGAATGTTCGGGTTATCCTGGATAATCTGCATGGCCATTTCCTTGATATTGCGGAAAAGCAGGTTCGTATGCTTGATGTGGCGATCCGGCTTGCGTTCTTCGAGCATCGTGACTTTCGCCTTGATATAAGGCTCGTTCTGGATTTCGGAATCCATGGTAAAACGGCGTTTTCCCTGGATGATGATCGTTGAACTACCATCGGGCATTTTCAGTGTACGGACAATCTGGGCAACTGTTCCCACGTTGTAAAGATCTCGGAAATCCGGCGATTCAACTTCCTGGTTTTTTTGAGCCACCACGCCGATGATCTTATCTCCGCTGTTGGCGTCGCGGATCAGGCGAATCGATTTATCGCGCCCGACAGTGATCGGGATCACAACACCCGGGAAAAGTACGTTATTGCGCAAGGGCAGGATCGGAAGTTCTTCCGAAAATTCCTGGCTGTTCATTTTCTCCTCTTCTTCAGGTGTAAGCAGCGGAATGAATTCGGCATTTTCATCAATGCCCTGCGAAATGTGCAGTATATCTTTGAAGTTATCGTTCATTTTTCTGTAATTATGACAGTCAGACTGACAGTTTTGTTTGATCCGTTAAAAAAGCCGTACTGTAAAAACGGGAAATTCAGGATGCCTCTGTATGGGTCAAAGGTTGTGCCACGCAGAGATTTCGGAAAAATTGGCGGTTATTTTCCCTGTTCGAAGAGGAAATGAAGGATGTTCCTGTCGGCTTCACCAAGTGTTTTCCCACGCCGAGCCATCATGTTCGAAATACTTTCAAAAGCGCGCTCGGGATCATATCGATCCGCGGTTCCCCAGGTAAAAGACGGAATGAATTTCGGGGGAAAGTCCGCACCGAAAATATTGGCACACACACCGACTACACTTGCCGTGTTGAACATCGTGTTGATCCCGCATTTACTATGATCGCCCATGCTCAGCCCCATAAAGGTCAGATCGGTCTGAACCTCCCGACCGGCCTCGTACGAATACGTGCGGATGTTTCCATAATTGTTCTTCAGATTGCTGCAATTCGTGTCGGCTCCGAGATTACACCATTCGCCAATCAGGCTATTGCCGAGGAAACCGTCGTGTCCCTTGTTGCTGTATCCCTGGAAAATAACATTGCTCACCTCTCCTCCAACTTTGCAATGCGGACCGATACTGGTAGCGCCGTAGACTTTTGTTCCCAGTTTCAGTGTGGCATGTTCACCGAGAGCAAGCGCACCGCGAATCAGGGATCCTTCCATCACTTCGGCGTTCTTACCGATGTAAACCGGCCCTTCATTGACGTTAATCACAGCTGCTTCTACCTTCGCACCTTCTTCAATAAATAAGCGCGTCGGGTCACCGATCAGCGTATTGCTCGCAGACAGTTTTTCAGATGCGCGGTTGCGCGTAAGCAATTCAAAATCCTGTGCGAGTATTTCTCCATTTTTCTGAAACAGGTCCCAGCGGTTTTGTAAGATGATCAGTTCCTCTTCAAAAAATACCTTTTCGGATCCTGTACCTTTTTGAGCAAGCCAGGTTTCACCTTTTAAAAGTACCTGATCGTCCCGTAACTCAAGCAAAGCGGTTATAAACGCCTTGTTCGGAATAAGCGTTGCTGAAACGCTCAGTGCATCCTTACTTTCTTCCAGGGGAAATTTTTCCTGCAAATACGGTAAAGTCCGGTACGAAATGTCCGCGCCCGGGATCAAGCGTTGAAAACGTTCGCTGTTGGTCAGGATTCCCGTACGCAGTTCCGAAACCGGGCGTGTGAGCGTCAGCGGTGCAAAGCGATAGCTGTCGGAACGGTCGTCAAGTATTAATTTCATACCCTGAATTTTGAGAAATACTGCTTTTTTTGCTGACTACAAGAAGTAAAACAAAGGTTAAAAGCGAATTTACGATAATCAGTTCGTATCCAAAAACGTAATTCCCCAGTAAGCCGCTTTCTCCTTTCGGTACTCCCGGTCCGCCGGCTGAAAAATACCAAAGCAATGTGGTGAGCCCGGCTGAAACGAGGCAAACTCCCGGCACGATCTTTTCCCAAAGCGTTCGTTTGGTCATGATCCCGAAAAAGAACAGGCCGATCAGCGGTCCGTACGTAAAACTGGCGAGCGTCATCAGCAGGTCGATGGCGTTTTTGTCAGTCGTGTATTTCAGTAAGATAATCACCGCAATGAGGATTCCCGACATGGAAATATGTACGATTCGGCGCAATTTGTTCTTCTTTTCATCGGTTTTTTTATCCAGCGACAGCAGGTCGTAGGAAACACTCGTCGTTAAAGCCGTAAGGGCACTGTCTGCACTCGAATAAGCTGCTGCGATCAGGCCGATCAGGAATAAAATACCGATCGTAACGCCGGTGGAACTGTCTAGCGCAATGGCCGGGAAAAGCAGGTCGGAACTATCCACTCCTGCACCGACGCCGGTTTGTCCGCTGTACAGGTACAGCAATGCACCGAGCCCGAGAAAAAGCAGGTTCACGCCCACGAGTACGATCGAAAAGACGATCATGTTCTTCTGCGCATCCTTCAGGTTTCGACAGGTGAGGTTTTTCTGCATCATGTCCTGATCCAGCCCGGTCATTCCGATGGTGATAAACATACCTCCCAGGAAATGTTTCCAGAAATAATTGCGCCCGTTCGGATCATCGGTGAACCACATTTTGGAGCAGCCGCTGTCTTCAACGGAATTGATCAGGCCGTGCCCGAAGAGGTCAAGCTGGTTTCCGATCACGAAGATCATCACGATCACTGCCACGAGCATTACCAACGTTTGCAGCGTGTCCGTCCAGATTATCGTTTTGATCCCGCTTTTGTAAGTGTAGACATAAATTAACGCGATGGAAATAATCACGGTCATTTCAAAGGGAACGTGCCAGGCGTCGAACAGGAAAGCCTGCAAAACGTTGGCAACCATCATCAGTCGCACGGAAGCGCCCAGCACACGGCTTACCAGAAAGATGAAAGCACCGGTGCGGTGTGAGTAAATACCGAAACGTTTTTCGAGGTAGGTATAGATCGATACGAGATTGAGCCGGTAATAAAGCGGCAACAGCACAAATGCGATGACGATGTATCCGAGCAGGTAACCGAAAACGACCTGCATGTAACTGAATTGCACCGCCGGATTTCCGACGGAACCGGGAATCGAAATAAACGTGACGCCGGACAGGGAAGCACCGATCATTCCAAAGGCAACGAGGTACCACGGACTTTGCCGGTTGCCGGTAAAAAATGTATTGCTATCCGAATTTCGGCCCGTCAGCCAGGAAATCCCGATCAGTACCATGAAATAGACCACGAGGATCGTGGTGATCAGGCCAACGCTCATGATTCTTCGCTTTTAAGTGCGTGTATGGATTCACCGGTTTTCCAGAGAATCAGTCTTTTATCGTCTGATGCGGAAATGAACGCCGTTTCGGAAACTTTGGCCAGTGCATTTACCGAATGACGATGCCCGCGGGCCTGCGTATCCAGTTTTAAGAGTGGAATTTGTGTTTCGGCGTCCCAGATCTTTACGGATTTATCACGACTGCCCGTTACGAGGTATTTGTTATCACCCATGAACAGGAGGTCGTAGATCATGAAATTATGCGCAGGAATCACATTCAGTCTTTTCATTTTGGGATAATCCCAGGTTTTGAGAAGCGCATCTTTGCCACCGCTCAGCAGAATGTGATCGTGTACGGGATGAAATGCAAGGCTTCCCACCCCGTTTTCATGGGCCTCCCAGTAAAGTAATTCGTTAAAGTTATCGGTATCGAGCACACGGATCATTCCGTCCTGGCAGGCCAGTGCGAGGTGATCTTTCGTGGGACTAATCGCCACGTCACGGATCTTCCCGCAGTCGAAAGGAAGGTACACGAGGAGGCTGTGATCTCCGGCATCCCAGACGGCGAGATTCCCGGAAGCGTCTGCGGAATAAATCTGTTGTTTACGTTCGGAGAAAAACAGGCTGAAAACGGCGGACTGATGTTGTTTAAAAAAACGGATTTCTTTACGACTATCCAGGTTCACCACGTGTATGTCTCCATTTGAAAGACCGATCCAAAGTTCATTCTGTGACGGGTTAATAGCCATTGAATAGGCCGTTTCACTCGTTTTTATCACAAAATTGTCCTGTTCAAAGGTATCGATCTTCCAGCGTACGACGTATTTATCCGCCGATGCCGAATAGAGGTAATTCCCATCGGTCAGGCAGGCATAAACGGCCCCTGAATGTCCTGTGAATTCTCCGGCTCTGTGAAACAAGTTAACGGTTTTCTTCTTCGTGTTCTTCCTCTTCGTCCTCTTCGGAGTTGACCTGTTTGAGTCGTTCACGGTAATCGTCCGGCAGGAAGTCAAAGAAAGTATCTCCCCGCAGCCCGAGTCGCAGGCATTCCAGCGGGATGAGTTCGTTGTGTGCAATGTTCCCGAGGTTTACATCAGCTCCAAAGAGTTTGATGAACCACACCTGCTGGTTCTTCTGCGGAGCTTCCCAGAGGATGTCATCCGGGTTGACACGGGCGATGATCTTGTTGATCAGCATGGTGTGTGCGGTACCGTTCGGACGGAAAACACCGACATTTCCGGCTTCGCGCCCCTCTGCGATCACTTTCCAGGATCCGGCCTCGAGTTCGGTACTCATCATCTTGATCCATTTCCCGGGGGAGATAAGAATTCCGGAATCTTTGGACCCTACTTCGGACAAAACAGTACGTTCTTTGGACAGGCGCCGGATCAGTTCGCATTTTTCATCGTGGTTGATGATGATGGAACCGTCTGAGATCTCGGCCAGGTCGAGTTTGTACTTATCGAGCAGGCGGAGGAAATCCTCAAATTTACCGCGTGCATGGAACACTTCGAAGAGCGTCCCGCCGAAATACGGTCGGATGTTCGCTTCGCGGTAAAGAGCCAGTTTCTTTTCAAGATCCTGTGTTACGTAAGCCGTACCGAAGCCGAATTTCACCACGTCGGTCAGGTGACCTGAAGCCTGGATAAAATCTTCTGCTTCTCGCACACTGAGTCCTTTATCCATCATCATGGTAAGTCCCTTTTTACGCGGTTTCACAGACCGTTCGGGTATATAAGGTAATTCGAAATTCATAGGTTTTATTTATTCTTCCGTCAAATGTACAAATTCTGGTACGTTTAGGAGGTCGGCGTTCAGGTCAAATATTTCCCGTGCCTTTTCGACGTTCTTGGATGCGATCTGCGTGAACTTGTGCAGTGCTTCCTGTTTTTCACCGAGTTTATAGAGGATATTTACCTCCAGCAGTGTTGCCACCGGGTTCTCATCGGTGAGTGAAAGGAAATTCTGAATGTAGTCGCGGGCGAGCAACAGTGAAATATCCGAGAGGAAATCCATGTATGCGATGAGGCAATCCTCGTCCTTGCTGTCGAGGCTCAGCGATTTAATGTAATTCTCCTCCGCCCGTGTGGTTTGCCCGGCCTTTTCATACGCACCGGCAAGTACGTGGTAAAAACCGGCATTTTCGGGATCAAGGTCCACGGCGTATTCGATGAGGCGAATTGCTTCGGTCATGTTTCCGCGCAGATCCTCCACGATACCCAGCCCGAGCCAGGCGTCCGGAAACATCGGGGCCAGCTTGAGGCTTTCATGGTAATTGGTCGCTGCTTCGTCGAGTTCCCCCAGTTGTTCGTATGCTTCCCCGAGGTAACAGAGCGCCACTGGATCTTCCCCGTCGAGTTCCATGCATTTGCGGAAGGAGGCGATAGCTTCGTGAAACTTCTCTTCCGAGAGGTATGCGTTTCCCATGTTGAAGTACACGGGACCGAAATCCTCGTTGATCAGGATGCAGTAATCGTAGGCCCAGATTGCCTTTTCGAAATCGTTATTCTGCGAATAGGCGTTTCCGAGGTTATACCAGGATGTGAAGGAATACGGATTTTCATCGATGAAGTCGGTGTAAGCCTTGATGGCATTGTCAAAATCTCCGAGCTGGTTGTAGCAAAAAGCGATCTCATAGATGGCTGCTTCGTTCTTCGGATTGGCGGCCAGGGCTTCACGCAGTACGCGCAGGGCATTTTTATAGTCGTTCCGGTTCTCGTATTCCATGGCAAGATCCATGTAGATCTCGTCGCGGTCTTCTTTTTCTGCCACGCGCAGGGCTTCGTTAAAGAAACGAATCGCCTGCTTACTGTCTCTCAATTGGGAGAACAGTGATGCTTTGGTAAGCAGGAACTCGCAGGAAGGCGATTCCCATTTTTCAACCATGCCGAGCAGGTTGAGTGCTTCCTTCAGCAGCCCGAGTGCTGACATAGCCTGTGCTTTCCGAACGTAAAATATGATATTGTACCCGAACTGGGTGATTGCATATTCTGCAGCGAGGTTCGCTTTATTGTACTGGGCGTTCATCAAAAAGTGATCGATGATCATTTCCAGTTTGTCGCTATCCAGGAAGAAGGGATCTCCGCCATTCAGGTAACGCTCAAAGCGATCGATGTCTTCATTCAGGTTTCCTTCAAAAAAGTCGTCGTCTTCTTCGTCAAACATACATTTTTGATTTTACTGAAAATTACTAAAATTCAGTTTTGCATTTAACAGTGTTAACAATTGTTTTCAACAGCTAATTAACAAAGAACCCAAAACCGTTCTTCTGTAAAAACGATTTTGGGTTCCCCGTATTTTATGCAGGCGCCTGAATTATTTACCGGCGCGCTTGCGGTCTGTTTCTTTGAGCAGGATCTTCCGGATACGCAGGTTCTCCGGTGTCACTTCCACGTATTCGTCTGACTGGATGTACTCCAGGCATTCCTCCAGGCTGAAGATCTTCGGTGGCGCGAGGCGTACCTTATCATCTGCACCGGAAGAGCGCATATTGGTCATTTTCTTAGTCTTCGTTACGTTTACACAGAGGTCTCCGGCACGGGAGTTCTCCCCGATCACCTGTCCCTCGTAGATATTTTCGTTCGGTGCGATGAAGAATTTACCGCGCTCCTGCAGGTTGTTGAGCGAGAACGGAATGGAGGTTCCCTGTTCGAGGGAGATCAGCGATCCGTTCAGACGTCCCGGAATCTCGCCTTTGTAGGGCTGGTATTCGAGGAAACGGTGGGTCATGATTGCTTCACCTGCCGTTTGCGTGAGGAGGTAATTACGCAACCCGATAATTCCGCGTGAAGGGATCTGGAACTGGATGATCATGCGTTCTCCTTTCGGTTCCATATTCTTCATTTCTCCTTTTCGCTTGGTCACTGCTTCCACGGCAGTGCCTGAAAACTCTTCCGGAAGGTCAATGGTGAGTTCCTCGACCGGTTCGCATTTCACACCGTCCATTTCGCGCAGGATCACCTGCGGCTGGCCCACCTGGAGCTCGTAGCCTTCGCGACGCATGGTTTCGATGAGTACGGAGAGGTGCAGTACCCCACGGCCGAAAACGACCCACTTATCTGCTTTATCAGTCTCTTCCACGCGCAGTGCGAGGTTCTTTTCGAGTTCTTTGCTGAGGCGCTCCTGGATGTGTCGGGAAGTCACGAACTTGCCTTCTTTTCCGAAGAAAGGCGAATCGTTAATGGAGAAGAGCATGCTCATGGTCGGTTCGTCCATAACGATCGACGGAAGCGGCTCCGGGTTCTCTGCATCACATACGCTGTCACCGATCTCAAAACCTTCGAGCCCGGTAATGGCGCAGATATCACCTGCCTGTACGGAAGAAACTTTCATCTTTTCGAGTCCTTCGAACACGAAGACATCTTTGATCTTGTGTTTCTCCTGTTTTCCGTCGCGCTTGGTGAGGATTACCTGCTGATTTTCTTTCAGTTCCCCGCGGCTCAGGCGACCGATCGCGATCCGTCCCACGTAGGATGAATAATCGAGCGAAGTGATGAGCATTTGCGTGTTCCCTTCCTCGATCTTTCGCGGCGGGAAGTACTCAAGGATCTTATCGAGCAGCGGTTCGATGGTACCGGTCGGTTTCTTCCAGTCATCAGACATCCAGCCATTCTTGGCAGATCCGTAAATGGTCGGGAATTCGAGTTGTTCTTCGTTGGCGTCGAGTTCGAACATGAGGTCAAACACTTTTTCGTGCACCTCATCGGGCGTACAGTTGTCTTTATCGACCTTGTTGATTACCAACAGGGGTTTGATCCCCATGGAAAGCGCTTTTCCGAGTACGAAGCGTGTTTGTGGCATCGGTCCTTCGAAGGCATCCACGAGGAGGCACACACCATCCGCCATGTTGAGTACGCGTTCCACCTCACCACCGAAGTCGGCGTGACCCGGGGTGTCGATGATGTTAATCTTCGTTCCTTTGTAGGTCACGGAAACGTTCTTGGAAACGATCGTGATCCCGCGTTCGCGTTCGAGGTCGTTGTTGTCCATGATGAGTTCGCCTGTGGGACGATCCCGTTCGTTAATAACGCTTCCGGCCTCGATCATTTTATCGACCAGGGTTGTTTTTCCGTGGTCAACGTGTGCAATGATTGCAATATTTCTGATTTCCATAGTATTCAGGAAAAATTAATAGGATTTCTTTTTAAAGGGTTTTCCGTAACCGCCGCGATTTCCGCCGCCTTTACGCTTGTCTCCGCCGAAGTTTCGACCTCCGTCTCTTCCACCGCGGAACTTTCCGCCACCGCCACCGCGACGCTGGTTATTATCGGGCTTCTGTTTGGTGATCTCGATGCTGACCTTGTGGCCTTCGTACTGAGCTCCGTTGACTTCTTTCAGCAGACGGTCTGCCTGATCGGAATCGGCCTCGAAGAAGGAGAAGGACGGCATGATGTCGATGCGGCCGATGTCTGCCGAACGCACACCCGCACTATCGCAAACGAGTCGGAGTAATCCGCCGGCGTTGAGTCCGTCGCGTTTACCAATGCTGACGAAGAAGCGTGTTTTCCCGCTTTCCACACCATCGTCACGACGCTCACGTCCTTTCTTGCGGTCTTCGAACTGTTCTTTTTTACCGGAAGCCTGCGCATTGAGATCGCCTGCTGCCTCGTAATATTCGATAAAGCGGTTGAACTCTGCGGAAATAAACTTCTTGATCACCTCTTCTTTGGTGAGGTCGGCGAATTCTTTCATCATCATCGGGATGAACTTTTCGATGTTCTGCTCACGCACTTCCGTTTCGATAACGCCTTTGATGAGTTTAGTCAGCTGGATCTCGCAGATCTCTTCCGGTCCGGGGATTGTTCCCTTCGTGAATTCCTTGCGGATCTGTTTTTCGATTGCACGGATCTTGCTGCCTTCGCGGGTATTAATGAGTACGAGCGACTGACCTTTATGACCGGCACGGGCAGTTCGTCCGCTTCGGTGGGTGTAGTTCTCGATGTCGTCCGGGAGGTTGTAATTGATCACGTGTGTGATCTTATCCACGTCGATACCGCGTGCAGCCACATCGGTAGCCACGAGGATCTGGATGCTTTTGTTGCGGAAGCGCTCCATTACGCGATCTCGCTGAACCTGCGACAGATCACCGTGCAGGGGTTCTGCGCTGTATCCTTCTTTCCCGAGTTTTTCAGCCACGGAAGCTGTTTCGTGTCGCGTACGACAGAAGATAAGTCCGTAGATATCCGGGTGAAAATCGATTAGGCGTTTGAGCGCGCCGTAGCGGTCTTTTTCCTTAACCGAGTAATAGATGTGTTCGATGTTTTCGTTGCTCTGGTTCTTGTGTCCGATGGATACTTCGAGCGGATTGTCCATGTAATTTTTGGAGATTTCCGCGACTTCTTTGGGCATTGTTGCCGAGAAAAGCCATACGTTTTTCCATTCGGGAGTCGCTTCGAGGATGAGGTCGATATCTTCCTTGAAGCCCATGTTGAGCATTTCATCCGCTTCGTCGAGCACGACGTATTCCACGTCGGCCAGCGAAACAGCGCGGCGTTTGATCAGGTCACAGAGTCGGCCGGGTGTTGCCACCACGATCGATACTCCTTTCTTGATATCGGCCATCTGTTTGCGGATATCGGTGCCGCCGTAAACGGCAACCACTTTGACCGACAGGTATTTTGCGAATACCTCGAGGTCTTTTGTAATCTGTAAGCAGAGTTCACGTGTCGGACAGATAACGAGGCCCTGCGGCGTCCGTGCGTGATTTTCGATGTTATTAATTAGTGGAAGACCAAACGCTGCGGTCTTACCTGTCCCAGTTTGAGCTAAACCAACAAAGTCACTTTCAGCACCCAAAAGGTGTGGAATGGCTTTTTGTTGGATCGGAGTAGGTGCTTCAAACCCCAGTTCTTGTAACGACTTCAGCACCTCACTCTTTAGCCCGAGTTCCTCAAATGTCATTCAGTTATTTATAAAAATTGGGTGCAAAGGTACGGAGATTATTTTGATTGTTGAAAAATAAGTGTTTGAGGAGCCCGAGAATTAACGTTTGGGTAACTTTTGGGGCAAGCGGCAATGCTGTTAAAATATTCACTAAGTGTTTGAAACAGGTACAGATAATACAGTATCATTACTTGTGCTATACCGTTACTATACTGATGCTATACTTGTGCAGTATACCTGAAGTACTTCTTCCTGCGGTCGAAGACTTCAGGTTTTCAGTGTGAGTTTGAGTTTTGAGTGTGAGTATGAGTGTGGAGTGTGAGTGTGGTGTGGAGTGTGGAGTGTGGAGTGTGAGTGTGAGTGTGAGTGTGAGTGTGGGCACGAGTGGGACACTCGCGCCAGCAGCAGAAGCAGAATGATCCCGGAAGTACTTCTTCCTGTGGTCGAAGACTTCGGGTTTTCAGTGTGGAGTGTGAGTGTGAGTTTGAGTTTTGAGTGTGGGGGTGAGTGAAGAGTGTAAGTGTGGGCACGAGTAGGACACTCGCGCCAGCAGTGGGAAGTGCTTCGGAAAAGCTTATTAGTACGATTATTTTAACATCAATTATTGATTAATATTTAATCATTCTAATGTGATTTTATATCTTTGCGGAGCGCTCAATTTTGAAAATCCTATGACAGACCGCTCTGTGGTACATATCGACCTTGATACCTTTTTCGTTTCCTGTGAACGACTGACCGACAACAGGTTAAACGGAAGGCCCATCCTGATCGGCGGGGTGACCGACCGGGGTGTGGTAGCCTCGTGCAGTTACGAAGCGCGTAAGTTCGGCATCCACTCGGCGATGCCCATGAAAATGGCGCGGGAACGCTGTCCGGAGGCCATTGTCATCAAGGGAAACTCCGAAACGTACAGTAACTTTTCGCGGATGGTCACCGAGATCATTGCCGAGCGTGTTCCGTTGTACGAAAAAACTTCCGTGGACGAATTTTACGTGGATCTTTCGGGCATGGACCGTTTTCACAACTGCATGCTGTATGCTTCCGAACTGCGTGAACGGATCATCCGGGAGACGGGGCTTCCGCTTTCCTTCGGACTGTCTGCGAATAAGACCGTTTCCAAGATCGCGACGGGCGAGGCCAAGCCCAACAACAAACTCCAGGTAAACCACGGTCATGAAAAGCCGTTCATGGCACCGCTTTCTATCCGAAAAATCCCGCTGGTGGGCCTGAAAACCTACCAGACATTCTGTAACCTGGGCGTTCGCAAGATCGAAACCCTGCAGGAAATGCCCGTGGAACTCATCGAACGGGTGTTCGGAAAAACAGGTACGGTGATCTGGCAACGCGCGCAGGGCATCGACCACACGCCGGTGATCCAGTACAGTGAGCGCAAAAGTATTTCCACGGAACGTACCTTCGACCGCGACACGATCGACGTTCAGAAACTCCGGGGAATCCTGATCGCGATGGCCGAAAACCTCATTTTCCAGCTTCGCAAGGGCGATAAGCTGAGCGGTTGCATCACGCTGAAGATCCGTTATTCCGATTTCCAGACAAAATCATTGCAGCAGCGAATCCCGTATTCGGCAGCAGACCACGAAATACTCCCACGCGTCAACGAACTGTTTGAAAAACTCTACAACCGACGTCTGCTCGTGCGCCTGATCGGGGTACGTTTCAGCGAACTCGTGAGTGGAAACCAGCAGATGAGCCTGTTCGAGAACCCGGAACGCTATCACAACCTGTACCAGGCCCTGGATCGCATTCGCACCCGTTTCGGGGATCGCGCCGTGATGCGTGCCGTCGGTATGGAAGCCCGTTCGATCGGCCGGTGGAATCCATTTACAGGCGAGCCCCCTCCCCTTTTACCCAACCGTCGCATTTAATCCAAAGTTCATCGTCATGCTCCACGCCCACTCCCATTTCAGCCTGAGGTACGGCATTCTCAGCCCGGAAGAAGTACTCCGGTACTTTGCAGAGAACGCGTACGACAAACCCGTGCTTACCGACATCAACTCCACGTCGGCGGCACTCGGATTCATCCGCGAGGCCTCCAAACTGGGGAAGTCTGCCTGTGTGGGAATCGATTTTCGAAACGGAACGGACTGTATGTACGTGGTCCTCGCCCGAAACAATGCGGGGTATCAACAGATGAACGCCCTGCTTTCCGAACATTTGCAAAGCAAAGCGCCCTTCCCCGTGCGTGCACCTTTTCTACCGGACTGCCACGTGATCTATCCCTGGAAAAAGCAACCCGACGAACTGTCGGCAAACGAGTGGACCGGTTTTGCGATCGGGGACCTGAACAGGTTGCAGGTATCGGCCGACCGTTCAGAGCTGATCAAACGCGGAGTGATTTTGCAGCCCATGACCTTTCGCGGGAAACGGGATTTTAACGCTCACCGCCTGTTGCGCGCCATCGACAACAACGTCTTGCTTTCACGACTTCCGAAGGACCGACAGGCATCCGAAAAAGACTGTTTTACGGACCGGGAAACGCTTGAGAAACACTTTGAATATTTCCCCGAACTGATCCGTAACAGCCAACATATCCTGGCGGAGAGTTCCGTCTATTTTGACTTCGGGGAAGAAGCCGTTCCCGGCAACAAAGCGACCTTTACGGACAGTAAAGAAGAAGATTACAGACTGATCCGCCGTATTTGTGAGGAAAACCTGCCGGAACGCTACCCTGATGCCGGCCCGGAAATTCATACGCGGATCGACAGCGAACTGGACATCATCCGGCAAAAAGACTATTTATCTTATTTCCTGATCACCTGGGAATTCACTTCCTATGCCCGATCGCGCGGATTCTATTACGTGGGAAGGGGCAGCGGAGCCAACAGCATTATCGCTTACCTGCTCAAGATTACCGACGTGGACCCGTTCGAACTCGACCTGTATTTCGAGCGATTCATTAACCTGTACCGCCGCAATCCGCCTGATTTCGACATTGATTTTTCGTGGAAAGACCGCGACGAGGTGATCGCCCATATCTTCGAGCAATACCCGAACGTGGCCTTATTGTGTACTTACAACACCTTCCAGTTCCGTGCGACCGTTCGGGAGATGGGCAAGGTTTTCGGACTTCCGGCCGAAGATATCGACCTGCTAAGCAGCGGGAAAGTCTCCGAAGGCCAGGCCGACGAAACAGGCAGACTCGTATTGCGTTACAGCAAGTATATTGCGGGATTCCCCTCCCACTTAAGCATTCATGCGGGCGGTATCATCATCAGTGAAAAGCCGCTGACCTGTTATTCGGCTGTTTTTCATCCGCCCAAAGGCCTTCCCACCACCCAGTTCTCGATGCTGGAAGCGGAAGACGTCGGCCTGTACAAGTTCGACGTGCTCAGTCAGCGCGGACTTTCGAAGATCCGGGAATGCCTGGAGATCGTTTCCGAAACACAGCCTCACAATCCGCCGGAGGACATTCACAACATCGCGTTCTTCAAGAACAATGAGCGCATCAAGTCCGTATTGCGCACCGGGAAAGCGATCGGATGTTTTTACGTGGAATCGCCCGCCATGCGCATGCTGATGCTCAAGTTGCAGGTAGACTCCTACCTCGGACTGGTGGCAGCCAGTTCCATCATTCGCCCGGGTGTTGCCAATTCCGGGATGATGCGGGAGTATATCCTTCGTCACCGCGACCCGGAGCGCCGCAAGCAGGCACATCCGCAACTCGCAGAAATCATGCGCGAAACTTACGGCGTGATGGTCTACCAGGAGGATGTGATCAAGGTTGCCCACCATTTTGCGGGACTCACCCTGGCCGAAGCCGACATTTTGCGACGCGGTATGTCCGGCAAATACCGTTCACGCGATGAGTTCCAAAGCGTCCGTGAAAAGTTCCACCAGAATTGCCTGGCACGCGGCTACAGTTTGCAGGATACGCAGGACGTGTGGACACAGATCGAGAGTTTTGCGGGGTATGCCTTTTCCAAGGGACATTCCGCTTCGTATGCCGTGGAAAGCTACCAGAGCCTGTACCTCAAAACCCATTATCCGCTGGAATACATGGTTGCGACGATCAACAATTTCGGCGGTTATTACCATACCGAGTTGTATGTACACGAGGCCCGGATGCTGGGTGCGCAGATCGAGGCTCCGCACCTGAACTGTTCGGGGATCAAGACGCGTCTTGACGGACAGATCATTTACCTCGGCTTTGAACTGGTGAGCGGACTGGAGAGCAGGCTGATCGAAGAACTGACCGAAGAGCGCAGGCGGCGCGGGCCGTTCGGGAGTTTCGAAGAACTGGTCCAACGGTTGTTTATTCCTCCCGAGCAGTTGCACTTACTGATCCGGATCGGTGCGTTGCGGGATTTCCCCGAGAGCCGGAAAGAACTTTTCTGGAAAGCGTATATGCATCATGGGAAAGTACGTGAACGGCAGCGGCAACCAATGTTGTTTCGTTCGGAAGCACGCAAATTCGAACTTCCCGAGCTGGACGAAGATCCTTTCGAAGCGAGTTTCGAACAACTCGAACTACTTGGCTTTGCACTTCGCAACCCTTTCGACCTGAGTTCCGAAAAGCCGCAGGGAGATGTGAAAGTAGCCGAACTAAAAAAGCATTGCGGGCTGATCGTTAAGATGTACGGCTACCTGGTGGCGGTCAAGAAGACCAGTACCAAAGGCGGGGAACACATGTATTTCGGCACCTGGCTGGATTATAACGGAGATTTTATCGACTCGGTGCACTTCCCGGAGTTTGCCCGCCGGTACCCGTTCCAGGGAAAAGGTATTTACGAATTAAAAGGCGTCGTGACCGAGGAGTTCGGGCATTACACCCTGGAGACGGGCAGTATGCGAAAACTGGCCTTCAAACAGGACCTGCGTTATAATGAGCAGGAGTCCGGGCAGCCTTCCGGGGACGTGATCACGGATAATTTCAGGAAACACCCCGGAAGCACTTCTCACTTCGATCGAAGACTTCGGGGTGGGCAGAATGAGGTGGCAGTGTGAGTGTGAGTGCGAGTTTTGAGTGTGAGTGTGGAGTGTGAGTGTGGAGTGTGGAGTGTGGAGTGTGAGTGTGAGTGTGAGTGTGGAGTGTGGAGTGTGGAGTGTGAGTGTGGGTTTTGAGTGTAGAGTGTGGAGTGTGAGTGTGGAGTGTGAGTGTGGAGTGTGGGTGTGAGTGTGGGTTTTGAGTGTAGAGTGTGGAGTGTGGGTGTGGAGTGTGAGTGTGGGTTTTGAATGGGGCGGGCACGAGTAGAGTACTCGCGCCAGGAGTGATCAAATTCAGCGAGATACGCTATTGGCGGGCGAAGTATCGAAAAATATTTACAAAAAAGTGTGTTGTGGAGTAGCATATTTCAAAAAATAGCTATCTTTGTGCCCCCAAGCCCACGTGGTGAAATTGGTAGACACGCCATCTTGAGGGGGTGGTGCCACTAGGTGTGCTGGTTCGAATCCAGTCGTGGGCACAAAAACAGAATGAGAAGCAGAATGAGAATGACGCTTCTCATTTTTGTTTTTACCTCATTCTGATTTTCATTCTCTTTCTGACAGTTTTATGACAGGATATTACTCTTGGATCAAGACCAATTGTTGGGGACTAAGCATCAATTTGAATCAGTCGAAATAAAAAATATTCCACCTATTTACCATTTCCATAGTTCACCTATATTTGCATCAATAAACAAATACGATGAAACACGCCCTGTTAGCACTGGCCATAGTATTCCCGGTTTTTTTTGCATCGACACAATTGCAACTGAACGGTCTTTCTTTTGACGGTTCCGATGATTATGTTGCCTGCACATTGCCAGCCGTTTTTAACGATCTTGCAAACAACGATTTTACCTTCGAAACATGGGTTAAAATTCAGAGCAACGGGCCCGGTCGTATTTTTTATGCGCAGAAAGATGGCAGCAATTTTGCCACGTTGCTCCTTTCCGGCAGCAATTTACTTTTCTATGTAAAGGTTTCTAATATTACTTATACGTCCAGCATAATCATACCGCCACTCGGACAATGGACACATATCGCAGCAACCTGGGATGCTTCCGTTCAGCTACCGTTGATTTATGTGAACGGCGTGCTCCAGACCGGTAGCTCAGGCGGTGCATCCAGTTTCGGCACCAATAATACCATGACACTTGGAAGCCGTACCGACGGTGCTCAGTTATTTTCAGGAGAAATGGACGAAGTACGTATCTGGAATTCGGCCAGGAAAGAATGTGAAATACGAAGTATGATGAATAGCGTACCGGCCGGAAACGAAACTGACCTGATTCATCACTACAGTTTTAACCGGGGAACCGCAGCAGGTAATAACCCTTCTTTTACTTTTCTTCCGGACCTGGCAGGATCGAATCCGGGTACGCTGATGAACTTCGCTCTGAACGGAACTTCATCCAATTGGGTTTCCTCGGGTGCCGTACTTACAGCGATTGGTTCGCAAAATGCCTACGAAACAAGCGATATGGCTGCTATTTGTGAAGGAGATTCTTACGTTTTCGGTACTCAAAACCTCACCACCACGGGAGTCTATGAAGAAACTTTTACCAGCATAGAGGGGTGTGACAGTCTCGTAACACTGCAACTCACGGTTTATGCTGCGCATATGCCACCGATCGTTCAACAGGCGTGTACTTCCTATTTCTGGGCACAAACCGGTGAAACTTACTTCGCCAGTGGTCTGTATTCGGATACCCTAACAAACAGCTACGGCTGCGACTCCATTCTGACACTCGACCTTACTATTGGTCAGCACACCAGTTCTTCGGTACAGGCTGAAGCCTGCGAATCGTATACCTGGTCACTGACAGGTGAAACTTACACCGTGAGTGGTTTATACAATGATACCATTCCGAATACTTCGGGCTGCGATTCGGTGATTACGCTTGATTTGACGATCCTGGAGCCGAGCGCGTCGACCTCGTCCGTCAGTGCCTGCAGTGCTTACCAGTGGCTGCAAACGGGTATAACTTATACAGCCAGCGGACTCTATTACGATACGATTCCGAATGCAGCAGGTTGTGATTCGGTTGTCACGCTTGACCTGAGCATCACACAGCCCACCACATCCACTGTAACTGCGGCTGCCTGCGAATCTTATTATTGGGAACAAACCGGGCTGACCTACGCTTTCAGCGGTTCGTACCACGATACGATTCCGAATGCAGCAGGCTGTGACTCGATTATCACGCTTGACCTGACTATTACGCAGCCCACCTCATCCATCGTAACTGCAACTGCGTGCGGATCTTATTATTGGGAACAAACCGGGCAAACCTATTCTTTCAGCGGTTTCTACTACGATACCATTCCAAATGCAGCAGGCTGCGATTCCATTGTGCTGCTAACGCTGATCATTAACGAGGTTCCGCAGGGTACGGTGACGCACGACGGAAACGGAACACTTACAGTGAATACTTCCGGCGAAGTGGCCGGATGGATCGATTGTACGACGGGCCAGTTGATCCCCGGACAACCGGGAACGAGTTTCACCCCGGCAGTAAACGGAAGCTATGCAGCGATTATCGAGAATACAGTGACTTTATGCAGAGATACATCGGCTTGCTTTAACGTGGATTTCCTAACCGTGGATGAACACACGCACATCGATTTGAGTATTGCTCCGAATCCTGCTCACGATCAGGTTACGGTTCGATTCGAGGGAGCGCGCGCAAACCTGATCATTTTGGATGCACAAGGCAAACAAGTCGCTGCACAAACTATCGTGAATGGCGAACAGGTTCCGCTTTCTACCCTGGAATCCGGTGTATACCTGTTCCGCTTGCAGACTGGTTCCGGAACGGGAGTCGGAAGAGTTGTGAAGCATTAAACGGCATGGGGAAGTTGGTCGGAAGCACATTTCGCTGAATGAACGATTAAACGAGCAGCAGGATTCGAATTTCATGGATTAAGTTAATTAGATATTTCACATTCCGACATGAAACAAACCTGCGAACGATGTAATCCGGAAGTTAGCTATGAGATTCCTGTGTTTTCGCTGCAAGAAAAACACGAACTGCTGCAACTTAAGAGGCAAGCTCCGATCCGGGCCGTTAAATTATTAATCAAGCGCTTTGCGATGTCACATAGCGATGCGAAGTTCTGCGTCTTGCATATCAATGTTGAACGCGGAAAATGTGCGCAATGTGATTACCATGGACTGGAAGCGGAAAATGAAATCTGCTCCGGATGCAGCGCTTTTAACTTCAACTGGAAAATTACTTAATCCAATCAATTACATTTCATTAAGCTGTTCGCGCATTATGACTTTAAACAACTTGAATCCATCCAGATGTTAATTTAATAACCAAAAATGAAATAATGTTTAAATTTTTCAATCCGTTACCTTCAAATTAACATCGGTTAACGCCTGAAACACAGAAATTTTATCATTTTTTAATAAAAAATACTATTCACGCATAAGGCTTATAAATCAGGGGAAACAAAAACTAATACGATAGTTAAGTTTGATTTTTAACAATTTCTTCCGTTGATTCAGGCTACTTTTATTTCAATCTGTCGTTGAATTAATATACTTTTATTTTTAGTTGTTGTTGTTTCACTAATTCGCTGCTATGATGAAAAAGGTTACCCTATTACTATTACTCATCCTACCGGTATTCATTTTCACGCTTCGGGCACAGGAAGACATCACACCACTCGAACAGGTTGTTCTGGACAATCTGAATTTCGAGTCAGTCGATGCCGAAGTACGAGATCAGCTGGACCCGAATTGCTTTTCGGCCGACCAGCGTGAAGAATACATTTCCACACTCAGTGTCCATGCATTCGGCCTGGTCAAAGAACGATTTATCGCCCGTTTGCTGACGGATAAATCCGGATTTGATTACCCCGCATACGTACACCAGTTAACGCAGGAAAGCGTTACGGAACTCCGAAACATGAGTTGTCCGCAACTCTTTGACCTCGTGGCTCATGAAAAGAATCCCAAACCGCATGATCACGGCGGAGCAATCCCGAAAGCTGCCGGCGACCCGTGTACGAATCCTGATTTCGAACAATGCGATTTCACGAACTGGGTACTCGAACGCGGAACCGTCCCGGGAACTGCACCCTATTCCTTAACGGGGATCACGCCTTCACCGGGTTACAGTACCGTCTCTTCGGGCGGAACTTCCCTTCCGGGGAACAATCAACATGCAATTGTTACGGGCGGAACCGACGTGAATGGAGGTTTCCCGATGGTGTACCCCGGCGGATCCTGCAGTGCTTTGCTCGGCGACTTCGAAGAAGCCGGGTACAACGCCGCTATTTTAACTCAAACTTTCCAGGTATCAGCTACCGACGCGGTACTGCTCCTGAATTACGCCGTGGTACTGGAAGACCCCGGACACACGGTGAACCAGCAACCCTATTTCCGGGTTCGCGTGTACGACCAGGCCGGCAATTCGCTTTCCTGCGGATCTTACGAGGCCTATGCCGGTGACGGACAGCCAGGATGGTCAAACGGCGGCGGTATGCGCTACTTACCGTGGACTACCGTCATGATCCCACTCGCGGCATATATCGGGACGAACGTAACGGTTCAGTTCACCGTGGGTGACTGTGCGCTTGGCGGACACTCCGGGTATGCTTTTGTGGATGCAAGTTGCCAGTCGATGGCCCTGCAGATCACCGGAACGGAAGACTGCGATTTCCCGATCAACCTCATCGCACCGGCCGGAGCCGCAAGTTACCTTTGGGATAGCGGACAGACCACCCAAACGATCACGATCAATGCACCCGGAACTTACGGCGTGAATGTAATCCCTTACCAGGGAATGGCCTGCGCGAACTACATCGATACGGTTGTTTTTGCTTTCAATCCTCCCACGGCCGATGCCGGCCCGGATTTCACGATCTGCGAGGGAGATGTCGTCCAGTTACAGGGCTCCGGCAACGGAACGACCCAAAGCTGGGATAACCCCGCGTCGCTGGACAACCCCAACAGTTACACGCCGAATGCTTCGCCAACGACGACCACAACCTACACCCTGCTCGTCGACAATCTCGACGGCTGCACCGACACAGACCAGGCAACTGTTACAGTTGTACCGTATGCAGATGCAACGATCAACCCGCAGGGGAACGTGTGTGATATTGACCCGGCATTCAACCTTTCCAGTGTACAAGCCGGTGGTACGTGGTCCGGTACGGGCATTACGGATGCTACCAACGGAACTTTTGATCCGGGCGTGGCGGGTCCGGGTACACATACCATTACGTATTCCATTCCCGGCATGTGTCCGGATACGCAAACTTCACAGATCACCGTGGAACAATACCTCGCCCCGACGATCAGTCCGGCAGGTCCGTTCTGTGACGACGACGCACCCTTTAACCTGACAGCTGCAAATCCCGGCGGAACCTGGTCGGGAACAGGAATTACGGATGCGACAAACGGAACTTTTGATCCGACAGTTGCAGGCGCAGGCACACATACCATTACGTATACGATCGCCGGCCTTTGCGGGGATTCCGATACTGAAACCATTACTGTTAACCCGCGCGCAGATGCGACCATCAATCCGCAGGCTTCACTGTGCGATAATTCGCCTGCCGTTACGCTGACTGCCATACAGGCGGGTGGAACCTGGTCGGGTAACGGAATTACCGATGCGGCAAACGGAACTTTCGATCCGGCCGTTGCAGGAGCCGGTACACATACTATTACGTATTCAATCGGCGGTCCGTGCCCCGACTCAAAAACAATCTCCATTCTCGTGGAACCTTATGCGGATCCGACCATTACGCCGGCAGGACCGTTTTGCGAAACAGATGCTGCCGTGAACTTACAGGCTGTGGATCCGACAGGCGTTTGGGCGGGACCCGGCATTACCGATGCGGTGAACGGAACTTTTGATCCGGCCGTGGCAGGACCGGGAACGCATACCGTTACGTATACAACTCCGGGCGGCTGTGGAAGCAGTGATTCCGAAACGATCATCGTTGGCGCAACAGTCGATGCAAGCATTACACCTGTACCAAACCAGTGTCACAACGGTGCTCCTGTTCAACTGACCGGGGCAGATCCGAACGGCGTATGGTCCGGCACAGGCATCACGGATGCGACAAACGGAATTTTCGATCCGACCGTGGCAGGTCCGGGAACATACACGATCACGTATACGATCACGGATATTTGCTCGGATTCCCAAACTACGAATATTGTGGTTTATACACCGATGGCAACCTGGATTACCCCGGATACGACCATTTGCGAGTACGGAACGGCTACCGTTTCCTCCGGAGCGAGCGGCGGATCGGGTAATTATTCTTATTCCTGGGATAACGGGATGGGTAACAACGCACAGTTTACGGACGGACCAGGTGCACCGATCACCTACACGGTAACTATCCAGGATGACTGCGAGACGCAAACACAGTCTACCGATATTTTCATCGAATATGTTCCCCAGATCGACTTTGTCGCAGACACGCTGATCGGATGCGTACCGTTCGATGTAACGTTCACCAACCTTTCAGGCGCCGGAAGTTCGGATTGTGTATGGGATTTCGGCAACGGTGACTACCTCAACGACTGCACAACAGCGAGCACCACTTACACTGCACCGGGTTGCTATGACGTGGACCTGCAGCTGGTAACTCCGCTCGGATGTACGGATCACATGACAATGCCCGATTACATCTGCGTGGGTCCTGATCCTGTAGCCGATTTCAGTGCGGATAAGACTGAAATGATGTCCATCGACACGGAAGTGGAATTCACCAACGAATCCAGCGGCGCGACCTCCTATGTTTGGGATTTCGGTGATAATTCAGTCACTTCGAACGTTGTAAACCCGACGCACCTTTACCCGGAATCGCATTCGACCAACTATACGGTAGAACTTGTAGCAATCAATGATTTCGGGTGTCGGGATACGGCTTACCTGAATATCCGGATCAAAGAAGAACTCATTTTCTATGTACCGAATACTTTCACCCCGGACAATGATGAGTACAACCAGCAATGGCTTCCGATCTTCCATTCCGGGTATGACATCCAGAGTTACGAGCTCTACATTTTTAACCGCTGGGGCGAAATCGTGTGGGAATCACATGACGCATCCGTAGGCTGGGACGGTACTTATAACGGACGGATCGTCAAAGAAGGCGTATATACCTGGAAGATCATTTTCAGGGAGATCGATACCGACAAACGTCACGAATATGCAGGACATTTAAACCTGTTGCGATAAAAAACAGGCTTCGGTGTGAGTATGCGTGTTACTTTTGGAAAAAGAAGAATTCTATCTTTGTAAAAAACGAACGATGGACATATTATTTCAGGTAGCACTCATACTCATTCCGGCAGGAGCCGTTTTTCTGACAAGCGTTCTGTTCCTGCGCAAACAATCCGAAAAGGAACTCCGCAACTTACAGATCGAACTTAAAAAGGAACGACAAAGTTATTTTCTCCCGAGCCGGATGGAAGCCTACCAGCGCGCTGTTCTGCTGATGGAACGCATTCACCCCGGAAGCCTGGTGATGCGTCATCACAACCCCGGACTTCCGGCTAAAGCCATGCAGGCTGAATTATTAAAAGCCGTTCGGGAAGAATACGACCACAACGTCGCACAGCAGTTATTCATTTCCGTGCAGGGATGGAACATGGTGCGCGATTCGAAGGAAGAAACCCTGAAGATCATTAATGTTGCCGGCAACCAACTGGAAGCTACGGCCACCGGTACAGAACTTGCATCCAAGATCTTCGAGATCATTGCAGAAGTCGGTACGCTGCCCACGGAGATTGCCGTGGAGTTCCTGAAAAAAGAGTTCCAGGCCCTGTTGTAATTTGTTTACACCAGTACGATCTCGTATTCTTCGATCGAGATGCGTTCACCCGCTTTTAGTTTGGCGCGTTTACGCAATTCCGGATCGCCGTTTCGGAGTACCATCCCCTCGTCAACGAGCATTTTGGCGTGGCCGCCGGTTTGTGCGATTCCAATCGCTTTCAGAAGCTGAATCAATTCGATGTAGTCACCTTCCACTTTAAATTCCGTTTTCATGCATTCGTGCTTTTAATTTTTCGGAACAACTCTTCGGCTGCTCCGAAAGAGGTTATTTCCTGAGCTCTTACTTTATCGCGGTAGTGCGCAAACGCTTCCCGGAAGGACAGATCCGAATAGAGATCGTCGAGAAATTTATTGCGTACGCTTTCCGTAAACCAGTACTCATTTTGCCGGACCCGCTGTTTTTCGAACCAGCCGTTTACCGAAAGGGTATTCCGATACGAATCCACCGTTTCCCAAAGAACATCGATATTTTTGTGTTCATAAGCGGAACAGTCCATGACCCGTGGAATCCATCCGCCCGGATCCGGCGGAAACAGGTGAATGGCGTTCTTGTAGGCCCGCACCGCATTTCGCGCACTCCGTACATTGTCACCGTCGGACTTTGTAATCGCAATGCAATCGGCCAGTTCCATGATTCCGCGCTTGATGCCCTGCAACTCATCACCGGCTCCGGCCAGCATTAACAGGAGAAAAAAATCGGTCATTGCGTGCACCATTGTTTCGGACTGCCCTACTCCTACCGTTTCCACGAGGATCACTTCAAAGCCGAAGGCTTCGCAGAGGATGATCGCCTCCCGCGTATGTTCGGCCACTCCACCAAGTGATTTCCCGGCCGCCGTCGGGCGTATAAACACGTTTTCAAGTCGGGAAAGTTCGTCCATCCGCGTTTTATCCCCGAGGATACTGCCTCCCGATACTCCACTGGTCGGGTCGATGGCCAGGACGGCCAGTCCGTTGCGGTGCCGAAGCACCTCTTTCCCGAAAGCTTCGATAAAGGTACTTTTACCGACTCCGGGCACGCCCGTAATCCCGATCCGGATGGAATTTCCGGCATGCGGAAGTACGCGTGACATGAGTTCGTCTGCTATTTTACGATCTTCGCGCCTCGTACTTTCGACCAGGGTGATTGCCGTGCTCAGTGCATCGCGGTCTTTGTTCAGGATGCCTTCCGCCAGTTGCTCCGCAGACCTGTTCAGCCTGCGCAATTTTCGTTTTTCGAGCCAACTATCCAGCTTATCCTGATCCATACACCGTCTTTTTGCCAAAAGTAAGACAATTGCGAGCAAATTGGAAGGAAGCGGAGATATAAAACCTAACTTTGAAGCATGAAAAAGATCGGATTGCTATCGGATACGCACGGTGACCTTGATCCGCGAATTATGGAACATTTCCGGGAAGTCGACGAGATCTGGCATGCCGGTGACATTGGTTCCGTATCCGTACTGGATGAATTGCGGGCGTTCAAACCCACACGTGCCGTTTACGGGAATATCGACGGAACGGACATTCGCCTGGAAGCGCCCGTATACCTGGCATTTGCATGCGAAGATGTTTCTGTTCTGATCACTCACATTGCGGGTAAACCCGGAAAATATGTGCGTGAAGCCCATGAACTGATCCGGCAGTATCGCCCGAAACTTTTTGTATGCGGTCATTCGCACATCACACTTGTAAAGTTCGACGAACACCAGAACATGTTGTGGATGAATCCCGGTGCCTGCGGTTACAAAGGTTTTCATTCCGTCCGCACGATCCTCCGCTTTGAGATCGACGGTGACCAGATCCGGAACCTCGAACTGATCGAACTCGGCAAACGCGCCTGATGCATTCGGGATTAATCCGTAAATTGGTGCCGGAATAGCGTGTTGTACATGCCTTTGAACCGCTTATTTACATTGAAAAAGGAGAAATGATAAAATTTTTACGAAAAACGAACGTTCTGAGAACCGCATGAAAACTTTCGTTCTGTACTTTTTATTCCTGATTCCACTGAGCCTGGCGGCACAAACGGGAGGAAACCACACTTTTGCATTGCTCGATCTGGGCTACAATGCGCGTGCAACCGGTCTCGGCGGTGACTTTATTTCGGTGCGTGATGCCGATGTGAACCTGGCTGTCGGGAATCCGTCGCTGCTCAATAAAGACATGCTGCACACAGTCGGATTTAACCAGGCACTGATGGCAGGGGGCATTAATTACGGAATGGCGACGTATGCATTCGGCCTGAAAAACGAAGGAATCGTCAATACGCACATCCGCTATATTAATTACGGAAAAATGACCCGCCGGGAGATCGACGGAACGGAAAGCGGTACTTTTTCCCCGACGGGGTTCATTGCCGGTCTTGGATACGGAAAGACCCTGAACCCGCAGATATCCGTGGGCGCGAACCTGAACCTTCTTTATTCGCAGCTCGAGACCTACAGCGCTTTCGGGGCAGCAATCGATCTTTCGGGAACCTATTATAATGAAGAATCGCGACTGCTGGTGACGGCACTTGTCAAAAATTTCGGTTACCAGTTCAAAGGATACGTGAGCCAGAACCACGAAGCGCTTCCCGCAGAATTCCAGATGGCCGTTGCGCACAAACTGGCCCACGCCCCTTTTCGCTTTTCCATGCTGGCCCATCACCTCAACAGCTGGGACATTACGTACGTGGACCCGACATTGAAACCGACCATCGATCCGCTGACCAGTGATACGATCCCGGTGAAATACGCCGGCTTCGGAGAGAAACTCTTTCATCACCTGACCTTCCAGGCCGAGATACTTATCGGCGAACACGTGCATCTGCGTACGGCCTTCGATTATCACAGGCGTGAAGAAATGAAACTGCAGAGCCGTCCCGGACTGGCAGGTTTTAGTTTCGGTACCGGGTTATATTTCAACAAATTTTCGTTTGACTACGGCCTCGGGATCTATTCGCGGGCGGGAATGGTGCATTCCATCACACTTACTACGAACCTGGATAAGTGGAAGAAATAGCAAAACCCTGTAAAACAAATAATTAAACTTATTATTAACCGTTTCCGGTTAAAATGTTTGTTATTTTTTGTAACCTTTTTCAAATAATGTAAGTAAATTCGCACCAAAACCATAATTAAATTCTTTATGAAAAAGTCAGTATTTACATTAGCTCTGGCATTAGGAGTATCGAGCGTATTCGCTCAGGATTTAACATCTAAAAAAGGCGAAGCTTATTTACCTGAAGCCGGAGACTGGGCTATTGGTATTGATGCAACACCTTTTCTGAACTATTTCGGAAACTTCTTCGGAAAAACAGGTCCGAACGGCGCTCCGTCATTTAACTTCCTTACAACAAACCAAACAATTACAGGAAAATACTTCGTGGAAAGCGGAATGGCTTACCGCGGATCTATCCGTTTGGGCTTCAACGGGAACAAAATGACTGACATGGTAGCAAACCGTGGCGTTGCGACTGCACCGGTTTACCCGGCAGTTCCTGAAATGGTTGAGAACGAAATGAAAATGAGCACAACAAACATCGGAATCGGTGGTGGTCTCGAGTGGCGTAAAGGTACAACGCGTCTGCAAGGTTTCTACGGAGCAGATCTCGGAATCGGATTCAACTCTACAAAAACGACTTACTCTTACGGTAACGCGCTTACTGCAACAACTGCAGCAAACCCTGTAGCTGTTGACCCGGCTGACGATATCGACGGAACGAACCTTACTACAGACACGTACGGTAACGCTGCTCGTGTAACTGAGTTCAAAGCTGGTTCTACTTTCGGAGTTGGTCTGCGCGGATTCATCGGTGCTGAGTACTTCGTTCTTCCTAAACTTGCTGTAGGTGGTGAGTTCGGATGGGGACTTGTTTTCACAACAACAGGTACAAGCTCTACAACAGTTGAGTCAGTTGGTACAGATGGTGCCGGTAACTCAGTTGTAGGTACACAAACTACTGAAGGAGGAAAAACTTCTTCTTTCGGAGTTGACACACAGAACAACAATTCTATCTTCGGTGCACCGGCTCGTCTGAGCCTGACTCTGTACTTCTAAGAAAGAATACACATCAGAATAAAAATCCCCGGTTCAGGCCGGGGATTTTTTTTGTCCTTCCCTTCCCTTTCCTTATTTTTACAGGCCGACACACATGAAACAACTCACAATTGCGATCGATGGCTTTTCCTCCTGCGGAAAAAGCACCCTTGCCAAAGCACTGGCCCGGAAACTGAACTTTATATTCATCGACTCCGGTGCGATGTACCGCGCCGTTACGCTCTACGCACTTCGAAATGATTTCATACTCGGCAGGCACATTGACGAAGCCAAGATCATTGCTTCATTGCCTTACATAGACATCCGTTTTGAGCTGGACAGTCACACAGCGCGCCCGGAAGTTATCCTGAACGACGAGAACGTCGAAAAGGCCATTCGGAGCATGGAAGTCTCTTCCTACGTTTCGCCGGTGGCGGCCATTCCCGAAGTACGTTACAAACTGGTAAACCTGCAACGCGAGATGGGCAAATTCGGCGGCGTGGTCATGGACGGACGCGATATCGGTTCGGTCGTATTTCCGGATGCGGAACTCAAACTTTTCCTTACGGCGGATCCTGAAGTGCGTGTACAACGCCGTTACCGCGAACTGCTTTCCAAAGGCGAACAGACGACACCCGAACAGGTCCGGAAGAATTTGCAGGAACGCGACCTGAAAGACAGTACGCGCGCGGAGAGTCCGCTCATCCGAACGGCAGATGCGATCGAAGTGGATAATTCACACCTGGACCAGGATGAACAACTGGAACTAATCCTGAAATTAATAGGTGAAAAGTTCAATATAAATCGCTAAAAGCGTTTTTTTGCCTTAAAATATCTCACAATTTGTGAAATTTAATTAGTTTTGGTTTTTCAGAAAACTAATTTCGAAGCTGCTGATTATGGTATCCATTGGAAAAGTGACCGAAGAATTGATCAACCGCAGTCCGTTTTTACGGGAGGCGATGACCGATGACCTTATCAATATTTCTGCGCTGGCACGCAAACTAAAACCCGAGATCGAGGAAGCAGTTGGCAAAGAAGTCAAGGAAGGTGCCATTATTATGGCCATAAAACGCATGACGCCAGGGCTGTATCATCGCCTCAATATCAAGATCACGAACGTAATGGGTGAACTCGGGGATTTCCTGGTACGCAGTAACCTGGCAGACTTCACCTTTGAGAACAGTTCTTCGATGAAATCGCGGCAGGTGGAGCTGATGCAGGTACTCACTTCTGAGAACGACAGCTTTTTTACCATCTGTAAAGGAGTAACTGAAACCACGATCATTACGAGTATTTCGAATGCGCAAACAGTTAAGAATATCTTTTCAGGAGAAAATCTTAAATCAAGCAATAACAACCTGGCTTCGGTAACTGTGAAATTACCGAACGTCAATACGGAGATCTACGGTGTGTACTATTACATTCTTAAGCACCTGGCCTGGGAAGGGATCAACATCGTGGAAGTCGTATCTACCTCCAACGAATTTACCGTTGTGGTGAAAAGCGATGATATCGACCGGGCGTTCCGGATCCTGATGCAGTTAAAGCGCGTCAACTAATCCGCCGGAGTTTAACCAGCCGCCTTAACCTCGTTGCTTTTGCATTGCTCTTCCGGACGGGCTCCACAGAGACCGCAGGTAGCGCCTTCTTCCTGCAAAAGCGGGTTATTAC
>CAYMEW010000031.1:0-52256 GCA_964389755.1 uncultured Flavobacteriales bacterium | reverse complement strand
ATGCTATACTGATGCTATACTTGTGCAATATACCTGAAGTACTTCTCCCTGCGGTCGAAGACTTCAGGTTTCAGTGTGAGTGTGAGTGTGATCCCGCAGTACTTCTCCCTGCGGTCGAAGACTTCGGGATTGGCAGAATGAGAATGAGTGTGTGAGTGTATGGACACGAGTGGAACACTCGCGCCAGCAGTGTGATGACACGCGTGGAACGTTCGCGCCAGCGTGTGTTATTTGTAACAGGTATAGACGAAAGCGGGGGGGAAGTTGGCGAGCGTGAATTTAATACCGACCTGTTTAAATACGCGTTTGATGTATTTGCGGGATTGCAGGGAATACTGGAACTGTACGTATTTCCCGATGGGGTTGAGTGAGCGGTGTGCCGCATCGAGGATTGCGTTGCGCAGTTCGGCGGGAAAATTGGCCAGGGGCAGGGAAGAGACGACCACATCGGCCGCGTGCAGGTCGTATTTTGCGAGGTACTCCTCGAGTTTTTCGGCACTGTCGTTGATCAGGATCACGCGGGGATCGTTGATCTTCTTTTGGAGCGAATTGAAGAAGTTCTCGTTCAGTTCAAAGACGAGTAGTTTGCTTCCGAGAGTCATTTGCTCCAGTATACGCGTTGTAAAAACCCCTGTTCCTGGGCCGAGTTCCACGATTACTTCTACATTTTGGAAGTCGATATCTTCCAACATCTTTTTGGCCAGGAAACGAGAGCTCGGACTCATGGCGCCTACCATTTTCCGCTCTTTCCAGAATTGTTTCAAAAAACTTCCCTTTTTCAAATCAGAATTCTTTGATCGCTAATTTACTTTTATTAATGATTCCCACGACGCGCCCGCTCAATTCTTTGTTTAGAAAAGGCGTATTTTTTACAGCTGATACGATCTCATTTTCGGAAAAGGTAAAGCGTTCTTCGGGGCAGAACAGGGTCAGGTCTGCCGGTGCGCCTTCTTCGATCGGATCATTGGAAAGCCCGAGCAGTGAACGGTTTCGTCCGCCGAGTATTTCCACGAGCTTTTCCAGGCTTATGTCGCCGGAGGTAACGAGTGCCGGAAATACGGTCTGCAACTGGATATTCCCAAATGCCGCGTGATCGAATTCGACGTCTTTCTCTTCTTTATCAAAGGGGCGGTGATCGGATGCGATGCCGTCGATAGTTCCGTCGAGCAGTCCGTTGATGAGTGCCTGGCGGTCCGTTTCGGTGCGTAGGACGGGCAATACTTTATAGTGTTCGTCAAAATCGGTAACGGCCGTTTCATTGAAGAGTAGTTGCATGAGGTGAACATCGGCAGTGATCTGCAGTCCTTTTTTCTTTGCCGCCCGGACCAGTTCTACTGTTTCTGCGCAGGAAATGCCGGTCAGGTGTAGCTTTCCGCCCGTATATTCGAGCAGGCGTATGTTTCTTTCGGCTTCAATGATCTCAGCGATCGCGGGATCGGCACGCAGCCCCGTGAGTGTGGATGCGGCTCCTTCATTCACCATTCCTTTTCCCGCAAGCGAGTGATTGCGCGGAAATGTTGCGATCGTTCCCCCGAAGTTGCGGGCATAGAGCAGTGCGCGGTACAATATGCCGGAACTCATCGGGGTGAGATCGTCCGAGAACCAGCGCACGCCCTGCATGGACATGTCGTAGAGTTCCGCGAGGTTCTCGCCTTTCATTCCCTCCGTGACGGTTCCCATGGGATGGAGTCGTGCGACTTCGGTTTCTGCATTTCGCAGGAGGTATTGGATCTGTGCTTTTCCGTCTACGACGGGCCGGGTGGAAGGGAGCAGGGCTACATGTGTGAATCCGCCGCTGGCTGCTGCTTCAAGTCCGCTGCGAACGGTTTCTTTGTGTTCTTCCCCGGGGTCGCAAAAATGGGCTTTCAGGTCTGCCCAACCGCGTGAGATGCACAGGCCTTCGCGTTCAATAAGGATGGCGTCCGGTTCGTCGATGTGTCCGGCAATCTTTATAATACGATCCGATTCGATGAGCACGTCTTTTTTTTCACGGAAGTGCGGTGAGTTTTGATCGAGAATGACTGCGTTTTTTATGAGCACCCGCATGAGCGATTTATTTTAGGTAAAATTTGAGAAAAAACATTTCAACGAGGAGGCAGAATAGTGCAAGCAAGAGGAACCATTTCCAGAGTGCCTGTTCCGATTCGAGGTCTATCCCGGCTGCGCCGCTACCGTAGCGAACCTGTTTGAGTGACACGTGATCGGCGCCTCGTGCTTTCATCTGCGAAACGATCTCGTCTTCCGGCATGCTCCGGATATTCGATTCGGCGCGGTCGTAATTGAGTGCCATGTAGCCAAGGGTGTCTTTTTCGCGGAACACACTGTATACACCGGCGTCCAGCACGCCTGAAGCTTCTTTCCCGGCGAGAGAAAGGTAGGTCCGGTTCCCGGAGCGTACAGATTGGGGAATAAATTCTACAGATCCGTTCCGGATGCGTACCGCTTGTTCGGATCGTGTGGGGTCGGTTACGGGAAAACGCGCGTCGGAACCGATGACTATGCTTTCCGGTGAATTGCGCTGACTGAGTTCTCCCATGCGTAAAAGCACGCCCGGAAAGAGTGCATTTGCGGTAAAATTACCGAATTCCGGTTTGAGTGAAGAGGTAAAGAGCCAGGCTTTGAGGTCACCGCTGGTACGGTAGAGCAAGGTTCCGCCATTTTGCATACTGATCAACGGTACTGCCGGAGAATTTCCATAAGTTGCATAGACGGCTGTCAGTGCCGGTAAGTTGAGGTTTTGCGGTCTTTTTTCGAAAACACCTTTAAAAAAGGGATCTTCATACGCAATGTTTTTTAACGCGACGCCTTCCTTCACCAGTGTTCCGAGCGGGGGTAAACCAAGTTTTGAGAGCCAGGGACTGAACTGATCGGTGGAAATGGACGTACCCGGGAAGAGGGCGAGTGCACCTCCGCCGGACACAAATTCATAGAGTGCATCCGCTTCTCCGCTGGGGAGCGTATTAAAACCATTGAGAACGACCAGGTCCGTGCCATCGAGGCGATCGCGCGTAAAGGCTTCCTGCGCGACTTCGGTCAATTTGTAAAAGGGATCGAGCCGGTATACGGTGGCGGCGTTCGGGACGGCATCCGGACCGTTTAGAAGCAATACGTTGAGGTGTTTCCTGACCTCGTAGGTAAAGTACCAGGTGTCGTCGAAGGTCACCTGTTCGTCTCGCACTGAAACAGTTCCCTGGACCATTCCCGTGGCGTTTTCGGTAAATGCGATACTTGTTTGCACGGTTTCATTCGCAGGAAGATCGACGTACAGGTCCCGTTGGATGGTTCCGCATTCGATGTGCAGTTCGCGGTTGACGAGGTCTTCGTCGGACCAGTTGTGCAGGCGTACGAGGAGTTCGCTGCTTTGTCCCTGCTGGTGAACGGGGGATGCGAACCAGACGGTATCTACCGCTACATTTTCTTCTTTTTCGGCCACGAAGCGCAGTGGAATATACGCTGCGGAGGAATCGGCCCGAAATTCGGAAAGTCCTGCCGTCGCTTCCTGGAAATCGGACAGCACGATGTATTGTCTTTTTCCGGGTTTTCCTTCCTGTGCTGCGAAATTTTCAAGTGCATCGTGTTGCCAGCTGAGCACGTCTCCGAGTTGCCGGGTAAGCGCAGCGGGTTCGATGCGATCGAGCCGGTCGAGTGCATCCATTTTGGATACGAAGTGTTGTTCCACGCCGGACAATTCATTTGTACACAGCAGGAAGGCTGCGTCGGCGGGTGCATCTTCGATAATCCTGCGCGCAGTTTCACGTGCTTCGGAAAGGAGTTCGCCTTCCGAGCCGAGAAGCGTCATGGAGTTCGAGTTGTCGAGGTATATTGCAATGAGTGGTTTTCCGCCGCGGTCCTGTGATTCACCCTGTGGGATGTATGGATGTGCAAAAGCGAGCACGAGGCTTATGAAAGCGAGCATGCGGAGCAGCAGTACGAATAAATGGCGAAGATTGCGTGTGGAGTTGGAGGACTGGTCGACGTGTTTGATAAACTTCAGGCTGGAGAAGTATAGTGTTTTATAGCGTCGGAAGTTGAATAAATGAATTATCAGTGGAATCAGCAGCAAGCACAGGGCCCAAAGAAATTCCGGGTATAATAATTTCATGCTTCAAAGATAAATTTATTCTGCGACAGAGAATGGCAGGTCTGAAAAAATGTAAGATAACCCAGGTCCGGGATACGAATTTTGTCAGCATTTCATAATATCGCGTGCCTGCCGGGCTTTTATGAGCGTTAGCGGACCTTCCGGCTTCGTTGTCCCATTTCGAATCCGTACATTTTCAAGCGATCCGACGGCGTTCTGATTCCGGGTTTACATTAAAAATATTCAGCCGGTGAAACAATAATGCGGAGCGGAGTATCGTTTTTCCTAAAAAACAAACCAAATTATGCCTATGTTGAAAAAATACGATTCACACGTTGCTCAGCCGCAAGAGTTAAAAACGGGCTTGTCCGAAAGGACGATCAACTATTTGCTGAATTACAGCAAGTCGCTGGAGTCGAAAAAGATCAAGCAGGAAAAAGTTTTAGTTCACTTGAATTAAATTTTTACCAAAAAAGGAAGGCTGTCAGTAATGGCAGCCTTTTGTTTTTCATAGAGGTCACCGGTGATAATAAGCGGTCGTATCCGTTATTTTCAGGGCGAGTTTATCGTTGAAGAAACCGTTCGAACTAATCAGTACATACCAGTCAATGAGATAGAGGTCGCAGAAGTAACGCACGTTTGCTTTGTCAACCCGGCCACTTGTACGCATATACTCCGGGATGTAGTCACCTGTCGTTTCAATGCGATACTCACCTTGTTTTCTTATGAGTTTTCCATTAACCGGTACAATCTCGTAATGAATTTCTTTACCCTGAATATTTACGGTGTGCATGGAGTTCCGAATCTGAAATAGTTCATTTAAAACCGTTTGCCCCCGTTTGATTTCTGATTGAATATAGTATTCAAACGGTTCTTTTAGAATTAACATATTGGTGGTGTCCATTAAAAAAGTTCCGTTCATAGTATGGGAAGATCCTATGAAGACCGAATCTCGAAGCCAGTCGGAAATGTCTTTATTTACCAGGCTTTCAATCTTCCTGTCCTGAAATATTTCGGAATGCTTTTCCGCGATGATTTTACAGAACTTCATCCTGTCAAAATTCATCATTCGGTAATAATGATCGCTATTTGATAAGTTATAGTCTGCATTCTCAAATTCCTGATACGCGTTTTTGAACGGAATTAACTTTTCATCTTTACGATGTTCGCATGAAAACAGGAAAGCAAGGATCAATATATGGAGCAGGATTTTCATAGATGCTTATTTTGACAGAGTAAGGCACACTCATTTGTTTTGTTACGCCTGAAAGATATTTGTTTTTTAAATAAACTTCACCGGAACCTGAAACTGACTGACTGATGCCTCGTTCAGAGGTTTGACGGTCTTTTAAGCCGTTCAACCCCGAAATATTCCGTTCACAGGTAATTTGGAAGATGCAATTTTACTTAAAAACCGGTACAATGCGTTGCATTTGCATTACATTTGTCGCATGAATACACGTCATTTGTTGCCATTATTCGGAAGTATCCTGATGCTGGCTTCCTGTAACAAGAGTGAAAATTACAGTTCGGGGAACTGCCCGGACTATGTGGCTATCGTACGCGAGTATGCCAACAGTGAAGGAAAGCCTTACGTGATCTATAAAGACGGGCGTATATTCGAGCGACTTGCGCAGGATTGCTATTTCAAGGGAACGTATTTTGACAAGAATTTCAAACAAACGAACTATACGAATGATACGAACGGGTTGCAGGTGCTGACGGATTACGGATTTATGCCTGTATTCGAAGAGTTCCGGGACAGTTTCAATTATTCGGAATTCCCAGAACTTTTTACACTTACTGAAAATGATACGGCCAAATTCTGGACGGGTATTTCGGTACACAGTCCGGCAGTGCAGACGGATATGCAGGAAGATGCGCTTCAGGCCTGTGCGTTCAGCGACCCGAATTGTGCATTTCCCGATAATAGCATCGCACTTACGACCGACCCGCAGGATGCCTCGAATACCGTACTTAAATTTTCGGTAGTGCCGCCTTCAGACAGCATTACTTCGGCCTCGATCTGGTCGAACAAGGTGTACTTTGAACGCTTCGACGACCTCTATGTGCGTTTCCGTGCGCGTGTGTCGGGGGCTTATCCGATGACGATTGCTTCTTTTGAGAACACGTATTTCGACGGTAAACCGGGCCCGCGTCTTGAGTTGACTTCCGGCGGACAGTTGAAACTGACCAACCGTTTTATCGTGAATGAGGTGTTCAGCTCAAATGTTGTGGGAACGATCCAGCAAAACGAATGGTTCACGGTGGATATTCACATCCGTTATGAGAGCACGAGTTCCGGAGAAGTTCAGGTGTCTGTAAACGGCGGACAGGTCATTTACGACACCGGGATTACACTGCCGACATCGAACTCGATCCAGGATGTAGTACGGCTGGGAATAATCGAAGCCACTGCTGCGGGCGTCCTGTTCCTGGACGATCTGCAAGTGAGCCACGAGCCGTTATAAACGGCTAAGCACTCATTTCTTTTTAGACCTTTTTTCCTTTTCTTTCGGCTCCAGGCGGATGCCCCCGGTCAGGCGAATCGAGTAGAAAGTTTGCCGGTAACGGAACTTATTATACCGAATGCTTTTATTGTCGAACTCGGCCGAAAGGATCACGAAATAGCGCTCGATGCTGTAACCTCCATACAAACGGATGTCGTAGCGCGGAGCCAGCCCGAGGTAAGCCCTGGAATTTTGCGGAATGTCGTAGACCTTTGTCTGGATCACCGGTCCGAAACCGGCGAGTGCCGCATATTGCCAGTTTTTATAGGAATTCACGTACCCGACGCCGGGAATTACGCCGAAGTCGAAGGCGGAAATGCCACGCGTAGCCGTTTTATTGTTGACCGAATCGATCAGTTCGGTAGGAATGAGGGTGGCCGGTTCGTTTGAAACACCGTGCAGGTTTACCGTGCTTTTGAGATACCAGGTCTTTGATTCGCCCTGGTAATCACCCGTTTTTCCGCGAAGCCCAGGCATGCGAAATTCTTTATTATGCAAGTACCACACGTTCACCGAGAAACTGGCCGCAGTGGTCTTGCTCCGGATATCGTGCGGATGCAGTTTATCCAGGGTATCGTTCCAGGTGTAAGCGTTTTTGATGGCGTAGCCTTTGTAATTGTGGTAATCCACGTCTATAAAGGTCTTTTTGATCGAAAAATCGACACCGAGGTCGAAGTAGTTCGTATTCCCGTACTTGCTGACAGGCAGAACTGTTGCGGGTAAGTCGAATGCGAAGCGCAGGGCGAACCACTTGTATGCTCCACCGAAACCGAGAATAGATTTGTAGTTATTGCGGTATTTCAGCTTTTTGATGCCATCTGCAAAAGGGTAGTGGACCGAAAACGGTGCGGAGTTAAAGCCGATATCCGAGTACAGCACGATTTTATCGCGATAACTCACGAGTACCCCGGGATCTTTCTGCGCATGCAAAAGCGGGGATAACAAACAAGCTGCGAGCAGGCCAGTGATCCTAAAGCGCAATTCCTTCCTGGTTTAAGATAAAGGCAAATTCACGGGCAATTTCCCTGCGTTCGGTACTTCTTCCGGATCCACCGCCGTGCCCGGCGTCCATGTTGCAGTCGAAGAGCAGCGCATTGTTATTTGTACGCTTTTCGCGCAAGCGCGCAACCCATTTGGCCGGTTCCCAGTACTGTACCTGTGAATCGTGGTAGCCGGTAGTGATGTACATCGCGGGATAATCCATTTTCCGGACATTGTCGTAGGGTGAATAGCTGAGCATGTAGTAATAATAATCCGTCTCATTCGGATTTCCCCATTCTTCGTATTCTCCCACGGTGAGCGGAATGCTTTCGTCGAGCATCGTTGTAACGACATCCACGAAAGGTACCTGCGCCACGATCCCTTTCCAGAGATAAGGAGCCATGTTTGCCACCGCACCCATCAGCAGTCCGCCGGCACTTCCTCCCTGCGCATAGATCCGTTCGGGATCGCAGTAGCCCTGCATAGCGAGGTACTCAGCGCAGTTTATGAAATCCGTAAAGGTATTTTTCTTGTGCAGGAATTTGCCGGTGCGATACCAGTCTTCACCGAGGTATTTACTTCCGCGAATGTGCGCGATCGCGTACACGAAACCGCGGTCTAACAAGCTGAGGCGCGTGGCGCTGAATACGTCGGGGATCGTGATTCCGTAAGAGCCGTAGCCATAGAGCAGGAGGGGTGCTTTTGACAGATCCGTTCCCTTCCGGTAAACGAGGCATACGGCGATCTCTGTTCCGTCGTTTGCACGTGCCCAAACCCGTTTGGATTCGTAATCGGTACTTTTAAAATCGGGATCGGCTAATTTTTTCTCGAAGTAGACGCTGCGTTTGTCGTTCGGAATGTCGTAACGGTAATTCGTGGAGGGTTGTGTGAGCGAATTGTAGAAGAAGTTGAAACTCGTGCTGTAAAAGTCGTCGTTGTGACTTAATCCGGCATAATAGGCTTCTTCGTCAAAACGGATCTTTTTACGGTTTTTGTCGGCCAGGGAAAGTATTTCGATCTCCCGAAGTCCGCGTTTGCGTTGGCCGGTCACGATGTACTTTTCGAGTACCAGTACGTTTTCGAGCAATACTTCCGGGTCGTGCGGGATGACTTCTTCGGCCTGCGCCAGGTCTTTCGGAATAGTCGGAACGAAAAGCAGGCGGTTATTTTCCGCATGGTCATTCGAAAGGATGTAAAAACCGTTGGTGTGGTGTTCAACCTCGTAAATGTGGCCTTTTGAGCGCGGAAGGAATACAAGCGGCTCGCTGTGCGGTTTGTCCGCATCTACCAGCCGGATCTCCGAAGTGGTCGAACTGTAACAATGGATCTCTACGTATTTGCGTGTCAGCGATTTCCCAAGGTAGACCGAATAGCGTTCGTCCTGCTCCTCGTAAACCACTTCATCTTTCGCCGGATCCGTGCCGAGCACGTGTTTCAGCACCTGGAACTCGCGTAATGTCTGCTCGTCCTTGCGTACGTAGAAGAGCGTTTTATTATCGTTTGCCCATACAATGTGCCCATCTGTATTGGTGATCTCTTCACCGAGCAGTTTGCCGTTCTTATTATCGCGAAAGCGGATGGTGTATTTGCGTCTGCCCACAAAATCTTCACTGAATGCCAGTAGTTTGTGATCCGGGGAAGGAGCCCAGTCCGCCAGGCTGTAAAAGGAATGTCCGGCTGCGCGTTCGTTCTCATCGAAATATACCTTTTCCCTTCCATTTTCAAGGAGGTAGATCACTTCATAGTCTTTCCCTTCCACGTTCCGCGACTGAAATTGCTTTCCGTAGAACATGAAGGGTGCATTTTCCTCGTTCGGGTTGATGCGTGCGTCAAATTCCGCCAGTAGTTTTTCTTCCAGTGCCTGAAGCGGTTGGAAGTAAGCTTCGGTGTACGCATTTTCTTCGGCAAGGTAATCGAGTACTTCCTTTGAATCGCGTTGATTCATCCAGAAATAGGGATCATTCCTGCGGTGGTCGAGGTTTTCAAGTATGTGATCGCGTTTTTCAGCCTTCGGTTCGTTCGTTTGCCCCATTGTCAAAAAAGGAATTAAACAATAAATAGTTAAGCGTTTGCGCATGATTACGAAATAAAGGCAAATTTAACAGGAATTATTTTCATTTTCAGAAACCTGCCTGTTCTTATTGTTTGCTTATTTTTGCAGATCACACGCACGAGCATCCTTTATGAAAAAAGTATACCGTTTTTTATTGAACAAACTTCCGCGTCCGCTGCTTATCCGGCTCAGCTATCCTTTCAAGCTTATCGCACCGCTGCTGTATCGCGGAAACAAGGTTGAATGTCCCGTTTGTGAAAAACATTTTTCGAAATTCCTTTCGTACGGCTCGAATGTGGCGCATCGCGAGAATGTATTGTGTCCGTACGACCTCACACTGGAGCGTCACCGCCTGATCTGGCTTTACCTGAAGAACGAAACGGATTTCTTTACCCGCCCGATCAAACTCCTGCACATTGCGCCTGAACAGTGCTTTCACGGTCGTTTCAAGGCACAGCCGAATCTTGAATACCTGACCGGTGACCTGGAATCACCCATTGCAGACCTGCATTTCGACCTGCATGCGATCCCTTTGGAGGACAATCGTTTCGATGTGGTATTTTGCAACCACGTACTGGAGCATGTACAGGATGCGCGACAATGTCTGAAAGAGCTTTACCGCGTCATGAAGCCAGGCGGATGGGCGATTATGCAGGTTCCGCAAGACTTTTCCCGCGAATTTACATTTGAAGACCCGACGATCACTTCTCCGGAGGAGCGCGAGAAGCATTACTGGCAAAAAGATCATGTGCGCCTGTTCGGACGCGATTACCCGAAATGGCTGGAAGAGGCCGGTTTCCGTGTGGAAGAATACCCGGTGAGTGAAAAGATCAGTCCGGAACTCCAGGAGCGTTACCGCCTCATCCCCAAGGAGATTTTGTATATTGCATACAAGTAAATGCAAGTGAGTACCGGTCTTCGGAGAGTAGTTGCAGGAGTGTTTATGACATTCCTGTTTTTGTTTTCGTCCTGCGGAAACGAGGATCGCTCTTTTACACGTATTCCCCCGGTTCCGCATCCGGAAGAGAACCCGTTTTCGGAAGCACGCGCGAAACTGGGAGAGCAACTCTTCTTTGACAAACGGCTGTCGGTCGATAATTCACTGTCCTGCGCCGGGTGCCACAGACCCGAACTGGCCTTTACGGACGGCTTACCCCTTGCACGTGGCGTATACGGGCGGCAGGCAATGCGCAATACGCCTTCCATTCTGAACAGCGGTTATTTACGCAAACTGATGTACGATGCCGGGGTGAGCACGCTTGAAATGCAGGCGCTCGTGCCTTTACTGGAGCATACGGAAATGGGAATGGACATGCGCGAACTTATCGCAAAACTTGATACGATCGCGGAATACAGAAAAGCTGCACGTGCACTTTATGACCGGGATTTCGATCCGTACGTGCTTACCCGAAGTCTTTCCACGTATGAGCGCACGCTGACATCTTTCGGGTCGCGATTCGATGCCTATTATTTTGAAGGGAAGGATGTGCTTACTGCCAGTGAAAAAAAAGGGTATCGGTTATTTACCGGAAAACTGAACTGTGTATCCTGTCATGCACTGCCTTTATTCACTAACGGTTTAACCGCTAAAAACGGCTATTACCAGTCCGGGGCTGAAGATGCAGGCGTCTTCCGTGTTACACAGGACAGCAGTGATATCGGAAGTTTTAAGGTACCTTCACTCAGAAACGTGGCGATTACGGCTCCCTATATGCATGACGGAAACATGGCTGATCTGCGCGAGGTAATCCGATTTTATCAGCATGATAATCTATTAAGGGATAACCGAATACCAGTTTTTACTTTAAGCAAAACTGAAGAAGGGAATTTGCTTGATTTTTTAAAGTCTCTGACGGATACCTCCTACCTAGATCATCCTTTCGAAAACTGAACTAATCGATACGTGATTTGATCTTTTCAATCGTTTCACCGCAACTGAGCAGGTCCGGACCAAAGTAGGGGTTTTTTACCTGGTCGTCGTCCTCGGTCAGCCAGATGTAATCTGATTTTTCCTTGCATCGCTGCACATAAACTTTATCGGCTGCCGGGTATTTTCGAAGGAGGTTGGTAAACCTTCCGGATAGCGAAGCAAAATTTTCGCGTTGTACTTCCACATTTTTGGTTTCACCGATCTTTCGCGCGAGGAACTCCATTTTTTTCTGTTCTTTTTGCAACAGATCCAATTCATTTCGCGGTATGAGCGTAACATCCAACTTTTGAATCTCCTCTTCGAAATGAATTGCTCCTTCGTGGATCTCCTTTACGTTTTCGACGACCAGCGCATCCTTTAACTCATAATATGCTTTAAGAGCAGCGTCAAGCAGGGATGCTTTCATTTCTTCCGTGGCCTCAGCGCGTTTGGCTGTACTTTCCGTGATCCCGGGTTCCGGTTCCGCTTCGCGGGATACCGTTTTCCCGGGGCTGTTGTTAATGGATGCCAGGTCATAGCGCGCATCTGCGTTCAGCGTTTTATCGTATTTGCAACATTCGGGAAGCCCGCCGTAAGCGTTTTTATCGGCTGGAAACTGTACGCTTGAATGTCCGGCACTCGCAATTCGCTGTAGGATTTCGTCCAGTGAAGTTTTTTTCCGGTCGTAAACGATGCTTGCGATCTTCGTGTCGCTGTTCCAGTCTACCTGAGCTTCACCGTCTTTGTTGCCTGCATTTTCGATACGTTCTTCACACATTTCGCAGTTACCATTAATGCGTACCTCTTTTTCTTCAGCGTTCCGGATCTTTCCGGTGCAGGCCAGTAATATCAGCAATACCGGCGCCAGTGATAGAATTGTTCCCTTCATGTCGTTTTCTTTGGTTTATAAAGTAACAAGCCAGCCGACGGAAGGTTTTTGCTTATTCGTTTCAAAGGCATAAAAGCTGTTAAAAGTGTAACTTACCGCCAATTGCCTCCGAAATTGCCGATGCGGATCAGCATAATAAACGTATCCGAAAATTCGTTATACCAATACGTGTAACTTTTATTTAAAAAGTTGTTATCTCCGTATAAAGTCCTGCAAGCTTTATCAAACAAACTAGAAAATAAACCAAAAACTATGACAGTGAACCCGATGTATCACCATTCCGTCCAGCTCCTTGAGGAAGAGCTCGAATGGATCAGGCGAGCGAAACAGGATCCCGCGCATTTCGGGGTTTTGTACAAGAAGTATCACGAACAGATCTTCCGGTATATCTACCAGCGGATGGATGATACGGAACTGGCTTCGGACGTGACTTCGCAGGTATTCTTAAAAGCGATGAAAAACCTGCACAAGTACGAATACCGGGGCGTACCGTTCGGATCGTGGTTGTATCGCATCGCCAAAAGCGAATTGTACCAGTCTTTCCGGGACCGCAAGAACACGCGTACCGTGAACGTTGAAACGGTACAACTTTCGGGCATGGTTGCCGAGATAGATGAGGCGGAGAATGAGCAGAACCGCAGACGCTTGTTCGCATGCCTCGGTAAGTTGCGTGAGAACGACCTGCAACTGATCGAAATGCGTTATTTCGAGAAGCGTTCTTTCCGGGAGATCGGCGAAATCATGGACATCACGGAGAACAATGCAAAGGTGAAGACCTTTCGGGCACTGGAACGAATGAAACAACTATTTTATAAAAGTTAACGAGCACATGAAAAACCGCAAGCTCAATCTGGACAGGCCTCCGCTACAAGCGGAACAGATCAGGTCCAAAATGAATTTTAACCAGATCCTGGAAAGCTATAAAACGGTGAAGCCAACGATCTGGAAAAGTCCGTGGTTCTACGGACCTGCCGGACTGGCAACCATTGCACTGGCAGTATCACTCAGTTTAACAGCATTTCAAACAACCCAAAATACGGCGCATGATCAAACGATTACTTTAACAGAAAAACTTCCGGAAGACACAGAATGCATTCACCCGCCTTTGGCCAGTGAACCGGAATATGAAACACATGTTTTCGACCCGCGAACGAATTTCCGGATCGTACTGAAAGGAGGTACGGAGGTGTTTATTCCGGCCGGAAGTGTCCATGGCTCTGCTGAGGAAGCCATCCTGAAAACCCGCGAATTTTACAACAAAACCGGTGTTTTCCTCAGCGGTGTGAAAATGGACTGTGACCAGGAGGCTTTCGAGTCTGCCGGCATGATCGAGCTACGTGTTTTTGACCGGGCCGGTAATGCGCTGGATATTGCCGCGGACCAGCGTGTTTTTGTGTCGATGCCTGTACAAACCGCGGACAGTTCCTTCGGTTTCTGGCGACTCGATGAGGCCACCGGAAACTGGGAGAATTATCCGGCCAACTTCGTAAAGCAGCCTGCGGAAACGAGTCCGCAGGAAGTGAGGACTGCCTTTCGGGAGAGGGAACGGGAGTTAAAGACCGTGAACGGTCGACTTGCAGAGTTGCGTGCGCCACAAAAGGTGGATTTTAAGCTTCCCGTGGAAGGCAAACAGCGTTTTGACCTGAGTTTCGACGGCCGGCAGTATCCCGAGCTGGAAAAACTGCGCAATGTGGAGTTTGAGGTAACAGAAACGGCTGCGTACGATCACAGTTTTACGCAAAAAACCTGGTCGAAAGTTGAACTCAAACGCGACGATCATAACGGTTACGTAGCCGTTTTCTCCAGGAAGAACGAGCAGTTTTCCGTCCACGTACGTCCGGTGCTTACCGGTAAAGAGCGCGACGCGGCGGAACACGAGTTTTCGACGGTCTATGCTTCTTACCAACGTGAAAAGGAGGAACTGGAAGATCGAAAGGAAACGATTGAGGAAGCCATGCAGGAACTGCGTTTGCGCATCGAAGAACAGGTTGTGGAGCAGGCTGAATTTCACGAAGCAAATGCCCGAAAAGCCGTTATGGCTTCTGAATTAAAGCGTCGCGCTGATTTTTACATTACTTCCTTTGGTTTTTACAATTGTGATCAAAAAGTAAACTATCCGCCTCCGTTCGTAAAACAACCGGTGCTTGCCTGGGAAGACTCGGGTGAGGCGATAAGCCCCGATCGTATTTTTGTTTTTGACCGCCGTCGAAATTTGCGTTACACCTTCGGTGGGCCGGCTGAGCATGGACTGGTCTTATTCGGATTGAAGCATAAGAGCGAAAACCTGGTGCTGGTCATTGACAAACACAACCGGGTTGGCGTCAGTGAAGTGGATACGCATGCTGAAATTCCCCAGAAACTCACATTCCGGATGATCGGTGATTCGCATTTAAGTCCTGAAGAAATTCGTAAATATGTGGAAGGCGAGACGGCTGCTGTATAGTTTTTTCCTGTTGGCCCATTCGACTGTTCTCGCCCAGCAGACCGAACACATTCAGCTTAAAAAAATGCTTGTTCCGCTGCCATCTGTTTCCGGGGTACAGGATGGCGAGATCCCGTATTACCTGCTTTGTTCGCCGGAAGGGTTGCACTGTTCCGATACGATTAAAGTTACTTCGTTCAAAATTCATTACGTTCACCAGGACAGCGATGTGGAATTATCTATCGCAGGAAATCGTATTCCGGACAGTGTATGCGCTCAAATCGGCTACGATGGCATTGGTATTCCTGTTTTTATTACCTGTATCTTCGGGAAAAGCGATAGTGGCAGGGAGTATGCATTGTGGTCTATGAATTTAACGCCTGTCAGGGATGAGGACTAAATTATTTTTGATCTTTTCGTTTTGGACCTTAATTGGATGGGGGCAGACAGAAACGGTGAAAATACATCGCGATGAACAGCATTTTTTCCGCGGAACCACGGCAGAGTTACACAACTGGATACTCGTCGCAGAAGGAGGCAGCTATTTTTTATTTAATGTAGCGCTTACAGACGACCAGGTAGAGGACTGGTTCATGCGTTTCCGCGACAGCCAGAATATTTACAAATCATCCGAAATCAATCCGTTGACGATCGTGTTTGAAAAAGAAAACGATGCTGCAGACCGGCTAATATTTTATTATTCGCGCTCTCCGGAGGGCGAACTGTATTTAACGCTTGTGTCGACTATGCAGCAATTTTGTTTTCGTGAAGTTATTTTTTGATCTGTTTGCCGTTCAGGTTATTTACCGTTCGTACTTTTTGAACCTGCTATTCCCGCTGCCTGAACTTTCGCTCTTGCTGCCTCCTTTCCCTGCGACTCAGTGAGGATACTGGTCTGGATAAACCGAGCACCGGATCACAGACATAGCGCTCGTAAAAGCCCGGCCGGTTCTCCTGTACTTTTACGTGTCTTGTGACATGCAAAATACCATCTGCCGAAAGGGTGTACGAGAAGTGATAGCACTTCAAACGATAACGCGTTCCCTGAATTTCTACTCCGGTAACCGAATTCAGGTCAAAGCCTCTTTTGATGAGTTCGTCTTTGTGAATGTGCATGAACTTCGCTTCGCGCATCAGTCCTTCGAGCAGGGTTAAGTTGCGTAGCAGTTTGCGATTCTGTTCGCGCGTTAAGGGAGTGTTGAGTCTGCGGGACTCGCGGTGGTGTTTGTTTTTACACTGAACAGAACAATAGATCTTGTCTGAGCGTCCGACCACGGTATCGGAACAAACGGGACAGCTGTGTCCGGGAGAGAGTTTGTGTGTCATAAAAGGGTAATTTGAAGTAACTCTTATTTAAGTTAAGCAAAAAGTGCATTTGAAACAAGTTACTCTATAAAAAAATTCACACACCCAATCAAGCTACTGAGCGAACCGTTAGAAACGGCTATTCTTTTTGAGGAACAGAGTGTTATGGATTTTGAATTGTTGGCAAATCTACCTCAGCGCCAGGCAGGAGGCTATCCTCATTAAAGGAAAATAACTTAGGAGGTTTAATTGTGTGCGTGTCTATCAAACCATTAGGATGAAACTATTATTCCGAACCACAAAGCGAACCGTTAGGAAACGGCTATTCTTATTCAGGATCAGTGTGTTACGAATTTTGAGTTATTGGCAAAACCGCTTCTGTGTCGGGCAGGCGGCTATTCTCATTAAAGCAAAGAAACTTAGGTGGTTCAAACGTTCGCACGAATACCTGCACCAAACGATCTATCTGAAAGCCGCCAATTCAAACCGCCGAATTAACCGTTAGAAACGGCTATTCTTGTTCAGGAACAGTGTTATGGATTTTGAGTTATTGGCAAAACCGTCTCCGTGCCGGGTAAGAGGTAATCCTCATTAAAGAAAAGTAACTTGAGTGGTTCAAACGTTCGCACGCACCCTGCACCAACGATCTGCCTGAAAGCCGCTGAATTAACCGTTAGAAACGCTTATTCTTGTTTAGGAACAGTGCATTACGAATTTTGGGTTGTTGGCAAAACCGCTTCCGCGTGAGGCATAGAAGCGGCAGCCGGCCGCCGAGGGACTGTCGGGCTGACTTCACATCCGGTGGCGACCAGCGGAAGCCCGCCGGGGTGAACATCGTTCAGCCACAGTGCCGCAAGGACGCTACAGCGGAAAGGCCGTCCCCTGAAGTAGTTCTCACGAACACTTCAGGACACGCCCTAATACTTACAAACACTTCAGGGCACAGCCGTAGTTCTCAAGAACACTTAGGCAGATTAATCGACGAACTACTTCAGGGGAGGCGCCCTCACATTCACGAACATTTCAACGGAGCATCCCGGCACTCCTTGCTTATCCGACGTTATTCCTTTAACAATGTTGAAAAAAGGGAAACATATTTCCGTCGCTTCCCTGAATAACCGCTAATTTTGTTAAAAACAAAAAATCGCATGCTCAAAATAGGTGTACTCGGTGCCGGACATCTCGGGAAGATCCACATCCGCCTGATCAAAGAACTGAACGAAGAATTTGAACTGATTGGTTTTTACGATCCCAACGATACGAATGCCGCCCGCGTGGTCGAAGAATTCGAAGTGAAACGCTTTGATTCTGTTGAAGCACTCATCGATGCCGTTGATTGCATTGACATTGTAACGCCGACGCTTTCGCATTTCGAGTGTGCATCCATGGCCCTGCGTAGAAGTAAACACGTGTTCATCGAAAAACCGGTTACGGAAACGGTTCAGGAAGCACGTGCACTGATGAGCCTGGCTGAAGAAGCAAATGTAAAGGTGCAGGTCGGACACGTTGAACGGTTTAACCCGGCCTTCCAGGGAGCTCTCCCGTATTTTAACCGGCCCATGTTCATCGAAACGCACCGCCTGGCACAGTTTAATCCGCGTGGTACGGATGTGCCCGTAGTACTTGATCTAATGATCCACGACCTCGATATTATTCTTTCAGTGGTCAAATCGAACATTCGGCGCATATCCGCCTCTGGTGTTGCGGTGGTTTCCGATACCCCGGACATTGCCAACGCACGGATCGAGTTCGACAATGGTTGCGTGGCAAACCTCACGGCCAGCCGTATTTCGATGAAGAACATGCGCAAATCGCGTTTCTTCCAGAAGGATGCCTACATAAGCGTCGATTTTCTGACCAAAGAACTGGAAGTGGTTCGCATGGAAGATATTGAGGGAGAACCTGGAGCCTTTGACATGGTACTGGAACTGGGCGAGGGGAAACCTTCCAAACGCATCCTGTTTGATAAACCGAACCTGGGCGAGGTGAATGCGATTCGCGAAGAACTGCGTACCTTTGCCGGAGCGATCCATACGGATACTGTTCCGGTGGTTTCGCTCGAAGACGGTTACAAAGCACTCGAAGTGGCGCACCAGATCCTCGAGAGGCTGAAAAATAACAGCATGGTAAAAATCGACAATATTTAAGCGTTCCCTGCGTTTAATAAATCGCTTCTGTAAAGCTGCTTCATGAAAGCTATGAGTTTGATTCGTAACATAAAATTTATCCCGCCGAGGATTGCAATACTGCTGTTGATGCTGCTTCCTGTCGGGTTTCTGAATAATTCCTGTGTTAAAAATAATCCCGCTCCGAGTTGGCTGGAAATCGGCAAATGGACCGTACAGGATAATCCGAATGCACAGTATCCGCTGGGGGATCTGGAGCTCAATAATTTTACGGATGCCTGGGTCTATGTTAACGACAAACTGATTGGCGTTTTCGAACTACCCGTTAAGATTCCGCTGCTTGTATCGGGAAATGCGAAAATAGCGATCTACCCGGCTATCAAGGATAACGGCATCTCGGCAACCAAACGGATGTATCCGTTTACCGATCCGTACATTGTTTACATGGACCTCGTGCAAAATGAAACACTGTCTATCGATCCGGTGACACAATATGCCGCATCCGTCAAAGCGTATTATGAAGATTTTGAAGATACGGTTTCCGACATTGAGAACGACCCCTCGCAAAATAATACGCTCATTATCGCCAACGATCCGGCAATTTCAAATACAGGTCGTTACGGATGGGTACATTTCGACAGCGATCATTCGACCTGGAGCGGATATACCAACGCACAGCTCAACCTCCCGTTTAGCTCGGAGATCTACCTCGAGATTGATTATAGGAATACAAATCCGCTGTTGCAGGGCCTGATCGCGATTTCTCCTACCGAAGTAAAGAACAATCCGAATATTCAGCTCAATAAGCAAACACCCGGCGAAGATGTCTGGAAGAAAATATACATCAACCTGCGGGAAATCGTCTCCGCTTCGGCGAGCGGCTCTTATTTCGAGATCTCTTTCCAGGCGGCACTGGAAGATTCCGGGCTTTCCGAATCCGACATTTACATCGATAACATACGCGTGGTTCACTTCTGATCAATGAAAAAACGTACCGGTTTTGCGCTGCTGTTAATCGACTTTCTGAGTTCCATGCTTTCGTGGGGACTCTTCTTCTACCTGCGCAAAATTTACATTGAACGGACCGACTTCCAGGTAGACGAAACCTTTTTCTGGGGAATTGCCCTGGTTCCCATTGCCTGGGTTTTGTTCTATTCCCTGCAGGGTACTTATCACGATGTACGACGGATCTACCGCATGAAGATCTTTAACCTCACCTTTGTGGCCACCGTTTTCGGCTCGATCGTGATTTTCTTTACCCTGCTGCTGGACGACCAGGTCACGAGTTATAAAACATTTTACAATTCCATCCTGATACTTGCCGGGACGCATTTCCTGTGTGTCTTTATTCCCCGTCTCATTTTTACAAGCATCGTGGTCGGCTTCGTGCACTCTCGAAAATGGGGATACCGCACCTTGCTGATCGGTGGAAGTGAAAAGGCCGTGGCGATCTTCTCCGAGATCAATTCCCTGCCGAAAGGAGTGGGAAACAACTTCGTCGGTTTCGCAAATCTCAACGGGATCGACCGGGACCTGCAGGACCAGTTACCCTACCTTGGACACGCCGATCAACTCGAGGCTATTCTAAAGGAACATGACATCGAAGAAGTGATCATTGCACTGGAAACCACCGAACATGAACGTTTGAGAAACCTACTCGGGAGGCTGGAAGGAAGCGATGTGATCATTAAAATCCTGCCCGATATGTACGATATTCTTTCGGGAAGCGTGAAAATGACCAATATTTTCGGGGCACTCCTGATCGAAGTGAATCCGGACCCGATGCCCATTTGGCAGCAAAGTATTAAACGCGCAACTGATATCGTCATTTCCACCATTGCCATGATCTTATTGTTGCCCGTTTACATCGTCCTGGCGATCCTCGTCAAAACGTCTTCCCGCGGCCCCGTCTTTTTTAGCCAGGAACGCATCGGCCTGCACGGAAAACCTTTTCGCATCATCAAGTTCCGTACAATGTATACGGATGCCGAACAATCGGGGCCACAACTTTCTTCGGCGAATGATTCGCGCATTACGCGTTCCGGCAAGTTCATGCGGAAGATGCGCTTCGATGAGTTTCCACAGTTCTACAATGTGTTGAAAGGGGATATGTCACTGGTTGGTCCGCGTCCGGAACGTCAATTCTATATTGACCAGATCATTCGCATCGAACCGCAATTCACCCAACTTACAAAGGTGAGGCCCGGGATCACTTCCTGGGGACAGGTAAAATACGGCTACGCGGAAAGTGTGGACCAGATGATCCAGCGCATGAAATATGACCTCCTTTACTTAAAGAACCGTTCGCTGGCACTCGACCTGAAGATCATGCTCTACACGGTTATCATTATCGTAAGGGCAAAAGGAAAATAAAGCCTAACTGATCGTAAAATCAAACATTTTTTCGGAACCGATGAAGCCTTCGAGGCGATCACCCAAACTGACCGGCCCAACACCGGCAGGAGTTCCGGTATAGATCAGGTCACCGGTTTTTAATGTGAAGAACTGTGACACGTACGCAATGATGCGGTCGATCGGGAAAATTTGTTGTTCGGTATTACCTTCCTGTACTTTTTCACCGTTTTTCAATAAATGGAACGGTAAAAGCGGATCCGTGTCTTTCAGAGACAGAAAGCGGTCGGAGAGGGGAGCACTGTTCTCAAATGCCTTGGCAATTTCCCACGGAAGTCCCTTTTCCTTGCATTCCTGTTGCAGATCGCGGGCAGTAAAATCAATTCCCAGGGAAACCGACGAATAGTAGTTCCGGGCAAATTTTTCTGAAATATGCTTCCCGGGCTTGTCGATCCGGTATACCAGTTCGCATTCGTAATGCAGGTCATTTGTGAATTCGGGTAGATAGAACTTTTCAGGAGCTTTCAGGAGCGACGTATCCGGTTTGAGAAAAAAAACGGGTTTTTCCGGAACTGGTGCATTCATTTCCCTGGCATGGTCGGAATAATTCCTGCCGATAAAAATGATCTTCATTATTTGAACTTGTTTTTAAGTGCTTCGAGTTTATTCTGCATTTCTTCCTCTTTGCGCTCCTTGTATTTGGCATTTTCCGCCTTGATCTTTTCCATCTGTTCGCGCAAAACCTGTTTGGTGTACAGCGGGAAATCGGCATCGAGCATCCAACCGTAATACCCGGGCTCTTCTTTGGCTACCTGGCGGAGGGTCTTTCCTTTGTGCTTTCCGAAATTATATATAGCCTGTCCTTTGTCGTTTTCCGCAATGCGGCCGGCAAAGTCCAAAACCTTGTTTGCGTTGGCCCGTGAAAATTCGCAGAGAAAGTCGATGTCGTTATTGAGGTCTTTGTAACGGTCCAGTTGTGCTTTGAGTACTTCCCAGGTGGCTTCCGTGTCGTGCATGGCACTGTGCGCCTGGTCGAGTTCCTTTTCGCAATAAAAACGGTAAGCCGCCACGAGTGTGCGTTGTTCCATTTTGTGAAAAATATTCTGAACGTCCACGAATTTCCGGGCCGAAAGATCGATCGGGAACTCTGCGCGCAGGAATTCTTCCGCAAGCATCGGGATGTCGAATTTGTTTGAATTGTATCCCACCAGGTCGGCACCTTCGATAAAGGCACTGATCTCTGCGGCAAGTTCTTTAAAAGACGACTCGTTCTTCACATCTTCATCGGTGATGCCGTGAATTTCACTCACTTCCGGGGGGATCGGGATACCGGGATTCACTCGTTTAATGTAACGCGTTTCGGTTCCGTCCGGTTCCACGCGAATGATCGCGATCTCGCAAATGCGGTCCTGTGTGATATTAATACCCGTTGCTTCCAGGTCAAAAATGGCAAGGGGACGCGTCAGTTTTAAGTTCATTGGTTTTGTTTCGGAGTGTTTCGGCAAATATAGCTTTTATTCAGGCGAAAAAAAAGTCCGGAACATCGGTCCCGGACTTTCCTCAAAATCAGATGCTTTTTTACTTTGTATTCAGACGAACATACTGATACGGGGCATATTTTTCGGTGTTGGAAGCGTCTCCGGCGTAATCAGGACCGGAAACAATGACGCTGCTTACCACAACAGTTACTTTTCCGCTGTAATTCTTGCTTTTAAAGTAATCTTCGATGAGTTTTTTCATGTTATCGGCACGTAAACGGGCCAGGGTCTGGTTGTCACCGTAAGTTGTGGTCGGAACTTTCGATGCCGACGCACTGATCTCAATGGTGATCTCCTGTCTTCCTGCGGCCATCTGTTTATCGACTTGCGCCAGGAAAGTCTTAACTGACGGATCGTTCAGGGAGGCTTTGTTTACGTTGTAACCAAAGTCCCGTTCCATTTTCGGATCGCTATAACTTCCTGCAACCGGAGGGTTAATCGGTGAAACAACGGTGTCGTCGACGAAGGCCATACGGTCAACGTCGAGCAGGTATTCGCGGTAATATTCGCGATACTCGGCCGAGCAATCGGTTTTGATCGAGTCGAGCTTCATGAGGTTGTCTGCCGTGGCGTTGATGTAAGACAGTTTATACGTTTTGCAGGGCTGCAGACCGGTGAGGAACAAACCGTCTTTCAGGCGCGGGTAGATGCGACGTTCCGCTGAAGCGTCCTCTTCACAATCGGTACATTGTAGTTTAACGAGAATGGCCACGTCTTCCGGCAACGGCGCACCGTCTTTGGTTTTGATCTTTCCTTTCAACACGGCCACGTTCTCCACACCGATCTTATCGGTCTTGACCTCGTAAATATCCTTTTCTCCAAGCCCGTTTTCACGGAAAGAGGTAAGGTATCCGTGCGTGCCATCCACGGTTGTCGTAAAAAAGATATCGTCGTTCGTGGAGTTGTAGGGCAGACCGAGGTTTTGCGGTGTTGACCACACATTATCCGAACCGATCGTGGAAGAGAAGATATCGAAACCACCCATACTTGTCGGGCCGTTGCTTGCGAAATAAAGTGTTCGGTTGTCAAACGAAATGAAGGGCGCGTCCTCGTCGTACTCGGTGTTGATCACGGGCCCCATATTTTTAGCTTCCGTCCAGGTCCCGTCTGCTTTTTTGGTCATGTAGTATATATCGCGGCCACCGTAACCATCGGGGCGTTCGGATACGAAAAAGAGCAGTTTGCCGTCGGGTGACACGACGCAGTGCGTTTCCCAGTATTCGGAATTCACACCGTCGATCTCCAGCGGTTTGATCTCCTGGAACTTGTTAGCATAGAAATCGGTAAAGAAAATGTCTCCGAAACCACTGTTGTCCTGGTAGAGGAAGAGACGACGCTCATCCGTGGACACAGCAATGGTAGCCTCGTTGCGTTCAGGTTTACAGAATCCCAGTCGCGTGGCATTGACCCAGCTCGAATCGAAATCCATATAACTTACATAAATATCTTCCGGAAACTGGTTGAGACGCTGATCGCGATACGCTTCGGTTTCGTTGTTCGCCCATTCGCGACGGGAGGTAAAGTACAGTGCGGATCCGTCCAGTGAAATTACAGGCGCATACTCCGGGTTTTCCGAGTTCACAGCTTCGCCGAGGTTCTTGATGTAACCGTGTGAGGGTTCTTTTGAAATGCGCTCCGCCACCGCGATTTGCTTCAGTCGCAACTGTGCTTCGGGCAGTAAATCGGATTTTTTCCGGGATTGTGCAATGAACTTGTCCATGTTTTCCCGTGCTTTCGCAAATTCACTGTCGAGGTGATAAGCATAACCGAGGTAATAGAACGCGTCAACGGATGCTCTTTCTTCCTTCGCGGAGTACAGGTCGTAGTTTTTATCGGTATTGGCCACGGCTTTCTCGAGATGCGGAATCGCCGCCTTATAATCGCGGTTCATCATCAGCAGGATATAGCCTTTTCGATAATGATAGTTTGCGCTTTCCGGCCGCATCTCAAGCAGGCGATCAGACAGGATATCCGCATAATACAGATATCCTTCTTGCAGCATCTGGGAAGAGGCCATTACAATTTCACCTTCATCGGATGATTGTGCGATTGAATTGATTTCTTCTTTGGTGATCTGTGCAAAGGCCGGGGCACAGGAACAGATCAATAGTAACAGCGTAATAGGTTTTAGAAATTTCATTTATAGGATATTATGCAGTCCAAAAATATTAAATATTTAGCAAGGTATACGGCTCTTTTGTAATTTGGTTGCAAAAAACACCTGAAAGCCAGCGACGTTAGTTGAAACGTCACTCCGTCTGCAGGTCGATATACTGATACGGACGGTATTTGTCCCGCTGACGTGCATCATCTGCGTATGACGGCCCGTTCACGCTCGCTTCGGCAATCACAACCACCACGAATCCTTTGAGTTTCGGGTGCTGATCGATGTAGTTCATCAGGTCATATTTGATGTTTTCCGCACGAAGACCTGCCAACTCTTCGTTCGAATTATATGTTTGCGTCGGAACATGTGAAGCGGAAGAACGAATTGTAATCACGATCTTGGACCTGCCGTCCTCCACTTGTTTTTCAAGTTGTTTCATGAAGCGTTTCAATTCGCCTTTTCGCACATTGAGTTTGTTCTCGTTGTAGCCGAACTCGTGGTGAAGTGCGATGTTTTCGTAATTCCTGACTTCAACCGGGGGAGCCTCCACAAGCGTACTCGTATCTTTCGGCGGAACGATCGTCATGGTCTGCGGATCCAGTAAGAATTCACGGTAAAGTTCCTCGAAACTCTTTTGACAATCGGTTTTCAATGATTCCCGGTAAAATTCTTCGGTCCCGTCCTTCTTCAGCAACACGATTTCGTAATCACGACAAGGTTCAAGCGCGGATATAAACCCGCCGTCACGCGGACGTGGCTCGGTTTCCCATTGAAAATCCTCTCCGCAGTTCGCACAGGCGAGCCGTACGAACAAACCTTCCGGAAGTGAACTGCCGTCCGTGGTTTTGATCCTTCCCTTCAATACCGCAATCCGATCACTGCTCAGGTAGTCGTTCTGAATTTCGTAAATATCTTTTTCACCCGTTCCTCCTTTCCGGAAAGATGTGAGGTAAGCCGTCCGTCCGTCGATGGTAGTTGTGTAAAAGACATCGTCTCCGGTTGAATTAACGGGCGAACCGAGGTTGATCGGGGTTGACCAGTTCCGCTCTTCATCACGCACACTGACCATAATGTCGAAACCGCCCATACTTTCCGGACCGTTGCTGGCGTAATACAGTGTTTTATTGTCCACGGAAATAAAGGGCGCGTCTTCGTCGTAAGGCGTATTGATCGTCGGACCGAGGTTTTGCGGTTTGCTCCAGTTCCCGTCCGGAAGTTTAATAAGTCGGTAGATGTCGCGACCGCCGAAGCCTTCCGGACGCTCGGAAACAAAATAGAGCGTTTGTCCGTCGGCAGACACAATGGCATGTGGTTCCCAGTATTGGGTATTAACACCTTCAACGTCAAAAGCTTCCACTTCCCGGAATCGGTTCGTGCGAAAATCGGAAAAATAAACATCCCCGTAACCCACATTGTCTTTGTAGACATAAATGCGTCGTTCATCCGGGCTTACGGCCATGGTTGCCTCGTTGCGGTCCGGCAGGCTCATATCCAGTCTTACCGGTGCTTCCCACTTTCCGTCGAAGTCTTTGTACGAAACGTATATATCTTCCGGGTACTGGTTGAGTTTCGGGTCGCGATAAGTTTCTGTCGCTTCGTTTTCCCACGGACGTTTCGAAGTGAAATACAGCGCTGCACCATCTAGCGAAATCACGGGAGAATAGTCAGGATATTTTGAGTTAACCGGCGAACCGATGTTTTTCAGGCTAACATTTTGCTTGGGATTTGCCAGCAGGCGCTCGGCCACGTCGCACTGTTTGAGCCCGAGTTGAGCCTGATCCACGAGCGGCGACTTTTTGTTACTTTCCGCAATGAAACGCTGATAGTAAGTGCGCGCTTTATCGAGTTCCACGTTGAGGTGATAGCATTTGGCGAGGTAATAGTAGGCATCGACAGAAGCACTTCTTTCACCGGCGCTGTAGAGGTCGTAATTCTTATCGGTATTGCTGACCGCCTTTTCCAGATAGGGCAGGGCCGTTTCGAAATCCTGGCGCGATTCGAGCACAACGAAACCTTTGCGATAATTGTAATTCGGACGTTGCGGATCCTTTTCAAGCAGTGCGTCGATCAGGATTTCAGCCTGGTATAAATAACCATCGCGGATCATGTTCGAAGATTCGTAAACGAGTTCCTGCTCGTCGCCGCGGGCGGCCATGTTGCGGACTTCCTGTTCGGAAAGCTGCGAGAATACAGCAAAAGGGAACATCAGGCCAAATAAGACAGTGTGCACGGTCAGTTTCATACGTAGCAAAAAAAAGACCCATTATTACAATGAGTCTTACGAAGTTATATAAATTTTCCTTTACAACTCCCTGTTGGGGTCGAACTGTTCGAGATAATCTGCCACGCGGCGCACAAACTGTCCTCCGAGGGCACCGTCGACCACGCGGTGATCATAGGAGTGCGACAGGAACATTTTGTGTCGGATCCCGATAAAATCTCCGTCCGGTGTTTCGATCACTGCCGGTACTTTGCGAATGGCTCCAACAGCCAGGATCGCTACCTGCGGCTGATTGATGATCGGTGTTCCCATGACGTTTCCGAAAGTTCCGACGTTCGTTACGGTATACGTTCCTCCCTGGATATCTTCCGGCTTTAGTTTATTATTACGGGCGTTGTTAGCAAGTTCGTTCACTGCTTTCGTTAATCCGATCAGGTTCATGCGGTCGGCATTCTTAATTACCGGAACGATCAGGTTTCCGCTCGGAAGTGCAGTTGCCATGCCTACATTGATGTCCTTGCGTCGAATAATGTTTGTTCCGCTAACCGATACGTTGACCATCGGGAAATCTTTGATCGCCCGTGCAATCGCTTCGATGAAGATCGGGGTGAAGGTAATGTTTTCGCCCTCGCGCTTCTGGAATTCTTTTTTAACCTTGTTACGCCAGTTCACAATGTTCGTAACATCTGCCTCAACATAGGAGGTAACGTGCGGACTGACGTGCTTGGACATCACCATGTGCTCGGCGATCATCTTTCGCATGCGGTCCATCTCGATGATCTCGTCTCCCGCATTCGGAACAACTACCGGTTCTTTAATGGAAGACAGGAAACCGGATGCTGCAGGGGTTGCCGCTTTGTTCGGTGCTGCCTGCTGGCTTTGCTGGCCGTTCTGCGAAGCCACAGGAGCCGTGCTTTGAGTTGTTTCGGAACCGCGGTTCTCAACGAAGGAAAGAATGTCCTTTTTTGTAACGCGGCCTCCCTGTCCCGATCCTTCGATGTGTTCGAGTTCGGACATGGAAATATTTTCTTTGGATGCGATGCTGCGTACGAGCGGAGAGTAAAACTTACCGGAAGGACCGTTCTTACCAACCAGGGCGTCCATTTCCTCCTCGAGTTTGATTGCAGAATCTTGTGATGAAACAGGCATTTCCGTTTTCGGCGCTGCGGATTTTACTTCCTTTTCCGGTTCACTTGCAGCTGCTCCGCCTTCGGTGGAGATGATGGCAATAACGTCTCCGACCTGTGCCACCTGGTCTTTTTCGAACAAGCGCTTTACAAGTGTTCCCGCAGCTTCTGAAGGTAATTCGTTGTCTACCTTGTCTGTAGCTACTTCTACCAGCGGCTCATCCATTTCCACCGTATCTCCGACCTCTTTGAGCCAGTTGGTGATCGTCGCTTCTGTAACACTTTCTCCCATTTTCGGAAGTCTGATCTCTATCTGTGCCATGTTTCTGTAGGGATAATCTGAATTTTGCAACAAAAATAGTCTAAAAAACTATTCTGGCAAGGGACTGAACTATTATCTGTCCAACTTCCGCCAGGATTTTTTAAGGATTTTCCAGTCGAAAAAAATGCTGTAATCGCGGGCGTAGATCAGGTTCAGCTTGTCTTTGTCTGCGGAAGCTCCCGAGTCACCGAAAGCATCACTCATACGGAGTATCCCGGGTTTGAGACGCGGAAGCATGTGAAAGTCACGCGTGTGGTTGACTTCATAGCCCACGATCGTGCGCGTCCCAATTAGAACGGAGAACAGGTTGCTGAAATAACGTTTTTTGGACTGGAAAAGCCAACAGGTCAGGGGAGAAGTAAGCAAGAAAAGCAGGCTGATCAGAAGGTCGAAAAAGCGCTTGTTTCGCCGATTCGAGGTCGAATTGATCGCGTTAATGTTGAGTGTGTACAGATCACCCGCCGTGTCGATCGAATTACTCCCGATCAGATAATAGCCGTCGGGCTGTGCAATTTTATAGTCCACATTGGCGCTTGTGGGTTGCGACATCCAGTATATGATATCGCCTGCGGAAATGTCCTTGGCGCAAAAAATGATCTCATCGATCTTGTGCAGGTACACAACCTGGTCGAGTTGTGAAAGCGTTCCCATGGTATCGGCTTCACGTTTGTCGGCCGTCGTGAGGTATTCGATCGCTTCGATCTTTTCGGTGGTCTGTCGCAACAGGCCGCTTACTCGCTCGCGTTCTTCAGCCGATCCGATAATGGCAAAGCGCTTGTTCAGATTCGTATGGAACTGATAACGCCTGGGCATGGCAAAGCGCAAAAACGTGCGGGACAGCCAGTAATAAGCAATGCACCAACCTGTTCCGATCAGGATGTAGAGGCGCGAAAACTGCCATTCCTTCGGAATCAGTGCGTACACGATCAGAATCAGGATCATCCCGACCAGCGAGCCGCTGATGTAATTCCGCAGGCGTGTCGGACGATCGTATCCCCCGGTGAAGAAAACGGTACTCATCCAGACAAGCGTGTAAAGTGGGAGCGCCACGCGAAATACAAAGTCGGGAAAGCTGATATTGGCAGTCTTCCAGTAATTAGTGAGCGCATACAATCCGCCGTAGAGATACAGGAAGTCAAAGGCCGGCAGGATCAGTTTGCGAATGAAACGTGCACAAATGGCCAGGAATGCCCTGAAATAGATCGCACTGTTGATCAGGAAAGAAAACAGACGTGCGTTTTTCTGTGAAAAATGTTTCTGGGCGAAGATGACCATCGCGCGGTAGAACACGAATACGTAGTTCACCGAACTTTTTTTGGTGCTTTCCCCCTTGTAATGAATAATGCGCGTTTCGGGAAAATAGTAATTTTTATAGCCGCCTTTCAAAATGCGGTAAGAAAGGTCAATATCCTCACCGTACATGAAAAAGGCCTCATCCAGTAATCCCACTTTGTCCAGAGCTGTTTTGCGCATCAGCATAAATGCCCCGCTGAGAATCTCGATCTCGTGTGTTTCGAATTCGTCAAGGTACCCGAGGTGATAGCGCCCGAAGCGTTTGGATTTTGGAAAAAGACGCGCGATCCCGAAGATCTTATAGAATGCAACCGGTGGCGTGGGAAGTCCGCGTTTGGATTCGGGTAAGAAGTTGCCCTTTCCATCAAGCATGCGTACGCCGAGTCCGCCGGCATCCGGGTGTTCATCCATGAAAGCGACGACCTTTTCGAAGGTATCTTCTTCAACAACCGTATCCGGGTTCAAAAGTAACACGTATTCACTGTCCGAAAGCCGGATGGCCTGGTTGTTCGCTTTGGAGAAACCGAGGTTTTGTTTGTTGTCAATCAGCCGGAACTCCGGGAAACGCTTGCGCACCATTTCCACCGAACCGTCGATGGAATTATTGTCCACCACGAAGACTTCACCCGGGACATTCTTCAGTGCTTTTCGTACCGAATTCAGGCATTGTTCGAGAAAGTGCTCGACGTTGTAATTAACGATAATTACGGCTAATTTGTATGTGAACGTTTCGGCCAATGCGCGTTAAGCCTTGCGTTGAGCGATGCAGGAGATTTCTACCGGGACGTCTTTCGGGAGCCGGGCAACCTGTACGGTTTCACGAGCCGGGAACACTCCCGAAAAATAGGAGCCGTATACTTCATTAACAGTCGTGAAATCTTCCATGTCTTTCAGGAAGATCGAACATTTTAATACGTTTTCAAAATTCATCCCGGCCTCTTCGAGAAGTGCGCCGATATTGCGCATCACCTGGTGAGCAGCCTCGGTTACAGAAGCGATTTTCAGAAGCCCGGAAGCGGGATCGAGCGGGATCTGACCGCTGACGTAGAGAGTGTCCCCGGCAAGAATAGCCTGGCTGTATGGCCCGATCGGATCAGGTGCTCCGGTGATTTGAATCGCTTTTTTCATGACGAATTTTAACTTTGTGCAAGTTTAACAAAATAAAAGCAGAATCCGTGAAAGTTTTGATGATTGATAACTACGATTCATTCACTTATAATCTCGTGCATTACCTCGAAAATGAAGGCGCTGAAGTGATCGTTGTACGAAATGATATTGAACTTTCCGAACTGCCCGATCACTGCGATTGTGTCGTGATCTCACCCGGCCCGGGACTTCCCGGGGAATCCGGAAATTTACTCAAACTGATCGGGCACTACCTGACACAGGTTCCAATACTCGGTGTTTGCCTTGGAATGCAGGCACTGGCAACACTCGCAGGGCTCGAACTCTATCATCCGGAACGAATCCGACACGGTGAAATAACAACTGTTTCATTTAATGGTATTCCATTGTTGTTTAATGGAATAGAGAGTCCATTTAAAGCAGGGCTTTATCATAGCTGGGCGGTTCGACCTGTGGAAAACGAGTGTTATCGCTTCGATGCTTTTAGTTCCGAAGATGTACTGATGGCGATGAGCCATAAAAAACTTCCGGTTTATGGCGTGCAGTTTCACCCTGAATCGGTTTTAACCGATCACGGCAGGGAGATCGTGTTAAATTTCTTAGCAAGTGTGAAATAATTTTATATATTTATGCATGCAGAACTTTGAAACACGAAAAACCGCGACTATGAGAAACATACTTTTGACTACGGCGGCGCTATTCACGGTGCTTGTGACCTGCGCGCAAACCTGTGTTGGTAAATGGGTGACCATTGACGACAAGACCAATAAGAAAAAATCCATTGTTGAACTCTACAAGGCCGATGGCAAGTTGTACGGTAAAATCACCTACCTCTTTCCACGGGAAGGACGTCCGGAAAATGCAAAATGCGAAAAGTGCACTGACGACCGTAAAAACGAACCTTTAGTCGGCTTGCAGATCATTCGTAACCTGACCTGGAACGGCGAAGAGTGGAGTGGAGGTACCATTGTGGACCCCGAAAATGGAAAAGTATACGATGTAAAGATCTGGCTCGATCCGGATAATCCGAATTACCTGAATGTACGCGGCTATATCGGTCCGTTTTTCAGGACTCAAAAATGGGTAAAAGTTTCTTGATCATATCATTTTTTGAGCTAACTGATGAATCAAGGTGAGTCCGCCATCCGGCGGACTCTTTCTTTATGATTATAATCGCTTATTCCCGGATTCAGATAAAACGGAATTCCACGCGGCGGTTCCGCTGCTTTCCTTCAGGTGTATCATTGGTGTCGGCCGGATCGTGTTCGCCGCGGTACTCAAACTCCAGGTGGTCTCTGCTCAGGCCGTTCTCCGTGAAGAAACGAACAATGGCCTCCGCCCGTCGCTTTGACAGATCATCGTTGTAACTGTCGCTACCGTCCGAATCCGTATTCCCGATGATGAGTATCCGCAGGTCACTGTGGCCGGAAACCACGCGGATCATTTCTTTCAGAAAAGCTTCGTATTCCGGTCGGATTTCCGCTTTATCATAGTCGAAATAAATGGGCTGAAACTGAAAATTGGCGCGTTCCGCGGCACGTATCTCCGGAGCTTTGCGTTCCGCCAGCAGGTCTTCGCGAAACTCATCGACCCAGGCATGGCTCGTTTGTGAACTGTTTTCCGGGAACTTCGCAGAAGAACGGTAAAGCACAACTGTACCGAGTACATTGCGACAGTCATTACTCTTGTAATTTCCCTGTAAATAACCGTTTTCCGGATCGTAGTTCAGAGACAGGTCGTATTTGCAAACGGTACTGCGTGTTCCGATCTTTTTAGCCGATATGATGTATTCGCTGATCGTGGCGTCGTTTTCCGAGACACTTCCTTTTCCACGTCGAACCGAATAATACTCTGTCTTGTAATCCTCTTTGCGCGACAGAAATTGCGTTTTTCCGCCTGATTCCGAAATTTCCAGCCAGAACGGACTTCCTTCCGAGGCCGATTTTCCGTTGGGAATCAGTACGCCCTGCCAGACACCCTGCAAACCGTTTCGGGCATGACAATAAACGCTCAACAAGCAAAAGAGGACGCAGGTAAATCTCAACATAGAATTGTATTCGCAGAAACCGACATTTTGTTGCAGTTAAATGACTTTTGTGCGCTATTAGTTCGTAAATTTAACGTCAATAATTCAGGATTATGAAAGTTTCGGCACTTTTTCTTTTGGCCTTCGTGCTTTTCGGCTTTATGCCCGGCGATGTTAAATCGATCTATGATTTCAAAACGACGACGCTTTCGGGCGAATCGTTCGATTTTGCGTCCTTGAAAGGAAAAAAGGTTATGATCGTCAACACGGCTTCAAAATGCGGTCTCACACCGCAATACGAGCAATTGGAGGCGCTTTATGAAACCTATAAAGATCGCGATTTTGTAATCGTTGGCTTTCCTGCAAATAACTTTATGCATCAGGAACCGGGCACAAATGAGGAAATTGCAGCTTTTTGCAAGAAAAATTACGGTGTCAGCTTCCCGATGATGGAAAAGATCTCTGTGAAAGGAGACGATATGCACCCGGTTTACCGGTATCTTACACAGAAGGATCAAAATGGTCTTGAAGACAGCGAAGTGTCCTGGAATTTCCAGAAATACCTGATCGACCGGGATGGAAAACTGGTGCGGGTAATTGAGCCGCGCGTACTTCCGAATGATCCGTCCATTGTGAGTTGGATCGAGGAGTAACAACCTCCGGAGTTATCCACAGAAATGCGCTTTATTTGTTGAAAAGTCGCGGGTGTATACTCCGCGCAAACACCTTTATATCCCGCTGAAATGCTTATTTTTGTGGGTTAGTCAAAATGTATTCTCAGTTGAATAAAAACTATGAGTGAAGAATTAAAGAAACAAGAATATTCGGCCGATAATATCCAGATCCTCGAAGGACTGGAGGCAGTGCGAAAACGTCCTGCGATGTACATCGGGGATGTTGGTGTCAAAGGATTACATCACCTGGTTTACGAGGTGGTTGATAACTCTATTGATGAGGCGCTCGCAGGCCATTGTGATACCATCGACGTCGTTATAAACGAAGATAATTCCATTACCGTGGCCGATAACGGCCGGGGGATTCCGACAGCCATGAATACCAAGGCACAAAAGTCGGCGCTCGAAGTGGTAATGACCGTCCTTCACGCCGGTGGTAAGTTTGATAAAGACTCGTATAAAGTATCCGGTGGATTGCACGGTGTGGGTGTATCCTGTGTGAATGCACTTTCCACACACCTTAAAGCGACGGTTCACCTCGACGGAAAGATCTTCCAGCAGGAATATGAGATCGGGAAACCGATGTACGACGTCAAAGTGATCGGGGAAACAGACAAAACCGGGACGATCGTAACGTTCAAGCCGGATGCCTCTATCTTCGAAATGACCGAGTATAATTACGATACGCTTGCAGCACGTATGCGCGAACTCGCCTTTTTGAATAAAGGAATTCGAATTACATTGTGCGACATGCGCGACCTTGATGAGAATGGGAAGCCGACACAGAATACTTATTTCTCGGAAGGCGGACTCAGAGAATTTGCAGAATACCTCGATCGTAACCGTGAACGACTGATTTCAGATACGATCTATTTCGAAGGAGAACGTGAAGGAATTCCCGTGGAAGTTGCTTTGACTTACAACACGTCGTATACCGAAAATATCCAGGCGTATGTGAATAACATCAATACGCACGAGGGTGGAACGCACCTGAGTGGTTTTCGTCGTGGTTTGACCAATACGTTGAAAAAGTATGCGACCGAATCGGGCATGCTTGCGAAGGAAAAGATCGAAATTGACGGGGATGACTTCCGTGAGGGACTCACAGCCGTTGTATCGGTAAAAGTGGCAGAGCCGCAGTTTGAAGGTCAAACCAAAACAAAACTCGGAAATCGCGAAGTTACCGCACCGGTTAGTCAGGCCGTATCGGAAATGCTGGCGAATTACCTCGAAGAGCATCCGAACGAAGCGAAGATGATCGTGGACAAGGTGATTCTCGCCGCCCGTGCACGTCACGCGGCTCGCAAGGCGCGTGAAATGGTTCAGCGTAAGAACGTGATGTCCGGTTCAGGGCTCCCCGGAAAACTGGCGGACTGCTCTGAAAAAGATCCGGCACTCTGTGAAGTGTATCTCGTCGAGGGAGACTCGGCGGGTGGTACGGCCAAACAGGGCCGTGACCGTAATTTCCAGGCCATCATGCCGCTGCGTGGTAAGATCCTGAACGTGGAAAAAGCGATGCAGCACAAGATCTTCGAAAACGAAGAGATCAAGAATATTTATACGGCACTCGGTGTGCGCGTCGGAACTGAAGAAGATTCCAAAGCGCTGAACCTCGAGAAACTGCGCTACCACAAGATTATTATCATGTGTGATGCCGACGTCGATGGTTCGCACATTGAAACGCTGATCCTTACGTTCTTCTTCCGGTATATGAAGGAACTCATTGAGAATGGGTACGTGTACATCGCAACTCCGCCACTTTACCAGGTGAAAAAAGGAAACAAGCAGGAATACGCGTGGACGGAAGACCAGCGCGATCGCCTGATCTCAGACCTCAAAGGTGCCGGTTCGGAATCAAGTGTAAACGTACAGCGCTACAAAGGTCTTGGTGAAATGAACGCGGAACAGCTTTGGGAAACAACAATGAACCCGGAGCACCGTACATTGCGACAGGTAACCATCGAGAATGCTGCCGAATGCGACCAGATCTTCTCTATGCTGATGGGGGATGACGTTCCGCCGCGTCGCGATTTTATCGAGAAAAACGCAAAATATGCCAAGATCGATATTTGATCGGGCAATCTCATAACTGTAAAAACGGCGTCCATTTTGGCGCCGTTTTTTGTTGAAGCCAGTTTTAACCCGGCGAAAGATCAGTATTACCGCGCTCCGAATCACGGAACTTCATTCTTCATCAAAGTACTTGCTCGTTTGCATCGAAAATGAAAAACTGTCCGAAATCCGGTTTGACGCTTACGAAAATAAAAGAGGCCGCCTTATCCGGGCGGCCTCTTTTCACATCTGAATTTGTGATTATTTCTTCACGACACGATAGACACCTGTTTGAGATCCCTGTTGAATTCGGATCAGGTAAACACCTGCCTCCACATCAATCAGATCAACAGTTGCCTGATCGTACGCCGACGCAGCACTGATGAGTCTCCCGCGGCTGTCAAACACCGTATAGTTAAATGTACCGCTAACTTCGATCGTCACAACATCTTTTGTCGGGTTCGGGTAGATTGACACCATTCCGGCAGTCATTTCTTCAATTCCCGCACAACTGGTCACGTTCACAGTGATAGCATCCGTGGCTGTACAGCCATTTGAAGAACTTGTTCCCGTTACCGTGTAGGTCGTTGTGCTTGTCGGTGATACGGTAACACTTTGACCGGTTCCTGCGCCATTATCCCACGAGTAAGCATCTGCTCCCGACGCACTCAGGGTAACAGTTGAGGATGAAGCGCACACGGTCGTGTCAGGTCCGGCATTCACATTCGGAGCTGTGGTATTTTCCGTAACCGCAACAGTAGCGGTTGCATCGCAACTTGATAACGGATCGGTCACGGTCAGCGTGTATGTTCCGCTGGCATTAACGGTAGGCGACGAAGTATTTCCGCCCGATACAATTCCGGGTCCGTTCCAACTGAAGACAGCGCCGGTCGTTGTCGAAGATCCGTTCAGTGTAACAGAAGCACTCGTACAGGTGATTTCCTGCGTGCTTCCCGCATTAGCCGTAGGAAGTGCATTTACTGTAACGTCCACCTGGTCTGTATTTACGCAGCCGTTTGCATCCGTTCCGCTCACAGTATAGGTGGTTGTACCTGTTGCTGAAGGCACAAATGAAACGCCATCAGTAATGCCGTTGTTCCAGTTATAAGATATAGCACCCGAACCGTTCAGCGTTACACTTTCATTCTCACACACGTTAATATCACTTCCTGCGTTCACCGAAGGCGATGCATTGTAAGTAACCGTTTGAGTGGATGTCGCCTGGCACGGTCCTACCGGTGTCGTATACTCGATCGTATAACTTGAGCCGGGCGTTGCGTTGTTGATCACGCCGGTCGTGGCGTCGATCGTTGCACCGTCGGAAGGTGCCGGGTTGAATGCAAATGTTCCGCCGTTCGTTCCGATATTGGAGATCGTGTTCGCAGAACCTTCGCACCAGTTTGAAACTGTGAACGAGGCATCGTCGTTGGTATTTACCGTGACGGTTTCTACCTGCGTGGCCGAACAGCTTCCGCTTGTCGTATATTCCACGCTGTAGGTCGATCCGAGTGTTTCGTTCGAGATCTCTCCGGTTGTGGCATTGATGGTTGCTCCGTCGGAAGGTGCCGGGTTAAAGGCAAAAGTACCGCCCGGTGTGGCGATTGAAGTCGCCTGGTTTGCCGATCCGAAGCAGAAATCAAAGAACTGGAAGCTGGCATTATCCGTTTGTGTAACTGTAACATCCACATATTGTGTGGACTGACAACCCGCTGCATTCGTAACTACGCAATAGTACTGCGTGGAAGCACTCGGGTTCACAACGATCGAAGCAGTTGTCCCGATCTGGGTACTGCCGTCGTACCACTCGTAAGAGGTCCCACCGGTTGCTGTGAGGGTTGCACTCTGCGAAGAACAAATTGCTGTATTCGGGCTGATCCCGGCTGTAAATCCACTTGAGGAACCAACTGTAACGGAATAGGAATTTCCACAGTTCGCTCCGGGCGTTCGGACGTAAACCGTGTAGTTTCCGGCGGCGAGGTTCGGGAATGTCGCAGATGTCTGGTAGTTGGTACCGTCGAGGCTGAATTCATAACCTGAACCGGTTCCTCCGGCCATCGCACTTACAGTGATGGAACCATTATCCAGCCCGCAACTTGTTGCTGTCGGAGTGGCTGTTGCGCTTACAGTCGGGTAAACGGTGAATGGTAAAAAGATACCGTCCGTCATACAGGATCCTTCCGCGAATAAAGTGATACGGCGCGGACCTGCGGTTGTGAGGCTGAATGTGGCCGAAGCATTTGTCGACTGATCCAGGATCGTGGTGATCGGGTTGTCCGTGTAATACCAGGTATAGCCGGTCGTATTGGTAGACGTGGAGCCATTCACGGAAATCGTTCCTCCCACACAGCCCGTTGTATCGGAATACGTGAAATCGGCCACCGGCGCGGGTCCATTTGAAAGCATCACATCGATCGCAATGGAACCGGTGATACCGATGGCTGTCGAACCGTCACTCCATCCGAGTCCTGTAATGTCAATAAAGTAAGAATCGTTACCGCCAGGCCGCGTGTCGGTCATTCCGACGAGAACCGTATCCTGCGGACTTCCGTAGAATAGTTGGAAGCCGGCCCAGAAAGTACCGGTCACGGTTGGCGGACTCGAAAAATCAAATTCGTTCCAGAATCCCTCGTCTATATCGGCAATATTGACCGTTTCGGAGGCAAGTAACGTTCCGGGGCTTCCGGATGCATCACTCCAGATCTTAACAACCATTGTTCCCGAACCGGACTGATCGTCTGCAATGAAGAAAGGCATCGCGATACGCCGAACCTGGGCCGATCCGGTATAAGACAGTTTTTCGGCGTACTGGTTACTATAATAAGTCGCTCCCCCGGCTTCATTATGCCCTGGAAAATAGCCGAAGCTTCCCCCGGAATTATAATAATAGAAGCCATTCGCTGCCGCATCCGCGGGATCCCAGTTACGAAGCGTATCACAAGCCGTTCCGCTGCTGGCAGCTACCACCTGTACAAATCCTGTTTTCACTTCGGTATCACTTCCGAAGCTGTTGGTTGCCGTGAGTGAAATAGTGTATGTTCCGACCGTATTAAAGGTAACGCTCGGGTTCTGAACAGTCACATTCGTTGCGCCACCGCCGAAATCCCAGCTCCAGGAAGTCGGTGAATTGGTGGAGACATCGGTAAAGTTGATCGTTCCACCGACCGGTATGATGATCGGGGAGGAGACATCGGCCGTGAAGTCAGCCACCGGCGGAGCAGCCACTGAGTTACATCCGGGAGATGATAGCAGCGAACTGCGGATACCATTCAGGATCGAAAGCATGTAGTTCGCCTGCATTTGCGTAAACATGACCGTACAGTTGCTGTAGTCCATATAGTTTTCATACATGGTTTGCACGCCGGAACAGGTTGTCTGGCTACCGGAACAGGATCCCGGGTAATTGAAAGACGGGCCGGCCGTATTCGGAGTATCCGAAAATCCGTCGTCGTTTCCGCAACCTCCGGAACCACCCCAGGTATGGTCGAGACCGAGGTAGTGGCCAATCTCATGCGTTAAAATATTGTCGTTATTAACTCCGAGGTTGTAGTCGATCACGATCCCGTCAATGGCTGCCGAGGGCAGGAAAGAGGTTGTCGGACGATAGGCGTAACCTGCTGTACCCGAGTTAGCACCGTTCGTAATGTCGCAGATCCAGACATTGAGGTATTTGGTGCGGTCCCACGGATCACTTCCGCCGGTAGACGAACTTTTCATTTTATTTTCTTCGCCGTTATCGCTGTCGTAAAAATCCTCGGTGGTCGAGACGCGGATCACACCGACTTCCGGAAGCGGAACACCCGCGGGAGTTTGTGTGGCCAGGCAGAAGTTGATATTTGCATCTGCAGGCGTAAAACCCGGTCGTGCATTTCCCGCATCTGCGTTCAATAGCTGGTAATCTTCGGAAATGTCGTTATAAACATTCATGATATCCGAATAACTTACGTTTTCAGCCGGGTTGTTCGGATTGTAGACCACGTGAAAAATGATCGCAATGGTATTGGCACCGGGCGTTTTGGCGATCGGAGGAACCACCGGTTTGTCAGCATGGTAGAGATAATCCTGCTGAACGTCCTGCCATACACCGATTGATTCGTAATACTGTTGTGTGAACTGGTCCGTGGCACAATCGTAAGTGCCGCCGGCTCCGGACGGAGCCGGTGTTTGGGCAGGTAAGCCGAGTGTTCCCACCGTTTGTCCACTGACGGAAGTTCCCGTCTTCTTTCGGGATGTACTCTGCAAATTTTGTGCGGAACCGTAGAAGGTACCCGACAAAAAGAAACAGGCACTCATGCCGAAGAGTAGTAGTCTCTTATTCATAGTTTTGATTTTGTGAGCCGTAATTTACAATAAAAATCTCACAACAAAGCTGACAGAAGTCTAAAAAATGTATCCGAATAACCTAGGTTTTGCGCTTTTTCTTTTTCGCTGCGGGAAAGAGGATGTTGTTCAGGATCAAACGATAGCCGGGTGAATTGGGGTGCAGATTCAGGTCTGTCGGCGGATCGCCGACGCGGTGTTCGTAATCTTCCGGATCGTGTCCGCCGTAAAATGTCCAGGTTCCCTGTCCCAGTTCTCCATGAAGGTAACGGGCAGTTCCAAGGGCTTTATTCTCGCCCATGATCAGTACACCCGGTTTGATATAATCACTGATGAAATCGGTGGTCTGACCCATAAATCCGTCGATAATATCGGTATGACACTGGGTGAGCATGGTCGGTACGATATCCCACTTCGCGGAAAACTCGAACAGGGTGAATTTATCGACATTCTGATTGCGAACGTGCTTCATGGTCCCGTCAATACTTGAATATTCGTATTCCATTGGATTTTTTTCCAGTAAAAAGTCTTCAAATGCAAGTGTGTTCGAGAAGTCCAGTTTTTCCTGGCAGGCCGGATCCATTCCGTCACCGTCATACATGAATTCACAAATATCGGTGTTGTGTGCCGCAAGGGCAATGTCAAAACTATCGGTACCTGAACACATGGTAAACAGGAAACCACCGCCGATCACGAAGTTTTTGATATTTTGGGCCACTGCAAGTTTTAGTTCCGAAACTTTGGCAAATCCCAGTGATTTGGCACTGCGTTCGGCATCTGCAACCTGTTGTTTATACCACGGGTAGGAGTGATAAGCCGCGTAAAACTTCCCGTACTGTCCGGTAAAGTCTTCATGGTGAAGGTGCAGCCAGTCGTATTCGGGTAATTTTCCGTTTACGATTGCGCTGTCGTAGATCTTATCGTAAGGTATTTCGGCATATTCCAGTACGAGGGTAACCGCATCGTCCCAGGGTTGTTTCCCTTCAGGCGTATAAACGGCGATCTTCGGCGCTTTTTCGAGTTGCACAACTTCCTGGTTGACTTCCGGGTTGGCGATCTGGCGTTTGATGTTATTGGCCTGACCATCTGCAATCACTTCGTATTTCACGCCGCGAATCACGAGTTCTTCTTCGATACTTTGCAGGTGTGGCATCAGGAAAGCACCACCCCGGTAGTTCAGTAACCATTCGATCACCACGTCGTGTTCAAGCACCCAGAAAGCCACTCCGTAGGACTTCAGATGGTTGGTTTGGCTCTCATCCATCGGTACGAGGATCTGGCTTGCGCGTAGCGGTGCGACGCAAGTCACCAGGAAAAGCACGAATAACAGGAACGGTTTTTTCATATCAGTATAACGTTGAATCGGGTGGATTGGTATGTGCCCTTTAAAATGGCGCATTCTCTTCCCCGTTGAAATCGAAATCCGCGTCATTGTCTCCCGGCTCATTGATCCGGCTTTGAACAGTGTAAGTCTGCGGAGAACTGTCAAAAGCATCCGAACGTTGCTGCAGGGCATTACCTGTGGGATTTACAGGATCGTTACCGAGCATTTCACCCCCGTAGGCAAGGTTTTCAAAACGCGCGAATTCACCGATGAACCGCAGCCGGACATTATCAAGTGCACCGTTACGGTGTTTGGCCACGATGAGTTCGCCCACGCCCTGGTTGGAATTCCCTTCTTCATCCTGGATGAATCCGTAGTATTCCGGCCGGTAAATGAAAGATACAATATCGGCATCCTGTTCGATCGCTCCCGATTCCCGGAGGTCGGAGAGTACGGGACGCTTATCGCCGCCGCGCTGTTCAACCGAACGACTCAACTGGGAGAGCGCGATTACCGGGACATTCAGTTCCTTGGCGATCTCCTTGATCGAACGGGAGATCGTGGAAATTTCCTGCTCCCGGTTACCGGCACCTTTCGCACCACCGGCTGTCATAAGTTGCAGGTAGTCAATGATCACCAGTTCGATGTTGTATTGCATTTTGAGTCGGCGACACTTCGCACGCAGGTCAAAAACACTGATTCCGGGTGTATCGTCGATGTAGATCGGTGCTGTCGCAAGTTTGGAGATCCGCGAATGCAGTTGCTGGAACTCATCTTCGCGCAGGTTTCCTTTTCGGAGTTTCTCGGCGCTCAGTCGCGTTTCACTGGCAATCAGACGTTTTACAAGCTGAACGGATGACATCTCCAGGGAGAAGATCGCAACGCCCATATTGTAATCCACCGCCGTATTGCGCGCCATGGAGAGTACGAAGGCCGTTTTTCCCATCGCAGGACGCGCCGCAATCACGATCATGTCCGAACGCTGCCAGCCGGAGGTAAGTTTGTCCAGGTCGAAGAAACCCGTCGGGATCCCCGAAATACCGTCTTTATTCTGTGCCGCTTTTTCAATCTCTTCAATGGCCTGGCGAACAACGCTCTGCATGACGTCCACCTGCTTGCCCATGTTGTTTTCGGCAATCTGGAACAGGGAAGCCTCTGCCTCGTTTAAAACGTCGAAAACGTCTGTAGTATCGTCGTAAGCGCTTTTCATGACTTCCGAACTCATCCGGATCAGTTCGCGCTTAATGTGTTTTTCCGCAATGATTCGCGCGTGAAACTCCACGTGAGCCGAAGAAGCCACACGGTTGGTAAGCCCGGAAACATACGCTGCGCCTCCGGCAGCTTCCAGTTCTCCGTTTTTACGCAGCAGGTTAACAACCGTCAGGATATCAATCGGACTTGAACTTTTAAACAGGTCGTGAATTGCAGCAAAGATCAACTGGTGCTTCGGATCGTAAAAACTTTCGGATTTCAGCATGTCGATCGTATCCGTAACTGCATTTTTTTCGAGCATCAGCGCACCTAACACAGCCTGTTCTACCTCGGTAGCCTGTGGCGGCACTTTCCCGAGCTCCTGGAGAAGCTGGGTTGTGTTTTTCGTTCGGGACGCCGGTTTACGGGAGTTCTCGGTTCTGTTATCCATAGAACAAATATAGGGAAATCTCAGGGGCTCGCCATGTGTGTCAGCTGAAGTTTATTAAAAAGTTATCAGGCAGGTTTATCAACACGTGTTAAGTCTTAATTTTGCCAAATGAAGCAGCAGGTGATCCGTACAAAAGATAATTCCACAACCATTTTTCTGGAAGAACTCGATGAACATTACCACTCTACGAACGGAGCGGTTCAGGAAGCACTGCACGTCTTTATCCGGCACGGTTTAAAGGCTGTGAATAAAGGTACAGTAAAAATACTGGAAGTGGGCTTCGGAACGGGACTGAATGCCTTTCTCACTGCCTTAAGTGTACTGGAAGACCGCGTTTCCGTAGCGTACACCGGCCTCGAAGCCTTTCCGCTTGAACCGGAAGTCCTTGCGCAAATGGATTTCGGTCCGCTCTGGCAGCAACACCGCGAGTTGTACGAAAAGATCCATGTGGCTGAATGGGAAAAACCGGTGGTGATCCATAAACAATTTACGCTTGAAAAACGGCATTGCAGGGTACAGGATTTTAAACCGGAGCCCGGATCGCTGGACCTGATTTACTTCGACGCCTTCGGCCCGCGCGTACAGCCTGAAATGTGGGAAACACCGGTCTTCCGGGTGTGTTATGACGCGCTTTCTGAGAACGGCGTGCTGGTGACGTACTGTGCGCAGGGACAAATGAAGCGAAATTTGAAAGAAGCCGGTTTTCGTATAGAAGCATTGCCGGGTCCTCCCGGAAAACGCGAAATGACGCGTGCGTTCCGGACTGTCTGATTCTTTTGAACGTAATTGCACGAAAAAATCCAGGTCTGCAGGTGCTTTAATCTGGCTGACCTCCGTACATTTGCAACGTGAAACAGGAAACAATTCTAAATGCACTGGCAAACCTCGGAAAGCTGTTTGCCGCACTGGGAAATAACGAGGCCTGGAACGGTTATGAAACGGGTATCACCGCAGATGAATACGCGTCCCTCAATACGCTGATCGGCAGGGAACACTTCTACAACGGCTGGTTTACGGAAGAAAATGTTCGCAAAGCGCTGCGATCCCTGTCAAAAATGCTCGATGCGGAAACACTTCGAAATTTTGCATCGAATTACGCCTTTTCCGGTCAACCGAAGCGCGTTGCACTTATTATGGCGGGTAACATCCCACTCGTAGGCTTCCATGACTTCATGTGTGTATTGTTATCGGGAAATACCGCGGTCTGCAAACTCAGTTCGGATGACAAACACCTGCTACCGGCCTTCGCAGGACATTTACTTACCATTTGTCCTGAATTAAAGGACCGGATCGTCTTTTCAACGGGTAAACTCGGGGAAATAGATGCTGTGATCGCTACGGGAAGCAATAACTCGCTGCGTTACTTCGAATCGTATTTCGGGAAATATCCGCATATATTCCGGAAAAATCGTACTTCGGTAGCCGTACTTAACGGTTCGGAAACGGATAATGAACTGCATGCACTCGGGGAAGATATCTTCGCGTACTTCGGGCTGGGATGCCGAAATGTGTCTTTTCTGCTCGTTCCGGAAAATTTTGAACTGAATCGCTTCTTTGAACAGATCGTGGATTACGGCCCGATCATTCACCATCACAAATACGCAAACAATTACGATTACAACCGCGCCGTGTTCCTTTTGAACCTCGAAAATCTGCTCGACAACAACTTTGTTTTGCTTCGGGAAGCCGACGAATTGTTCTCACCACTCTCGGTACTCAATTTCAAACGCTACCCGGATCGTCAAACGGTGGAAGATTTTCTGAAAACACATGAATCAGACATTCAGGCCGTGGTAGGCCGTGACTTTATTCCCTTTGGTGAAGCGCAACAGCCTGAAATTTCGGATTTTGCCGACGGGGTAGACACCATGCGTTTCCTGGAAACTATTGCTTGACTTTTTCAAGGTATTCGTACGCTTCCTGTATCGCTCTGAACTTTTCCAGTGCAGCTTCCCGAACAGTGGATGCCACGTGTATCTGTCGGTCCGGATGATAGATCTTGACCAGTTTGCGATATGCCTTTTTGATCTCGGTGATACCGGCACTTTCAGCAACTCCCAGCACGCGGCTGTGCCTGCTGATCAGTGTGAGTTCGGTGGATTGTCGTCTGGTCTGGCTTTGCCGTGACTGATAATCCCGTTCGCGCTTTCGCTGTTCTTCGCGTTGCGAATAATAGGTGTTCAGGATCGCGTCCAGATCACGTGCCTGCAGACCGAGTTTGGTGGTCATCAGTTTCAGGAAACGAATCTCACCGTCCCGCAGTGCTCCGTCGGCAAGTCCGACGCCCACCAGGAAATGCAGGATACCGACGCGTTTGCGTGGCTCTTTTAAATTTTTGATCAGCCACTTGCAGAGTGAGTCCAGTTCAACGGGATTGCGCATTCCCAGCAGGAAGTCGTTTCGGAAATCACCCGATTCGGTATGGAATTTATTCTTCACGTACGAGTAAACGAAATCGCGTTTCTCCGCCAGGTCATGCTTGCTGCGTTTCATCATCTGCACAGAAAGTTGCACGTAAACGTATGAAATATTGGCAGGGGTAAAGCGGAAGAACCAGGGAAGGGTCAGTGTTTTATTGATATCGCGCGAAACGGAACCCGGGCGCATAACTTTATGTTCGATACCGCTCATTTTGACGATCACAACGAGTAGGATAAGTATTACAAAAAAGACTGCCATGCGTACTTATTATTCTTTAAAACGTCTCAGATCGCTGCTGGTGAACGGCCACTCCGGCGTTTCGATCAGGCCGTTTTTTGCTTCGAACCAGGGAGACGTTCGATCCGGGCTCGCCGGATTCAGTAAAACCTGTGTCTCCTGGGCCGGCATATAGCTTTGCGCAAGCAAAAATAACTTTTCTCCGTCAGAATTCTGTACCACCCGCAACACAATTACAGCGTGTCCGAAAGGCTGTTGTTTCCGGACAAAAACATCACCGGCGCGAATGTCATGAATATCGTTGACCGCCTGCAGTTCGTCGTGCAGGGAGGCCGTATTCGCGTAGGAAAAGATGTACCGCAGGTATTTGCGGAAGGTTTTGTAGCTGTGATCTCCGTTCACATAGTTTTCGTAGTAACGCGGTTTCCCGTCTGAGAGAAAGTTGAAGTGAATATTCGCATAACGTTTTTGCCCGTAAAGGTACTCGGCGCGAAGTCGCATTACGGCATCGGCACACTGTTGCAGGTCCACTGCATCGATATCCTGGTCAACCACCGAACAATAAATGCCGTTGGAATTTTTGATATTTCCGTCGAAATAATGAACGGGATACGAAACGGGGTGCAGGGGAAGGTGAGCAAGATACCACCCGAAAGAAAGACTGTCGGTTTGCACATCAACGTAACCTTCGGGTACCGGGAATCGCTGGCTGACATCCATGGCAGTGCTGTCGATCAGCGGACCGGATCCATCTTCGGAAAGCAGTAATTTCGCATTGTTACGCGTGTTGCACGCGAGCAGCACGAGCAGTGGAAGGAGGTATTTTAACGACATAAAAAAAGCTGTTTCGCAAGTACGAAACAGCTTTAAATATACATGTTACGGAGCTATTTTACAAGTTCCATTTCATCAATCAGGTTGGTAGCGCCGTAGCACTTGTCAACGATCCAGAGAATATACCGGATGTCGCATACGATCGTGCGCTGAATATTCGGCTCGAAACTGATGTCACCGGACATCGCTTCCCAGTTCCCGTCAAAAGCAGCACCGATGAGCTGTCCGTCTCCGTTAATACAGGGTGAACCGGAGTTTCCACCCGTAATATCGTTGTTCGTGAGGAAATTCACGATCAATTCACCGTCTTGGCCATACTGCCCGAGGTCCCCGGAGAGATAGGTCTTTTTCATGATCGGATCCACGTTGAACTCCGCTTTTGTCGGGTCTTCTTTTTGAAGTACGCCTTCAAAGGTCGTTTCGTAATTGTAGGTCACGCCGTCCCGCGGACTGTATGGAAGTACGTTTCCGTAAGTCAGGCGCATCGTAAAGTTGGCATTCGGATAGAACTTTTTCTCCGGTTCCATTTCACGAATTCCCTTCATGAACAGGCGATTTGCACGCTCCAGTTTTGCATCGGCTGCAGCCACGTCTTCACGCTCGTCTACCTTTGCCTGTGCTTCGGAAATATCCGTTACGAGCTGGTAAAGCGGATCGGCCTGCAGGGTCTTGAGTTGCGGATTAGCTTTGAATTTCTCGAAAAGATCTTTGTTGAGGAAGATCGATTTTTTCCGCGCTTTCTTCATGAATTTAGAAACTCCCTTATCTCCTTTTTTAGCGATCTTACGGGTAAATGCGCCCATTTGCTCTGTCGGGATGTCGTGTACGTACATTTGCAATACGCGTTCGATCACGTCTGCTTCGAGCGCCATGTTTGCCGTTTGGAAATATTCATCGGCGAGTTCGTTCAGACGCGCGAGGAGGGCAGAGGCACGAACTTCGTTATTGGCTGCGAGCGCATCCGCCCAGAACTTGTAACGGAAGGCCGTCAGGTTTGCATCAATCGAATACACGAATTCGCTTTGATAGACGTGGATGTATACGTAGTTCTTTTTCGTGTCGTACGCATTCTGCATGTCGTTCAGGATACCGGAATACATCGGCTTGCCTTCGATAAAAGTGCGGAACTGCTTCTCATATTCCTGCTTTTTCTGCACCACGTGGTTGTTTTTCACCTGTTCGGTCTGACCGATAAAGTATTTCCAGTAGTTTGCAACCTGGGCGTATTTGGAAGAATACTTCAGGCGCAGGTCCGTGTCCTCATCCATGTAGGATCTCATAATGCGCAACTTTTCCGCACGGATATCTACGATCTTCGGTTGTTCGAGGCTAACGGCCTGCTCAACACCGAATGAAGAGAGGTAACGATCAGTCGACCCCGGGAATCCCATGATCATCGCATAATCTCCTTTTTGAACTCCTTTCAGGGAGATCGGAAGGCTATAGCGCGGACTGTAAGGCTGATTGTCTTTGTTGTAAGCGGAAGGCTTGTTGTCAGCCCCGGCGTAGATACGGAACATCGAAAAGTCAGCCGTGTGACGCGGCCACATCCAGTTGTCGGTATCTCCTCCGAATTTCCCGGCGGATTGCGGTGCGGTTCCCACGAGGCGGATGTCGGTAAATACTTCTTTGACGAAAAGGTAAAATTCGTTCCCCTCGTAGAAGTCGCGTACAAACGCTTCGTAGTGTGTTCCGCGTACGGCATCATCCTGGAGTACTTTCGACAGTTCGGCGATCTTTGCGGCACGTTCTTCAGGAGTCATGTTCTCGTTCAGTTCCTTGTTGATCGTTTCGGACACGTCCTCCATACGGATGATAAATGTTGCTGTAACGCCCGCAGCGGGAATCTCCTGGTCATGACTTTTTGCCCAAAAACCATTGTCGAGGTAGTTGTGCTCCGGGGTGGAAGCAGCGGCGATCGCATCGTAACCACAGTGATGGTTCGTGAGAATAAGGCCGTTCTTAGAGATCATTTCGCCCGTACAACCGCGGTCGAATATGATGATGGCATCTTTCAGAGAGGCATGGTTGATCGAGTAGATCTCCTCCTGTGTCAGGTGAAGACCGTGTTTTTTCATGTCCTCGTAATTGCGCCCGAGCATGAACGGGAGCCACATTCCTTCGTCGGCGCGCGATACAAAAGCAAGCAAAAGCAGCGTCGGAAGCAATACCAGTTTGATTTTCTTCATAGTTATTTAATAATTTTTTAAAAGCCTCAAATATAATGAATCGTTCAGGAATGAACAATCAAAAAGGCTCCGTACATGGGAATGTGCGGAGCCTTTTATCAAATTTGGTAAGATCTTGTTATTGCGGGTACACCAACCTGATCTCGTCTGCGAAAATCCAGGTCGTGTTGCCCGGATACGGATGCCAGGAAGGTGTCTTTTCAACGTTCTCAGCTACCACGCGGACGCGTGTGATCGGCTGACTGCTTCCCGTAGCAAAGCGAAATTCCACCCGACGGACGCTGTTGTCATTGACTTCGGTAACGAAATCCTGTACGGGCAGACTTTTGCTCGTGCCGTCGGAAAATTCAATGCGCACGCGGACCTGTTCAGGGATAAAGATCCAGGAACGGATGTCCTGCAGGAAGGAAGCATCAATACTGTCGACGATGCGGGCTTGTGCAAAGGTGATGTTCGCCACGACGTCTTCACCGGAATAGCCCTGCCATTCACCGGTGCGGTAATCGGTTCCGCCCCTGATCCCGTCAATGAGTGCATCGTTGCCACCGGCACTGTATTGATTTTGATACTTACTTTCAAGTTCCAGCTGAACGTTGTCATCCATTTCTAGGAAAGTCGCCGTAACCGGAACTCCCATCTTGCGGGTCGACATGTTCTGAAGGGATGCAGTGAGCACGGTTGTCGTATCAAATGTCAGGCTGTTCGTGAATTCGGGAGAAGTTGCTGTCGGAACACTCCCGTCAACCGTATAACGGATTTTATACAGGCTTTCACCGACATGCGGATACCCGATATTGACATTCACCGAACCCTTAAATGTGCTGCTTTCGTTTGTAAAGTAGGGAACGGGCGTAAATGTTTTCGGGACTTTCAGGCGCGTGGTGCGATTTCGGAGTTCATCGTTCGGACGATTCCCCATCTGGATCACGAGCACGCCACCTTCCATGATCTGTTGGTGCGAAATGTTCGTGGCAGGCAGTTCTTTGCCGTTCAGTATGATCTTCTGGATATACTTGTTGTCGACGGAATTATTGCGTGCCTCAATCGTAAAACGCTTACCATTCTCCAGGTTTAAGGTTGCCTGATCCATCATCGGACGCCCGATCTCATAGGTGGGAACTCCGGGACAGATCTGGTAAAGTCCGAGTGCGCTCATCACGTACCAGGCCGACATTTGTCCGCAATCTTCGTTTCCGCTGAGCCCGTCCGGTGCATTGTGATACAAAGTCCGCATAATGCGATCGAGGTAAAATTGCGCCCGGGAAGGAGTGTTTGTATAATTGTAGAGATAGGCAATGTGATGTGACGGTTCGTTCCCATGCGCATATTGCCCGATGAGCCCGGTAATGTCTACCTGTTCACGGCCTGAAAATTTGGTGTCTGCAGTGTACAGCCGGTTGAGCCAGGCAGCCAGGGAATCGCGTCCGCCGAGCAATTGTGTCAGTTCGCCAATAGCCTGTGGTGTGTATAGTGAATATTGCCAGCTATTGGCTTCGGTATAGTTGAAGTTTACTTCATCCGGTTTGAACGGACTGTACCAGAGCCCGCTTTTGCGTGCGCGCATGAACTTGGTCTGCGGATCGAAATGATTGACGAAGAACAGGCTTCGGTTAAGGAATTTCTGGTAATTGCGATAAGCATTTTCATCGTCCAGGCCACTTAGTTCGTACATTTCTGCAATGCAATAGTTGTCATAGGCATATTCGAGTGCTTTGGAAACAGACTCAGGGGTACGGTCCATGGAGAGGTATTGCTCTTCATTAAAGGCTTTCTTTCCGAATTCGTCCAGCTCTGAAGTCGTTACCATGGCGGCCAGTATCCGATCGGTATCGTAATCGCGTATTCCTTTGGTATAAGCATCGGCGATCACAGAAACAGAATGAAATCCGATCATACATTCGGTTTCGTTGCCTGCCAGTTCCCATACGGGAAGATCTCCTCCCTGGTCAAATTGCCGCTGAAAGGTCCGGATGAACTCATTGGTGCGCTTCTGCTGGATTAAGGTGTAAAGGGGGTGAGCGGCGCGGTAAGTGTCCCACAATGAAAAAACAGTATAATTTCCGCCTTCGTCCGTTTCGAGACGATGAACCTGGTTGTCTCTTCCGCGGTAGCGTCCATCCACGTCGTTAAATGTGTTCGGCGCGATCATCGTGTGGTAAAGCGCAGTATAAAAGTTATGCATCACTTCCTGGTCGGCTGTCTCAAAATCAATGCGGTTCAGTTCTTTGTCCCAGGCCGCAGTCGTTTTGGCCCGCACGCGCTTGAAATCGAAATCGGGAATTTCTTCATAGAGGTTTTGCTTCGCTCCGTCTTCATCAACTGCTGAAATCCCTACCTTGAGCAGAAGTACTTCAGTGTCTTTGGGAAATTCAAGTACGATCTGGTGTTTTCCGTCCTGGTCGATGATCTCGCTTTTCTTCCAGGGAATGTTCGCTTCCAGGTAGAAGTAAAAATGTTGTTCACGTGCCCAGTATGCGGAAATTCGGGAGCCTTTGAGGTGTTGATTGTCAACAACCTGCATGTCGTAACTCAATAACTGATCGCGATAATCGAAGTCCAGGACAATGAATTTACGGTCTTTCTTCCGGTGAAAAGTGTATTCGTGCAGGCCGCTGTGGACATCTGCCGTCAGGCGCACATCGATCTCCGGTTCCTGCAATTTGACACTGTAAAATCCAGGAGCCGCGCTTTCAGCTTCATGCGTAAAATGAGCGCCGAATCCTTTTTTGTCCTTGTATCCCGGAACGGTGTTCAGTTTCCCGGATTGCGGCACCACCAACAGATCGGCATAATCCGGAACGCCTGTTCCGCTCAGGTGCGTGTGACTGAATCCGTAAATGTAATCGTCGCTGTAATGATAGCCTCCGCAACCGTCCCAGCCTTCGTAACGCGTGTCGGGACTTAGTTGCATAAATCCGAACGGAGCTGTTGCACCCGGGAACGTGTGTCCGTGCCCGCCGGTGCCGACGAATGGGTTCACAAAAAGTGATTTGCTCGTCGGGCGGTCCGACTTTTCGGAAGAAAGGTATTTCCGGCTGGTGGCCTGACCTTTTTTGAGCTGTTCGACAGATCCGTTTTGTGCGAAAAGAACGCTGCTTCCGAGAAGAAGCGCGCACAGAAGCGTTTGTTTCATGCTTGTTGGTATTTGTTCCAGAACAGGTTTGCCGCAGTTCCGAGTATTCCTGCATTCTTGTTGTGCAGGGCTGAAATGCGGATATCGATCCGGTCTTTGTAAATATTGAGGATGTTTTTTTCCATTTCAAGTTTTACGTGGCGGGCAAAATCATCGCCACTCTGGGCAATTCCGCCGAACAGGATGTAGGCTTTGGGGTCGGAAAAGCACGCGAAATCAGCCAGGGCGCTTCCGAGCATTTCTGTTGTGTAATGCACGATTTCGCCGGCAAATGCATCGCCTTTCTGAAACGCTTCAAATACGTCGCGGGCACTCGGATCGTCCAGTTTTAATAAACCGGATTGCGCTTTGGCTGAAGAATCAAGTTCGGAAATACTGCGTTTAACCCCGGTAGAGGAGGCGTAGCCCTCGAGACAACCATATCTGCCGCAACCACAAAGTCTGCCACCCGGAACCACGCGTATGTGACCGAATTCTCCGGCCAGGCCATGTGCACCTTCAATGAGTTGTCCGCCTGAAAAAATACCACTGCCCAGCCCCGTACCAAGTGTGATCATGACAAAATCGTCCAGGTCGCGGGCGTTTCCAAATAATTTTTCACCGACTGCTGCTGCATTGGCGTCGTTCACGAGGATGGTGGGCTTGTGAAATATTTCTTCAAAATAGCTGCGAAGCGGTACGATTCCTTTCCAGGTCAGGTTCGGAGCAAACTCGATGTTCCCGGTATGTGAGTTACCATTGGGAGCACCCACACCGATCCCGAGAATATGATCGATCTGAACATGAGCTTCCAAATCCTCCCGGATCCGTTTGACCAGGTCCAGGGCTTCTTTGAACTGACGGGTCGGAAAAGAGTTTTCATAGACCATGTTTCCGTCCCGGTCTACCACGCCGAAAGCGGAGTTCGTTCCGCCGATATCCACCCCGAGGGCCATGTGAGTTGTCATGTTGTAAAGGAACTAAAAAAATGACAACCGGCAATTGACCTCTCGGACATCGTCACGATTTTGTCCCGTATTAAAATCAAATAAATTATTGATTAATAA
>CAYMEW010000030.1:0-53188 GCA_964389755.1 uncultured Flavobacteriales bacterium | reverse complement strand
CCTTTTTTTGCTTCGGAAAAAAGGAAGCTACAATAAACTGTATATCAGGAAAACCAGTCTTCCGAAGCTTTTCTGCTTTAACTACAACCCCTCCCTCTGTATCTCCCTCACCGAGGGAGAGCAAACAAACAATCTAAAACCAGTCACCGAAAACGCCCATGCAATCCCACTTTGCAAAACTCCATAAACACAATAACCTTCACTCCGAAGCAATCCGCGTGTACTCTACATGCGCATGAGTGTAAGCCATTGGGTACCCGCTGTACGCCGTTCCGTCAAAATTTCTGGCTGTCTGACGACCAAAGGAAGGAGTTTTCAGAAATTTTAGGAACAAGTACCCAAGCGGGTAATGGCTGCAACGCAGCGCAAGGGCACTTTTTTCTTTCTTTTTTTTGCCCCGGAAAAAAAGAAAACTACAATAAACTGTATATCAGGAAAACCAGTCTTCCGAAGCTTAACCTGCTGCCAGATAAAATAAACTAAAAATTAACAGGCGATATAAATATCACTTAAATACCGCATAAACATCGTATAAATACCGCATGAATGTCGCATAGATACCGTATGAAACAAGTATAAATTGAACAAGCTGTTAAAATGTGAACAGCTTTCGAAAAGACTTCACTGAACCTTCCGCTACCGGAAAGATCCTGTGACCTGTTTCCCCTGAAATTCATTTAATCTTCACCGAGATCCTCCTTCCGGATGCCGTTTTCGGCAACCTTTCCCTGGTACTTGGAAAGGCGACGTTTAATCTCCAGCAAATCTTTTTCAATGTCGCCGGTCGGATGAAAAATACTGTCAAAGCCCCCCACCTTCTTTTTGTAGTCGATCGAACCGAGGTAAATGGGAACCTTCGCTTCAAGTGCAATGTAGTAAAATCCTTTTTTCCAGTGCGGACTGTGGCTGCGCGTTCCCTCAGGAGTAAAAACGAGGAACAGCTCTTCGTGGGAATCAAAAAGCGCCGAAGCCTGGGAAGTCATGTTGTTTTTCTTCTTCCGGTCCACCGGGATGCCTCCCATCGCTTTGAGCAGAAAACCCATCGGGAAAAAGAAAAGTTCTTTTTTAATCAGGAAGCGCGCGGGAATACGGTACTGAACAAAAGCCAGTTTACCGATCAGGAAATCCCAGTTTGACGTGTGCGGGGCCATTACAACCACACATTTTTTCACATCGGGGTAATTTTCGAGGATATTCCAACCGAAAATCCGAAAGATCAGCCGGGCAATTTTAGACATGCCGCAAAGTTACGCTTTAAACAATAAACCTTATTTTTATACCTGAAACTTTTTCTATGAAAGTGAAATCGCTTCTTACTGCTGCAGGACTTCTCACCTTCTGCTGGATCCTCTTCGCCGTTTTTCGCATGGTCTTTGAGCAACGCCCGAACGTAAATGCCGATTATCTGCCCGCAGACACGCGTTTTGCACTGCGACTCGACGGCCGCAATTTCCTGGAAGAATCACTGCTCTCGGTCCTCGTAGAAGCCCGCGATGAACACGTGGTGGAGCAGGTGCGCCAGTTGCTGACCCGTCCGCGAAAAAAAGGGCGTGGCAAGAGCCGCAACCTCGGCATCGACTATTTCTCGGACATCATTTACTTTTCTGCCGGCAGTGCGGAAAGCCCGTATAGCGGTATACTCGTAAACCTCAACAATCCCAGGCGATTCCGAAAAAGAATCCGCGACTATCAGCCGGATATTGCCTATGCCGGGACACGGGGAAATGTCGGTATCATCCTTTTTAAAGGAGTGCGTTCCGCATCGGCTCTGAAGCATATAGGTAAAAACATGCAGGCGAAAGGAAACACCCCCTTTTTACGAGTAGCTGACCTGAACGATCCGCGCGAAAAAGAATTGCTGAGCATTTACACGAACCCGGGAACTATCCATCCCTCAAAAAAAGGAGCCAGCGTCATGCACCTGCGTTCAGCCGGACGTTCCCTGCGTTTTAACGGAACGGTATCCACCGGCCTGAACAGGCCAACGGGTCAACGCCTCAAACCGGCCGATCTGCACATTTATTCAGCACTGATACCCGAACTGATCCAGGACAGTATTCAACAACTGGCACGCAGAAACGGAGTTGAACTTCCGCGCTTGCAATCTTTTTCAATGAATTACCGCGGTTTGAAACTTTTCCTGCACCGGGATAAGATCCTGTTCATGCCAGACATGGAATTGCTCCTTACCTTCGAAAAAGCGGTGGATGCAGAGAATGCCATCCGCGAAAGCGGTCTGCTCGCCTACTTCGGCATTACTTCCGAAAACGGCATATATCATATTGGTAACGAACGCTGTTATGTCAGCCAGCCTACCGCGCAAAGCGTGTACATCGGTGCGGTGGAAACGCCCCAACTGGAAGCAATCGGTTCACTGGAATTTGCCATGAAGGGAAATCCGGAAATACTTACAAAAGTAGATGCGGACATGATGATATCCATGGTGATGAACGCCTATCCGCCTTACCAGGCGAGCAAAACATTCTTTGAACATGCCAAACTGGTAAACATCGAGATTCGCGCAAAACAGGAAGGTCCATCCGAACTTTCAGGAGAAATTACCTTTGACGACGGCCGCTACCCCTTTAATGAACTGATCCGCCTGGTGCTCGACGGTCAGTTTACCGGTTTAGCCGTGTCTGCAATTCCTTAAAGTAATCCGCACTTTTCAGTAAACGGGATCCGTACCACGAGAACAGTTCACCGTCTACGATCAAAACCGTTTTCCCGGGATAGCGCTGTTTCACTTCCTGCACGTGTTCTTCCGAAAAAGGAAAAGGCTCGGTACTCAGTAAAATAACTTCAGGATTCATCTTTTCCGGTTGGAATTCGGGGTACCGGCTTTCAGAAGTGCAGTTTTCAAACCCCGCATAGGCGAGCATCGCATCGATAAAGGTGTCCTTACCCGCAATCATCCAGGGGTCTTTCCAGATGAAATAAGCAACCGTCTTCTTACGAGCAGGAGTTCTGAGCGCTTCAAACCGCTCCCGGATCTCCCCGATAAGTTCACCGGCCCGTTTCTGTGTGGCAGTCAGTTTCCCGATATCACCGATCATCTGCAAAGCCTCTTCCAGCGTATTGACGTCACTCAGGTAAACGGGAGCCACTTCACGAAGTGCCTCCACCTGTTCGCGCACATTTTCCTCCTTGTTACCAATGATCAGGTCCGGGCGGAGCGCACGAATCGCTTCCGTATGTACATTTTTGGTTCCGCCAATGCGTGGTTTGTCCCGAAACCACTGTTCAGGGTGTATGCAAAACTTTGTAATACCCACCACCCGGTCTCCCAGGCCGAGATCATGCAGTAATTCGGTCTGCGAAGGAACCAGCGAAACGATACGCTGAGCCGGAGCCCGGAGTTCAACCGGGTTTTGCATTTGATCCTTTAAGCGGATCATCTACGAAAGTGCCGAAATGATGTCGTAACGCGTTACAATGTGGTAGTTGTCATCCGGTAATTTCACGAGTACCGCCGGTGTTTGCTTATCGATCAGGCGAGAGATCTCATCAATGCGGGCTCCTTCCTCAACGATCGGGAAGGGTTTTTGCATGACCGAAGACACCGTTGCATCGCGCAGTTCGGGCTTATCGACCAGTAACTGGTACAGGTGCGAATCGTCCAGGGAACCTACGAATTCACCGTCCTTCATGACCGGGATCTGTGAAATGGCAAACTTGCGCATTTTCGCAACGGCATGTGAAACCAGTTCTTCCGCGTAGAGTGTTACAAGCGGCTCATCGCGGTGCGTGGAAACCAGGTCTCCGGCCGTTTTGAACTCCTCATCGAGGAAACCGCGTTCGCGCATCCAGTCGTCGTTGAAGATCTTCCCGACATAACGGCTTCCGTGGTCGTGAAACAGGATCACTACGACATCGTCTTCCTTCAGTTCGCCTTTCAGTTGCAGCAGCCCTTTGATCGCCGCGCCGGCACTGTTCCCGACAAAGATACCTTCCTCGCGTGCGAGTTTGCGCGTGTAAACAGCGGCATCCTTGTCCGTTACTTTTTCAAACCGGTCGATAATATCGAAGTCCACATTCGCAGGCAGGATGTCTTCCCCGATTCCCTCCGTAATGTACGGGTAGATCTCGTTCTCATCGAAAATGCCGGTTTCCTTGTATTTTTTAAAGACCGATCCGTAAGTATCGATCCCCCAAATCTTAATATCCGGGTTTTTCTCTTTCAGGTAACGCCCTACTCCGCTGATCGTTCCACCCGTACCGACTCCCACAACGAAATGTGTGATCTTTCCATCGGTTTGATCCCAGATCTCGGGACCGGTTTGTTCATAGTGCGCCTGCCTGTTAGAAAGGTTATCATATTGATTGACATACCAGGAATTCGGAATTTCTTTGGACAGTCGCCGGGAAACCGAATAATACGAACGCGGGTCTTCCGGCCCAACGGCTGTCGGGCAAACAATCACTTCGGCGCCAACTGCACGCAGGATGTCCATCTTTTCCTTCGACTGTTTGTCATTAAGTACGCAAATGAGCTTGTACCCCTTGATAATACATGCCAGCGCGAGTCCCATCCCGGTATTCCCGGAAGTTCCCTCGATTACTGTCCCGCCTGGTTTGATGAGTCCTGCTTTTTCAGCATCCTCGATCATTTTTACCGCCATTCGGTCCTTCACGGAGTTTCCGGGGTTTGTAGTTTCCACCTTTGCGAGAACGGTCGCTGTTACGTCCTTCGTTAACTTGTTGAGCTTTACCAGTGGCGTGTTACCAATGGTTTCCAGTATATTGTTGTAAATTTTCATGCCAATTGATTTCGCTGCAAAAATAAGGCTATTCTTTGAAACGGCCCATCTTCCCGCAGCATAATTGCCGGTACACGCATATCATACAAATTCGTACCTTTGATGAGGCAGAAAAACAGAGCATGAAGCAATTTGAAATACCGGCATATTACCGCTCCCCCATTATCAGCAAAGTGAAAGCTTTTCGCAAAGCAAATGATCCGCGCAAAAAGGATTTTAGTCCCACCCGGCTCGATTTTGGCAGGTTCCGTTTTTACGTCGCCCGGCATTTCGGTTTTTGTTACGGCGTGGAAAATGCGATCGAGATCAGCTACCGAGCCATTGAAGAGAACCCGGGAAAACGCATTTTCCTGCTCAGCCAGATGATCCACAATCCGGGGGTGAATGAAGATCTGAACGCACACGGCATACGCTTTATACAGGATACCGACGGTCGTCAGCTGATCAGCTGGGAGGAAATCACCGGCGAGGACGTGGTCATCATTCCGGCGTTCGGAACAACACGCGAAATTGAACACCTGTTGCGCGAAAAGGGCGTAAATATCGCGACCTATAATACCACCTGTCCCTTCGTTGAAAAAGTGTGGAACCGCTCCGAAAAACTGGGTACTGAAAACTATACGATCGTCATTCATGGAAAGGCCAGGCACGAGGAAACACGCGCTACATTTTCACACAGCTATTCCAATGCACCGACGGTGATCGTGAAAGACCTGTCGGAGACCCGTATACTGGCTCAGATAATACTCGGAGAACTCCCGGCAGAAGCATTTTATGAGCATTTCGAAGGTAAATACTCCGAAGGATTCGATGTACAAAAGGATCTCGACCGGATCGGGGTGATCAACCAGACGACGATGCTCGCCACCGAAACACAGGCCATTTCAGATTACCTGCGCGAGACTATGATCCGCAAATACGGCGAAGCAGCAGCGAACGCGCACATTGCCGATACCCGGGATACCCTTTGCTATGCGACTAACGACAATCAAAGTGCAACGTACGGACTTTTGGACGTGGACGCCGACCTGGCCATCGTGGTGGGCGGTTACAACAGCTCGAATACTACGCACCTGGTCGAATTGCTGGAGCAAAAGTTTAAAACATTCTTTATCCGCGACGAACGCGAGATAAATGGTCCGGACTCGATCAACACCTTTGACATCCACCGGAAAGAAGTGTCGGAAGACCAGAACTTCCTGCCCGAAAATAAAGACGTTATCGATATTATCCTGACCAGCGGTGCTTCCTGCCCCGACTCGGTAGTGGACCGCATAATTCAGAAAATTGTATCTTTCGATCCGGAAGCCCGCAGCATCGAAGAAACGATTAACGCACTGAGCGTATGAAACAACTGTATTACTTCCTGATCCCTTTTCTGTTCCTTGTTTCCTGCGGTCACAGGGAACAAACGCTTATCCGTGGAAACTGGAAGTTGACTTATACCGATGAAGCACTTTCCGAAACAGCTGATCGCCTGGCTTCTTACCTGGCCGAAAATGATCGGGAAACAGGCAAAAAAACGGGTAAGCTCAGCAAAAACGGAAATACTTACACCCTCGAAATCCGTGTAAAAGATCCGGATCCGCGAACCTATTATGCCCAAACGCTGATCGCGCGTGAACTTTCGGACAATGTACTTCAAAAAGCACCGCTGAACCTGGTATTACGCGATGAACGCGATCAACTGCTCCGGGAATTCCCCTTTGCCGGGATCAACAAGATCTATTCGCGCGGCAACCTCGATATTTATTATAAGGCTTCCATCCCGGATCACGCCCTGAACACGCTGGCCGATTTCATGGAGCAGGCGGGCTTTGTAGATGAGCAGGAACGAACCATCCGGCTGGACCGCAACGGCAAGCACTATATCCTTTACCTGATAACCGATGAAGAAACCGCTTCCGATCCGTATTATCAGGCAATCTATCAAAAACTTCGGAAAGAACTGCAAGAAAAGGTAATGCATGAGCCTGTGAGTATTTATTTAAGCAATCCTTATTTCGAAGTACTGGCACGCATTGAAGATTAGATTAGAAACACGTGGAACGATTTATAAACATCCTGATCATTGACGACGACGAGACAACGCAGCGCGGACTGAAAGAAATACTTTCGGGTTCCGGGAACAATATCCTGATTGCGAGGGATATTTATGAAGCCCTGCCCATTCTGAAACGCAAAGAGATCGGCATTTTGCTCATCAATATCGACAGCCCTTTTTTCGGCGGAATGGAATACCTCTCTTCCCTCCGGGAGGTGAGCAGCATCCGGAATGTCTACAAGATCGTGATCAGCGAAAGCAGTCGTTCGGGAGCCAAACTCGTAAAGGGCCTGAACGAGGGAGCGGTGGATTACATTACGAAACCGTTTAACCCCAACCTTGTAAAAGCTAAAATAGAAGTTTTTAAATCCCTCTATTTTAAGGACCAGCGAATCGGGCAATTGCTGAACAACATTTTTCCGGAAAATGTGCTCGAAGACCTCAATACCTACGGTAAGTTTTCTCCGAAACGGATCGACAAGGGAGTCGTGATGTTCACGGACTTCGTGGATTTTTCGGCGGCTTCCAAAAAAATGCGTCCATTGAGCCTGCTGAGGCGCCTGGAATACTATTTCACACGCTTTGACGAGATCATCGATCGTTACAAACTCGAAAAGATCAAAACGATCGGGGATGCTTACATGGCGCTGGCCGGTGTTACGGAAAATCACGCGCATCCCGCCATCCGGGCCTGTCTCGCAGCACTCGAGATCCGGAACTTCATGATCAATGAAAAAGAACTTGCCGAAGCGCTCGGAAAAGACTTTTGGGAGATCCGCATCGGGATTCACATGGGTCCGCTGGTTGCAGGCATCATCGGTTCCCGTAAATTTAGTTTCGATGTGTGGGGCGACACGGTAAACATCGCGGCCAGAGCCGAGCAAAGCACCGAAAACGATACTATCACGATCACCAGTAAATTACTACCGGAGATCAAAACCTATTTTGATGTGACCTCGCGCGGACGCGTACCGATTAAAAAGCGCGGCGGTAGCATGGACATGTATTTCCTCGATCGGCTAAAAGCTGAATACTGTCTCTACAACGAGGGAAAGGTTGCTTCCACGGAATTACGACGGATCTGCGAACTGGAACTGATCGATTTCGAGCAAATGCGCACTTTCATCCTGAATAAGTTAAAAGTCTTCCTGCCGGACGAACTCATTTACCACAGCCTGGCGCACACGCTGAACGTGGAAAAAGCGGCCATCCGTTATGCGAACCTCGAAGGTGTGGACGAAGGAGACATCCATTTGCTTCGTACCGCCGTATTGTATCACGACAGCGGGTTTATTATGCACTATGACCAAAACGAGCAGTATGCCGTTCAACTCGCGCAAACAACCTTGGAAAAGTTCGGTTATTCCGCACAACAGGTAAAGATCGTCAGCGATATCATTTTGGCTACGGTAGACGGTAACGAACCGCGTACATTGCTTGAGCAGATCATGTGCGATGCGGATCACGATTACTTCGGCCGGGCCGATTATTACAGCGTATCGCGCAAATTGCGCCAGGAAATGGAAAACTTCGGCCGGGAAATGGACGACCGTGCGTGGATCGAATTCCAGTTAAACTACCTCGAAGATCATCATCAGTTTTATACGGAAACGGCCCGGAATATCCGGACTTCCGGCAAGAATGCACGCATTAGCGAACTCAAAAAAGAATTGGCATCGATCGACGCATCGGTGAATCAGTAAAATTATGAAAGTATATACGAAAAAAGGCGACGGGGGCCAGACCTCTCTTATCGGCGGAACGCGCGTCCTGAAGAGTTCCCTGCGTATTGAAGCATACGGAACGGTAGACGAACTCAACTCGCACATCGGGCTTATCCGCGACCAGGAAATCGACCCGACTTATCGCACACAGCTCATCGAGATCCAGGATCGTTTATTTACGATCGGTTCACTCCTAGCCTCCGATCCCGGAAAGTCGAAGATGAAACTTCCGGAATTGCTGGATAGCGATATTGACTTCCTGGAGCACAGCATGGACGAAATGGATGCTGCTCTGCCGGAAATGCGGAGTTTCGTTTTACCGGGCGGACATACAACCGTGTCGTTCTGTCACATTGCCCGTTGTGTTTGCCGACGCGCCGAACGCGTGATCACGGATCTTGCTCAGGGTGAAGAGGTAGCGGAAAAAGTGCTTCGCTATATGAACCGCTTAAGCGATTATTTGTTTGTACTGGGACGTAAACTAAGCCAGGATCTGAACGCCGAAGAACAGCCCTGGAATCCGCGAATGTAAAGTTTTAAGCCAGAGATTTGGAAGTACGGAAAATACAATTACTTTTGCGAAATTATTACGGGTAAAACACAAAGAAATATGTACTGGACATTAGAATTGGCCTCATACCTGGAAGACGCTCCCTGGCCTGCTGCAAAAGACGAGTTGATCGATTATGCAATTCGTACCGGGGCTCCGCTGGAAGTAGTGGAAAACCTGCAGGCGCTTGAAGATGAAGGTGATATTTACGAAAGCATCGAAGAGATCTGGCCGGATTATCCCAGCCGGGAGGACTTCCTGTTTAACGAAGACGAATATTAAACGGATTTTAAACCGAATAAAAAACCGTCTGCCAGGTGCCAGACGGTTTTTTTTATGTCTTTATTTTAAGATTCCAAACAAGAAGTTCGGAACAGCATTTTACACGTTAAAACGGAAGTGCATCACATCGCCGTCCTCAACAATATACTCCTTCCCTTCCACACGGAATTTACCGGCTTCTTTAACTTTAGCTTCCGAACCGTATTCCACGAAATCTTTGTACTTGATCACTTCGGCGCGGATAAATCCTTTTTCAAAATCCGTATGAATCACACCGGCGGCCTGTGGAGCAGTCATTCCCTTTTTGATCGTCCAGGCGCGCACTTCTTTTTCACCGGCCGTAAAATAGGTTTGCAGGTTCAGCAACTGGTACGAAGAACGGATCAGTCGGTTCACCCCAGGTTCATCGAGCCCGAGCTCGTCCAGGAATAACTGTCGTTCGTCGTAGGTCTCAAGGTCCATGATGTCTGCTTCGATCTTTGCACCGATAACAAGTACTTCCGCATCCTCGTTCTTTACGTTTTCACGGACCATGTCCACGAACTTATTACCGCTTTTCACCGAGGATTCATCCACATTACAGAGGTAAAGGACCGGTTTGGAGGTAATCAGCTGAAAACGGCTTACGATTTCCCGTTCTTCATCCGTCATTTCCATCGTGCGAACCGATTTTCCCTGTTCGAGGGTTTCCTTGGCCCGCAGTGCCAGTTCATTTTCCTTAACCGCATCTTTATCACCGCTTTTAATGATTCGAGCCAGTGACTGCAGTTTTTTCTCAATCGATTCAAAGTCTTTTAACTGCAATTCAATATCGATCACTTCCTTATCACGCACCGGGTTCACCGAACCATCGACGTGTATGATATTATCGTCCTCAAAACAACGCAGCACGTGAATAATCGCGTCTGTTTCGCGAATATTGGCCAAAAACTGGTTTCCCAGTCCCTCACCTTTCGAAGCTCCTTTCACGAGTCCGGCAATATCCACGATCTCCATCGTGGTGGGCACTACCCGCTCCGGGTTTACCAGTTCTTCAAGTTTTTCGAGGCGTTTGTCCGGAACGGAAATAGTCCCGACATTCGGTTCGATCGTGCAAAAAGGAAAGTTTGCCGATTGCGCCTTTGCGTTCGATAAACAATTGAAGAGTGAAGACTTACCCACGTTTGGCAGGCCTACAATACCACATTTCAGAGCCATTCTTTCAAATTTTGGGCAAAGATAATGCTTTCCGGCAATTCGCCATTGCCTGAAAGGTCTCAAGTTTTAGGTATATACGCGCCGCCAAAATCCCTTATATTTGTCGCTGAAATCCGCCTGTATGAAAATCGCATTCTATTTCCTGGTCGTTTTTGCCGCCGTTGTGGTACTGAGCATGCTCGTTGGGCTTTTCTACAAGCGTATCGTGGTCGTGAAACGCCGGAAAGTGATCCGTGTTTCTCCTTCGGAACTTTACCGCATCCTGAGTGACTTTCACCTTTTTGTAAAATGGAACCCGTGGTCGGAAAAAGATCCGGCACTGGAACAACACTTTGAAGGAACTCCGGGTGAAACGGGACACGCGTACCGCTGGAAAGGAAATCGCAAAGTTGGCCAGGGAAGCATGACCATGCTGGCATTCAGGCCGAACGAAGCCATTGACATGCGCCTGGATTTCACCGGACGCGGAAGTTCCAAATGTTCATGGCAATTGCAGGAAACGGCAGAAGGAACCGAAGTGCGGTGGATCATGGAATCGGATATGGGAAAAGTGCCGGCTTCCCGCCTGTTTGGGCCGATGATGGATAAATTTGTCGGCACGGACTTCGAAAAAGGACTTGAAAAACTGAAAGATTATGCTGAGCATTCACACATTCCCCCGGTTGTCCCGGATTCTCCGAACCTCTAAAATCCTGGTTCTTGTTGCCGTGGCATTTTCGTCTACCGGACGCGCTCAACAGGAAGATTCTTTGTTCATCCGTTCGATCTATGATAAAGCGCTTTCGGAAGGTAAAGCTTATGCCGACCTTCGGAGTCTTTGCAAAGACATCGGCGCGCGCCTGAGCGGTTCCGCTGCTGCCGAAATGGCCGTCAAATGGGGATATACCAAATTGCGTAATTACGGATTTGACACGGTTTATCTGCAAAAGGTCACGGTTCCGCACTGGGAACGCGGTACCACGGAAAATGCCTGGGCTGTTGAAACTGACGGATCCGTACACAAACTGGACGTACTTGCGCTTGGCGGATCGATCGGTACGAACGGGCGACTCGAAGCAGAACTATTCGTCGTCTCTTCCCTGGAAGAACTTAAAAATACGGATGCAAAGCTGGTAAAAGGAAAGATCGTGTTGATCAATCAGCCGATGGATGCACGCATGCTTTCCACTTTTGAAGCTTACGGTGGTTGCTACCCGATCCGCGGCGACGGTGCCATTGAAGCTTCCAGAAAAGGGGCCGTTGCGGTGCTCGTTCGTTCACTGGCGATGCCCGAAGATCATCATCCGCATACCGGATCAATGCACTATGCTGAAGATGTGGAACGGATACCTGCTGCCGCTATCAGCACAGCGAATGCCGAATGGATCGCACAACAAACCTCAAACGGACATTCGCTTCAACTTTCGATTGAAATGGATTGCCGTGTATTTCCGGATGCAACATCTTACAACGTGATTGCCGAGATTCGCGGAAGTAGCAAAGCAAATGAAATTATCACCTTTGGAGGTCACCTGGATTCGTGGGATACCGGGGAAGGCGCACATGATGATGGAGCGGGGATCGTTCATTGTATGGAAGCACTGCGCATTCTACGCGAACTAAACTACACGCCGGTACATACCCTGCGTTGCGTCTTTTTCATGAATGAAGAAAATGGCAATATGGGCGGAAAAGGTTATGCGGACTGGTCGGCAAACCGTGGTGAAAAGCAGGTAGCAGCGGTAGAAAGTGACCGTGGCGGATTCGCTCCGCGCGGATTCGAATGCACGGGAAATCCGGAGCAACTGGCGGACTTTTTGCAACAAACACAGTTATTGCATTCATTTGATCTGCACCATTTCAGAGCCGGTTTTGCCGGTGTGGATATTTATCCGTTACAGGCCCAGTTTCCGGGAATTGTGTTATTCGGACTGGTCCCCGATTCGCAACGTTATTTTGACGTGCACCACTCGCCCAACGACGTTTTTGAAAACGTTAATAAACGCGAACTGGAACTCGGCTGTGCAGCCATGGCTTCTTTTTTATACTTAATTGATCGCAGTCTGTAAACGTATCTGATACAGCATATTTGGCTTTTTTTAACGCTAATAGCAACCGGAGCAAACAGGTGAATTATTATTTTTATAGTGGAGCAACTTCATTTATGACATAAACGTATTGTTTCCAGGAGCTTGAGATCAATCGATCGAATGACTTTTTCCTTAAAGTATGGTTTGAACGTCCGTTTTAAGCGGACGTTCTTTTTTAGACCCGCCGGCACTTCACTTTTTTTTCGGTCGAACTTAATTTCTTACCTTCGTATCCTAATTTTTAAATAGCTACTTATGTATAGACGCCTTTTGGCCCTGGCCACTGTTTCATTTCTGACGGGCAGCACTTTTGCCCAGGAACTTTCCGAACCCCAGTTCTCAACTCTTCCTGATGGAAATGCAGAGTTAGCTCCAATGCACTCCACAACTCCTGTAGCAGGCTCTAAAGCACTGTGGGACCTCCAGTTCTCAACAGATGTGACCACTGCCGCCAACGGATCGGTAGGTCAAGCTGCCGTTGCTTATTTTAATGATGAATTCTGGACATCCATGTGGAGTAGTGATACACTGATTCGCTATACAAGTAGCGGAGTACTGATCTCCAAACTGACAATTTCAGGAGTTTCGGGTGTGAGATCCATTACTACCGATGGTACTAACCTGTACATGGGAAATGCAACAAATACTATTTTCGTGGTGGATCCGGTTACCCAGACACTGACTTCAACGATTACGTCAGCAGCTTCCGTTGCAGCACGCTTCGTTGCCTACGACCCGACTCTCGATGCAGGAGCCGGCGGATTTTGGACCGGTAACTTCAGTACTGATATTGTAGCCATCGACATGAGCGGCGCCGTTTTATCAACAATTCCAGCGTCCACACATGGTTTAACAGGCATGTACGGTGCAGCTGTGGATAACGTTTCTTCCGGAGGACCTTACCTCTGGATTTTCGACCAGAGCGGAACAAATGCCTCGCAATTCAGAGCCCTTCAATTACCTTCCGGAACGCCAACAGTGTATACACACGATGTGTTCCCGGATATCAGTACGACGCATTCGCTGACCAGCGGACTGGCAGGAGGAGCGTTCTTCACCACTTCATTCATTCCCGGTGAAAGTTCCCTGATCGGCCTTGTGCAAAGCTCCCCGGACAACGTCATTGCCGTTTACGATGCTAACATCCCGGCGAGTTTCACGGACGGTTCGATCAATTCACTCACCTCTTCAAAAGGATATACACAAATACCGGAATCACAGGTTTTTTCGGAAACTTACGAGATTAGTTATTCAAACCTCGGAAATACCACTATCGATACGCTGTTTGCTGATATTTCTTACTTTTTCAACGGTAGCCTGGTCTCCAGTCAAAACCTGTTTGCAGAAGACCTCGCTTCGGGGAACAGCGGAACGTTCACAACAACTCCTGTCCCGATGAACAACGGAATCGGTGATTATTCGTTAAAAGTGAGTTTGTACCCGAATACGACGCTCAATGATTCAGACGATTCTAATGATACCCTGAGTTACGACTTCCAGGTAACCGATTCGACTTTCGCCCGCGACAACAATATTCCTACGGGGACTCCTTATAACGTAAGCACAACGGATTCGGCATTCGCGGTGACCCTGTTCGAACTTATGGCAACTGATACGGTAACCGGTATTTGGATACAATTAAATGCGCCTGTGTCAGGTGACAGTACGTTCGGTGTTATCTTCGATTTTGACGGTTCCATGCCCACTACGGAAATAGCGCGTGGAACACTGCACATCATCAGTGCTTCTCAAAATGCGTATTACCTCGAATTCGAAAACGGTGTGGAACTCACTGCGGGAAGCTATGCTTTCGGTTGTTATGAAGGAATGAACACAACGATCGGGCTCGATCAGTCGGACGCTATTTATACGGCGGGCACGAACTTCTTCTACAACGCAGGTAACTGGACCGCGTCAGGCATTCAAACCGCCCGTTTTATTCGGCCGGTACTGGGACACCTGTCCGAATCGACAAACGGGATCGAGAGTCCTGAACTCACTTCGTTTAAACTCTTCCCGGTTCCGGCAAGCAACTTCGTTCACGTCACTTTCGGAGAAATGACAAGCGAAAGCGGAACGATCGTGTTAACGGACATGAATGGTCGCGTGATTTCCAGCCAGGCTGTAACAAAAGGAACGACCAAAGTTCAACTGGATATGAGCCGGGTTCAGTCAGGAAGCTACTTTGTACGTATCCAACTCGGAAATAATATAAGTGTAAGAAAACTGATCGTTGAATAAGCTCCGGAGCTATTTATATGGGAAACGTCCGCCTTCCGGCGGACGTTTTTTTATTCCACGATAATACGGGGCAGATCATGCGGCAAACGCGTCAATAATTCATAATTGAGCTGTTCACTGAATTCGCTGAATGATGAAACGGTAATTTCCAGTTCACCCTGTCGGCCGATGAGTACCACCTCATCCCCCTTTTCAACACCTTCTACACGCGTAATGTCCACAGAAAGCATATTCATATTGACGATCCCGATCACACTTACGCGTTGCCCGCGAATCAGCACACGTCCCTGGTTGCTGAGTGAACGACTAAAACCGTGACTGTATCCCACGGGAATTACGGCAATTTTTCGATCCGAATTCGCGAGGTAGGACGTTCCGTAACCAATGAATTCTCCTGATTTCACCCATTTCACATCCATGACATAACTTTTCCAGCTTATCAGTCTTTCAAGCGGATCTCTGCGCACATTCTTTTTAGTCATGTATTCGATCAGCACTTCGCGATTCGGGAAAAAACCGTAGTGAACAATTCCCATACGAACCATGTCCAGTTGCATTTCCGGGTAGCGAATCGCCGCCGCCGAACAGGCGGTATGCAGTATTTCGGGTTCCAGCCCGGCGCCCCGGATGCGTTTTACGGCCGCATCATAGTTTTGCTGCTGCTGGTTTATCCTGTAATAATTGGCAATACTTTCGGCTCCCGCAAAATGGGTACACAAGCCTTTGAAATAAATGTATTCCTTGTGTTCGAGCAAATAACCGATCAACTCACTGAGTTCATGCGTTTCGAAGCCGGTCCGGTTCATGCCCGTTTCCAACTCAATGTGCACGAGTGCCTTTTTATTCATTTTACAGGCCAGATCACGCGCACGACGAAGGCGCTCCATTTCAAACACGAAAAACTCGATGTCGTGTTCGATGGCCCATTCGAGTTGTTGGTTGTCAACCGCACCCATGATCATGATCGTACTGTTGTTTCGTCTGCAGTTATGAACGCGAAGCGCTTCGTCCGCGCTGAATACGGAAAAGTGTTCGGAGCCGCAGGATTCGGCCAGCGGTACAAAATGTTCGATACCATGTCCATAGGCATTCCCTTTTATAACAGCTGAGATCCGTACATCTTCTCGCACGAAGTCGCGCAGAAAGCGCAGGTTATGTTCAAGGGCCGATTTACTGATCTCGAGGTAACACGTGTGAAAAGCATTCATTTTAAGAGGTGACGACTGATTTGGTGAAACATATTAATTCCGCTTGTAAAAAGTTCTTCGGGGAAATCATAATCGGGATTGTGCAATGCCGGGCAATCTTCACCCGAACCGATTCCGAACATCGCACCGCTGTAATGCTGTGTAAAAAGTCCGAAATCTTCTCCCCATTTAAATGGAAAGTTACGTTCGGTGAGGTGCAGATCATTCTGTTTTGCAGACTTAACGATCAGGTCCACCGAATCATCATCGTTCTTATTAGCGCTGAATTCATGCGTCCAGTAGTGCGCTATCTCAATCTCATATTTCTGCTTTACGCGATCAATGATCTCAAGGATGGATTTGGCAAGATATTCCATTTGGTCTTCGGTCCACGTGCGAATTGTAAGGTGCAGTTCACCCTGGCCGGCAGAAATGCCGTACGCGATCTCTCCCATTTCAATATGAACCGGAGTAATCAGCATAAAATCGTCTCTTTCGGGATCGTTGTTTGAGATTTTATCCGTTTCGTGCAACAGATCTGCAATGGGCAGGGCCGGGTTGATCCCATGCTCGGGTTCTGCCGCATGCGCTGTTTTTCCATTAAGTTGTATCACCAGACTTTTTACAGCAGCCGTAAAAGATCCCTTTCGGTAAACGATCTCATGCAGCGGATACCCCGGAAGGTTGTGGAAGGCAAAAATGCGATCAGGTGCCAATGCCGTGAAGCGTTCATCTTCAAGTACGGCTTTTGCCCCTTCCCCGTTTTCTTCGGCGGGCTGAAAGAGCAGGATCACTTTACCTGATTCAGGTCTCTGATTTTCCAGGATACCGGCAAAACCTAAGAGAATCGTTGCGTGTCCGTCGTGTCCGCATTTATGCGATACACCGTCTTTGCGGGAACGGTATTCAAAATCATTTATCTCCCGGATCGGCAGTGCATCAAGTTCGGCCCGAAACATCACCGAAGGACCTTTTCTTCCGCTGTCAAATACGGCCACAACCCCGGTGCCTCCTACTTCTTCGAGTAGCTGGTCAGGCTTGCAGGAGCGTAAAAATTCGGCTACAGCTTTCGCCGTTTCATATTCTTTTCCAGAAACTTCCGGATTTTGATGTATTTGCCGTCTGAAACGGCTCAGTTTTTCGAGTAGTTCTCTGTCAGGTTTTTGCATTTCCTGTTGAGTCATGTATTTTTTTATTTATTGTTGCAGAATTGCAACGCATGAAGGGACAGCAACTGTCCGATGAAAAGAGCTTCGCTTAAAAATAGGAATTATCTCCTTAAAAAGCGAACAAAACCGCTTGTCGAACACTTAAAATGTGTCAAAACACCGGATTTCAGTCACAGGGAGCTAAAGCCGTGATCTTCCAGCGGCCCGATTTGTCGGTAGTAAGCACAAGCATGTTATCCTGCATCCGGTAAGCATCGTTTTCCCCGACAAAACCTGTTTGTCCCGTGTAAAAAAGCCGGATGTGTAAAAACCCATTCCGTTCTAAAGGTTCTACTATTTCAAACGCCGTATAGTTTAGCCTGGCCAGTTGGCGTGAGTTGCGATCCGCTTTTTCATATAACACGACATTTTTCGCAGTAATTGCTCCCAGCGAGTAACAATCACCCGGAACGGAATTAAAAAGTGTTTCCTTGTGCACATAGGGCATCCTAAATTCCCTTTGACCGTTGTCTTCGTAAAAGAATCCGCCGAGCGAAACGATTCGGTCCAGTTTTTTCCACAGCTCCGGCCACTTGTTTTGCCAGTTCAGTCTGAAATCCGAGTAACCGTACATTCCTCCGCCATAACTCGAACAAATCTGCGGATCGAGCAGGCTCATAAATTGCACGGAATCCTGATTTGCGATACATGTCTTCAGGGTATCCAGGAATAGGCTGAGTAACGGATCCTTTTCGCATTCGTCGACCGGAAAGATCTGTAAGAGTGAGTCAGAAACATTTATCGCTGATTCCACCTCATAAGCCGGCATCAAAGTCTCCGACCCGGCGTGTTTGCCAATTGCGCTCGGATCTTCAAGACATGCCGTGAACAGGAAGATTCCTGAAATAAGGTAGAAAACACGTTTCAAAAGTTGGTTTTTTAAATTTTTACGCAGCGAATAAGCCTGAAACGATACCGGTACGTTTCATTTCGGTATAAACCGGAATCGATCAGCTCATCCATGTTTATCGATCCAGTGGATTATACAAATACTGCAAAAGCCACAGTGCAATGACCACGACCGAAATAACGACGATCACGTAACCGTGTTTTCGGGCGCCTTCGCTATATACGTAAGCCTTTGTACCATCCGGTAACACTTTTTTGGAACTGCAAAGTGCATAACCGATAAGCAGGCCTAAAAAGCCGAACGCGCAGACGTATCCGAACAAGATCATCCAAAAGGCGTTCTTTTCAGGTTTTGCCAGTGTCTCGAGCCGCTCCAGACGCAATTTTTCAATCTCGGTTTCTTCCGGCAGCGCGTTTCGGGAAGTCAGGATCTGTTTACTGAGCGACACATCGAACTCGCTCCATTCGTAAACGTCCACCAGCACGCCAACCAACTCGTCATCAGTAAAATCGAACAGGTAGTAATCGGGGTCCACATCCTGGATCGATACTTCAACACCCTGCTCCAAGATCTCGCGGGCTTTTTCACGATGTGTTTCTGCAATATACACCTCAAACTGCTGTGCGCTATTTCCAGACGCAATACCGGTATTGGGTTGTGTGGCAACGCTTTCGAGCCGAGCCGGAACACCATACGACTCCAGTAAGTCGATCAGTTCCTGCGCTTCCGGTTTCCCGGCAAAGGTAGTCAGACGGATTTCGTTCATATTTTTTGTTTAAACGCGTTCATAATCTCCTTTCCAGTTATGAATCGCTTTTTTGATCTCTACAGGTTTCAGGTTTTCATTTATCGCGCGCTCCACGAGCCCGGCAAATTCGGCATCCGGCGCGAAACGAAGTGCAAACAACTGTCCATCAGACAGTTTTTCTTCAAGTGGTTCAAGGCGTGACTGAGTAAGTACAAAATAGCGGTAACGCAATTCCTGTTTAACGAGCCTGTTTTGAAGCGTCAGTGCATAATGCTGCCGCAGCATGAATGAAAGCCAGCCAATCATAAACACCACACCTGCAAGGAAGAGCCATACCAAAGTGCCGACGGTAAAATATTCATACAATGCAAATCCGATCAAAACCGCTATCACGGGATAGAATATAAAGTGATGCGGCACGTAAAAGCGAATGTGGTTGTCAAAATCCTGTTTTTTCATAGATCAGCGTTTTCTGTGAAATTACTGTTTTTGCCGGAAAACGTGCATCAGTGCACCGAGTTTTTCAGCATCCGCAACCATTCGATCAGCAGAGAAGAGTCCTGAAAAATTATTTTTTCCGACTAATTTGGTGGCCGAAAAATGTACGGCATCCGGCCGAATCGTATCTCTGACAAATACAGCGTTTTGAAGATTGATTCCACCGCCACACATCAGTTGTATTCTTCCGGCTGCCAGTTTCAGCATCTTTTTGAGCGTAGTGGCACCCTGCTCTACGTCGGGAGCCGTACCGGAAGTCAGCAATCGATCCACTTTCAAATCGATAAGTTTACCTACCGCCGGTTCATAATTAGATAATTCATCGATCGCCCGGTGAAAGGTCATTTGCATGCCCCTTGAGAGTTCCCTTGCTTTTTCGAGAAAGTCAAGATCAAGGGCATTTGGGTCCAGCAGCGCACCGGTTACAATACCCTGAACGCCGAGATCCCTACACAACCGTATCTCATCAAGCATCAATTCTTTTTCAGCACGTGAATAAACAAAATGACCCTGCCTCGGACGAATAAGTACATGCGTTTCCAGCTTGTGAGTCAGTGCCATTCGAATCAGCGCAGGTGACGGTGTGAGTCCACCGGTTTCAAGTGACTGACAAAGTTCAATGCGGTCCGGTAAATATTGGGCTGCCAGTAAAACTGCTTCCGGCGAAGCTGCGCAGTATTCTATTTTCATCGGATGAGGATTTCGTCAATAAATGTCCAGGGAGTATTTCCCTCACCCGGCAGGCCTTCGGGAATTTCAGATAAGGCCATAAGACGCACTTTCACAAAACGGGATTTTCGGGAATTGTCCAGCATTACTTTCTGCTCGTAATTCCGGATCACCGGTTCCGACCAGTGTTCGCCATCTTCTGAAAAGGATAATTCCATTTGTAAAGGCTGATGGATCCACGAACCGGCATCCTGAAGTGTACCGACTTCGATCGTTGAAAAAGAGCTCGATTCTCCAAGGTCAACAATCAGGGAAATAGCGGAAGTATCAAACCCAAGCCACTCATTGCCCCGCCAGGGAATGACCCCGCGAATACCGTCTACGAGTGTTAATCCGCCGGCATTGGCGTACCTCGGATGCGGCTGCGTTAATAATTCAACGGAAGTTCCGAGTGCCCTGTGTATTTCGAAACGATAAATCGTCTCATCGGAATGCTCCGCGGTTCGAAAGATAACGTCAACGGGGCCGGAAGCAAAGTCCGGACTCAGATGAACGCCACCGGGTGGCACCGCTTCAAATTCAGAGTTCAAACCTGCCGAGCGGATCGCGAAAAACTGCGTTTCGGGTATTTCCTGTTTCCAGGAGATCACAATTCCGTTTTTAGCCTGACGAATTACCATTTCGGGTTGGAAAATGGCACGTGAATAATGGACATTTAAACGCTCTAAAAAGGGAAAGTGGTATCGGATGAGTATTTGCTTAAATTCATCCCACTCCGGTTTGGACCGACCGCTCCAGGCAACCTGCGACAACGCCAGCGCGCGCGGGTAAACCATGTATTCCACCTGTTTAAAATCGGGAATGTATTCCGTCCACAGGTTTGCCTGCACCCCAATGATGTGTGATGCTTCTTCAGAGGTGAGTCCTTTCGGAACCGGATCAAATGCATAGACTTTCGAAAGCGGCGTAAATCCACCGAAAGCCAGCGGTTCACCGGCTGCCCGGCTTTGATAGTGATCAAAATAACAATATGCGCCGGGGGTCATCACGACAGCGTGCCCGAGTTCGGCTGCCTCCTTTCCTCCTTCAAATCCGCGCCAGGACATCACAGCCGCATTGGGCGACAGTCCGCCCTCGAGTATTTCATCCCACCCGATGAGTTTGCGTCCGTGTCGCGACAGGTAACTATCCATTTGAGCGATAAACCAGCTTTGAAGTTCCTGTTCATTTTTCAGATCGTTCTCCAATATGCGCTTCTGGCATTCGGGACACCTTTTCCAGCGGGTCTTCGGAGTCTCATCTCCCCCGATATGGATGTATTCCGACGGAAATAATGTGATCACTTCGTCGAGCACATCCGTTAAGAAACCAATCGTTACGGCTTTAGTACAAAAAATATCATCGAATACGCCCCACAGTCCTTCCACGCCAAGCGTATCTCCCGTACAACCCAGTTGCGGATATGCGGCAAGCGCAGCGCGGGCGTGTCCCGGCATTTCGATTTCAGGCACCACCGTAATGTAGCGATCCGCGGCGTATTTGACGACTTCACGAATCTCTTCCTGCGTGTAAAACCCACCGTACCGTTGGTGATCGTAGGTTCTCGGGGAAGTCGTGTAATGATTTTCAAGTGTACTGTCGCGCCAGCCACCGGTTTGCGTGAGTTCCGGATATTTTTTAATCTCGATTCTCCAGCCCTGATCATCGGTTAAATGCCAGTGAAAAGTATTGAACTTGTAATAAGCCATCAGATCGATGTAGCGTTTGACCTCTTCCACAGTAAAAAAATGGCGTGCTACATCCAGGTGCAGTCCGCGCCACTCAAAATCGGGATGATCCGAAATCCGGCACTTCGGAATTTCAAGGGTTCCGTCCGCTTGTGGTGAAATTAGCTGAAGCAAGGTGTTCAGCGCATAGAAACACGACCTGTCTGAAGTATACGAAATGAGAATATCTTTATCAATTGTCAGTTCGTAGTGATCGTTAAAGGAATTTTCAATGTGTTGCAGGCGAATTCTTGAAGAAATACCTGTTTTGGCTCCATAACGCCGGGTTCGTTCACGGTCTAAAAAAGTTTTGCATGCTTCCGGCGAAGCTCCTGAGAGATTCAGTTCAGCAGCGATCAGCTTGAGAGTATCACCTTTTGCCTCGTATTCCTTTGGCGCCGGAATAAGTGGTGACTGACTCCACCCGAAGAACGGGAGCAAACAGAGCACGATCAAACGCATGTAACTCGTTAACATCAGACTAAGATACGACTGCTTTTTCAGCCTGCAATAGCGAAAATGTAAATTCTCAGAAATCGTCCAGCCCGCAATCGATGGCGTTTTCGGACCGTGCTTTCCGGATCGCATCCTGCGAACGACGGTTGGTTCCGCGTACAATGGCGATAATACCGAGTACAATCAAAACAAATGCGTACAAAAAGAGCCGGTCGAAAAGTAATACGCCGCCGACTATAATGAGAACTCCCAGGAAAAGCATCACAATCCCGGCCCAGAGACCATCTTTGATCCCGAAGCGCGACATTCCCATCGACTCTTCGTAAGCTGCGTATTCTTTCTTTGCTTCCAGTTCGCGTTTAACCTGTTTTACGGCAACGGGATCTTCTATATAATCGGGGCAGTTCATATCGAATGTGGCATGTTCCCCGGTATGTGCGCAAACGATCCCTTTTTGCGGGGAAAATTGTTTACTGGTACACTGCTGGCAAAATTTTAAGCGGTATTCGCGGTCCATAAGTCGTGAAATGATTAATCAGTGCGGTAAATATAGTAAAATCCGCCGAACCGATTCAGGAATTTCCAATTTCCGAACTGTCGATCCGCTTATTCCCGGGAATAACGGAAGGCTTTCTCGTGCCGCGTGTCGCATGATCTTTCGGTGCCTGAATGTCGTGCGTCCAGTTATAAAAACTTATCGAATACTTTTTCATTTTTTTGCTGAAACCGGTACGATCCTTTTTTTCGAGCCAGCTCAGCCAGCGTTTAAAAAAGGGAAAATAGGGCATAAACAGCAGCAGAGATACAATAATCAACAGCCAACCGAACGGTAAAAATGGAAGCATCAGGCAGATAAGTCCAAGTATGAAGACCAGGAACCCGACGACAAAAAACAGTATTCGTTTGAAAATGCGCATATTTTGTTTTGATGTTACTAAAAAAACAATTGATTCATTCAAAGAGATCGTTGAATGAGCGAGTTTTTACATTTTTTGGGGATTCTAACTGATAAAATGCTTCTGACGCCTTGCGATTCAACCGAACAACGTATCTTTGCACCGAATTTTTAAACACAAAAGAGAAAAAATGGCAACTAACAGAACATTTACCATGCTCAAGCCGGATGCGATCGAGAACGGATACATGGGGAAGATCCTCGATATGATCATCGCCGCAGGTTTTGAGATCAAAGCAATGAAACTGACCCGTCTGACTGAAGAGCAGGCTAAAAAATTCTATGAAGTGCATGCCGAGCGCCCGTTCTACGGAGAGCTCGTTGAGTACATGACTTCCGGACCGATCGTTGCCGCGATCCTCGAAAAAGAGAATGCCGTTGCTGATTTCCGCCAACTGATCGGTGCTACTGATCCTGCCGAAGCAGCTGAAGGAACGATCCGTAAAAGTTATGCCGAGTCAAAAGGACGTAATGCCGTTCACGGTTCAGATTCAGACGAAAACGCAGAAATTGAAAGCAAGTTCCATTTTTCAGCGAACGAAATCGTTTAAGAAAATATATACTGCAAAGAAGGACGTCTGCCACCTGGCAGGCGTTTTTTTTTGTTTAATCGTTATCGAGCCAGCCGCGGCGTTTGAAGTAAAAAATGAGTAGAATAGCCACGATCGCCATCACGCCCAGGCAGTAGAAATAACCATAGTGGATACCGAGTTCGGGAATAAACTCGAAATTCATGCCGTAGATTCCCGCGATAAATGTCAGCGGGATAAAAATCGAGGACACGATCGTCAGCAGTTTCATAATCTCGTTCATTTTCTGACTTTGGGCGGCATAATGCAGGTTGGTAAGTCCCTCCAGAATCTGTTTATTCATTTCAATCTCATCCAGGACCGAACTGCAGCTGTCCTTGAGATCGGCAAAAAAGTAATTGTTATCTGAGCCGATCATCGGGCTTTGCGTCTTTTCAAGCTGAGAGGCCAGTTCTTTCATCGGCAGTGCGATCTTACGCAATTCGAACAATTTGCGCTTCTGCAATTCGACGATCTTTAAGTAATGATTTTTAGCATGACGTGTGATCTTCTTTTCAATTTTCTGCGATTGCACCTCGATCTCTTCCACGACCTCAAAGTAATTGTCCACAATCGCATCCAGCATTCTGAAAAGCAGGAAATCCGGGCCCTTCTTACGCAATTGTCCCTTATTCTTCTCGATGCGCTCGCGTACTTCCGTAAAGTGATCCGACTTTTTTTCCTGGAATGAAAGCAGGAAATCTTTCCCGAGAATAAAGCTGATCTGTTCACAGTTCAGGTGTTGATTGGCCCAGGGAGTCGGTAGTGCCGATTTGATCGAAAAGAAAATGTAATTGGGAAACTCTTCGAGCTTCGGACGTTTTTTCTCCGTATGTATATCCTGAATCGCAAAAAAATCGATGTGCAGTTTTTCTCCGAGCGAACGAATCGAATCGACGTCCCCGATGGAGTGAAAGTTCAGCCAGTAGTTGAAGCCCTGCTCTTCTTTCAGATCGAGGAACTTTTCCGCAAAGTACGGAATGTGGTTGCGTTCAAGGCTAAAATCTGCTCCGTTGTATTTGTACAACTGCCCGAGTAAAGGTGTTTCCATGACCGGTGTGCGTTATGTGTAATTTTAAAAACAAGCTGTCATTACAAATGTTCCATGAGATAACGGTAGAGCGCTACCATAGAATCAATGTCGGAAAGAAAGACTTTTTCATCCGGGGAGTGAACATGATCTTCCGGTGCGCCGATGAAACACCAGTCGAACGGAAGGTCGGATTTTTGCAACATGCCGCCGTCGCTGCCACCAGCCGATTCCACCTCGAGTTGAAAGCGAACACCCGATTCACGTGCCAGACCAATGATCTTTTCGAGGTACGACCGCCTGGGAACGCCACTGTCGCGCATGGAAATCGCCACACCTCCGCCGTGAACCACGCCGTCCGTAACCCAGGTAATATCCGAGATCAGCGCCTGATGCAATCCGTATTTGTCATAGAGAAAACGACCGCAGAAACCAACGGAATTACCACCGTGTTCCTCATAGGTTGAGAAAACGATCGCACCGTCTTCGAGTGTTTCAGCCACTTGCAGCGCGCACCACACACCCAGGCGATTGTCCAGGTACGGCGACTGAACCGACTCTTCATTCAGCCTGAAATTCGGTTTGAATGTCAGGATGGTTCCGCGGTCGATCGTGCGATCCGAAACGCATTGGAAACTTTGGTTTTCGTGTTCGTCTTCCAACACTAAAATTTCCGTATCGATCTCACCCTGGCTGTCTGCGCCGACCAGTTCGTATCCTTCCCGCACTTTCGGGCCGCCGATCTTAATGAGTTCATTGTCATAACCCACCGTAAAACCGATGCTGTCCATGTGCGCAAAAACGGCTGTGCGCGGCTGACCGAAAACAAGGATGAGCGTATCCTGGAACCCGTCACCGTAAAAAAGTTCGGGTTTTGTTTTCCAGTTTGCCGCATTGGACTTCACATAATCGATTATAAAATCGCGTACACGGCTTTCGTCTCCTGACGCCCCTTTTATTTCAATGAGTTTTTTGAGTAGATCCATACTTAATCGGCTTCGAGTTCTTCAATGCGCAGTGCTGGTTCGGCTTCCAGTTCCGCTAACAGGTCATTTTGCCTGTTTACCGGCAAAGCTACCGTTATTTTGCAAGTGAGCGCAAAGTCCTGATCGGAGGATATCAACGCATTTTGTTTGATAAACTGCATGACAAAAGGCATTTGGGCATATTCGAAGTGTAGGCGAATGTAGGCAAAGACCTCTACTTCTTCGATCGTACCCGCCTCGATAGCTTCGCGTGCAGCGGTTCTGTAAGCACTGATAAGTCCGCCCACGCCGAGTTTCACGCCGCCGTAATAGCGTACCACTCCAATGACAACGTTGGTCAGGTCAAAGGACTGGATCTGTCCCAGTATCGGAGCGCCGGCCGAGTTTGCCGGTTCCCCGTCGTCCGATGCGCGATAGTGCTTTTTATCTGCACCGAGGCGGAAAGCGTAACACAGGTGTGAGGCTCCGCTGTGTTCGTTACGCCAGGCCGCGAGTTGTTCCTTCACTGCTTTTTCTGTTTTACAAAAAGCAGCAAGGCCGATGAATTTCGATTTCTTCTCCCTGAATTCGGCAGATGAGAAGTTGCGAAGCGTGCGATATGTTGCCGGTTTTGACAGAATAGCGCGAAGTTAAGGTTTTGACAGAAACTGATGCCTTGCAGGTTAAGTTGCGGATCTGTTGAAAAAAAGTATGACAGATTGTCATTATAAAACATAAAAATATAATTATCAATCATAAAAAGGTTTACAAACCGTTTCATCGCGTTTGGCTCAGACTGTAATTCGGGACTACGAAAATACAGGTTATCAACAGGTCTTTCGTCATTTTTGTGGAAAATCCAAATCTCAACTCCTTCATTTACAGCCGAACTATTTTTAACTTGTAACTAATAACATTTTAAAAATATACGCATGGGAAAGTTCACCATATTCACAGGCAAAGACGCGCAATTTTACTTCAATCTCAAAGCGGGCAACCATGAAATCATTTTTCAAAGCCAGGGATACACCAGTAAGCAGGGATGTGAGAACGGCATCGATTCGGTGCGCAAAAACGCAGCGGAAGACGCAGCTTACGAACGTAAGGTTTCATCCGGAAATGATCACTATTTTGTGCTGAAAGCCAAAAACCACGAGATCATCGGACGCAGCCAGATTTACAGTTCGAGACAAAGCATGGAAAACGGCATCGATTCCGTGAAACGCAATGCGCCAGCCGCATCAGTTGAGGACCTGGTCGCTCAGATCGGGAGCGCTACCTGAACGGGTAACTCCCGGTCGTCGAAGGCAGACAGCTGAAAGCCGATCAACCGAATGGTTTTTTCAAGGGGAAAGATACTGTTGAGCAGAAAATCGGCCAGTTCGCGTAGCTGCTTTTTTTCCTGGATCGGTTCGGACACCGTGCGGTTACGCGTGATCTGTGCAAAATCAGCGTATTTGACTTTTAGCGTCAATGTTCTGCCATAACGGTCGAATCGTTCATAGCGTTTCCAGAGTTCATCGAGTATCTGATGCGCTTCGCGTTCAATAGATACCTGGTCGAAGAGGTCCTGCGAAAAGGTATTTTCCGCGCCAATGCTCTTGCGCTCGCGGTGTGCCTGTACGGGACGCTCATCGATGCCGCGGCAAATGCGGTATAAAAAACTTCCCGATTTACCGAAGTAACGAACCAGTTCCTTTTCAGGGAATTCCAGCAGGTCCCGGCCGGTGAAAATTCCCATGCGGTTCATTTTCTCAGCCGTTACACGTCCCACGCCGAAAAACTGCCCGACCGGTAGGTTCTGTATAAAATCGGATGCATCTTCCGGACGGATGACAAATAAGCCATCCGGCTTATCCTGGTCACTGGCGAGTTTAGCGAAGAACTTACAGTATGAAACACCCGCGGACGCAACGAGTCCGGTATCCGAAAGGATCTCGTTTTTGATCGCATTCGCAATAAAGGTTGCCGAACGTTGACCGACTTTGTTCTCGGTGACATCCAAAAAGGCCTCATCGAGTGAAAGCGGCTCAATACAATCGGTATATCGCTGGAAAACGTCGTGAATGCGCGCCGAATAGTACTTGTATTTTGCAAAATCCGGGCGAACAAAGATCAGGTTCGGACACATGCGTGCGGCAAGTTTCGAACTCATGGCGGAACGCACACCAAATTCGCGTGCTTCGTAACTTGCAGCGGCAATGACACCGCGGTCCGAACTACCTCCCACAGCCACGCATTTACCACGGAGATCCGGGTTTTCCAACTGTTCCACGGAAGCGTAAAACGCGTCCATATCTATATGAATGATTTTACGGGTTTTACTCATTTTCTTCTTCGGGCGGAGCATGCCACAATGAAAAAAGCGTTCCGGCGGCAAGCGCTGTTAGAATTACGCAGAGTGATATCCAGGCCGGAATATCGAGGTATTCGGCAATGATCATTTTTACCCCGACATACAACAACACGATGACCAGTGCGTACTTGATATAATGAAAACGATCGAGCATGTTCGCCAGGAAGAAATAAAGGTTTCGAAGCCCGAGAATGGCAAAGATATTTGAAGTAAATACGATGAATGAATCACGTGTTACCGAAAAAATAGCCGGGATGGAATCCACGGCGAAGATCACATCCGAGAATTCGACCACCACGAGCGTCGCAAAAAGCGTTGTTGCATAGTGAACGCCGTCCCGCCGGATGAAATACCGGCCCGAACGGTCTTCCCAGTCGATCTTATAGAGTTTGGAAAGCAGGCGTACGCCCAGACTTTGTTTGAAGTTTTCGCTTTCATCGTCGCTTTTGAACATCCGAATCGCGGAAAAGATGAGTATTCCTCCGAAAATGTAAGTCATCCACTCAAAGCGATCGAGTGCCGCAACCCCGACCAGGATCATGCCGAGCCTGAAAAAGACGGCGCCGAGAATTCCCCAGAACAGAATATTATGCTGAAAACGCGGGTCGACCTTGAAGAACTTGAAGATCATCGCAATCACAAAAATATTGTCCAAACTCAACGATTCTTCAATGAGGTAACCTGTGTAGTAGTCGATCATAGCCGTGGCGGGGCTCAATTCGCGCTTATTGATTCCCATGAAATTGACGTCGTACATGAAATAGATCAGTGCACCGAATAAGAGTGCCAGGCCAACCCAAACAGCTGTCCAGACCATTGATTCACGGAAGGAGACCACTTCCTTTTTCTTGTGAAAAACGCCCAGGTCAAGCGCCAGTAAACCGAAAATCAGAATGAAAAATAAGATCCAGACCCACATGTACGTATCTTCTGCGAGGTTTTAAATAAGCGTTACAAATATAAGACAATTCACCTACTGCGAACTTCTTTCTTTCCCTTTAAATCCTTAATTTTGCCTAAAATTTCCCCATGGATTTTAAGCTCGTTTCCGAATTCCAGCCCACAGGTGACCAGCCACAGGCAATTACCCAGCTAACGGCCGGTGTGCGGGAAGGTGTCAGGCATCAGACGTTGCTCGGTGTGACCGGTTCGGGTAAAACGTTTTCGGTAGCAAATGTGGTGAAGGAACTCAACCGCCCGACGCTCGTACTTTCGCATAATAAAACGCTTGCCGCACAGCTCTATGGTGAATTCAAGCAGTTTTTCCCGGAAAATGCAGTGGAGTATTTTGTGTCCTATTACGATTACTATCAGCCGGAAGCCTATATGCCAGTCACCGATGTGTATATCGAAAAGGATCTGGCTATCAACGAGGAGATCGAAAAACTCCGGCTTTCCACGACCTCTTCCCTGCTCTCCGGGAGACGGGATGTGATCGTTGTATCATCCGTTTCCTGCATCTACGGTATCGGGAATCCGCATGAATTTGCAAACAGCATTATGCACATCCGCACCGGGATGACCATCTCGCGAAACAAGTTCCTGTATAAACTGGTGGAAAACCTCTATTCGCGGGCAAACGTGGAATTCAAACGCGGTATGTTCAGGGTAACCGGCGATACGATCGACATTTTTCTCGCATATGCTGATTATGCCCTGCGCGTGGAATTCTGGGGCGACGAAATTGAAAATATTTCCGCCATTGACCCGGTTTCGTCCAAAAAGCTGGATACCTACCAGGAGATAAACATTTACCCGGCAAATATCTTTGTCAGCAGTCCTGAAACAACGCGCCGCGCCATCAACCAGATCGGGGAAGACATGGTGACACAGGTTGAGGCATTTCGCAAAGAAGGAAAGATCATCGAAGGCAAACGCCTCGAAGAACGCGTAACCTACGATATGGAGATGATGCGTGAACTCGGATATTGTTCGGGTATTGAGAATTACTCGCGCTACTTTGATCAGCGACTGCCCGGAACGCGACCGTTCTGCCTGCTCGATTACTTCCCGGATGATTATTTGCTCGTGGTGGATGAAAGTCACGTAACCGTGCCTCAGATCGGGGCCATGTACGGCGGAGACCGCGCGCGGAAGATCAACCTGGTGGATTACGGATTCCGGCTCCAGGCGGCGATGGACAACCGTCCACTGAAATTCGATGAGTTCGAAACACTCGTAAACCAGGCGATCTACGTATCCGCTACTCCGGCAGACTATGAACTTGCAAAATCGGAAGGCGTGGTGGTCGAACAGTTGATCCGTCCGACCGGTTTGTTAGATCCGATCATCGAAGTAAGGCCGAGCAAAAACCAGATCGACGACCTGATCGAAGAAATACATATTCGCATTGAACGCAACGAACGGGTGCTGGTAACCACGCTCACAAAGCGCATGGCCGAAGAACTTCAAAAGTACCTCGATCGCATGAGCATTAAATGCCGTTACATCCACAGCGATATTGACACCATCGAACGGGTCGAGATCCTGCGCCAGTTGCGACTTGGCGAATTCGACGTACTGATCGGTGTAAACCTGCTTCGCGAAGGACTCGATCTCCCGGAAGTATCACTGGTAGCCATTATCGATGCCGACAAGGAAGGTTTCCTTAGAAACGAGCGCTCGCTGGTGCAAACCGTTGGTCGTGCCGCACGAAATGTCAACGGGATGGTCATCATGTACGCCGATAAGATCACCGACTCGATGCAGAAAACGATCGATGAAACTGCGCGCAGACGCGGACTTCAGATGGAATATAATGAAGAACACGGCATCACCCCGACACAGATCACCAAGTCCAAAGATGTGATCCTGCGTTCGACGAAGGTGGCTGACGGCGACGAAGAAACACGAAATCAGCGTAAAGAATATGCGCAGGAAAGCGAAACGGGAATCGTAAACGACCCGGTAATCCAGCACATGAGCCTGGAAGCACTCGAAAAATCGATCACCAATACGCGCAAACAAATGGAAAAGGCGGCCAAAGATCTGGATTTCATTGAAGCAGCCCGTTTACGCGACGAACTTTTTGCCCTTGAGGCACTCAAAAAAACAAAAGCATGAATCTGAACACATTACTCGGCCAATTGCGCCTGCTTGCTATCCTGGAAGGCATTTCCTACCTGCTTTTCGCACTGACCATGCCCCTTAAATACGGGTACGACATTTTGTGGCCGAACAAGATCGTCGGAATGATCCACGGAGTCCTTTTTATTGCTTACTGCGTTTGGGTTGTATTGAATGCACGACAGGGAAAATGGCCTTTCAAGGTCACATTCATCATGATTCTTGCCTCACTCCTCCCCTTCGCTACATTCTTTGCCGAAAGCCAGATTTTACGCCCGATGAGCAACGAGAAAACGAAAGCTGTACGTTCCTGACATCCAACCAACCCACTTTTTGTTTAAATTCGCTCCCGTAAATGGATACACGAAAACACATTGAAGTTTGTTTTACTCCGGGAGAGTACCAGTACTTCAAAGATGAATTTGAGATCGTGGTGGTCATTGACGTACTCCGTGCTACAAGTGCCATCTGCGCTGCTTTTCACAATGGAGTTCGTTCAATAATTCCGGTTGCCACGATCGAAGAAGCCCTCGACTACAAAAAACGCGGATTTCTCGCCGGTGCCGAACGCAAGGGAAGCATTGTCGAAGGTTTCGATTTCGGGAACTCGCCCTATTCATACATGCGCGAAGAGTTTCGTGACCAGGAAATCGTTTTGAGCACAACTAACGGAACAAAAGCACTGCACATAGCGCGTGAAGCGGAGATGGTGGTTGTAGGATCATTTTTGAACCTGCAGGCGCTCTCCGAATGGCTTTCTGCCCAAAATAAAAACGTGCTCTGTCTCTGTTCGGGCTGGCAGGACAAATTTAACCTCGAGGATACTATTTGCGCCGGTGCCATTTCGGATTACCTGCTGAGCACGGGGAGATATACTTCCGATGAAGATTCGTCGATTGCCGCAAAATATTTGTATCTTTCTGCCAAAGACAATTACTTCGGTTACCTCAAATCAAGTTCACATCGCCGCCGGCTGAAGAACCTGAACCTGAACGAGGATATCAAGTATTGCCTGACTCCCAATCAGACGGAAGTAATCCCGATATTGAAAAATGGCAAACTGGTTATTTCGCAATAAAAGATACTTACTACTACTGCTGCTCCCGTTCTTACTCGCGAACAGTGAAGGTACGCATCGTTTCAAACGCTGGGGCTTTTTCGGTCATAAGCGCATCAACCGCGTCGCCACGTTTACACTTCCGCCCGAAATGTTCGGGTTTTACAAAGAACACATCGAATACCTTACCGAGCACGCCGTGGATCCGGACAAACGCCGCTACGCCGTGGAAGGCGAAGCACAGTGCCATTACATCGACATTGATCATTACGCACGAGCCGGAGAAGATCCGTTTGAGATCGTGCCGCGCAACTGGTACGATGCCGTTGAAAAGTTCTCCGAAGACACGCTCCAGGCTTACGGAATCGTTCCCTGGCACGTTCTGTTGATGAAACTAAAACTCCAACGCGCTTTCGAAACCCGCAATGTAGACCTGATCCTGAAATATTCGGCCGATATCGGCCACTACATCGGAGATGCACACGTTCCGCTTCACACGACTGAAAATTATAACGGCCAGATGACGGGTCAAAAAGGTATCCACGGACTTTGGGAAAGCCGGCTTGTGGAGATCAATGCCGAAGACTACGATTACTTTGTCGGCAAGGGAACATACGTAAAGGACCTGAGTTCCTTTATCTGGAATGCTGTTCTTGCCTCTCACCTCGCCGTGGATTCGGTACTTGGTATCGAACGACAATTAACCGCAGAATTCCCGACCGATAAGAAATACAGCTACGAACAGCGCGGACGCGTTACTGTTTCGGTCTATTCGTATGAATTCTCCCAGGAATACCACAAACGCATGAACAACATGGTCGAACGGCGCCTGCGTGCTGCCATCATTGCTGTCGGTTCGATCTGGTATACGGCCTGGGTAGATGCCGGGCAACCCGACCTCACCGCTTTGCAAAATACGCCGCCGAGCGCGGAATTCATCGAAGAAATGAAACTCATCGACGAACAATACCGCACCGGTAAACACATCGGGCGCATCTGCGAATAGTTATTTGTCCGTTCACGGAAAAAACCAACCGGATATCCTCAAGCGACACAATGTGCCGACACTTTTTCTATCTTCGTGCAAAAAGATCGCTCCACTATGATTGAAGTTTCCAACCTGCGCAAGGAATTTGTCCTGACAAGGCAGCAGAAAAAAGAACTGAACACGGACCAGGCAAAAGCCGTCGCAGTAGACGATGTCTCCTTCCGCTGCGAACCGGGTCGCGTATTCTCGCTGCTCGGGCCGAACGGCGCGGGAAAAACGACGACCATGCGCATGCTGTCCACGATCTTCAAACCGACCTCCGGAAGCATCTTACTCAATGGCACCGATGCCGTTAAAAACCCGGGAGAGGCTCGCCGGCACATTGGGTTCTTAACAGGATCAACCGGGTTATATGCAAGGCTGACGCCCAACGAACTGATCGATTATTTCGGGCGATTGTACGGCGTTCCGGAGCAGGAGATGAGGCAGCGCAAGAAAATGCTGTTCGACCTGCTCGATATGCATCATTTTAAGGACAAACGCATCGGGAAGCTCAGTACCGGGATGAAGCAAAAAGTGTCGATCAGCCGTACAATGATCCACAACCCGGACATCGTGGTATTCGACGAACCTACCAGCGGACTGGACGTGATCACGGCGGAAAACATCATCCGGTTGATCCGCGACTGCCGTTCGGAAGGAAAGACCGTCATTTTTTCCAGTCATATCATGAGTGAGGTAGACCTGCTTTGCGATGATCTGGCTATTATTCACAAAGGGAAACTTATCTATTCCGGTACCATGGAAAATTTCCGTGAAAACATGCAAACGGAGAACCTGACTTCCGAATTTATTCACCTTGTCCGACAAACAGAAAATAAGCCCGTATGATATTCACCGTATTTCGAAAAGAACTTAAAGACACGCTCCGCGACCGGCGAACGCTCATGATGATGATCGTGATTCCCGTGCTGATCTTTCCCGTAATATTGAACGTGTTTGTGGGCATCAGTGCGAGTTTCCAGGAAAGTGCGGCCAATAAAACACTCAAGATCGGATATGTCGTGCCTGAGGGGAACATTGCCCTGAAAGACCTGCAGGATCTTCCGTCGCTCTATGGCAAAAAGGAACTTGTGGCCTATGCTGACACCAACTCGCTGATCGCCGATATTCGCAAGGACAGTATTCAACTTGGACTTTTCGCACCTGCCGGTTTTAACGAAGCCGTTCAGACACGATCGACCGCGCACATGCGTTTCTATTACGACGCCACCGATATCGGAATGCAGGAACGTGCCAAAACGTACGCTCAGACGATCGAGGAAAAGAACCGTGTAAAGCGTTTCCAGGAACTGAACATCGATCTTTCGCAGGTCACTCCAGTAGAAACGAGTTATGCAAATGTCGCATCCGACAAAGAAATGATCGGAAAACTGGCCGGCGGCTTCCTCCCCTACATATTCATCGCTTTCGGATTCCTCGGATGCATGTACCCGGCAATCGACCTGTTTACCGGCGAAAAGGAACGCGGTACCATGGAGACACTGCTCACCACACCGGTTGCACGCTGGAAATTACTGTTCGGTAAAATGGGCGTGATCGTTCTGTCCGGGTTGATGGCATCCACCTGCGCACTGCTCGGACTTTACCTTTCGATCGAAGTGTTGCACGTTGTCGAGAACGAAGAATTACTCGCGATCATTCACAGTATATTGTCCGTAAAATTCATCCTTATGCTTTACGGGCTGCTGATCCCGCTCGTGATATTCTTCAGCGGCGTCATGATCCCGATCAGTATTTATGCGAAAACCTTCAAGGAAGCGCAGAGCATAATCACTCCTTTGAACATCGTGATGGTCCTGCCGGCCATGGTCGGTTTTTTCCCGGGCATCGAGCTCAACGCGGTAACGGCCTGTATCCCGGTAGTCAACATTGTGCTGTCAACCAAGGAACTGATTGCCGGTACACTCGATCCTTCCCTCCTCCTGCTGAGCTTCGGAATCATGCTTTTGCTGGCCGTCGCTGCCGTGTTTGTTTCGTACAAACGCTTTGACAATGAGCAAAATGTCGTATCTTAAGCTAAAAAATGCGTTTTTTACTTCTCTGTTGTCTTGTTATAAGCGGATTTACTTCCGCACAGACCTTGCGACAAACCTTTAGCAACGACAACAGTCGCTGGGAATTCGACGGGCTGACGTTACGCACCACCTTCAGTAACGATTTTTCGAGGTGGGATTGCGGGGACGTACGCATTCAGCCGACTTTCAGCGGTGATTTTTCAAGGTGGGAAATCGGCTCCGAGGTACGCCTGTACACCAGTTTTTCAGATTCCTACGATAAGTGGGAGATTCATGGTTACGGAAAAACCATTTATGTACGTGAAACTTTTATCGACGACGCAGAGCGCTGGACCATTTCCGGGGACGTCAACGGGAAAGCGAGTACGACCTTTTCGGACGATTTCAGTCGCTGGACCGTTTCCGGAGAACTCGACGATCTGGAAATTGAATTGCAAATTGCCATCCTGTTCGTACTGATTCAGGCCTCGATTACAAATAGTTAGACGAACATTTTATTTAGTTGATTGTTTTCTTAAGAACGCTAAACGAAAACGATTATGATTGCACTCTACATCCTTGGCGCATTCCTTGCGCTGTTATTGATCACAGCCGGCATTATTGGAACCGGCTGGCAATATGAAAGATCGATCCGTATCAAAGCACCTGCAGAAAGGGTGTGGCCGCATGTGAGTAGTCTTGAAGCTACCGACACCTGGAGTCCGTGGAGTGGCAAAGATCCGTCTATGCTGCGCGAATTTAGCGGAGACCCCGGTAAACCGGGATCGCATTATCGTTGGGACAGTTCCCAAAAAGAAGTGGGCGCCGGAAGCCAGACAATTACGGGAATACTCGAAAACCAGCAAATGGACTCGCGTATCGAGTTTATCCGGCCCTTTAAAGGAACCGCAGAAGCATTTATCCGAATTAAAGCGTACGATAAGGATATAACAGACGTTACCTGGGGAATTCGGAGCCGCACTCCCTACCCTATGAATATCATCAAACTGTTCGGGTTAATCCGCAAAAATATGAACCGCGATTTTGATATCGGACTACAAAAACTCAAAATCCGCTGCGAAGAAACTGCTTCCGATTAAAGTCCTACCCTTGATGATTTAGAATAGTTTTTTCGAATCCTGTGCCGGCAATCTCAACAAATGGTTATATTTGCCTTATTAAAAATTATTCTAAATAAGAATGCACGTCATTTTAGCCGACAGTAATGATGTAGTACGTGCCGGATTACGTACTATCCTCGCATCCCGACCCGGGATCAAGATTGTCGGTGAAGCAAAAGATAAAGAGCAATTGCTCGAGCAATTACAGGCTTTCGAATGCAAGGTCGTGATCATTGACTACACGGCACGCGGATTTGACATCGACGTGATCCCGCGCATTATCAATCTCAAAAAGAATATTCTTCCCCTCGCCATTACCCCCGAACAATCGGCTCAAACGCTTGTAGACGCGCTGAGAAGCGGCGTAAAGAGTTACGTAAAAAAAGATTGCGACGCGGCGGAAATCGTGGATGCGGTTCTTGAAACGGCACGCGGAAATTCATTCTTTTGCGGACAGATCCTTGAAACGATTCGCAAGTCGTCGATAGACGTGAACGACCTGGAGTTCGATAATTTTACCTGTGAACCGATCCTGCTTTCCGAACGCGAACTCGAAGTTATCAAGCTGATCGCTGAAGGAATGACGAATATACAGATCGCCGATACACTTTCCCTGAGCAATCATACCATCAATACGCACCGAAAAAACATCATGTCCAAACTTGGCGTGAAAAATACCGCGGGAATCGTGATGTATGCCGTAAAAACAGGATTGGTTTCACCGAATAAATTCCTTTTTGCTCCGGAAAATTAAAGCAATCCCAGGCAAATTTTCATGCGAATAATGCGTTTCGCTGCGAGATCTACCTTCTTGCGAAAATCAGCATCCGTACGATAGCGTTCGAGTATCTCACGATGCGTTTTTTCAGCATCGAGTGGCATGAGAACAATGTCGCAACCGGCATCGATCGCTTTTACGCCGGCCTGTTCCACGTTAATCACTCCTCCCATGTTCATGGCATCGGTTACGATCAGCCCTTGAAAGCCCAGGCTGTCTCTGAGCAGATCCTGAACGATTTTCGGAGAACAGGTGGCGGGAAGACCTCCGGTATCAAATTGCGCATTGTTTTTAACAGCGAGGTGTCCTACCATAATGGACAACACACCCGCTTCGATTAGCGGCGGATAAGTCGAAAGTTCCTGAAGTTCCCCGTCGATCACCTGCAATGCTTTATGCGTATCACCTGAAACGAGTCCGTGTCCCGGAAAATGCTTCGCCGTAGCAACGATGTTAAACGAATCCTGCGAAATGGAAATAAAGCTTTCCGACCATGGAACGATGTTCTTCGGATCGGCTCCGAAACCACGGTATCCGACCGTTTTATTCGAACTCATATCCACCACGGGCGCAAAGTTGTAATTAATCCCGATTTCGCGAAGGTCCGTTGAAATATCATTGGCCACCGCTTCCACCTGCGCCTCCGTTACAATTTCACTCGCTTTCAAAACCGGTCTTGAGTTCTGAATCTTGCGATTGACAAGCGAAGGTTCGGCATCGGCACTATATAAAAACGGCAGGTTGTTGTAAAGAATATTTTGTTCTTCAAAACGATTTATATATTCTGTAAAACCTTCTTTGCTCCCGTTTAGCATGAGTAGTCCGCCGATAAGCCTGTTTTCCAGAAGGTGCGTAATAGTCGCTTCCGTTTCGCCGTAGCGTCCGATGGCCGGCATCAGCAGTTGCGCAACGATGGCCGTATCGTCCAGTTCCTTAAAGACGCGATCCGTTTTTTGCTGAAGCGTAATATCCTCTTTCAGGAAATCCGTCAGCGAATAGTTCGCCTCTTTCATCTTTTTTTCCTGTTGTCCAAAAGAAAGAACCGATAACGATATAGCAGAAACGAGAAGAATTTTCTTAATCATGTTTAAATATTTTTCGCAGGTAAACTCCAAAATTAAGGGATTTGAATCCCTCAGAAGGACGTTCGACTGTGATCTTTTTCACAAGTTTATTGTCAATAATCATTCCGTAACCCATGAGCGGTTTGTTCTCGATGCCATTCGTCAACTGCCGGAAGGTTCCGAAACGCAGATCATAAAAATGAAGTGTGTCGCCCTTCAGTTCGGCCGTGTAATAACTGTCCGTTATAAAAAGTAATTCGGGCGTATAGTTCTTTTTCTTCCAGTGAAGTTCCTTTAAAAGGACAGTATTCTTTGGAAATGCCTGCAAACTAGTGCGGTCATACTCGTAAAAAACAGACTTTGCAGCCACGTAAACGCTATCTTCCGTTTCCGCCTCCACGAGCCAGTAAAAAGAGGTCAGTGGCATCGGTGTAACCATCGTTTTTCGCGCTTTGATCCCATCCTGTTCGAAATATGACGCACTTTGCGAAAGGATTATCAACTTTACGATCACGCCAAAGAGCAGGTATCCGGAAGACCAGAAAATTCCGGCATTGTTCCACTTACGTCTGCGTGGATCCGCGCGTTTCATACACAGGGCGATGATGAGGCAGACCAGGAACGGAATGGTATAAAGCGGATCGATCACAAAAACGGTGTTGAAGCTAATGCGATTCGGAAAGGGCCACAGGAACTGCGTTCCATAATTGGTGAACATGTCCAGCATCGGATGCGTAACAATACTTACAAAAAACAAAGCGATCCATACGGAAAGTTCATATTTACGCCTGTACAGGCGATACATTAACCATCCGAGAAGCGGTCCGGCCATCAGTGCAAAAACAAGCGAATGAGAAAAACCGCGATGTAAGAGGGCACCGTCGATCGGATTTGAAACCAGTCGCAGGAAGACATCGAGATCGGGTAATGTACCGGCGGCGGCACCCCAGGCGGCGGCCTTAAACCCCATTTTTCGTCCTGCTACAGCTTCAGCGGTGGCAGCTCCGAGGATAATTTGCGTCAAAGAATCCATAAATTGTATAAGATAAGCCGGACGGACCCGATAATGTTAAGAAAACAAAAATATTAAACTCCACGGCAGTTGCGGTTGTTTTTTCTGGAAATTAAAGATTAGCACCATGAAAAAGTTTTTTTACCTTCTTAGTACAGGAATTGTTGCAGCATTGGTAGTAAGTTCCTGCTCCACGTCAAACGACGTAGTATCAAACGGTATGTTCCAAAAACGGAAGTACAACAAAGGTTACCATGTGAGCCGCACTGGAAAAAATCACACGGATAATACCGATCAGAAAGAGAACCTTGCCGTTCGGGAAAACACGGAAAATACCGTTTCCGAACTGCCTGCAAGAAGACTTGCAGCCACGGTTACTTCCGAAAAAACATACAACACCGTTCCGATGTCGGTTTCCACAAAAGCAACTGATGCACAGCCGACGGAAGTGATCACTCCTGCATCGAACAATACAGTTCGCGCATTTTCAGCAGAGGAGCAAACTACAACCGAAACAGCAGCAGCGGAAAAAGCTCACAATCAGGCGCATGCGCAAACAATTACACCCAAAAAAGAACAGCAAAAATCCTCCGAATCAGGTTCGGCGATCATCAACCTCGTATTGCTGATCATTCTTGCCATTCTTTTGCCACCACTTGCCGTAGGAATTGCGACCGACTGGGCAATTGGACCGCTTTTGCTTTCAATCGTTCTGACACTCCTCTTTTTCCTTCCGGGTGTCATTTACGCATTGATCGTCGTTTTGAACGCTTAGAAATTAAGTGCGCAGAAATTATTAATTGTGGATAAAATGTGGAGAAGAGTTCATTGGAAATTTGTATATTAGTTGAGGACTATTTTGCATTAAACCGATGAACTCTAATTCCACGATCAAAACCTGGGCGGCAGACGATCGTCCGCGGGAAAAACTGTTATCCAAGGGCATTGGAAGCCTCTCCGACACCGAACTCATTGCACTCTTAATTGGTTCCGGCACGCGAAACCTGACAGCCGTCGACCTCGCTAAAAAATTATTGTCTCTCAGCCGCAACAACCTCGAAGCATTCAGCAAACTCAACCTGAATCAACTCCGTCAAATACACGGGGTGGGAAATGCCAAAGCCCTTACAATTCTGGCAGCCATGGAGCTTGGGAAACGCAGAAATTGCGTGCAGACACAAAAGCCCAAACGCATTGCCAGTTCGCGTGATGCATTCCAACTTATGCACGATCGCTTCCTCGAATTACCACATGAGGAATTTCACATTATCCTGGTAAACCGCGCCAATTACATCCTTGAAATAGTTCGTATTTCACAGGGAGGGATACACGGCACCGTGGCAGACGGCAAACTCATATTCAGGCACGCCATCGAAGCCGGCGCCACCGGAATAATACTGTGCCATAACCATCCGAGCGGCAGTGTGCATCCGAGCACACAGGACAAAGCATTAACCCGGAAATTATCGGAATTCGGCAAAATGGTCGATATAGACATCCTCGATCACCTCATTTTTTCAGATAATATGTACTTTAGCTTTTCAGATGAAAATCAGCTCAGCTAAATGAAAAAAATTCTCACAATCATCGGCGCTCGGCCGCAAATTATTAAAGCGTCCGCAATCAGCAGGTGCATTGCAGATAAGTTCGGTGAGCAACTCGAAGAAATCATTGTGCACACCGGACAACATTACGACCCGGAAATGTCGGAGGTCTTTTTCAAAGAGATGAACATTCCGCGGCCAAAATTCAACCTGCACTCCGGAAGCGGAACACATGGCAGGCAGACCGGAAAAATGATCGAATCCCTCGAAAGCCTGATGATGCAGGAAAAACCGGATGCCGTACTCGTATATGGAGACACGAACTCGACCATTGCCGGAGCGCTGGCAGCGGTGAAACTATTAATCCCGGTGGTACATGTGGAAGCAGGCCTGCGTAGTTTTAATAAGCGCATGCCCGAAGAAATCAACCGGATTGCAACCGATCACATGTCCACGCTCCTCTTTGCTCCCACCGATCAGGCGATTGAAAACCTGCTTAAGGAAGGCTTTTCAACAGAGCAGAAGACCGTAGACCTCGACCACCCGGGTGTTTTTAAGTGCGGCGATATCATGTACGACAACAGCCTGCACTTCTCGGCACTGGCCGAACACCACTCATCCATTACCGCTAAACTCGGACTGACGGAAGGAAACTTTATTCTCTGTACGATCCATCGTGATAGCAATACCGATCACCCGGAACGGCTAACTGCGATTTTTCGCGCTCTGAACGAATTGTCACTCAAGCATAAAACAGACATTGTATTGCCCATTCATCCGCGTACGAAAAACGCCATCGCCAACACACTGGACGAGCGCTTTCAACAGGAACTCTTTTCCAATGAGCACATCAAGATCATTGATCCGGTCGGATTCTTCGATATCATAACACTTGAACGCGATTGCAAAATGGTGATCACTGATAGCGGCGGTCTGCAAAAGGAAGCGTATTTCTTTCGCAAGTGCTGCGTAATTCTGCGTGAACAAACCGAATGGGTAGAGATCGTGGAGCAGGGAAAAGCGATCCTCGCTGATGCCAACATTCAACGAATCACGGATGCCTATGACGTGCTAAGTACACGACACGCTGATACATTTCCGGCGATTTTCGGAGATGGTAACGCGGCTGAATTCATTTGCTCAAAAATATCCGAATTACTCTGAAATGCTGATATACTGCGATAAGCCGGGGCCCCGATTGGAGTACACGCTCCACTTTGTGTTCAGCCTGCGAGGCTTATCGTATCGCTTAACGTCGGACTTAGAAGATTTCACAGAGGCTGCAATGCCCAAATGGAACTACTCGGAACGGGAACTGGCGGAAATTCCGCAAATCAGACCGGCCGGACTGCTCTTCGAAACACACATTGCGCAACCGGAAATCGCCATAGCACACTTTCAGCAGGAACCCATTGTCTCACTCAACGGAACCTGCGATCCGCTGGCTGCTATCTTCTATGTTTTATCCCGAATGGAAGAATATACTCCTGGAAATCTTGACGAACACGGACGCTTCCCGGCAGAGTCTTCCGTTTTAAAGCAGCACGATTTGCTTCATACCCCCGTGTGCGACCGCTGGGCCGAAGCGCTGATCTCCTGGCTGCGCGAACAAACAGGCCCGATACCGGAGATCACACGCGAAATTCCGAAGATCATCCCGAGTTTCGATATTGACAATGCTTTTGCTTACCTGCACAAGAGCCGGAAGAGGCGCATGCTGTCGAACGCAAAGGACATTTTACAACGAAATACAAAACGGCTGCGGGAACGAAGCGAAGTATTACGGGGAAGGCAAAAAGATCCGTATGATACCTTCGACGTGCTGAAAGAAGTCGCTTCGAAATACGACACCCGCCTGTTTTGGCTACTGGCAGATTTCGGAAAATATGATAAGAATCTGTCACACAACTCAACTCAGCTCAGAAAACTCATACGTGAATTGGGAGAATTGACAATAACAGGCATTCATCCCGGTTACGGATCGGCAAAATCGTTAGCTCTTCTCGAAACGGAGAAAAGAAGACTGGAAAGGATTCTTGAAAGACCGGTTACCCTGTCACGACAACATTTTTTAAGACTAAGCTTCCCTGAGACCTTCCACAGACTGCTCGCTTGCGGGATAAAAGCAGATTATAGCATGGGATTTGCGCAGGATTTCGGATTCCGGCTCGGAACAGCAAGAACCGTTCAGTGGTTCGACCTGGATCGAAACGAAGTCACCGAACTCGAACTGCACCCCTTTGTATACATGGACGGCACACTCAACGAGTACCTCGAACTCAGTCCAGGTGAAAGTAAGCAAGTCATTCGCGATCTGTATACACAGGTAAAGCGTTACGGGGGTGATTTTTGCTTTATCTGGCATAATGAAACGATCGGCGACTACGGGAAATGGAAACACTGGAAGGAAGTATTTGAATTCACTTTAACACTCAATGAACATGCATAGAAACAGAACGATCTGGGGAACTCTTTTTATACTTTGCGCAATCATTGCGGGAGCTTTTGGCGCACATGCCCTGAAAAAGTACATCAGTACGGATTCACTGCAATCTTTCGAAACCGGCGTCCGGTACCTGATGTATCACGGACTGGCACTCCTTTTTACCGGACTGATAAACCCCCAATATATTCCAAAATGGGCCGGCATTAGTTGGATCACCGGAAGTTTACTGTTCTCGGGAAGTATTTTCCTGCTCAGCCTCCAACAACTATTCGGCATAAAACTTACCTTTTTGGGGCCTGTGACTCCATTTGGCGGACTCATCCTGATCATCGGCTGGATCATTTTACTTGTTTCACTGCTAAAAAAACCGCGTTTTGAAAGTTGAGGTAACGGTACTTGGGACGGGAACTTCACAGGGCGTACCGGTCATTGCGTGCAACTGCGAGGTTTGTCGCTCGGAAGACCCCAAAGATAAACGTCTGCGCACGAGTATCCTCTTTCGTGTGAACGGAGAAAACTTCGTGGTGGATACCGGTCCTGATTTCAGGCAACAAATGTTACGAGAAGGCGTGCAATCCCTGCGCGCTGTACTTTTTACGCATGAACACAAAGATCATGTGGCTGGCCTGGATGATGTGCGTGCGTTCAATTTCCGGGAGAAACGGGATATGGAGATCTATTGCTCGGAAGGCGTGGAACAGGCACTCAGAAACGAGTTTCACTATGTTTTTGCCGCTGTTAAATACCCCGGCATACCTGTTTTACACATTAACCGCATTGAAAATAAACCCTTCCGCCTTCCGAACGAGGTAGAAGTTACGCCTGTAAAAGTTTTACATTACAACCTGCCGGTATTCGGTTTTCGGATCGGTGACTTTGTATACATTACAGACGCTAAAAGCGTGAGCGAGGAAGAGCGCCAAAAGATCCGCGGTTGTGATACCCTGATCGTAAATGCGTTGCATCGGAAGGAACACATTTCACACTTTAACCTGGATGAGGCTCTCGCATTCATTGAGGACATCGGTCCGCGAAAAGCATACCTGACACACATTTCTCACCAGTTCGGACGGCATGAAGAAATAAAGCAACTTCTCCCGGAAGGCGTTGAACCGGCCTACGACGGACTGCACTTTGTTTGCGGATAAACGAGTAAAATAAAATTTTAACTTTGCAGCGAACAAAACGGATGATAAACGAACGTTTACAATTTCATTTATATGGCATATAATTTACTAAAAGGAAAGCGCGGAATCATTTTCGGAGCGCTCAACGAGCAATCGATCGCCTGGAAAGTAGCCGAGCGCGCTCATGAAGAGGGAGCCGTATTTACACTCACCAACGCACCGATCGCTATGCGTATGGGAGAGATCAATAACCTCGCTGAAAAAACAGGAAGCAAAGTGATTCCTGCCGATGCCACAAACGTGGAAGACATCGACAAACTCATCAGCGAATCGACCGAAGTGCTCGGCGGAAAGATCGACTTCGTACTCCACTCGATCGGGATGTCGCCCAATGTGCGTAAAGGAAAACACTACACCGAAAACGACTACCGTTTTTACCAGCAGACCATGGACGTTTCAGCGATTTCACTGCACAAAGTGCTCGCTTCACTTTACAAGCAGGACGCGATGAACGAATGGGGATCCGTACTCGCGCTTACCTATATTGCAGCGCAGCGCATTTTCCCCGACTACAACGACATGGCCGACGCGAAATCACTGCTCGAATCCATCGCGCGTTCGTTTGGGTATCACTACGGTATCAAAAAGAAAGTACGCGTGAACACGATCTCTCAATCACCGACGGTAACAACAGCCGGTCAGGGAATCAAAGGGTTCAGTGAGTTCATCAGTTTCTCGGAACAAATGTCTCCGCTCGGGAACGCTTCCGCCCTGGCATGTGCCGATTATTGCATCAGCATGTTCTCGGACCTCACTAAATACGTAACAATGCAAAACCTGTTTCATGACGGAGGTTTCTCCAACACCGGAGTAACACAGCAGGTCATCGATAAATTTGCAGAATAAGCAGTTATTCGAAATACGTTAAAAACCGTTTGTCAAGCCGACAAGCGGTTTTTTTATACCGTTCCTGTTTCGAAGATCAACTCCGAAACCTGGTCTTCCGCAAAGTAGCGATTCGCTATTTCCAGTAGTTCCGATGCCGAGATGCGATCCACTGCGTCGTAGATCTCTTCAACTGTGTCGATCTGGTTGAAAAGCAAAAGACTTTTACCGAGTCCCAGCATCAGGCCGCTGTTACTGTCCAGCCCGAGCGCAATTTGTCCCTTTAACTGCTCCTTTGCCACAGATAATTGCAGGGAACCGAGTTTATTTTCGCGCAGGTTTCGCAATTCGCGGTAAACCAATTTACGTGATTTTTCAAGGTAACGCTGATCAGTACCGAAGTAGATCGTCCAGTAACCGATGTCTACATACGGCGTATAGTTTGCTTCGATGTTGTAAGCCAGTCCGTGCTTTTCGCGGATCGAGAGTATCAGTCGCGAATTGAGTGCAGGTCCGCCGAGCACATTGGTCAGCAAAGTCATCCCTCGACGGTGTTCGTCGAGGTACCCGGGTGCCATTCCGCCCAGCACGCTGTGTGCCTGGTAATTGGCTTCTTTGGAACGGACAAGGAATTGATCTACCGGCCTGAAATCAGGATGTTCTTCCGCTTCTCCGGATGCCGTGCAATTTCCGAAATCGTGCTCCAGTACCTTCTGTACCTGTTTTAAAGGTATGTCCCCCACGAAAGAAATCACCATTTTGTCTGCGCGGAAAAAGCGCGAAACGTAACGTTCCAGGTCCTTTTGAGTAAAGGAATTGACACTTTCACGCGTGCCAAGTATATTGTTGCCGAGGGCATGCCCTTTGAATAATAATTCTTCAAAATCATCGAAGATCTTATCACCGGGACTGTCCAGGTACGAATTGATCTCGTCGATCACGATCTCTTTCTCCTTCGCGATCTCGCGGGGAGGAAAAGTAGAGTTCAGGATAATATCGGATAACAGTTCGGAAGTACGACGCAGGTGATTTTTGGTGAATGAGGCATAAAGGCACATTTCTTCTTTTGCCGTATAAGCATTGAGTTCACCGCCCACGGAATCGAGTCGTGACAGTACATGATATGCGCGCCGTTTTTTGGTACCCTTGAAGATGCAATGTTCCAGGAAATGAGCCAGTCCTTCTTCACCGGGATGCTCGAAACGGGAACCGGCCAGCACTGTTACCCCGAGATGGGCAACATAGGCCGGTGCATGCAGGTAAACGACCCGCAAGCCATTCGACAGGTGAAAGACAACCGGTTTGAGCTCGAACATAATCAGGGGTTTTTACGACAGATCTCCCACGAACCGTCAGCTTGTTTTTTAAATATGATCCGGTCGTGAAGCCGGGACTTGCGTCCCTGCCAGAATTCGATCAGTTCGGGTTCCAGTGCATAACCGCCCCAGAAAGGCGGACGCGGAATATCGTCTCCCGGAAATTTTTCTTCGTAATAAGCCACGCGCTTCTCGAGTTCGTCGCGGCTTTCAAGCAACTCACTCTGGTGCGAGGCCCAGGCTCCGATGCGGCTGCCGCGCGGACGGGAAGCAAAATAACTGTCGCTGGTCGCATCGTCCACTTTTGAAACGCGTCCCTCGATACGCACCTGGCGTTCTTTTTCGCGCCAGAAAAAAAGCATCGCGGCAAACGGATTTTCAGCCAGTTCACGTCCCTTTTGTGAAAGGTAGTTGGTATAAAAAATAAACCGGTCGTCGAATAACTCCTTCAGGTAAACGATTCGTGCAGATGGTTTGCCATCGGCACTTACCGTAGACAGCGTAAATGCATTCAACTCGGGAAGCTGGGCATCGTACACTTCCTTATACCACTCCCGGAACAGGTCGAACGGATTCATTAGCCCGGATTTATCAAGGCTTCCCTGGAGGAAATTCGAATGGTCGTCGCGGAGTTGTTCGAGGAAATCTTTCATCTATTAATCCTCGTCAGAATATTCGTCGCTCAGTTCGCTCTCGCTTTCATCATCGGCTGTTTCCGGATCATCTTCCTCTTCATCCGATCCGGGTGCCGAATAAACGGCTTTGCGCGTCTTCGGTTCGAATTCTTCTCCTTCTTCGAGCGGGCGACGTTCGAGTTCGCGATCGAGTTCCTCGCGGTACGGGAAAATATCCACGATCGGTGACAGGGCAATGGAAGGCACCTGGAAATCGACCATCAATGTGGAAAGACTTTCCTTCAGGCGTTCGTAAGCATCTTTAACGCTGTGTGCGGAGATCAGGAAGTTCTGCGAAACCTTACGCGTCTTCTCCGAGTCACCGTCCTGGCTTTCGTAAGTCACTTTGCACTTGTACCAGGTATCGGCGTCTTCGTAATGAAAAATATCGTGTACTTCCGTGCGCGAAATGCTGATCACATTGAATTCGCCACGGATGATCGAACCGAGTTCCTCGTAAACACGGGCTTCGGCGTCGGTAAAGGTCATGGAAGCAAGTAAATAGGGTTCGGATACGCGTTTGAATGTTCCGTTCTCCAGCTGCTTGGTATATTTAATTTTTACTGTAAACCAGGTATTCATGGATTCATATTGTTATAAGGTGAAAACTTGTCGTAAAAGTTTCACAAAGATAATGATTCAAAGTAGAAAGCACCGGGTAAACGAAACTTTTCAGGTCTCGTATTTTCGGCCGTCCTTGTAGACGAGGTAGGACGAATTAAAGAGAGATACGAGGATCGAATTCCCATAGATCTCGTAGTTTGAATCCTGCTGGTTGGTCAGTTCCACGATCTTGTTATTGACCAGTGCGCTAACACCGCCCATCACGTTTCGAAAGGCAAAAACGTTATTCTTTAAGAGGTAGTCTTCCGGGACAAAATTCGTCACCTGGATCTTCTCACCGTTCTGGTAGGCCCATACATAGTTGTTCTCTCCCCAGACCACGATATCGTCTTTGACTTCCCAGAACGTAGCCTTAAAATTACTGACTTCCTTTTTCTGGCCGTTGGCATAGCGGATCAGGTTCCCGTTACGATCCTGGTACATGATAAATCCGCGTCCGGCCTTATAGGCGTCCATCCAGAAATTTTCCACATCAATGAATTCTCCTTTATCGAATACGGCAAATGTACGCGTGGTCGGATCGTTAAAGGCAATGATATCGGTTCCTCCGTCAAATTCGATCGTTCCGTTCCATACACCGAGTTCGTAGATCTGCCCGTTCCAGAAGATCTTGAAAAAATTACCGTTGTCTTTGAATGCTACGATGTTCTCACCGATGAATACCGGCATTCCGAGGTCTCCGGTACTCGTCTGGATCGTATGCGTTTTGTGATGCCAATAAACGTTCAGCGTATTATAGCGGGTATCCTGGTACACGATTATACTGTCTTTCACCACGTAATTTCCCCCGAAATAGGTCAGCGTTTGCAGGTCTCCCTCGTCGTACACGTTGATGGTCGGCCCCACATTCCACACCAGGAAATGATCGGATACATGATATTCCACGCTCATGTTCGAAAGGTCGATCGGGGCTTCCCCGTCAAAGACACGCAGGTTCCCGCGATTATCGATATAAGCGACCAGGTCGTCGCCCGCTTTGAACTCGCGGATGCGTTGGAACTCAAGTTGACGGAAAGCTCCGTTCTGAAATGTTTTAAAGAAACCGTTGAAATCCACAAAGGGGATGACCTGCTGGCCGAACGAAAAGCTGGCGAACAGCAAAAAGAATAATAAGATCCGATACATGCCCTAAAAATAGTCAAAAAACAGGCCAAAGGACACGCATTCTTTTAATCCCGGAAAAAATCCATTCATCCCGAAAAGCATCAATTCGCCGTTCAGGCCGGTTTCCATACAAAATAAAATTGCTTTCTTTGCCTGTAACTAAAACAGAACTATGAAGAAAATCGTTTTGGCAGGCCTCCTGTTTTCCGCATTTTCCGTATCTGCACAACGCAAGATCGACTTTGTGGAATATGATCTGCCCAATGGCCTGCACGTCATCCTGCACGAACAGCACTCCACGCCTATCGTGGCAGTTTCGGTACTCTATCATGTAGGATCCAAAAATGAAAACCCGGACCGTACCGGCTTTGCTCACTTTTTCGAACACCTCTTATTTGAAGGTTCCGCCAACATCGGACGCGGAGAATACAGCGAACTGGTCGAAAAGAACGGTGGTACACTGAATGCAAATACCTCCAATGACCGGACCTATTACTATGAGATCCTTCCTTCAAACCAGCTCGAACTCGGTCTGTGGCTCGAAAGCGAACGCATGTTGCATGCCAAGGTGGATGAAACAGGTATTGAAACGCAACGCAGCGTCGTGAAAGAAGAAAAACGCCAGCGGGTAGACAATCAGCCCTACGCGTCGTTCATCAGTGAAATGTTCAAACGCATGTTCAAAGATCACCCGTATCACTGGGTACCGATCGGAAGCATGGAACACCTCGATGCCGCACAGGAAGAAGATTATGTAAACTTCTACCGCACGTTCTATGTACCGGCGAATGCAACGCTTTCCATTGCGGGAGACATCGACGTAAGCCAGACAAAGGCATGGATCGATAAGTACTTCGCTTCTATTCCTAAAGGAGAGGCGATCAACCTCTACCGGGACTTTGAAAACCTCACGGCAGAAGCGTTCAAAGCGAAATACAACGTCGAAAAGTCGGAGTTCAGCATGAATAATTTCATGAACCCGAAAAATAAGGACGCGAAAAAACTCGTGGATAAATATGCGGCGATGCCTACGGAGATCCCGCGCCCGGTCAAAACACTGGAGCATCCGGATCACGTTGTAAAGGACACCGTTTACGATAACATCCAGTTGCCGGCACTGTTCTACGGATATCGCTTCCCCGACCAGACGAACCCGGATTTCTATGCCCTCGAAATGCTCAATGAAGTGCTTTCCGGCGGTTCTTCCGGACGAATCAACAAAAGCATCGTTGAGAAAAAACAACTCGCTAATTTCGCTTTCTCGTTCGCTTACGGCCTCGAAGATGCCGGAATGGGGATCTTTGCAGCGATCGCAAACCCGGACACGAACCTCGACACCCTGCAAATGGCCATGGATGCCGAGATCGTACGCCTTCAGAATGAACTGATCTCCCAGGAAGAATTCGAGAAGATACAGAACCAGTTCGAAAACCAGTTCGTGTCCAGCAACTCTACTATTGCAGGCGTTGCAGAGAACCTGGCAGACAGCTACGTATATTTTGGAAGCACCGACCGTGTAAATACCGCCCTGGCCAATTACATGCGTGTAACCCGCGAGGACATCATGCGCGTGGCACGCCAGTACCTGACACAGAACGAGCGCATCATCCTGATCTATTTACCCAAAAAAGACAAATAATTAAGCTATGAAAAGATTAAGCATATTCCTGGCATTTTCATTGCCGCTGCTCACTTTCGGACAGCTTGACCGCTCCGTGCGTCCCGAACCCGCGAAGGCGCCGACCATCAATATCGGAGAGTCGGAAGTATTCCATACCTCTAACGGGATTACGGTGATTCTTTCGGAAAACCACATGATCCCGCGCGTTTCGTTTGACCTCGTGATGGGCGCGGATCCGCACACCGAAGGAAATAAGGCCGGGCTCTCCGAGTTCGCAGGATCCATGATACTCTCCGGTACCGAAACCCGGACGAAAGATCAGCTCGATAACGAAACCGATTACATCGGGGCCCGTCTCGACGCCGACCGCAATTCCATTTACATGTCCTGTCTGACCAAACACCTCGAAAAGGGACTTGACCTGATGAGCGACGTCACTATGAATGCGATCTTTCCCGAAAGTGAATTCGAACGCATCCGTGCACAGTACGAATCAAGTCTCATCAGTACCAAAGCAAGCCCGTCATCCATGGCGACAAATGCCGTACTTAAAACGGTATTCCCGGATGGAAACCCGAACGGGGAAGTTATGTCAGAGATCACGTTGGCGAACATCAAGCGGCAGGACCTCGTGGACTATTACGACCAGGTGTTCACACCGAGCGGAAGCTTCCTGGTGATCGTTGGGGATATCAACCGCGAAACAGCTGAAAAAATGGTAAACCGTTATTTCGGAGAGTGGCGCGGAGGCCCGGTTTTCACAAACCAGTTACCGGATGCAACCCTGAACAATGGAAACCGTGTGATCTTCGTAAACAAGCCGGGTGCGGTTCAGTCCGTGATCCAGGTTGCATTTCCGGTAGACGTAAAACCGGGCAACGAAGACCAGATCCCACTGACCGTTACGAACCAGATTCTCGGAGGCGGTGGTTTCGGAACGCGTATGATGCAAAACCTGCGCGAAGATAAAGCGTACACCTACGGAGCTTACTCGCGCCTGAACATCGACGAAGACGGTTCTTTCTTCAGTGCGGGCGGAAACTTCCGCAATGATGTAACTGACAGCGCGATTACCGAACTCCTTTACGAGATCGCACGAATCAGCGAATCCGATGTCACGCCCGAAGAACTCGATCTTACAAAATCATCCATGGCAGGAAGTTTTGCACGCTCACTCGAAAACCCGCAGACCGTTGCGCGTTTCGCACTGGCGACTATCAAATACGACCTCGATGACGATTATTACAAGAATTACCTGAAGCGACTCTCAGACGTGGATGCCGAAGACGTGCTCACCATGGCTCAAAAATACTTTCCTGCAAAACACTGTAACATCATTGTCGTGGGGAATGAAGAAGTAGTCGAAAAGCTACTGAAATTTGACGCTGACGGACAGATCGAGACACTTGATGCCTTCGGAAACAAAGTAGTGGAACGCAAACCGGCTGATATTTCGAAAGAAGAACTCATCGAAAATTACCTGGAGGCCGTTACCATGTCGAAATCCATGAAAGAAGTCGACAAGAAACTCAAGAAGATCAAAACGGCGGTGGAAGTCAGTGAACTTTCCAATTCGCAGATTCCCTTCAAATTAAAATCGACACGTACCTGGGCAGCGCCGAACAAAGAGGATTTCAAACTCCAGGGACAGGGAATGCTCCTGCAGCGTAGCTACTTTAACGGAACTACCGGAGGGCAGGTAAACATGCAAACCGGTAAAAAAGAACTGACCGAAGAAGAGATCGCCGAAAAACAGAAGTCCACCGGTTTCTACCCGGAACGTAACTACGCCACATCCGGTGTGGAATACGAACTCATCGGCATCGAGCAGGTAGACGGTAAAGAAGCTTACGTATTGCGCGTAAACGACGGTTCCGGAGACAGTTACGAATACTACGACAAAGAAACCTTCTATAAGGTGAAGTCCACCAGTATTGAAACGGATGAAGAAGAAACGGTTGAAACTACCGTGGTCTACAGCGATTACAAAGAAACCGAAGGACTCATGTTCCCTACGAAAACAACTATTTCTGCGGGACCAATGACCTTCAACAGCGAACTTGTATCACTGAAACTGAACGAAAAGGTCGATTCCAAAACATTCGAATAAAAAATCGCATACCCGTTTATGCAAAAGCCCTCCCCTTCGGAGGGCTTTGTTATTTCCCGCAATTCCAGATTGCCCCGAACAGACCACTCCGAAGCAATCCGCGTGTACTTTGCAAGTGCGCTTCAGTAAGAGCGAGCACTGCTCGTGAAGACCGAGATTTCGCCTGGGGAAGGCGAAGTAATCGAGGGTAGATGCCGGGACCAAACGCATGCAGTTCCGCAGAACTTTTACCTTGTCCGAATCCGCCCCCAGGCGGAAAGTTTGGTAAAACGTTCCGGAACAAATGCCCGTTGGGTGGCTGCTGCAACGTAGCGCTAGACTTTTTTGCCTACTTTTTTTGGCAATGAAAAAAAGTAGGATGCAATAAACTGTATATCAGGAAAACCAGTCTTCCGAAGCCCTTATGCTTTAACTGCAAAATCCCTCCCTCTGTATCTCCCTCACCGAGGGAGAGCAAACAAATCCTAAAC
>CAYMEW010000029.1:0-55499 GCA_964389755.1 uncultured Flavobacteriales bacterium | reverse complement strand
GAAGGAACTTATGGAACCGACCCGATGAACCCCGATACGGACGGCGACGGAATCGACGATGGTACGGAAGTAACCAACGGCAGCGATCCACTCGATCCATGTGATCCGAATGCGACCAGCCCAGCTTGTGATCAGGATGGAGACGGTTTGCCAAACGGAGACGAAGGAACTTATGGAACCGACCCGAACAACCCGGACACCGACGGTGATGGAATCAATGACGGTGATGAGGTAACTAATGGAAGCGACCCGCTCGATCCATGCGATCCGAATGCTACCGGAGCGAATTGTGACCCGGACGGTGACGGTCTGCCAAATGGAGACGAAGGAACCTACGGAACTGACCCGAACAACCCGGATACGGATGGGGATGGAATCGATGATGGTACGGAAGTTACCAACGGTAGTGATCCGCTGGATCCGTGTGATCCGAATGCAAGTGGAGTAAACTGTGACCAGGACGGTGACGGCCTGACAAACGGCGAGGAAGTAACATACGGAACCGATCCTACGAACCCGGATACCGACGGCGACGGAATCAATGACGGTGATGAGGTTACGAATGGCAGCGATCCGCTCGATCCGTGCGATCCGAATGCCAATGGCCCGGGTTGCGGCTCAGGTGGAGGTGATACCGATGGCGACGGCGTTTCGGATGCGGATGAGGAACTGTACGGAACCGATCCGGATAACCCGGACACCGACGGAGACGGAGTCAGTGACGGAGATGAGATCGCCAACGGATGGGATCCGCTGGACCCTTGTGATCCGGACCCGGATAATGAAAAATGTACCAAAGAAGTGACTGTTCCCGAAGGCTTCTCGCCGAACGGTGATAATGTCAATGATCAGTTCGTGATAGACGGCCTCGAATATTACCCCGACAATCGCATTACCATCTTTAACCGCTGGGGTCAGAAAGTATTCGAAAGCGCGCCGTATGCCAATAACTGGGACGGAACTTCGCAGAATTCGATGACGATCGGCAATGAGAAGTTACCGGAAGGCACTTACTTCTACCTGCTCGACCTTGGAAACGGAGATGTCATGAAAGGATATATTTATTTAACACGTTGATTATGAGATTTAAGATAAGCATACTGTTCACGCTCCTCTGCGCTTTCCCGGTGATGGCGCAGCAGGAAGCACTGTATACCCATTACATGTACAATACGCTGGTGGTCAACCCGGCGTATGCGGGAAGCCGCGATGCATTGACGGTGACCGCACTGGGACGCTTCCAGTGGGTCGGATTCGACGGAGCGCCCAACACGCAAACACTGACCGCACACGCACCCGTCGTATCGAAGAATATCGGGCTGGGACTGTCTGTTGTGAATGACCAGATCGGGCCGGTACATAATACCTCGTTTGCCGTTGACTTCGCTTACCGGCTGAAGATCAATGACCGCAGCAGACTTTCCTTCGGCCTGAAAGGCGGGATCGACAACCTCAGTGCACAAACGACCTCGTTGACTTTGCAGCAGCAAAATGACAATGCCTTTTCGCAGGCACTGCGCAACCAGGTGAAACCTAATTTCGGTTTTGGACTGTATTACAGCAGGGAGCGTTTTTATGCGGGAATATCGGCTCCGAAGTTACTCGAAAACGACTATAAAAGCGGGAACGGGCTTTCCGGGCTGGATGAGATCCGGCACTACTACTTTATTATGGGGAGTGTTTTCCGCATCAACCCTGCGATCCGTTTCAAGCCGACAACGATGGTTCGTGTGACGAACGGTGCTCCGCTACAGATCGATTTGTCTGCACAGTTCTTTATTCACGACCGTTTCAACATCGGAGCCATGTACAGGGCCGGAGACGCCTTTGGGATACTGGCAGGTGTGAACATCAGCGAACAGTTCCTGCTGGGGTACTCATTCGATTTTTCCTATACAAATTCCACTGCCCGCTACAACCAGGGAAGTCATGAGGTCATGCTTCGTTATGACTTCATCTTCCACCGTGAAGGGCGTATTTCCTCACCCAGATACTTTTAACCATGAAAACAATCCTTACAATCCTTACAGTGTTTTCCGTATGTTTCCTGAACGCCCAGGATGCCGATGAGCGACGTGGAAACAAATATTATGATCGTTATAATTATTATGAGGCGATCGATTATTACAAAGCCTCGCACCAACTGACTACGGAAGGAAGGCGCAAACTTGCAGAAAGTTATGATATGACCGGTCAGAACCAGCTTGCGGAAAACGAATGGGCAAAGATCAACAGGCAGGCCGAAAAGACGAGTTCGGATGTGTACCACTATTCCCTGGCATTGCTGAAAAATGAGAAGTACGGAGAAGCCGAAGTACAGCTTCAACAGTACGAAAAGTTAATCCAGACACCGCAGGAGAGCATGCAGTATACGCAGTTGCGCGACTGGATCGATCAGCAGAAGAACAATCCGTACGGATTTCAGGTCCATTTACTTGAAATGAACAGTTCGGTATCCGATTATGCACCATTTGTGCGGGATAATGCTCTTTACTATGCGTCCAACGGGAACGAGAAATTACTGGTAGACCGCAAATGGTCAGGTGACCGCGAACCGTTTACGAACGTATACACGATGTCGCTGCAGGCAGATGCCCCGTCAGAGCCTGTGAGCGTGTTGAATGAAAAGTATAATGACGGACCGATTGCATTTTCACCCGATGGAAATACGGCTTACCTGACGCGTAATTACGCTCAAAAGAATAAGCAGGACGGTTCACGACATTTTAAATTGATGATCCTGAGGCTGATCAACGGTGAGTGGACGTCAGCCGAAGATTTTCCCTACGATTCAAAAGACTACAACGTGGGGCACGCAGCCGTTTCACCGGACGGGAATCAAATGATCTTCTCATCCGACATGCCCGGCGGAAAGGGCGGAGCGGACCTGTACTATACCCAAAGGGATAATTCCGGGAACTGGACGACACCTGTGAACCTGGCAGCCCTGAATACGAGCGGGAATGAGAATTTCCCATTCTGGCATACCGAGAATATACTCGTGTTTTCAAGCGATGGCAGACCGGGATTCGGAGGTCTGGATCTTTATTACACCCAGTACAAAGACGGCAAGTTTCGCAAGGTGGAAAACATGGGCTGGCCTATGAATTCAAACCTCGACGATTTCGGGTTCTGGATGGAACCGGGGATGAAAAGCGGGTATTTCTCTTCCGACCGGCGTTCCGGCAGGGGAGGTGACGACCTGTATTCTTTTACCATGGAAAAGCCGTTCAGCTTCGGAAAAAAACTCGAGATCGTTTCGAAATCCGTGAAAGGCGAACTGTTGCCGGGTACCAGTGTAAGTCTGCTCCGCGACGGTACGGAGATCGCGCAACTTACAACCGACGGCCAGGGAAAAGCGGAGTACACGCTCGAAGAAAATGGCAATTACAGCCTCGTGGCCAATCACGAAGACTATTTCGAAGCGGGACACAAATTTGAACTTTCTGATAAAACAGCCGATAATTTCACAGAAGAAGTAGCACTCGAGAAAGATCCCGGGTTTTCAATTTTACTGACTGTCCGGGAAAAGCGTACGGGTGATCCCATTGCCGATGCAAAGGTGATACTCACCAACAACATGACCGGGGTTACCGAGGAGTTTCTCACCAATGACAAAGGACAGGTAATGCGCCCTGTAGCTGATAAAAAAATCAACGATCGCATGTCGTATAACATTACCCTCGCCAAAGAAGATTACCTGTCGAAGACACTGACATATAACCGGCTCCTCGATCATGAAGGGCAATACGATGTCAGTGAGGAAATAAACCTGAAACTGGAAAAAATGGCAGTAGGTGTGGATCTGGCAAAGGCCATCGATCTCCAGCCGATCTATTTCGACCTCGGTAAAGCGACAATTCGTACGGATGCAGCGGTTGAACTGGATAAGATCGTAAAGGTTATGAATGAGAACCCGACCATGGTCGTTGAACTCGGTTCGCACACAGATTGCCGCGGAAGTGCCAAATCCAATGAGCGCCTTTCTCAGAAGCGTGCGGCTGCTTCGGCCGAATATATAAAGAAGCGTATCACGAACCCGGAGCGGATTTACGGAAAGGGGTATGGGGAATATCGTTTACTCAACGCCTGCGCCTGCGAAGGCTCTATTCAGTCGGACTGTACTGAGGAGCAACACCAGGAGAACCGGCGTACGGAATTCGTGGTTGTGAAGATGTAAATACTCATAGGTAGGACGGGTCCGGAATCTCATCCAATAGCAGTTATAAGTTTCATGATTGATCGTATTCCCAGGAGTGCCATCAATTAATCCGGGTCCGTCCTTTTTTCCTTCCTTCAGTTATCATCACCTGCTTGCGATTTATTTTTTTGCACGCGCAATCCGAATTCCGGTTTCGGGCGTAAGTGTAGCAGCGTTAGTTTTAAGAAGGATGGCCAGGCCATTCATTCGTTTTCGTTTATGGGACATGCGGGAGAGTTTTCACATGTCGTTTTTAAAGTTCTTTCGAACCGTCCGCTCTCCCGGGACGGTTTGTTTTTTTAAGGTTCACCTATCTTTTACACAAAAAAAGTCCGCTCTGTCGAGAGACAACGAGCGGACTTTTTTGATATAAGCTGTTCTTATCCGAGGAACGGATACCTGTAATCCGTTGGCGGAACAAACGTTTCCTTGATTGTGCGGGCAGAAACCCAACGCAGGAGATTCATCATTGCACCTGCTTTGTCGTTCGTACCCGAACCGCGTGCACCTCCGAAAGGCTGCTGACCAACAACGGCACCTGTCGGCTTGTCATTGATGTAGAAGTTACCCGCAGCATTCTCGAGTTTTTTCACAGCCAGTTGCACGGCGTAGCGGTCGTTGGACATAATAGATCCGGTCAGCGCATAATCAGACGTACTGTCGAGCAGTGTCAGCGTATTTTCAAATTCTTTTTCATCGTATACATAGATCGTGAGTACCGGCCCGAAGATCTCTTCGCACATTGTGCGGAATTTAGGGTTGGTTGTTTTAACGATCGTCGGCTCAATGAAATAGCCTTTACTTTTATCATAGTTACCACCGATAAGTACCTCGGCATCATCCTGTTCCTTAATAAAGTCGATGTAGCCGGCGATCTTGTCGAATGCGCGTTCATCGATCACGGCGTTTACAAAGTTACCGGTATCTTCCGGCGATCCCATTTTAAAGTAACTCACCTGTTTTACGAGGATCTCACGCACTTCTTCCCAGCGATTGGATGGAATGTATGCCCGGGAGGCCGCGGAACACTTTTGTCCCTGGAATTCGAAAGCTCCGCGTGCGAGTGCAGTCGCTACTTCGGCAGGTTCGGCCGATTCGTGCATCATCACGAAGTCTTTTCCACCCGTTTCACCCACGATACGCGGGTAGCTGCGGTACATGGAAATGTTATTCCCGATCTCTTTCCAAAGTGAGCGGAAAACAGCCGTGGAACCGGTAAAGTGAAGTCCTGCGAAATCTTTGTGTTTAAATACGACGTCCCCCGCAACCGGACCATCCACCGTTACCATATTGATCACCCCGTCCGGCAGACCGGCTGCTTTGAAGAGTTCCATGATTACCTGGGCGGAGTACATTTGAGAATCGGCAGGTTTCCATACGACCACATTCCCCATCATGGCAGGTGCTGCACACAGGTTAGCGGCAATAGACGTAAAGTTGAACGGAGTTACGGCAAATACGAAACCTTCCAGTGGACGGTATTCGAGCCTGTTCCAGGTTCCCGGCAGTGATTCCGGTTGTTCGCTGTAAACCTGGGTCATGTATTGTACGTTAAAGCGGAAAAAGTCGATCAGTTCACAAGCTGCATCGATCTCTGCCTGGAATACGTTCTTAGACTGGCCGAGCATGGTAGCGGCATTCATCTTATCACGGAACGGGCCTGCGAGCAAATCCGCCGCTTTCAGGAAGATCGCAGCGCGTTGTTCCCAGGGGAGGTTTGCCCATTGCTCACGCGCTTTCAGTGCCGCATCGATGGCCTGCTCCACATGTGTTTTGTCACCGTAGTTAAAGTGCGCGATCACGCGTTTGTGGTCGTGCGGCGGTGAAACCGGCTTTTTAGTATCCGTCCGGACTTCTTTACCTCCGATGTACATCGGGATGTCAATCGGCTCCTGGTGAAGCATTTTGTCATACTTCTGAAGCAGGGTGTCCCGCTCTCTGGAGTTCTTTGCGTACGATCGCACAGGTTCGTTGACAGCTACCGGCACGCGGAATAAAGCATTTGACATAGTAGAATTTTTATTTGCAAAAATAACGAATCTTGTCTATCCTTGCAATGAAAGGGTTCTTTCCAAAATTGTAATCCCGAATGAAATTACTGCTACTACTTCTTTGCGGGTGCTTATCCGCCCCGGCTCTATTTAGTCAGCCTGACGATTGCATTTACTCCGATTTTATACAGGCGCACAGCCTTCGCGAAAAGGCGCTTATAAGTACCTGCCTTTGGAACCGGTATATCCGGAACGACCTCGATTCGCTGCGGATCAACGCGCGCGTTCTGCTGCTGGAAGCCGGTCCTTCCGATGATGCCTACGCCATCGCTGTCGGAAAGCGCAGCCTTGGAAGTTACCTGATCCGGAGCGGAAAACCGGTGCAGGGAATCGCCTACCTGCGTGAAGCGGCCGACTATTTCCTGAAATCCGGTGATTACGTATTGCTGACGGAAACCTATAATGAAATAGGGAACGGGTACTTGTTCAAAGGGGAACCCGCGGAAGCCATAAAGTGGTTCGAACGTTCCCTGGAGAGTGGCAAATACTCAAGCGATCCGACTTCCTTTTTCCTGGCTGAGATCAATTATGCGCAGGCCCTGCTGAAACTCGGACGTATCCATGAGGCACAAAAACGAGCGCTACATTATGTCGAAGAAGCTGAAAAACGGTCGAAGAAAGAAGCGGCAGCGAACGGTTACGCAATTCTCGGTAGCATTGCAGCGCGTAGCGGTAAAAAGGACGAAGCACTCACGCTGTACCTGAAAAGTGCCGAGCTCAACCTCGAAGTCGGATCGGTCGTACAGGCCTCTAACGCTTATACGAACCTGGCAATCGCGCATTTCGGAGCCGAAGACTTTATCGGGGCGGAGCGCGACTTTCTAAAGGCACTCGACTTGCGCCTCGACGCGCGGAACGCACAACTGGTGAGCGAAGCATACTATAATCTTGGCGAATTCTACCGCGAGCGAAAAGATCCGGAAGCATCGCTGTCCGCTTACCGGGACGCCCGGGACGTGGCGCGGGAAAATGCCCTGCCGCTGGAAGAAGCTGACGCGCTGGAAGCTTTGTCTTTGCTGTTTGAACAACAGGGGAAAACACAACTGGCACTTGAAACGGAACGAGAACTGAATGCTTTGTTGCGCGAACGTGGTAAAAATGAAGTGCGGGAGGAATCGATCGGGACGGACCTGGACTACCAGCTAAAGGCAGACCTGCTGAAAAGCGGTTTCCTGAAAAGGGAACGCATGATCCGGGAACAAGTAGCGCGCAGCCAGCGAGACAATACGATATTGACGATCTGCGTGATCCTGGCGATAAGTCTTTCGGCTGTTGGCGTCTTCCTATTGCGCCGCAAAAACCTTAATTGAGCCTTTGCGGATAAATAAGCTGGAAAGTCGGGATGAAGACCTGGAAGGTGCTGTTGTCAAGCAGGCTTCGGAAAGTGTAATAACCCTTCATGTAACCGATCTCCGAGGAAAGTTCGCAGCCACTGATGTAATGGTAATTGTTGCCGGGCTGAATGACCGGTTGTTCACCGATAACACCTTCTCCGCTGATCTGCTGGGGGTGGTTGAGTGAGTCGAATACGAACCAGTCGCGGTGCATTAACTGTACAGCGAACGAATTTTTATTCTCGATCTCGATCCGGTAATTGAAAAAATACTGAGCTTCGCCCAGTTGCGAAAGATCCGGCCTGAACTGTGACATGACCGTGATCCTGATGCCTTCCGTGATAGCTGTATTCATCATCTTCAAGTTCAATATTCAAACGCAGGAACAGACACGTTTCGTATGCGCCTGAAAGGTTTGTTTAAATATACTTTATTTTTAGATTCTTTAACAGTTTTTAAAGTTATTTAGAATTGGTCTAAATTAATGAATACTCCGTACCATTCGGAAACTACGCGCCAACAATTTTTTATTTTTGCCACGTTATTTAAAATCGCTTTAGTACATGTCTAAGACTGTTAAGCTCAAGAAAGGTTTGGATATCAGATTGGTAGGTGAAGCGGATAAAGTGATCACCGATCTGGCGTTGCCGAAAACGGCAGCCCTCAAGCCTTCTGATTTCCACGGAATGATCCCGCGGATGGTAGTTCGCGAAGGAGATCGCGTCAAAGCAGGAAGCATTGTTTTCCACGATAAATACAAAGAAGCAGTGAACTGCGTATCCCCGGTAAGTGGTACGGTTCGTGCAATCGTACGTGGAGACAAGCGACGCATCCTGGAAGTGATCATCGATGCCGACGATACGCTCGAATACGAACAGGGCGAACCTGTAAACCTTGCAAACGCAAGCGCGGAAGAAGTGAAGGAGATCATGCTTCGTGCGGGTCTCTGGCCATTCGTAAAGCAGCGCCCGATTGACGTGGTTGCAGATCCGGCTAACGAGCCTAAAGCGATCTTTATCTCTGCTTTTGACAGTGCACCGCTCGCTCCCGATTTTGATTTCATCCTTCACGGACACGGAAAAGATTTTCAGGCGGGTATCGACGCACTTGCAAAACTCACAAAAGGAAACGTACATCTCAACGTAAACGGAAAGACTAACCCGGATGCCGTGTTTACGGATGCCAAAAACGTGGTGATCAACCGCATTTACGGAAAACACCCCGCAGGTAACGTCGGAACACAGATCCATCACATTGACCCGATCAACAAGGGCGAATTCGTGTACACGGTGAATGCACAGGACGTGGCTATTATCGGGCGTTATTTCAATACCGGAAAATACGATGCGACCCGCGTGATTGCTTACACCGGTTCCGAAGCGGCTTCTCCGAAATATTATCGTACCCTGATCGGTGCATCCCTGGCGGATTTGCTGAACAATAACATCAAAGGCGACCATGTGCGTGTGATCAGCGGAAACGTACTGACAGGCGATAAAGTCGATCAGTCAAACGGTTTTCTCGGGTTTTACCACAACCAGGTAACTGTAATCCCGGAAGGGGACCAGTACAAATTCTTCCTGACCAAAGGCTGGCTCGGACCGGGCTTCGATAAGTTCTCGAATTCCCGTCTTTTCCCGACTTACCTGATGCCAAACAAAAAATTCGTACTCGATACCAACCTTAACGGGGAAGAGCGCGCATTTGTGGTAACCGGCGAACTGGAGAAAGTATTCCCTTTCGATATTCTCCCGATGCAACTTGTGAAAGCGGCTATTACGGACGATATCGACGGTATGGAAAACCTCGGTATCTACGAGGTGGCTCCCGAAGATTTTGCGCTTTGCGAGTTCGTATGTACCACGAAAATCGATATCCAGGATAAGATTCGTCACGGCCTTGATCTCGTTCAGAAAGAATGCATGTAATATTTAAATAACAGGACAGTGAAATTCTTAGAAAATTATTTACATCGAATGGAGCCCAAATTTTCCAAAGGCGGAAAGTTTGAAAAATGGAATCCATTGTTTGAAACACTGGCTACCTTCGCCTATTCTCCGAAACTTGTTACCCAAAAAGGAGCACACATCCGCGACGGGGTAGACCTGAAACGTACGATGATGACCGTGATCTTCGCGATGATTCCTTGTTTACTTTTCGGGATCTACAATACAGGTCACTGGGGAATGGTTGCAGAGGTAGGAAACCGCGGGTTGGAATACTGGGCGGAACCCGGAGCCAAAATGTTGATCGGTCTGAAGGTCGTTCTTCCGTTGCTGATCGTGTCTTACGGGGTCGGTCTTGGTGTGGAATTCGTATTCGGGATGATTAGAGGGCACGCCCTTCACGAAGGATTCCTCGTATCCGGGATGTTGATTCCCCTGATCATGCCGGCGGACGTTCCGCTTTGGATGGTCGGAGTTGCTACAGCCTTTGCCGTTTTGATCGGAAAAGAGATCTTCGGTGGTACCGGTATGAACGTGGTTAACGTCGCACTCACCGCGCGTGCATTCCTCTTCTTTGCGTACCCGACCTCGATGTCCGGGGATAAAGTATGGATGGCGGGACCTGAAAACACCGTGAACGGATTCACGGGTTCCACGGCACTAGGCGACCTCGCGTCATTTATGTCGGATAAACCTGTGTTTACCGATCTGACAACCTATAAGTCGCATTACAGCATTCTCGAATCGTTCTTCGGTATGATCCCGGGTTCGATCGGTGAAACTTCGGCACTTTGCTGCCTGATCGGTGCTGCGATCCTGATTTTTACAGGCGTTGGTTCCTGGAAGATCATCCTGTCGTTCTTCGCAGGAGGTTTGCTCGGCGGACTGATGATGAATGCGATCGGTGGAAACCCCTACCTCGAACTCCCGGCTTATTATCACCTGGTAATCGGTGGTTTTGCTTTCGGAGCCGTGTTTATGGCAACCGATCCGGTAACAGCTTCTCAAACACCTGCCGGAAAATGGATCTACGGACTTCTGGGTGGATTCCTGGCAATCCTGATCCGCGTGCTCAACCCGGCTTACCCGGAAGGTGTGATGCTTGCCATTCTCTTCATGAACATTATGGCGCCGATCATTGACCACTTCGTGATCCAGGCAAATATCAAACGCAGACAACGACGATTAAAACTTAAAACGGCTTAATCATGGCTATTAATAAAGAAAGTAACGGATATACATTTAGTTTCGCGATCATCCTTGTGGTGGTTGTGGGAACGGCACTGGCGTTGCTGGCAACGGGACTCAAGCCGATCCAGGATAAGAATGCCGTGGTAAAGAAAAAGATGGAGATCCTTTCCGCGATGTTGACCAACGAGGAAATGGAAAACATCACGCGTAAGAACGCCGAGGCAGAGTTCGAGAAGTATGTCAACCTCGAAAATGCACTTGTACTCGACAGCAAAGGAAATGTGAAAGAAGGCGTAAAAGCATTCGATGTAGATATCCGCGCAGAGTACAAGAATAAGGAGATTGCCGACGAACAACGCAATTATCCGCTGTTCATCGCTGAAAAGAACGGGAAAACCGTTTACATCATGCCGATCGTCGGAAAAGGACTTTGGGGACCGATCTGGGGGAATATTTCACTCGGTGAGGACCAGCGTACGATCATCGGTGCTTCCTTCGGACACAAGGGAGAAACACCGGGGCTCGGAGCCGAGATCCAGCAGCAGTTCTTTATCGACCGCTGGGTGAACGAAGAGATCTCTGATGAGAGCGGTGACTTTACAAAGTTCGAGATCGTGAAAGACGGTTCGGGAACGCAACCGAAAAAAGTAGACGGAATTACCGGAGGTACCATTACATCCAAAGGTGTGGAAGAAATGATCAACCGCTGCCTGAAGGTGTATGCCACGTATTTTAAAAATCATAAATCTGAGTCATGAGTGAAGTTTCAACAAAATCAAAAGCTCCCAAAGAGCCGTTGTTCTCCAAGAAGAACAAAAGACTGATCACGGATCCGCTGACGGACAACAACCCCGTTACAATCCAGGTACTCGGAATCTGTTCGGCACTTGCGATCACTGTTCAGGTGAAGCAGGCGTTCGTAATGGGAGCTTCGGTGATCTTCGTAACCATGATGGGTAACTACGTGATCTCCCTGCTTCGTAACCTGATCCCTTCGCGTATCCGTATCATCGTACAGCTGGTGGTTGCCGCGTCGCTCGTGATCATTGTAAACGAAATTCTGAAGGCCTTCCTGCCGGATGTATCGGAGCAACTTTCCGTATTCGTCGGGTTGATCATTACCAACTGTATTATCATGGGGCGTTTCGAAGCCTTTGCGATGGGGAACAAGCCCTGGCCTTCTTTGCTCGACGGACTTGGAAACGGACTCGGTTATGCCGGTCTGCTCGTGATCGTTGCCTTCTTCCGTGAATTGCTCGGTTCGGGAAGTTTCTTCGGACTCCGTCTTTTCGGAAGCAACCTTCCGGGAGAAGAGAGCGGCCTGTACTCGATCGGTTATGTAAACAACAACCTCATGATCCTTCCGCCGATGGCACTGATCATCGTGGGTATCATTATCTGGGTTCAGCGTTCACGCAATAAAGCACTGATCGAAGATCATTAATCAATAAAGGCATTCAAACGTTATGGAAAGTACATTAGACATATTTGTAAAGGCCATATTCTCAGAGAATATGATCTTTGCCTACTTCCTCGGTATGTGTTCATACCTGGCAGTATCCAAAACCGTTAAAACGGCAGTAGGACTCGGAGCCGCGGTAATTTTCGTACTCACGGTGACTGTTCCTTTGAACTACCTGCTCGAGAACTACCTCCTGAAACCGGGAGCACTGAGTTGGATGGGTGCGGAATACGCGGACATGGACCTGAGTTTTCTCTCCTTTATCATGTTTATCGCAGTAGTTGCTTCGATCGTACAGCTTGTGGAAATGCTCGTGGAGAAATTCTCCCCTGCACTTTACGGTGCACTCGGGATCTTCCTCCCGCTGATCGCTGTAAACTGTTCGATCCTCGGTGGAGCACTCTTCATGCAGGAACGCCAGTACTCGACCATCGTGGATGCCACGGCATTTGCGTTCGGCTCAGGTATCGGCTGGTTTATCGCCATCGTTGCGATCGCTGCGATCCGTGAAAAGATCCGTTACTCCAAAGTTCCGGGACCGCTTCGCGGACTGGGGATCACGTTTATCATTACGGGTCTCATGGGAATTGCTTTCATGAGCTTCATGGGGATTAAATACGGAAAAGAAGAGAAGAAAGACGGGGTGGCACTGCAACCGACAACTCCGAATAAAACATCACAGGTAGACAATATTAAAATTGACGAATAATGGGCATTACCTTAGCAATTACGATAGTAGCATTCCTTGCGGTGATCCTTGCGCTGACAGCCATGTTGTTGTTCGCGAAAGCAAAACTATCCCCGAAAGGAAAGATCAGGATCAATATTAACCACGGTGAAATGGAACTCGAGGTCGACGGTGGGAGCACCCTGCTGACAACACTCGGGAACCAGGGCGTATTTCTTCCTTCAGCCTGTGGTGGTGGTGGTACCTGCATCCAGTGTAAATGTCAGGTGCTGAAAGGCGGTGGAGAGATCCTTCCGACCGAAGCACCGCACTTTTCCCGCAAAGAGATCGCTGATAACTGGCGCCTCGGATGCCAGGTGAAAGTGAAAGAAGACATGGAGATCCACGTGGAAGAAGAAGTACTCGGTATTAAAGAATGGGAGGCAACGGTTGTTTCAAACTACAACGTGGCTTCGTTCATCAAGGAATTTATCGTGGAACTTCCGGAAGACATGGATTACAAGGCCGGAGGATATATCCAGATCAAGATTCCGCCGTGCGAGGTGAAATATGCCGATATGGACATTACCGCACACCCGGAGGAACATCCGGGAGAACCGGACAAATTCCGTATGGAATGGGATAAGTTCAACCTGTGGCCGCTCGTGATGAAAAACGACGAGGAAGTGGTTCGCGCTTATTCAATGGCTTCTTACCCGGCAGAAGGACGTCGCATCATGCTCAACGTGCGTATTGCAACGCCGCCGTGGGATCGTGCACGCAACGGATGGATGCAGGTGAATCCCGGAATTGCATCTTCCTATATCTTTAACCTCAAAGAAGGCGATAAAGCTGTTGTTTCAGGACCTTACGGAGAATTCTTCATCAACGAATCGGAAGCGGAAATGCTTTACATCGGTGGTGGAGCCGGAATGGCCCCGATGCGTTCGCACCTGTATCACCTCTTCAGAACCGTGAAGACGGGACGTAAAGTGTCTTACTGGTACGGTGGACGTTCCAAGCGTGAATTGTTCTACATCGATCACTTCCGCGCCCTCGAAAAGGATTTTCCGAACTTCAAATTCTACATGGTACTTTCAGAACCGCTGCCGGAAGATAACTGGAAAGTGAAGAAAGACATGAATGATGAAGGAGATGGTTTCGTGGGCTTTGTGCACCAGGCCGTAATCGATCAGTACCTGACTTATCACGAAACACCGGAGGACATCGAATTCTATTTCTGCGGTCCGCCGATGATGAACAACGCCGTTGTTAAAATGTGCGATGAGTGGGGTGTTCCGAAAGAAAACGTACGTTTCGACGACTTCGGAGGATAATTCCGAATCAGACATATTCAATTAGAAATCCCGTTCGTTTTCGAGCGGGATTTTTTGCTTTGTTAAATTTTTTTTTATTACAACGTTTTCGCTTAGCTTTACTTTAACTATTACGATGTTTTATGAGGAAAGTCTACTTATCGCTGCTCGCCGTATTCACGTCAGTTCTGACGATGGCACAGCCCGTTTTATTTGTAAATGTGCCCGAAAATGCACCGACAACAACCCAGTTGCGCGCACCGAACGGACTTAGTTCGCACACGACACTGCGTGCGCATTTCATCATCCCTGCTTCCGAGCTGACTGCGATCGCCAATGGTACGGTGATCGATCACCTGGGTTTTGCCCTGGCTGACGGGGTGACCGTTCCGGCGGGAGGAACCATTCAGATTTACCTGGAAAATACAGCGGACGTGACCAACCTCAAGTCCACGACCTGGACTACGGCGATCGGTACAATGACTTCCGTGTATAACGGAGCGTATTCGATCCCGGTTTCGACAACGGCCGTGAATGCCGATTTTACATTATCCACGTCGTTTACATATACCGGTGGCGGAATTTATGTGGCTTATGATTACCTCGGAACGAGTTTCGACCCGATCGATCCCGCCACTTATGCTTCCAATTCGGATATCCCCGGTGCCACGAAGATGAACTCCTCGGCAACAACGACTCCTCCGGCAACGCTTTCAATGACTTCCGCTTTTCGTCCGCAGATGCGTTTCGGTTACAATAATCCTTACACCAATGAGGTCGGTGTGGTTAGCGTTCTGATCGATAAAGGTCATCCGAACATACTGATTGATTCGCAGCAGGATGTTTCGGCGGATATCATTAATATGTCGGCCGGTGACCTCACCAATATCCCGGTTACATTAAACATTACAGGTGCAAACCCGACCTCGGTTACGCAGACCATTGCCAGCCTGACGGCAGGTTCCACAACCACACTCACTTTTACGGGCCTTTCGTTGGCAAATACCGGAACACAGTATGTCAGTGTTTCCGTTCCGACGGATGATGTTAACGGGAATAATGATGTAACACACGAGCAGATCGTTTCCTGCGATACCCTCGGATATGTGACCAATGAAGCACCTTATACGAATATCGGTTACAACACCGGTGAGGGAATTCTTGCAGTTCGTCAAACAACAAGTGCGGCCGTGCTAACGCGGATTAAAGGCGTGAGCGTGTATATTTCCGAAGGAACAGGAAATACGCTGAAAGGTTTGCTCCTGGACAATAACGGAACGATTGTCGATAGTTCTGCGGCCGTAGTTCTGACTGCAGCACAAGTGGGAACAAATGTTTATTTCCCCTTTATCGGAAACGGCAACCTGCCTCTGAACACAGATTATTACGTGGGAATCCGGCAATATGCAAATGCAACTACCGGCTATTTCCCGATCGGAACGCAGGAACCACAGAATATTCCTTCCGGACGCGTGTTCGGTTTCGGGACCAATGGGGGCATCAGCACGATCGCGGAGTATACCGATCTCGGTAACCTGATGATCAAGTCCGTGATCGAGGCGCGTTTCCAGTCCGGTTCCAGCCCGGCTTCCGGAGTGATCTGCCAGGGAAACCCGGTTAGTCTGCTTGCGTCCGCCGGTTATGATAACTACGAGTTTTTTGTCGACGGAAGCAGCGTGCAGAACGGTTCAGCCGCTTCTTACAACACGACGCCCGCTTCTACGATCGAGTATTATGTGACTGGTTCTTACGGTTCCTGTTCTTATACGACGGCTACGGACAGTGTAGAGGTTGTTTCGACGATCATGAATATGATAAGTGATTCATTTTGCGCAGGTGGCAGCTACACCTTCGGGTCAGATGTACTTACCGCAGCCGGAACCTATTCGGATACGCTTGTTTCAAGCGGTGGATGCGACAGTGTTGTCGTACTGACACTTACGGAAAATATGGTAAACGTAACGACAACTGTTTCCGGGGAAACCGTAACGGCAGCGGCAACGGGCGCAAATTATCAGTGGATCAACTGTGCGGACAACACGCCGGTTAACGGGGCGACGCAACAAGCGTTCACACCGGCGGTATCGGGAAGTTACGCGGTTATTGTGACCGAGAACAATTGTTCCGATACTTCCGCTTGTCAGCAGGTTACCTTATCAGGCGCCGGGCTGTCAGACATTGGCGCTGTGTACGGTTTGAAATTACACCCGAACCCGGCCAGTGAATCGGTTCATGTGAGTCTCGAAGGAATTTTGATAAACGAGGTGATCCTGACCGATCTGAATGGAAAAGTACTTTCTCAGAAAGCGGTCGGAACAAGTGACGCCCTGATAGATGTAACGAATTTCAGCCCGGGTGTTTACCTCCTGATCATTCGTACGGATGCCGGTGAAATGACACGTCGCATTGTAAAACGCTAAACTTTAAAATCTCAAAACGGAAGGTCCGGTTACGCAGGTAGCCGGACTTTTTTATGAACAGATGTTTATTTGATCCACATGAGCTTTTCGCGCTCCACTTTCATGCGCATGAATCCGAATGCCACCGTGATCTCGTCTCCTTCGATACTTTCAACCGTTCCGCTCTGTTTGGTAGCGATCATTTTGACGGTACTGCCAACCACGATCCGGTGTCGCTGATAGGTATCCTGCTCCGGCTTCACTTTTTTCTTCCTGGACTTTTCCGGTTTGGCAGCTTCGGCTTTTAGTTTTTCTTTTTGCCGTACTTCCTCGATCCGCGCTTTTTCGACTGCCAGGAACTTTTTGATCTCTTCCAGGAGTTCTGCATTGGCGTTTTTCTTGCGGGAGCGCGTTTGATAGCGATCGATGAAGGTTTTTAACTTTTTACCGTTGTTAATGTATTTTTCGTTTTTCTCCGCACTTTCCTGCTGCTTTTGGATTTTGGATTCGAGCCGTTCTTTCTTTTCGGTGAATTCCAGTTGTGCTTTCAGCGCTTTCTGCTGCGCTTCATGATGCTCCCTGTTGATCTTTTCGAAATAGGTCTTTTCGCGCTGAAGATCACTGAGGAGTTTATCCATTTTTACCTTGCGGGAATCGATGTGCTGCTTGGCCTCTTCAATCAGTTCCAGCGGAATTCCGTTGATCTGTGCCACTTCGAAGGTAAAGGAACTTCCGGGCTGACCCATCGAAAATTTATACAGCGGTTCAAGCGTTTGCGTGTCGAAAAGCATACAGCCGTTCATGGCGTGTGGTAGCTGGTCGGCTTTGAGCTTGATGTTGCCGTAATGCGTGGTGATCACCGCAAAACTCTTCTTTTTATACAGTTTTTCGAAAAATACTTCCGCCAGTGCACCGCCGAGTTCCGGGTCGGACCCTGTTCCGAACTCATCGAGCAGGAGCAAAGTGCGGCGGTTCGAAACCTCCAGGAAGTGACGCATGCGTTTCAGCCGGTAGGAATAGGTGCTGAGTTCGTTCTCAATGCTTTGATTATCCCCGATATCGGTCAAAACCTGCTGGAAAAAGCACATTTTACTGTTTCCGTCCACCGGCACGAGCAAGCCCGATTGGAGCATCAGCTGCAAAAGCCCGATCGTTTTCAAAGTGATACTTTTTCCGCCGGCGTTGGGACCCGAAATGACCAGCATGCGCGACTCGGTATCCATGCGCAGATTCTGGGCAAGCGTTTTTTTACCCGCTTCGCGGTTGTTTTTCCAGAGTATCGGGTGAAAGGCATGGATCAACTCGATATTCATTTCTTTCTCAATAGCCGGAAGTGTGCAGTTTAGTTCGATAGCCAGTTTCGTTTTGGCATTCAGGAAGTCGAATTCCGTAAGGATGAACTGGTACTGGTCGATCAACGGTGCAAAACGTGCGATTACGCGCGTGAGCTCCTGGAGTATGCGGAAAATTTCCTTGCGTTCATCGTCGAGCAGTAGCTCGTACTCATTGTTGAGCGGAATGTTGATCTGCGGCTCGATAAACGTGAGGCTACCCGTTTTACTGGAACCGACCACCGTTCCTGCCACTTTGCGTTTATGCGTTGACTGTACGGTTAACACGCGTCGTTCATTGATGAAGGTTTCGCGGGTTTCGCCCAGCAGGTTTTCGCGCATGAGTTTCCGCATTTCCTTTTCGAAGTTCCGGTTGATCTGCTGCCGGATCGTTTTTAGCTTTTCGCGGATATCAAAGAGTGCGGGGGAGGCATCGTCGCGGATATTTCCCTTGCGGTCGAAAACCTGTTCAATGGCTTCGATCAGTTCGGTCGTAAAGTAGGCTTCCGACGGAATGGCGCTCAGCAAAGGATAGTCCTGGTCCCGTTTGTCGAAGAAATACAGGATGCGGTTCACAAGTTCCGAAGCCTGAAGGATGCGGTAGAAACCTTCCTGTGAAAGCACGGCATTGCGAACGGGTAATAACCTGATCTCGGCCTGGAGTTCCTCGAAGTCGAGTGCCGGAAACGGTTCGCCTTCCGTGCGCAGGAGAAAAAATTCGTAGGTACGGTCCAGTTCATGACTGATCTCTGTAAAGCGGTTGGATGGCTGCAGAACGCTTAAGCGTTTCTTAGCCGTTATTCCCGTACCGTATTGCTCAAGCCATTGCCGGATAAGCGGAAATTCAAGATCTTTTAATGTTTGCTGGTCAAAACTCACGAATGCAAAGTTAATTAATTCGTTTATTGACACTCACGCGTTTTAGAAAGCTTTTAAGGTTAAATTTCCCTTATTTTAAGCACTTCTCCGGATAATGATTTTATCTTTGAACCAAGAACTAAAGTATGGATACTTACGACTTAATCGTTATTGGAGGAGGACCTGCCGGATATGCCGCCGCAATGAGGGGAATCGACTTTGGGAAAAAAGTGTGCCTGATCGAACGCGATCGCGTGGGAGGCGCAGGCGTCTACAACGGGGCACTTTCTTCCAAAACGCTGTGGGAACTCTCTTCGCGCGTGGCCAATGTGAACGACTCGATCGTCTCCCTGGGACGTAAACCGTACGAAGTATCCTGGGAGGAAGTCCGGAAGACCCTGGACGAAGCCATTTTTGAACGTAAATTCCAGTATTCCTGTCACATCAAATTACTCCAGACCGAAACGTTTAACCGTAATTTTCACTATGAACGCGGCGAGGGAAAACTCATATCCGAACACGAAGTGGAGGTGAAGCACGAAGGCTATACGAAGGTACTGCGTGGCGAAAACATCGTGCTTGCCACCGGAAGCCGTCCGCGGAAGCTGAAGGACATGGAAGTGGATGAAAAGATCGTGATGACCAGCGACGGGATCGATAACCTCGAAGATTATCCCAAAAGCATGGTGATCGTGGGGGCCGGTGTCATCGGTTGTGAATACGCGACGATCTTCTCCAATTTCGGAAAGACCAAAGTGTACCTCATCGACCGCCAGGACCGTATTCTGCCTTTTGAAGATGAAGATATTTCCTCGCTTGTTGCTTCAAACCTCGAGCGAAAAGGGGTGACCATTCACCACAATGCCCAACTCGAACGACTGGAAATTGTGGACGGAGAGGTAGAATACGAATTGTCTTATCCTGACGGCGAACGTGAGATCATCCGTGTTGAGAAAGCATTACTTTCAGTCGGACGTGTTCCGAACGTGGAAAATATCGGGCTGGAAAATGCGGGCGTTTCCATGAGTAAGCGCGGCGTACACATCGGCGATGATGATACGCGTACAAACGTTCCCAATATCTACGCTGTAGGGGATGCTTCGGGACGCATTGCACTCGTGAATGTCGGTGAGATCGAAGCGCGTCATGCGGTGGAAAAAATGTTCGGTAACAAGCCCGATCGCCTGAGTTACGACAACGTCTGTACGATCATGTTCCTCAACCCGGAAGTGGCAGCCGTTGGTTTGAATGAACAGCAGTGCATCGAACAGAATATCCCGGTGAAGGTCGTGAAAGTCGATTATTCCACCATTGCCCGGGCGATCGCTATGCGCAAGACGCAGGGATTTTTTAAGATCATCGTAACCAATGACAAGGATATGAAGATCCTGGGAATGCGGGCCGTCGGTGAACATGCCTCAAGTGCCATCCAGGCCGTCGGATTATTGATCAAGCTGAATATGTCGATCGAAGTGCTTGCCGAACTCGTACATCCGCATCCGTCCATCGTGGAAGGTATCCAGGAATGCGTGCGCATGCTGCTGAACCGTTCGGTTTTTAAAGCATCTGTATTTCGGGACAAACTGGCGTGTTATGCCCTCGTGGACGGTGTTCGAACCCCGTTGGAGCGCTTGTAAATCAGTTACTTTTGGAGTTGTCCACGGTGAAGAAGCCTATCACAGCCGGTTTTCCGTGTTTTTTTCCTTTCTTTCCTTCACTGGAAATTGTAAAATTCTCCGAATCAAAGAATGAAATCCCTTCGGGCTGTATGTAACGGTCTTTATCGAGTTTTTGTACCGATAACAGGTTGCCGGAAGGATCCAGGCAAACGAGCAGCTGTTCGGTTGAGAGCATAAAGAGGTTTCCCGTTCCCGGCTGCAGGGCAATATCCGTTATGTGAAAATCAGGATCGTCATCGTCCTTTTTATCCAGTAAGCCCTGTTCTTTCATGTGTTCGGCCAGTTTTGAAATACTGAGATTTATGACCGGGATGTGGCGCAGCGTAAAGTCTTCCAGTGAAAAACTGTAGACCGGGCGCGATTTATCGTGTTTGTCGTGCTCAAAATCATCTTTGGGTGCCAGGAGCAGGCGGTTATGTTTCTCGTCGAAACACAGGCTTTCGTTGTTATCCGCCGGGAGGTTCAGATCGAACGTATGTACTTTGAATGATTCACTTTTGTAATTTTCAATGCGGTATAACTTTCCGTCACTGCGTAAAACGTACATGTCATTCCCCGCCTCGGCAACGGCCTCGTAATCGCCGTCGTCCCCAAATTCGAGGGTGGAACTCACTTTTTTCTGCTGCGGATCGTAAAAATAGACAATACCGTGTTCGTCTTCGATGAGTGCGATGCGATCCGCCGCGATCACATCCATCCCGGAAACTTCCAGCAACTCCGAATGCAACGAGATGCGTTTGTCCTTTAATTCTTCAAATGTGGTGTTGTTATCGATCTTGTAGCGCGTCGTGCAGTTAATAAAAAGAGTCAGAAGGATGAAAAGCCCCGCTAATACCCGCAGATGCGCCGGGATCGCTTGATATATCCGTTTCATTGTGTTAGTTGTTAAAAATGTTATTTATAATCAGGTCGCATTGCAACAGGATCGTGTGCTGAAAAGGATCTTCCGTGTTTTTGCGCCAAAACTGGTTCATTAAACCAACGTCCAGGAGCATTCTTTTGTTCGGAAAAGTATAGCGGTAATAGACCGACAGGCGGTCTTCGCGGAAGACAAGATCCGTGAATCCTTTTTTGCGTTGGAGATCCGATGCGGCGAGAAATTCATTGATGAGGATGAGTTTATGCCTGAAACTGCCGAGTTCGCGTGCGTATTTCAACTGGTAGCGAAAGCGATATTCGAAAGGTTCGCCGTAACCGTCGAAACGAGGCTCTGAGAAAAAACGAAAGTCCGTTTTAAAGGTTTGCGAGAATTTCCACCCCGAATTGCCGATCGAAAAACTGACCTTCGGGTAAAAGCGAACTTCGTTGAGGTAGTGCGGATGCGTCTCGTCGCGGTAGAACTTTTTATTATAAGAACTCCCGATCCCGATTTTAAAACGGTTTCCGAGGCGCGTTGCAAATTCCGTTCGTGCGTGGAATATCCCGGGCATCGCAAAAACGCTGCGTTCATTCGGTGTGTTATGCGCGCTGCAGGCAATGGCAGCCGAGACGGAAGAACGTTCCCCGACAGCCTGGTTTGCGCCCAGTGCCGTCCAGAGTACGATATCACCTCCCTGTCCCGGTGCCGTGATTTGCCCGTTCCCCGCGAAGGGAATCAGCAGTGCCAACAACAAAATGCGAATCAGGCGTTTCATTACTTGCGTATTGTACCGTCCGTGTTAATGAATACTTTGAGATCTGACTTCCCGGATGCTTCGAGTTCCACGATGTAATACGTACCGCTTTCATCGGTGATCTTGTCTACATCATCCACGTGATAGCCTGCGTAGTCGTTTTTAACGGTTTGTGAAACGGCTGACGGAAGTTCGTTTGCCGACAGGTCTTCTTCGTGACGAATAAGTTCGCCTCCGGCGCTGTAAATGATCTCGTGGTCCGTTCGTCCGATCTCGAATTCCACTTCGTAATTATTCATTTTCTTTTCCCATTCCACATGTGTGGCGTTGGTGTAATCCTGCTGGAATTTGTTCAGGATCACCGAAGGGACTTCACTTGACGGAATATCCTGTGCACAGGAAATGGTACTGATTGAAAGTAAACCGAGAATTAAAAAATTGATGCGTTTCATGTGTTTGCTTTTTTAGTTAATATCAATGTTACGATACAAACTTAGGAGGCAAAACTGAAAAGAATCTGGAATTGGCGGCCCGTCAGGGAAATTGCAGGAAAAAAGTATGCATGTCCTCATCGAAACGGTAAGTGATCGCGATGCCGTACAGGTCGCAAATGGTCTTGACAATGGACAGACCGAGCCCGATGGATTGGGCATTTTCCGGATTTTTATTAAAACGTCTGAATAACTTGTGTTCATCGAGCGCTGCTTTGAGGCCGCTGTTGCTGATAATCAGGCTGTGAACATCGGTACGGATCCGGATTTGTCCGTTGCGGACATTGTTGTGAATTGCGTTGCGCAGCAGGTTGGAGATGACGATGCCGGCGAGTTCCCGGTTCATGCGCGTGTGGCAGGGCTCCGTTTCTTCAAACTCCAGTCGGATATTCCGGAATGCGATCAGTTCTTCAAGCGCCTGTACCGTTTCGCGGATCACTTCCGGTATGGATACTATTTCCGACTCCTGGAACTGGTTGTTCTCGATCTGCGAGATCAGGAGCAGCGAACGATTCATTTTGGCCAGTTTTTCAAGCGTGCGGATGACATCGTCCAGTTGTGCAATGTGACTTTCATCCAGGTTTTCCGATTCGGAAAGCAATTCGAGCCGGTTTACGGAAATGGCCAGGGGCGTTTGTAATTCATGTGAAGCGCTGCTGATAAAGTGTTTTTGCTGCTGAAAAGTGTCGTAGTTCGATGCGATCACCTCGTTGAGGGTTTGTTGCAGTTGCCGGAATTCGGTAATGGAGGTCTTTGGGAAATCGAGTTCGCGCTTAGTACCGATGCGCAGATTGCGCAGTTTTTCGATCGTTTTGAAAAAGGCACGCCAGATCCATTTTCCGAACACGAAATTAAAGAGGAAGAGGATGAAGAGTGTAATGCCGTACAACCAGATGAGGGAATACATCAGGTCTTCGATCAGGTCGTCTTCTTCCACCATGGAGGTGATGATCGTAAGTTCGTAGAAATTCCCCTTTGGATCTTCAAAAACGGTCTGCACCTTGCGAAAGGGTTCGCGCTCGTTCTCGTTCCGCGTCTGGATGAGGGTGTCGCTGAAAGTCTCCGTGCGCCGGACGTTTTCGGAAGGCCCGAGTTTGCGAATGGTGTAATTCCGTTCGTCGAAAGTCTTGTTTTCCAGGATCTCCGGGCTTTTGATCGCCTTTTCCACGATCAGGATCTTGGAATTGATCAGGCCATCGTCCAGGCTGTCGTATACTTCGTCGATCAGGTTGTAATAAAAGATCACGGCCCAGATCGAAATGATGATCGAAAAGGCGACCGAGAGGAACAGGAAGGTGTAGTTGTGGAGTTTCATGCAAGGTCGAGTTTATAGCCCACGCCGTAAACGGCTTTAATCTCTGCTTCGCAGGAAAGGGCTGTCATCTTTTTGCGGAGGTTCTTGATTTGCGCATAAATAAAGTCGAAATCGTCGGCCTGGTCGTAATGGTCGCCCCATACATGTTCGGCAAGTGAGGGTTTTCGAACGAGCCGTCCTTTGTTCATGGCCATGTACAGCAGAATGTCAAACTCTTTACGGTTCAGTTGAAGGTCGGTTCCGTTGACCCGTGCGAAGCGTTCGTTGAGGTCGATGCTCAGGTTCCCGATATCGAGCGTGTTGGACCGGTCGAAGTAATTGCGGCGGATAACTGTTTTAATACGCGCGTTGAGTTCGGCGAGGTGAAAGGGTTTGGTCAGGTAATCATCGGCCCCGAGTTCCAGTCCGCGGAGTTTGTCATCGAGTGCGTTCTTTGCGGAAATGATCACCACGCAGTCTTTTTTACCGGAATTGCGGATCGTTTCCAGCAGATCGATCCCGTCGCCGTCAGGCAACATCAGGTCGAGCAAAATACAGTCATAATCGTAATCGGCGATGCAGCGTGACGCTTCTTCGCAGCTGAATGCGGACGACACGACATACTGTTCCTGTTCGAGAAATTCGCGGATCGCACGGTGCAGTTCTTTTTCGTCTTCGATGACCAGTACTTTCATAGTTTGCAAATATGCGACGCGATTCTGAAAAAAAACTGAAAAAGATCAGTTCGCGCCCTGCAGCTTACGGATTGCCTGCTCCCATTCCTGGTAGCGTTGCACCATCAGGCGATACGTCCTGTTCGCTTTATCAGTGATTTCCAGGATATTTCGTTGAAGGCCGTTCTTGCCCTGCCGGACCGACTTGATGTCCTTCAAAAAAAGGTTAAATCCTTTTGTACCGAAGCGGAACAGGTTTCCCAGGAAACCGAAATTGCTCTCGTCCAGTTCAAGCACCAGTCGCCGTGGCGTCAGGTAAAGTTCGGCCTGTATCAGGTTGATCGAGTTGCGCAGGAATCCCACACTTTCTTCTTTGCGAATCCCTTCGTGTTGCAGTTCATTCTTGTTCATAACTTCTAAACTTCATTCAGGTTCTACAAGGTTGAAATTACGCATTTTTTAAGAAAAGTGCAAGTGTTGACTCCAGGTAAAATGCCTGATCGTTCATTGTAAAGCTGTCGGATTCCGCTGTTGAGAGTTCCAGGCAGCTAAAACCGTTGTGTTCTGCGAGTTGCTGGAGTTCTTCCGGAGAATACAGCAAAAAGCCATGAGCCGTGAAGGGAAGGTGCCGCATCTGTTCGGCCGGACGAATGGCCAATAAAAGGTTGCCGCCGGGTTTGAGCACGCGCCGGATCTCTGCGAGTTCACGCGCCGGATTTTCCCAAAAGTACAGTACGTTCACGGCGAAAACGAGGTCTTGTGAAGCATTCTCCACCGGTAATTGGTCAGCATGTGATTCATGCAGCACGACCGATCCGTTATCGAGCGCCTGGGCGTTGTTCCTGCCTGCCGCATCGATCATTTCAGGAGAAAAATCAACACCTGTATAGCGCGTTAAATTCGTTCCTGCGAACAATTGCTGTATGAAATGGCCGTTTCCGAAACCGATCTCAAGCGCCCGCTGCGGATTCAGTTCCCGGATGCGGGAAATTACACGCTCATTCATTTCGCGGTTGCCATTGTTCATTTTGTCCCCGGTTTCATAACCGCGTTCTCCATGCGGTTTGCGCAACTGGGAAGCGATTTCGCGTGCCGTTGTCTCGTCCATTTTTTGATCCAAAATACGGAACTCACGGAAATACCGACGTTATTTAGAAGAAATTTAAATAATACCTTATTTGCGGTATTGCAAGCGCTGTGAGACGACCGTACTTTTGCGGTTCCGGACCGAAACCCGGTAAAACCGTGTTTTCGGAAATAGTGCATATTTTGACAGGTCTGAAGAAAATCATACGGAAAATACACCTGTTGCTCGGATTAAGTTCCGGGCTTATCGTGTTCATTGTTGCCATTACCGGCTGCGTGTACTGTTTCCAGGATGAGATCCGCAATGCCACGGAAGATTACCGCTTTGTCAAAAAGCGCGATATACCCTACAAACTTCCGACGGAACTGGCCGCGGTAGCCGAAAAAGAACTGCCGGGTAAAAGTTTGCACAGTGTGCAGTATAACGGTCCTGAAAAAGCGGCCATTGCTTCGTTTTATAATGGTTTTGGGGAAGAACCGTATTACTGGATGGTCTTTTTGGATCCGTATAGCGGCAGGGTATTGAAAACAGTCAATGAGAATGAAACCTTTTTCCGGTTTATACTCGACGGGCATTACTATTTATGGCTTCCACCGGCATACGGACAACCGGTCGTGGCGATTTCAACGCTCATTTTTACGATCATGCTCATCAGTGGGATCATCCTTTGGTGGCCGAAGAAAAATAACCGCAAGCAGCGTTTCAAAGTAAAGTGGAATGCACGTTGGCGCCGGAAAAACTACGATCTGCATGCCGTTTTCGGTTTTTATGCAAGTATGCTCGCACTGGTGTTTGCCCTTACAGGACTTGTGTGGGGTTTTCAATGGTTCCAGCGCGGAACGTATTTTGTGGCTTCCGGCGGAGAAGAACTCGTGCCGTACTATGAATTGCAATCATCCGGGCAGGCTGCATCCCTGGAGACGCATGTGAACCAAAAATGGATTGCCTTTCAGCAAAAATACGGACGCCTTGCCGTAATCGACGTGCACATTCCGCACGACGCGCTTTCCACGATCGAATTTGCATTAAACCCGCGTCCGGGAACGTATTACAAGACCAGCTACTTCTTTTACGATCAGAAAACACTCGAGCGACTTTACCCGAAACACATTTACGGCGAATATGCACAGACTTCCGGTGCGGGGAAACTGCTGCGGATGAATTACGATATTCACGTGGGCGCCATCCTCGGACTTCCCGGAAAGATTCTTGCTTTCTGCATTTCACTGATCATTGCTTCGTTGCCCGTAACGGGCTTCCTGATCTGGTACGGACGTAAGTTTAAGAAAAAGGAACCGAAAAAACGGGTGGTTGCATCCGCCGTACAGGTAAACGCCCGTGTCAAAGTGCTGGCAGAAGCTGAGTAAGAAGTCCTTCCGTACAATGCGCGGGAAATGTGTTTTACCTCCCTGATTTATAACCGAACTCCGAACAAAATCATTAATTTTGTCGCTCAATTCAGTGATAAATGGAAAGTACACTTCACAAAGAAGCTACCTTAGAACAAGCAGTAGAGCTCGGGTTACGCCCCGAAGAATTTGAAATGATCCGTGAGATCCTCGGACGCACACCCAACTTTACGGAAACAAGTGTTTACTCGGTGATGTGGTCGGAGCACTGTTCTTACAAAAACTCCATTTACTGGCTCAAACAACTCCCGAAAGACGGCCCGCACATGCTCGTGAAAGCCGGGGAGGAAAATGCCGGGCTGGTAGACATCGGTGACGGCCTCGGATGCGCGTTCAAGATCGAATCGCACAACCACCCGAGCGCACTCGAACCGTACCAGGGCGCTGCAACCGGCGTCGGCGGGATCAACCGCGATATTTTTACGATGGGTGCACGTCCCGTGGCACAGCTCAACTCGCTGCGCTTCGGAAACATCGATCGTGACCGCACCAAGTGGCTCGTAAAAGGCGTTGTTAAAGGCATCGGTGACTACGGGAACTCGTTCGGAATCCCGATCGTCGGTGGCGAAGTGTTCTTCGACGATTCATACAATACCAACCCACTTGTCAACGCATTTTCGGCAGGGATCATCGACAGTAAACGCATTATTTCGGCCAAAGCCAAAGGACCCGGAAACCCGGTTTACATCGTTGGATCCGCTACCGGGAAAGACGGAATTGCCGGTGCAGCATTTGCATCCAAAGATATTACGGAAGAATCTGCTTCCGATCTTCCTTCCGTACAGGTGGGAGACCCGTTCCAGGAAAAACTGCTCCTTGAAGCAACCATGGAACTCGCGCAAACCGATGCAATTGTCGGAATGCAGGATATGGGAGCTGCCGGAATTACCTGCTCTACCTGCGAAATGAGTGCCGGTGGCGGCGTGGGAATGGAGATTAACCTCGATAAAGTTCCGACACGTCAGGATAACATGTTGCCTTTCGAGATCCTGCTTTCCGAATCCCAGGAACGCATGCTCGTTGTGGTGAAAAAAGGAGAGGAAAAAATAGTGGAGGACATTTTCGAAAAATGGGACCTGCACGCTGTTCAGATCGGCGAGGTAACCGATACGAAACGCATTCGCTATTATATGCACGGAGAACTCGTGGGAGACGTTCCGGCTGAATCACTCGTGCTCGGTGGCGGAGCTCCGCAATACCAGCGTGAATATAAAGAACCTGCTTATTTCCAGGAATACAAGAAGTTTAACATCGACTCGGTTAAACAACCGGAGGATCTGAAAGAAGTCGCGCTTTTCCTGCTGCAACATCCGAACATCGCATCCAAGCGCTGGGTGTACGAACAATACGACTCCATGGTAGGGACAAGTACCATGACGACCAACCGTCCTTCGGATGCCGGCATCGTGAATATCAAAGGAACAAGCAAGGCGCTTGCCATGACAGTTGATTGCAACTCACGTTACGTGCACGCCGACCCCGAAACGGGAACTGCAATTGCCGTGGCGGAAGCAGCGCGAAATATCGTGTGCTCGGGAGGGGCTCCGAGCGCCATCACGAACTGCCTCAACTTCGGAAACCCGTACAACCCGGAATCCTACTGGCAATTTGTCGGTGCGATCAAAGGAATGTCCAAAGCGTGTCTGAAGTTCGAAACACCGGTAACCGGCGGAAACGTGTCTTTCTACAACCAAACCGTGATCAATGGCGTGGAAGAACCGGTATTCCCGACGCCGACGATCGGTATGATCGGGCTGGTAGAGGATAAGAGCCGCATCATGGGGCTCGACTTCAAACAAAAAGGAGACCTCATCTTTGTAATCGGTGAAACAGTGAACGACATCGCTTCTTCCGAGTATCTTGCCTCATACCACGGTATTAAAGCTTCTCCGGCTCCGCATTTCGACCTGGAGAAAGAATACACGATGCAGCAAACAGTCAAAGGACTGATCGGTAACGACCTCATCAATGCTGCGCATGACGTTTCGGACGGAGGTCTGTACATTACGCTCGTTGAAATGTCCATGCCGCGCGAACTCGGTTTCGATATCGTTACGGATTCCGAAGTTCGCGAAGATGCCTTCCTGTTCGGTGAAAGCCAGGGGAGAGTTGTCGTTTCTGTCAGCGAAGACCAGGAAGATGAGTTTATCGAATTCATGATGGAAAGCGGTGTAAGCTACACCCTGCTCGGACACGTGACGAAAGGAAAGCTCATGGTGGATGACGAACACTTCGGTTTTATTACCGAGGCGCGCGAACTCTACGATAATGCGCTTGGAAAGCGTCTTTCAGGCGAGCAGGAAGCATAAGTATGATTTAAGATACGACAATAGTTAAAGAGGGGAGGCGGTTGTCTCCCTTTTTCGTTTTACCCGATGCGATTGACCGGCAACTCTTTACCGCTGTGGAATTAATACTATCTTTAGACCGTTAATTCGTATCAGACATGATGAAATACACACTCCTCTCCGCTACATTCCTGTTTGTTTCCATACTGGCAGCACAGGTTCCCAAAAATTATTCCTGTTCAAATGCCAAACGTCACCTGCACAACCAGGCTAAAAGCGCCTCGTTGAGCGTGGCCCAGATCGCTGAGACAGAACGCTACGATGTTCATTACTACAAGCTCGATGTGGCAATGGACAACCTGTCCACGGATATTTCGGGGACTGTTGATATCCTGGCTTCTGCACGCGAACAACTCGATTCGGCCCTTTTTGAACTGCACAGTGCGCTGAATATTTCTGAGATCCGTGTGGATGGCACCGCCATTGCCTTTTCCCGCAATAATTCGGCTGTAAAAGTACCCGTTAACGCGATCACCGGTCAGGCTTTTACCATCTCTGTCGATTATGGCGGAACGCCTCCCACCTTCGGGACCACCCCGTTCGGCGGTGCCGGCATGAGTAATGAATCTTCACCGAGTTGGGGAAACCAGGTTACCTGGTCGCTCTCCGAACCGTTCTCGGCCTATGAATGGTTTCCGTGTAAGCAATCACTGAAAGATAAAGCAGACAGTTCAGACGTCTGGATCACCGTTCCGAATTCCTGCAAAGCCGGGTCTAACGGAATCCTCGAGAACGTGACGGACATGGGCAACGGGACCTCGCGTTATGAGTGGAAAAGCCGCCACCCGATCGATTATTACCTCATCTCGGTTTCCGTGGCCGAATACGTGGAATACAATACTTACGCGAATCCAACAGGAGCACCGGCACCTGTACTCATTCAGAACTTCATCTACGACAATCCGCTTACGCTGAATTACTTTCAGAACGACATCGATGAGACGGCGGATTTCATCGAGCTTTTTTCGGACTTCTACAGCTTGTATCCGTTTCACGATGAAAAATACGGTCACTGCATGGCACCGCTTTCCGGCGGAATGGAACACCAGACGATGACAACCCTCGGCTTTTTTGACAATACACTGACGGCACACGAACTCGCACACCAGTGGTGGGGTGATTATGTAACCTGTGCTTCCTGGACCGATATCTGGGTGAATGAAGGTTTTGCTTCCTATAATGAATATTTGATGCTCGAAAACCTGTATCCCGGACAGCAAGTCGCAGATATGAACGACCGGCATCAGAATATCATGAGCCAGACAGGCGGAAGCGTGTGGGTGATTGACAGCCTGGATGAAAATGCCATCTTCAGCGGTCGCCTCGTTTATGATAAAGGAGCGGCACTGGTTCATACTTTGCGCTTTGCGGTGAATGACGATCAACTCTTTTTCCAGGGACTGCGTGATTACCTCGATACCTTTGCCGATAGTGTCGCAATGGGAACCGATGTGCAACATGCACTCGAAAGTGCTTCCGGCATCAACCTTTCGAATTACTTCGATGAATGGTATTACGGGGAAGGCTACCCGACCTATTCAGCGCGCTGGAACACACTGGGTAACGATCTGGTGCTTGAAATTTCGCAAACCGCTTCGCAGGCCAACGTCACGCCTTTCTTTACGAACGACCTGGAAGTACGTTTCCAGCGAAACGGTCTTCCGGACACAACGATCCGGCTTTCAATCGATGCACCGGTAAACCAGTTCCTCGTTTCCGGGATGGGAAATGCAACGGTGCTCAATGCCATTGACCCGAATAACTGGATCATTAACAAAGTAGCGAGTATCCAAAAGGATGAAACCTTTGTATCCGTTGAAGAAGTGACTGCCGAATTACCTGTTTCCATTTTTCCGAATCCTTCGGAAGGACTGGTAACGATTCGCGTACCGGGTCATGAACAGCTGACTGCAACGATTTACGGTCTGGATGGCAAAGTGCGCGGGGAATTCATGTTTTTGCAGCAAACCACGATCGATCTGACAGGGTTTGGAAGCGGAAGTTATATCCTGGAATTAAAAGATGCTGCCGGGAAAACAGCTATTCGTAGACTGATCCGACTCTGATGACGTATTGGATGCCCACTCTTCTGCTATTGTGACCTAAATAAGGTTTAGCGATTGGGGACGGACAATTCGGAATTCAATTCCAGTTCGTCGAGTTTTTTGGCCATCAGCCTGCGCGTCTCCGGGCTCACTTCGGTGTTCCTGGAAATGACATCCACGCCGGCCGGGGTGAACAGGCTTTTGCTGAAGCGGATGATCATCCATTGACGGTCCGGACTCATGTACATGATCTGCCAGTCGCTTTTGAAGAACCAGAGCAGTCCGCGTCCGCGCCATCGGTAACGGGTTCCGCTTGAATCGCGAAGGCGGTCCGTTCCCCGGATACTTTTCGATTTGCCATTTTTGCAGTAGACAACGTGATCATCCAGCCGATAACTTCCTTTCTTTTGGTAAGGTTCATAAACGAAACGCGGATCGGAATTCTGCTCCATGAGCCACTTTGGGAAATTCGTTAACTGGACGTACCACGTACCGCGGAGCGATTCCGGGTCGATTTCCTGCGCAGAGCTTTTGGAGAAGATACAGGAGAAAAGGAGGACGCACATTAAAAAGAATGATCGCATGCTGTTTTTTTAGTACCAACAACCAAAGCGCCGAAAAGTTAAGTCTACAGCCACTCGTCATACACATTTCGTTCGAGAAACAGGCGCTTTTTGATCTCCGAGAGCGTCCCATCGTTGTCATAAAGGATCAGTAACCTGTCTCCCGCTTCAAGCTGCATGGAGCCTTCCGGTATAATGTATTTCCGATTCCTGCGAACGAAGGCAATGGTAGCTGTAGGTGGAAATTCGATGTGTACGAGCCGTTTTCCAACTACCGGGTTGTCAGCCTCCAGTTCGGTTTCAAAAATATCCGAGTTTACGGGATTGTGTAAAAGTCGGTCGGCTGCCGTTTTGGCTTTAACCTTGGCAGGGAGAGCCACGTGGAGCCAGCGGGCAATCACCGAGAGCGTGGTTCCCTGCAACAGCACGGAGGTCAGTGACACGAAGAAGACGATGTTGAAAATGATGTTCGCTTTATCGATCCCGGCCAGTAAGGGGTAAGTTGCAAATACGATGGGTACGGCACCTCGCAAGCCCACCCAGCTGATGTAGAGTCTTCGCCGGAGTTTCATTTTGAAAAAGGACAGGCTGATAAATACACTTAAGGGGCGGGCCACAAGGACGAGAAACAGGGAAATAATGATCGCGATTCCGGAAATGGCCATTAATTGTTTCGGAAAAACCAGCAGACCAAGCGTGAGGAACAGCACGATCTGCATCAGCCAGGCCAGTCCGTCGAAAACCTTCAGGATGGTTTTCTTGTGAATCAGTTTGTGATTTCCGAGGTAAACACCGCAAAGGTAAATCGCCAGGAATCCGTTTCCGCCGACGAAGTTGGTAAGCGAAAAGGTCATGAACATCAGTGCAATCGCAAGCACGGGGTACAGTCCCTCAAAACTGATCTCGATACGGTTGATCATGGTCCGGCTTAACTTGCCGAACAGGAATCCGCAAAGGACACCAAGCAGGATCTGCTGAAAAAAGAACGGGATGATCGTCAGGAGGCTTTTTTCGGGTTCCATAACCAGCCCGAGCATAGCGATCGTCAGGAAATAGGCCATCGGGTCGTTACTCCCGCTTTCAAGTTCAAGTGTGGGGCGAATATTACTTTTCAGCGCGAGATTCTTAGAACGTAAAATGGAAAAGACCGCAGCTGCGTCCGTGGAAGATACGATCGCGCCGAGCAAAAGTCCTTCATACAACGTGAAATCGAGGATGAGGTGAATGAAGAGTCCCACAAGGATGGTTGTCAGCAGCACTCCCAGCGTTGACAGTACAATTCCCTGTGCGAGCACCGGCCTGATCGAGCGGAAACTCGTGTCCAGTCCGCCCGAGAATAAAATAAAGTTCAGGGCCACGATCCCGATAAACTGCGCGAGTTTCGGATCTTCGAAAACGAGTCCCCCGATACCGTCCGAACCGGCGAGCATTCCCACCAGTACGAAAAGGATCAGTGTAGGAACACCGAAACGATAGGTCGTTTTACCCGCCACGATGCTGATCAACAGCAGTACGGACCCGATCAGCAAAATATTCTCGATGGTAATTTCCATGCTTAAAAAACTCCGCAGTCAAAACTGAACTGCGGAGTAGTAATGTACGTAAAATAATGAGATCAGGGCCGCATGTTTCACCGATTTTTGTGTGATATTTATTTAGCAACTGCATTTCGTTAGAGACCGTATAGTCTGTTGTACAGTCGTAGAAATTGAAACGTTCTTCCGCACCGTCGTTCATGTAAAAAACCAGGAACAGGTCGCGTACCTGCTGCCCTCCGGTCAGGTAATCAATTTGCTTGTCGCAGCGCCTGCAATATTTCAGATCGACGACTGTTTCGGTACGTTCTCCGGTCGGTTCCAATTTGCAGAAGAGGAACTTTTCTCCCACAAAATCAATACCGGCCATGCGGTCGTTCCAGGTATCAGACTCATCTATTTTTAACTTGTATTTGTTTGAAACGGTTTTGAAATAAGCCCTGAAATTTTCAAGTCTTCGGTTTCTGACCAGCCGGATAATAATAAACGGCATGATCAGTGCGATCAGCGCTACCAGGGCGCTGATCCATGTACTATTGCTCATAATGTGATCGTTAAATTTTTGAATTACTTATTTAATGGAGGTAATTCGAACGTCACAGGAAGCTATGAAAGGGGAAGATGCATTTTCGAATGGTTAGCCCGAGCGGGGCACCTGAACAGGCGAATTGTACGGCTGCGCCATCTTTTTGTCGGACTTCAGGAGAGTCTGGGAAAACAAGCGTGACAGGTGGAACGAAGGGTTCTTTGCCGAAAAACTGGACTTTGGAAACGCCCGGTTTGGCAAGGTCGATCTTATCGAACTGGTGAATGGCCGAAATGCGTACTTCATCGTGATCCGTACTAAATTTCGGTGTTAGCGAAAAAGCCGCCAGCCCGCCTGAAAAGAGCAGCAGGTTAAACAGAACGGTCAGACGCATCAACATATTCACGGGGTAAAATTACGTAAATAAACCATCGCTGTAGTGTTTATGCACATGAGAAAAACGAAATCCCGGGAGTTATAATGGGCGTTTATTTTCTGCTTCACCTCCTTAACTCCACAAACCCCTGCTTCAATTCTTCTTCGATTCGGATCACATAAAAATACGTTCCGTCAGTGCATTTTTCGCTGTTTTCCGTACCGTCCCAGAGTGGGTTAAACCCGGACTTAGCTGTTTTTTCGCTTTGCACAACGATATTGCCCCAACGATTCGTAATCGTTACCGAAAGTTCGGTCGGGCGATTTACGGTGATGCCGAAAAAATCATTAATGCCGTCGCCGTTTGGTGAAAATACGTTCGGGATCGTGTAGATCAGGCTGTCAAAAACTGTGATTGCGAGCGAGAAAGTATCGGCGCATAGCGGGTTATTGTTCCAGGCGACGAGCGTAATCGTATAAACACCCGAAGTATCGAAGGTAAAGCTACCGAGCGAGCTACCGAAGTTTTGCCCGTTGATACTCCACGTATAATCTGTGGCGTGCGTGCTCTGGTTGTCAAAAAGTACCGGGAGCGGTGGCGTGCCGCTCGTGGGGTTTGCTGTAAAATACGCGTCTGTTGCGATACTGTCGGTAATTTGTACGAGTGAGTCGTTTGTGCAGCCGTTCGTATCTAATATGGAAACGGTGTAATTCCCGGCTGTGAGTCCCGTAAAATTACCTTGTGGCTGCCAGTTTCCGCTGTTTAGAGCATATTGCGTCGTAAAAGTAGAATCTGTAGCCTGTGCATGGATTTCACCGACTGTGTCGCCACAGGTATTGTTCATGAGTGATACGAATGAAAATTTAGGTTCGGGGAACACGTTTACTTTGATCGGGCGTACTACGGAACAACTATCATTATTCCAAACGCGCACAGTGATAAGTTCGGAACTATCGCCCGTAAAAACAGGGTTCGGACAATCCGTGCAGGAAAGCGAACCGGGAGAGGCCGTCCAGTAGTAAGCGCTTCCACCGGTGGCCGAGAGTTGGAGTTGCGTGCCTTGGCAGATACTTGTATCTTGGGACACCGTTACGGAGAATGTGTCACAAAATGGCGTATAAACAACCGGGAATGAGAGGTAAAAGTTTGTATTTACGGCTGCTGAATGTTCATATTGAATATCAAAGTTGAATGAATTGTTTGTAACCAAGTAACCATTTATATCAACCAATCCGTCGCCATCCCCACTAATGATATTATCGGCGGTGTCGTCATCCAAACCATATAGCTGATTATTATTGTAGTTGAAATGACCTTTTACCCCGCAGCCAAAAGCATCATTTACCTGATCGGGGCCGCTAAGAGTTCCTAATAAATTCCCGTTCAAACTTAGGATTGAACCGTCATTTAAACTTGCTAAACCTATCCGGTCTGAATGAATGGCGAGGGAAACTGGAAAATTGAGATCAATGGGATTTAATCCATTGACAGAGTAATTAACTAATAGAGTGTTATCCTGATCGTTGATTAATAATGAATACCCTGTTTTAGGCAGGCTTAAATTTTCGTAGATCACGACCAAATAAAAACAACCATATCTACAATTCAGACACGGCTGTCCATTAATTTGCGGATAGACCTCTATTTGATAATTATTTTGAACCGAATTTATACTATTTGTTACATTGACTGCGTGGACAGCAAAATTAGGTCCCGCTGAAATATTATTATTATTTGTCAGGGGTGAAATTTGATTGTCTTCATTAAAATTATAAGATACAGTATTGAAATTTACATCCATTGGCAGTGTTGAATCCCCTATGCGATAACCAAAAAGCCAGGCTTTTTTTATGGTACTTCCCGGTGCAATGTCAATAGTTATTAGCCCTGTTCCCGAACCTGAGCATGTTGAAAAGCCAGCCGCAGTAACCCCACCACAGACAATGTCCTGCTCAAATACGGTTTGTCCAGTCAGATAACATGACAAAAAAATGAACTGTATACCAATTATGTACTTTAAAAAATTCACTTCTTCTTTAGAATTTCTTCTTTGATTATTTTAACCTCTTTAATTAATATCAACTGTATCCTTTAGTTTCCCGTCATAATTGTTTTGCTGATTTTGCACTATGGCGTTTGCTGTATGTTTGTTATACAAATTGAAAATGTCTAGGTAATCCATTTGGATGTGAACTATACTTTGTAGACGTGATAGCGAAATATCGGTTGCATCCCGTTCTATCTTACAATATCCACTTGTCGTTATCCCTAGCTGATCAGCCATATACGCCTGAGTAAATTACGTAACTCGTACAATTTCTTGTTAAAATAATACTTTCAGTTGCAAAATAATGCATTTTCAGGATGTCACGTATTAATGTAAAGAATTTTAGGTATATTGAGCAACTATTAATTAAAATATCACTTATGAAAAACGCTTTAAATCTGCTTGTTGCAAGCCTGATAGGTTTATCAGTCTTTGCGCAAAGTCCTAATTGGATAATTACCCCGAACGATTACAATTTCATTTTTCCCAATTCCCTCCCCATCCCACCTTTCCCCAACCAGCCGAGCGACCCCTACGACGGGTACGATGGCGAATACGCGGACTTTTCTCAGAATGGTGCCTACGATGCGGATGGTAATTTGCGGTTTTTTGTGGTCGACGGAAATGTATTCGACCCTAACGGCGAATTTATATTAGGGAATACCTTGCAGACTAACACCTCCCTAGACGCTTGCGGACGTTCTGAAACGGTCATTGTACAGGATCCCGGTGACTGTCAGAAATACTATATCTTCACGGCCTCACTCGGTACCGGTTTACATAATAACGAGATACCGTCTTACACAACTATTGATCTCAGTGAGCCTATTGCGGATACGAGTCATATCATGGGATATTCAACCGGCTATTTGGAGTTACCCGATAATGGCATTATTTCAAATGGCTCTGAGGACATAGGCAACTGTTTCTTTGCAATTACGCCACTAACAAGTTCAAACGAACGATACCTGTATGTATCGAGTTCCGAACAAATTATTAAATACATCGTGAGTGCCTCGGGCCTTACCTATGACGGGGTCGTAGATGTTTTCGACGTGTCCCAAAACCAACGCTATGTGCGCGGCGAAATGGAAGTGGTGGAACTGCCGGGTGGAGGCTACCGTTTGGCCTGTCCGCTTTATCAATTGTATCCGGCACCTTTACCCACGTTACCTTCACACTACTACCACAGTATCTACTACTGCGATCTGGATGCGTCCGGAGATTATGTAAATAATTCAGACGGTCTTATTCAGTATGAGGCATTTAGCTATGAAGATGAATCCCCATTTATTCACGGTCTGGAGTTCGACCCGACCGGATCGGCCCTGTTCATCGTGCATGAGTTAACAAGCGAAAATTACGCTGATGCCATAGACGTTTTTACATTTAATGATGAAGTTTTATATCCTATTAATGATAGTGATGCCGATTCGTACCAGTTTTCCCAGATCGAATTAGCCGCTGATGGTTATTACTACGTGGCCGATGAGGATGGGTTAGGACGTTTGGCTTTTAACCCGACGTTCGATACAAACGGCGATTTGACAAGCTACACGGTTACCTTTACCGAAGACGTTCAGACCTTTACCAACAGTGCCGCTTCCATGCCAAACATACCAACGGGAATCGCAACTTTCCTGTTAAACGACCAGATCGATGGTGAAAACTATAACAACCAGTTTTTCGGTTCCGAAAGTTGCTGTTTGGTTTACACGCATTACGACGCTGAGAGTTACACTGCTGAAACGAACGGTACGTGGACGAACGGCGCTTCCAACAATCCTTTTGGTGTGGCAAACGGCACGATTATCATTAAAGACGAATTACGCATTCCTGCCGGTAAAACAATCACGATCCAGAACATGGTTGTGAAATTCAACCCGGGTGCCAAACTCATTATCGAAAATGGCAGTGGTTCTACGCAGGGCGGTCACCTGATTCTCGACAACACACGACTTACGGTAAATGATGCCTGCAACGAAGAAAGCATGTGGATGGGTGTGGAAGTGTGGGGAAACCCTTCGCTCGTACAAGGCTCGATGTATAATTCGATGCAGGGTCGCCTTGAAATGAAAAACAGTTCCATTATCGAGCACGCTTATATCGCTGTACTTGCTGCAAAACGTGTTTCGGGCAACAACTTTTCCAATGCCAGTAACGGCGGTTTTATACAGGCTGTAAATTCCACGTTCAGAAACAACCAGCGTGACGCATGGATTCCGGCATATGCCTCCCCGAACAATTACAACAACCAAAGCTATTTTACCAACTGTACCTTTAACTGGACAGGACTTTTAAAAATACCGTCCGTTCATATCGAAGAACATGTCCGCCTCGACCGCACAAAAGGCGTTCGTTTCGTAGGTTGTGATTTCTTAAATGACATACCAACCGGTACGTTGGGCTTTGAAGCTGGTCGCGGAATTTATGCCGCCAACTCCGAATTTTACGTACAGGCACACTGCACGAGTACGTCGCTTCCATGTACTGCTTATGATGCAGGTACATTTGAAAACCTCGAATACGGCATCATTGCTTTAAATGCTGGTGGACAAAGCTTTTTAGTAGATCGAAATGAGTTCACCAACTGCCGTTTGGGTATTACGACCATTTCAGCACGTCGCGAACAGATTACGCTCAATACATTCAACGTCCGTGAATCGAACACAGTACAATCGGCAGGGGTTTACCTGATTAATTCAACGGGATACACCGTATCTGAAAATACATTGCTTGAAGAAGACGACACAAGTGTTACACACGGAGACGGTGAAAGTTACGGTATTGTTATCCGTAATTCGGGAACAGATCACAACGAGGTTTACAAAAACCTGTTTTACGATTTAAAGATCGGCGGGCAATCGGAAGCGGTGAACGGTACGACCGTAAACTTAAACTCTCCGGACCCGAACGCAGTAGGTTTACAATGGCTCTGCAATACCTTCGACAAAGATATTTATGAGGCTGATATGACCGTTAACGGTATTATCGACTACCATCAGGGTTACGAAGTACCGACAAGTGCCGTAGCAGCGCGTCAGCATGCGACGCGCAACACCTTTTCCGATCAGGGAGAAAACAGTACGTTAGAACACGATTTGATGTTCGACAACTCCTCGCAGTTCATCGACTATGTGCATCTGGCGGATGCGGTACAAACGCCCGATTCTTACACAACTTCAAAAGTTGCCTTATCCCAGGCAACGGCCGGAGGAAACCCGGTGTACATGACCACGAACGCCTGCCCGTCAAAACTTACCAAAAAGATCATTTCACAGTTAGCGCCTAAATTTCAGCGTGATTCGATTGCGGATGTAAATGATTCTTTAAACGGTCTGATCGATAACGGTTCAACGGTAGACTTACGCAATTATGTAGCGACTTTCTATGACCTGCAACACATTACGAATGATTTGCTGACTTATTCGCCTTATCTGTCAGATTATGTACTGGAAGAATTCATGGATCGTTCGCCGGACAGCACTCAACTTACAGACGTTTTGCTCGCTAACTCGCCGCTTAGTGAATACATTTACGACATCGTGACACATGCCGGGTACTCCCGTGGTTTCTTAACTGTCATTCGATTGGCGCAAACAGGTATTTCAGACCGTGAAATTCTGTACAACCAAATTCAGTACAACGAAAACACAATTCAGGAACTCTACGATTTCATTATTCAGAAAACAGCGCTTGACAGTGCCGATACGGTTGACTATAGCGATTTGATTGACTTTTTGGAAGATGAAAACACGGTGCGTTCCCGGGAAGACCTCTTCGGGATCTATCTCATGCAGTCGGACCTGACCAACGCGAACACGTACCTCTCAAACCTGCTTGGAAGTTCTCAGGTAAGTGCAGACCGCAAAGACCTGTTACAGTTCCGTTATGACCTTGAAAACAGTGGTGTCGGGCTTACGGCTTATCTGGATGCAGACAGTGATCGCGTGGAACTGTTGGAAACGCTTGCGGCACAGACGGCGGACATTTATACAGCACAGGATGCGGCCGTTTATTTGATGATCTACAACACCACGATGCCGGGAGATCTTTTCCTGCCGATCGTAAAAAGCCTTGACCAGTCTGAGGGAAATAGTATGCAAAAGCCGACTAAACCAGCTGTAGCGCGAATTTACCCGAACCCGACGGCGGGCGAGGTGAATGTGGAATTTCTCGGTTATGGAAAGGGTTCGGTGAATGTGGAAGTATTCGACATTACCGGCAAACTGGTATATAGCGGTAAGTTCAGCGATACCCAAAAGGCAATGATTGATCTTTCGGCCTTACACAAGGGTGTTTATTTCATCAAAGCCGAAATGAACGGTGTCAGTGAAGTTGCCAAAGTACAGTTGCACTAAACCCTTTAATTATTAATATGGTTTAAAACCCGGTCTCTGTACGGCCGGGTTTTATTGATTGATCAGTGTCCGAATCAGCGGCTGCCTGGCCGCGCAGGCAATTTTTAACGGCTAAATAACCGCATCTGAAGGCAAAAAAATACCGGACTAAAGTTTCGTCCGGTATCATCTTTCTATAAAAGTATTTCGTTACTTCACAAGGTCAGAATCAGCCTGCGCTTCGCCCAGTTCCATCACTTTGAGTTTCGGACGGGCACCGAAGAGTCCGAAGCGGGTCGCGTATTTGACAACGACCGTCTTGCCCGGCTCAGCCTGGATCGTAACACCGCGTTTTGCTTTCTTAGGCGCAACGGTGTGCGAACCGGGAGTGAGTGTAAATTGCTCAACTTCCTTGTTGGAGAGCGTATCGGTCGCTTCCCCGTCGATAGTTACCTGGTACTTCGTAAATATGCCGTAGGGAAATCCTTTGCGATACACGATGAGTACGGGCTCGGAGGCCATTTTGTCCGCAAAAACGGATGCTTCGGAAAGCATTTGCTTGTCAATAGTCGGGAGTTCGTTCCCCGCTGCTGCGTATAGGCTGCTAAGGGCTGCGATTGCTGTCATTAAAATGTACTTTTTCATAATGCGCTGTTTGATGTGTTTGGTAGTAATTACGTTCCACAGCGCATTTGGATCGTCTGCCGGAATTCTTTTAACGTATTTTATCAGAAGGGATTTAGTCGATCCTGGTACGCTTTTCGAATAGCGTCCGGATGGGCGCCGCGCCGGAACATGCGGAAGGCATTTAAGTTGGCAAGTTGTACACGCAGCCACGAATTCGTGGAATACTTGCGGGCCGACACAACGACTTCATCAGTCATAATGCGAAAGGTTTCGGTTTTGCGTGCCCGGCGGATCAGGTCGTATTCTTCCATAATGCTGTAATACGTATCGAAACCACCCAGTTTTTCGAACAACGCGCGACTGATAAAAAGAGACTGATCGCCACCGCGGCACCACATCCGGTCAAAACGGGTAAAATAGGAATTGATCCGGAGCATTAGCTTTTGAGAGTCAAAACGAAAGCGATAACATCCGATCTGAATACCGTTTGAGACCTCTTTTTGGATATCTGCCACAAAATTGCGGGGCGGCAGCACGTCGGCATGCAAAAAATAGAGTATGGGTTCCGTAGTATGCGCGGCTCCGTAGTTCAGTTGCAATGCTCTTCCGCGTTCACAGGGGAGGCAGCGTATATTCCGCGATTCGGCAATGTCGGGCGAACCGTCCGTACTGCCGCCATCAACAAGTGTAATTGAAAAAAACTCCTGTCCGGGTACGCTTGCGAGGTAATCAAGCAGGCGGGGAAGTGCCTCGACCTCATTCAGAACAGGTATGATTACGGCAATGTGCATGTTAATCGATTAGCCGGCGCAGGGTTTTCAAATCTGCTTCGCGATCGACGTCCGGCAGGGTTGCCACAAGTGCGTGACTGGCACCTGAAAGCGCCACGGAATCCAGCGCTTCCTGCAATACCTGCTCATGACTCCAGCTTTTATCCAGGAATACGGCATTGTGTACGACGCGCGCGCCAACCAGGTAATAACCGCCATCCTCCGCAGGGCCGAATACGTAATCCGTGTTATCGAGAGCCTCGAATGCATCCCGGATCACCTCGCTCGTGAGTTCGTAACAATCCGTACCGATGAGTACCACGCGTGAGTAACCTTCCTGAAGTCGGTCATTGAGAGCGTTGCGCATGCGCAGCCCGAGATCGGCGCCCTGCTGTACAAAGAACCGGTACCCTTTGTTCCAGCGTGGATCTTCGGAGTCCGTGTGGTCCGAAAAGTAAAGGAATTTATCGGCATTTACAGAACCGCAAACTCCGTGAACGTGATTCAGAAGTTCGTCGTATACGCGTAATGCCTTTTCGTTCCCGATCGTTGCGGCCAGGCGCGTTTTGGTTTTCCCGGCGATCGGGTTTTTCTGGAATATGATCAGTGCGTCCCGCATTACGTGGTCGATCCTCCGCAGCTTGATCCCGCACCGGCCGTACAGCCGTAGCAGTGCTCGTTAATGACAATCGTTCGCGCAGCAAGTTCATCCGCATCGAAATCAGAAAGATGCTTCGATTTTTTTACGGCCACGTGCAGGTCCAGCATCTGGTTGAAATCACAGTCGTAGAGGTAACCGTCCCAACTCACCGAGATCGTATTGCGACACATGACATTGGCTGCTGCTCCGGCATTGTACGCATTGACCAGTTTTTCCATGTACTCGCCATAGTTCCCGGAAGCGACGAGGTATTGCAGGTACCGGCTAACCGGCAAATTGGTGATAGCCAGCAGGTGATTGAATTCGATGTCGTAACGGCTACGCAGCTTGGTGCGGAATTCCGCTTCGAGTTCGGCCTGTGCCGGCGGCAAGAACGCACCCGACGGATTGTAGACCAGGTTCAGCGTCAGTCCGCTACCTTCCATACCATAGCCGACTTCATTCAGCATTTTTAAGGCACGGATACTTTTCTCAAACACGCCTTCCCCCCGTTGCGAGTCCGTTTTAACAGCACTGAAATAGGGGAGGGAAGAGACCACTTCTACCTCGTGTTTTTTAAAAAACTCCGGCAGGTCGTAATATTTTTTATTGGCAACGATGATAGTCAGGTTGCAGCGTACGATCACCTTCTTTCCCTTTTTGGAGAGTTCTTCCACGAACCAGCGGAAATCCGGGTTCATTTCGGGAGCACCGCCGGTAAGGTCCACGGTATGACAACCGGACTTTTCAATAGCGTCCAGGCAAAGTTGCATGGTTTCGCGCGTCATGATCTCTTTTCGATCCGGACCGGCATCCACATGGCAGTGCTTGCAAACCTGGTTGCACATTTTTCCCACGTTGATCTGGAAGATCTCCAGTTGGGTCGGTTTTAACGGGTAAAGACCGGATTCCTTCAATTTATCCCGGAAGGAGGTCAGTCCCGCTTCCCGAAGGAGGTGCAGCTGATTTTCTGTTTCTGAAAGATTGTGTTTTTGTGCTTTGAGCGATTTGATCATATTGTTATAAGGAGTTTTCGCTTACATGGAAAGTTTCTTGTACTTATTCATCATTTGTACGCCATGTACGAGAGACGCACCTCCACGAATAGCGCCTGCGACGTGCACGGCTTCCATCATCTGCTCTTCGTCATACCCTTTTTCCATAGAGTCCTGCGTATAAGCATCTATGCAATACGGACACTGAATCGCGTGTGCCACCGCCAGTGCGATCAGGGATTTTTCGCGGGCGCTGAGAGCACCTTCTTTGAATACGTTTCCGTAATAATCAAAGAATTTATCGCCCAGTTCTTTTTGAAAATCAGTGATGTTTCCGAACTTCTTGAGGTCTTCGGGATTGTAATAAGTTTCCATTGCGTTTTCGTTTAACAGATATACGTAAAAACCGGTCCTGTGGATTGTTAACAACCCGGATTTTTTGAAGGTCCGGCAGTCAAACTTACACAAATTAACGTGAGGAATGAACCCGATTGCCTATTTCCAGCGATATATTTTCCGGAAAATTAACAGAATAGCCGGTAGTACGACGCCGATCTCGAGCCAGTTAAAGAAGCCGAATGACGGTGCCGCGTCATCGATAAACAGGGCATCTGTCGGCAGCGCACCCCAACTGCTTGAAATAATCAGCAGTCCCACGAGGTTATTGGCGTAATGAAACCCCATGGGCAGTTCAAGTCCGCGGTCAAAGATGGCAAGGATACCCAGGAATACGCCCAGTGCGAGGTAATAAAGCATGATAATCGGACCGATGGCGCTCACTTCCGGATTCCCGGCATGCATGAGGGCAAACAGGAGGGCGGTTGCGCAAACAACAACCCAGCGATTCGTCCAGCGGAAACGGATCATATCGGCTAAAAATCCCCTGAAAAAGGCTTCTTCGAATGCAATCTGCACAGGAACGAAAACCAGGCAGATACCCAGCAGACCGAACCAGCTTGTCCACTGCGGATCTGATTGAATGTCCGGACTCGTGAAAACGGCATACGAGACGAAACACAGGTTGATGAACATCCACAGGAAGAACATCGTGAAAAAGCGTTTCGCGTCAAAACGCGTGCGTGAAGTGAAGAGGCTCAGCACTGTTTTTCCAAGTAAATACCGGTGACAGAGGATCAGCACGCCGAGTGCCAGCACAAAGGGCATGAACATGTAGATCAGGAATACGTTTTTACCCATCAGGTCCATTTGCTCCTCCAACGTGAGGTATTGGGCCAGGTGCATGCTGTCCGTCTGAATGTACAGGTGAATGTATCGCGGTAACTGACCGAGGTACACGAAGGTCGTGATAACAGCAAAAAAGCTGAGTAAATAAGGTCCAAAGGCGCGTGGAGATGCGTTCACCGGGTCGGTACTGTTCATGGGAAACTGGTTGTTTGGATGAATGAAAAAGGCAACAAACCTGCGGCCGGTACGTTTTTTAAATAGACAGGCAGCCTGCCTGTCGTCGCTCTGCAGAGCGCGAAAAAGTCATTCCCTTTTCGAATCCGCCAAAAAGAAGCGCAGGCCGGATTAAAATGCGTCTTTCCGTTGAAGGAAGACAGAGGCCGGGTTGAACCGTGGTTGAACCGTGGTTGAACCGTACCAACAGGCATCTTTGAGTATCCCTGCGGTAAGGCAAACGCATACCAACTGTATGGCTGAGCCTGTATAACTACCATTCCGGTACTTCGTAAAAATGTACAGACAAACCGGCCGGTGTATGCATATTCCATGGTCTAAAAATAAAAAATGCCGGTCGTAAAACCGGCATTCTTAGCTTATTCTTTGGGATTATCCGTGAAACATATCTTTCACACGCTGAAAGAACCCTTTTTCGTTGCCGTCCGGGTTCGGTGTGAAATTATCGCTGTCACGCAATTTCAGGAGTGTTTCTTTTTCTTCTTTGGATACCTTTTTGGGCGTCCACACATTGATGTGCACGAAAAGATCTCCATGTCCGTAGCCCTGTAAAACGGGCAGACCTTTGCCTTTCAGGCGCAGCATCTTTCCGCTCTGCGTACCCGGCTCGATCTTGATCTTGGCTTTTCCCGATACGGTCGGCACTTCAATCGATTCTCCGAGTACCGCGTCTACAAAGTTCACGAATGCCTCGTAGTGGAGGTTTTCACCGTCGCGGCGCAGGAGCTCGTGCGGTACTTCCTCGATCACAACGATCAGGTCACCGGGGATTCCGTTGAAAGGTCCGGCATTGCCTTTTCCGGAAACACTGAGTTGCATTCCTTCTTCCACACCTGCCGGGATCTCAATTTCCACCACTTCTTCCTGGCGTTTGAGTCCATGCGCATCGGCATCGGCCGGTTTCTTATCGATCACTTTGCCGGCACCCTGGCACACGTTACAGGTTGTCTGCGTTTGCATTGCACCTAAGAACGTTTGCGCCACACGCGTGATCCGGCCGGTTCCGTTACAGGTCGTGCAATCCTTGTAGGTAACGCCGTCCGCATTCACCAGTTTATTGACCTTGATCTTCTTTTTGACTCCGTTGGCTACTTCTTCCAGCGTCAGTTTCATTTTAACGCGCAGGTTCGAACCGCGTACGGTGCGCGAACCGCCACGTGCTCCTCCGAAAGATCCGCCGAACGCACTTCCGAAAATATCCCCGAACTGGGAGAAGATATCGTCCATGTTCATACCGCCTCCGGAGAAACCTCCGTTCATGCCGGCATGTCCGAAACGGTCGTAGCGTGCTCTTTTTTCCTGGTTGCTCAACACTTCGTAAGCCTCTGCAGCTTCCTTGAAGTGATCTTCCATGTCTTTGTCCCCCGGGTTCTTGTCCGGGTGGTATTTTAACGCAAGTTTCCGGTATGCCTTTTTGATTTCAGCTTCCGACGCATTTTTAGCAACGCCCAGTACTTCGTAATAATCTCTTTTTTGACTCATGTGTTTTTACTCTCGGATGGTTTTAGTTTCCAACGACCACTTTTGCAAAACGGATCACTTTGTCGTTGAGGTAATATCCTTTTTCGACATCCTCAATGACCTTTCCCTTCAGTTCGTCCTCCGGTGCCGGGATATTTGCCACCGCTTCGTGCAGTTCACTGTCGAAAGCTTCGCCCTTTGACTGCATCGGCTTGAGGCCTTTTGCTTCGAGAACATGCTTGAATTTATTGTAAATAAGCAGGAAACCTTCACGCATCGCCTGCACGTCTTCTACCTTATCGTTATTTTGGATCGCCCTTTCAAAATCGTCGAGCACCGGGAGCATGTCTTTCAACACACCGGACGATGCGGAATTGATCAGGTCGAGTTTTTCCTTGTTGGTGCGACGACGGAAATTCTCAAACTCGGCATAAAGACGCAGAAAACGATCGTTGAGCTCTGCATATTTCTCTTCCGCAGTCGCTTCCTTACCGCTTTGAGCTTCTGCTTCTCCGGCTGTTCCTTCGGATTTACCGTTCTCTTTTGACACTTCTTCTTCGTGTATATCCTTTTCTTCTGCCATAATTTCTTTTCGTTTGGTCTGCTTTCAGCAAAGATGCTGCCATGCGTTAAATACAGACAGTCTGTCAGAAAAAGTCTCCGACTGCTGTAAACATGACATAAAAAAACCATCCGTGTCCTGACGGATGGTTCACAGGTCTTTAAATGACCGGTTTATTTCTTGGAACAGCAGGATTTTCCGGAAGCACAACTTTTGGCTTCACCGGATTTCTCCTCGCTGCAGGAAGACTTTTTCTTCTTCTTTTTCTTGTCTTCTTTCTTAACCTCTGTTTTGGTTCCGTCTCCGTTTGTCGCTGCATAGGCAGTGGAAGCAACCGTTGCGGTAAACAGCATGAGTGTGAGTGCAACAAATACTTTTTTCATCTTGATTATTTTTTACGAATGTATCAAAAAAATCATTGCAATTCACCGAGGCGCGTCAGTTTCGCTTTTACCACGTCTCCAATGCTTACGTCAATTTTGGTACCCAGGGGCAAAAACACGTCAATGCGCGAACCGAACTTGATAAATCCGTATTCTTCACCGGCCTGAACCTGCTGTCCTTCGCGAATGTAATAACAAATCCTGCGTGCCACCGCTCCTGCGATCTGCCTGTAAAGTACTTCCTGTCCGTTGGCGTGCTCCACCACAAAGGTGGACCGTTCGTTGTCAGTACTACTCTTCGGATGCCAGGCAACCAGGAATAATCCCGGATGGTATTTTACGTATTTCACGATACCGGAGACCGGGTTGTAGTTCGCGTGGACATTCAGCGGTGACATGAAAATCGAGATCTGGATGCGTTTGTCCTTAAAGTACTCGGTTTCTTCCACTTCTTCGATTACAACAACCTTTCCGTCGGCCGGACACAGAATGTCATTTCCTTCAAAAGCGAAGCTGCGTTTCGGGATGCGAAAGAACTGGATGATCAGGTAAGCCATTACCAGCACGCCAAGCGAAAGTAAAAGGAACAGCCACAACCACCCGGTATAAATAAAAAGAAAATAGTTCCCGAACTGAATGGCCGTCAGGATAATCAGCCCGATGGCAATGATCAGATAGCCTTCACGATGTAGTTTCATGATCGATTTTAGGTCAAAAGTACATATAAATGAGGCACCAGCAATAGAAAAAGGGAATGGTGAAGATCGCAGCATCGAAGCGATCGAGGATGCCGCCGTGGCCTGGAAGAATACTTCCGGTGTCCTTGATATGCAGGCTGCGCTTCATCAGCGACTCCAGGAGATCACCTAGTACGGCGGTCGGTACGATGATCAACGCGGCCACGATCCAGAAAAGCAGATCGCCGGAAATAAATCCGGGCTGCCCGAAGATCAGTCCGTAGGAAAGTGCAAAACCGAAGGTCATCAAAGCACCGCCGAGGGTACCTTCCCAGGTTTTTTTCGGGGAAATACGTTCCAAAAGGCGTGTCTTTCCGAAAAGTCGCCCGGTGAGGTAAGCAAAGGTATCATTTGCCCAGATGAGCACGAACATCCCGATAACTAGGGCCACATCCGAAGCGACCTGGTAGCGAAGCAGGATCAGCAGCGTAAACGGAACCACGATGTACATGTTCTGGAAGGCAAAAGCTGCCATATTCGCGATCGGGTGTGCTTTTTTTCGGAAGAGTTCCAACAGGAAGACGGTGAACCATATGGGCATGATGACCGCCAGAACAAGCGGAGGAAGGAAACCACTAATCACTCCGAGCAATATCCCGAAGGTCAGGAGCGAACCGAGGCTATACGTTTCCCAGGAAACGGAAAAGATCTCATGCCCGGAAAACAAACGGTTGAATTCGATCAGCGCGATGAGCACCACGATGGAGAAAAGAATTGCCGTGGAAAGAGGAGAAAAGTAGAGGCTTCCCACTACTGCGCTAACAAAAAGGGCACCTGTAATGGATCGCGTTAGAATATCATTCATGTTCCCGGATGATTTTTTTAGCCGCTTCCTCAAACTGGCGCGGCACATTGAGCGAAATATCGCCGAAGGCATTATAAGACGAATCCCGTTGGTTGAATACAACCACGGGAATGTCCTGTTCTTCGAGTAATAATTTATAGAGACTGATCAAATGCGTTTCTTTCGTTCTGAAAACAGCCACGTAACGGGGTTCGTGGAATAGCTTAATGTTGAACGTCGCGAGTTGTTCCCGGATCGTTTTCATCATTTTCTTCAGACGCGTCATGTTCAGTTCCTGCTTCTTTTGGCTGCTCCGGTTCTTTATTCGTACCCGGCTGATTCTGCGCTTCGGATTCCGCCTGGTGCTCTTTTTCACGAATATCGTGCAGGTCGTTTACTTCCTGAACTTCTTCTTTTACAAGCGGCGTTTCTTCAGCACCCCAGGGGCGTTTTCCGAAGATCTCTTCCAGGTCCTCCTTGAAAATGACTTCGGTAGAGAGTAGCTTTTCAGCCAATTTAGTCAATTTTTCACGATTATTCGTCAGAATCTCAAGCGCACGCTGATACTGCCCTTCGATCATTTTGCTCACTTCTTCGTCGATAACGCGGGCGGTATCTTCCGAATAAGGTTTGGTGAACATGTCACGACCCTGGGAATCGTAGTAAGAACGGTTTCCGATACGCTTGTTAAGTCCGTAAATGGAAACCATTGCATACGCCTGTTTGGTCACTTTTTCAAGATCGGAGAGCGCTCCGGTACTGATACGTCCGAAAATAAGTTCTTCTGCAGCACGTCCACCGAGTGCGGAACACATTTCGTCGAGAATCTGCTCGGTGGTGGTAATGCTGCGTTCTTCCGGCAAATACCAGGCTGCACCAAGCGATTGTCCGCGCGGAACGATCGTTACTTTTACAAGCGGATGCGCGTGTTCCAACAACCAGGAAATGGTTGCGTGGCCGGCTTCATGGAAGGCGATTGCGCGTTTTTCTTCTTTGGTAATGATCTTGTTCTTTTTCTCAAGTCCGCCAATGATCCGGTCAACCGCATCGAGGAAATCCTGTTTATCGACCGCTTTCTTTCCTTTACGGGCTGCGATAAGTGCCGCTTCGTTACAAAGGTTGGCAATGTCGGCACCGGAAAATCCGGGTGTTTGTTTTGCGAGAAAATCGATATCGATATTGGTGTCGAGTTTGATCGGTTTGAGGTGTACCTGGAAAATCTCTTTTCGTTCGTTAATGTCGGGCATATCCACATAGATCTGCCTGTCAAAACGTCCGGCACGCATGAGGGCTCCGTCGAGTACATCCGCCCGGTTGGTTGCCGCCAGAATGATCACACCGGAGTTTGTACCGAAACCGTCCATTTCCGTAAGGAGCTGGTTGAGCGTGTTCTCCCGTTCGTCATTCGAGCCGAAACTGTTGTTCTTACCACGGGCGCGCCCAATGGCATCGATCTCATCGATAAAGATGATGGCCGGTGATTTTTCCTTGGCCTGTTTAAAAAGGTCACGAACCCGTGAGGCTCCCACACCTACGAACATTTCGACGAAGTCGGAACCCGACAGGGAGAAGAACGGAACTTTCGCTTCTCCTGCAACGGCTTTCGCAAGCAGGGTTTTACCGGTTCCCGGAGGTCCTACAAGTAAGGCTCCTTTCGGAATTTTAGCACCGAGTTCGGTGTATTTTTTCGGATTTTTCAGGAATTCGACGATCTCCTGAATCTCTTCTTTGGCGCCTTCCAGCCCGGCAACGTCTTTAAACGTGATGTTCGTGGTTTTGCCCTTTTCATAGAGCTGCGCACGCGACTTCCCGATGTTGAAGATCTGTCCGCCGGCTCCGCCGCCACCGCCTGTCATCCGTCGCATCACGAAGATCCAGACAAGAATGATAATGGCCAGCGGAAGGATGTAGCCGACGATCGTGCCGAGGTAGTTCACTTCTTCCGTCGGGGTGAACTGAACCACTTTTTGTTCGTTTTTACGCTGTTCTTCCTGGATCTCTTTGAGTTCTCCGACGAAGGAACCGTTGTCCGAAATCGGGGTCGTAAGATCGATCTCTGTCGGTTTGGAACTACTTTTGGAAATAACGTCCTTCAGTTCTTTGAACCCCGGTTCTTTCGAATTTTTAACGTAATTCACACCCTGTTCCGTCAGGTGATAATCGGCACGAGTTTTATTGATCAGTTTAATGTCCTGCACATAATTATTACGAGCCAGGTCAAAGAACAGGTTTTCGTACTTAACTGTCATACTGGCCGATCCGTTCAGGAAGAGGTGTACTCCGATCAGTCCGATGGCGATCAACGCGTAAATCCAGTAGATTGAGAAAGGGGTTTTATTGGGCGTATTTGGTTTTTTGTTGTTTTCTGCCATTTCGATTAATTCAAATTAGGGACATCTGTTCGTTTTGCGTCTGACCACAGTTCCTCGAGGTCGTAAAATTCGCGTGCTGTTTTATAGAAGACGTGAGCTACCACGTTTACGTAATCCATCAGCACCCATTCGCTGTTCCCGCGCCCTTCCGTGTGCCATGGCTTTTCCTTCAGTTCCTTACGCGTACGGCGTTCAACGGCTGCTGAAATACCATCTATCTGGGTTGAAGATTCTCCGGTACAGATTATAAAAAAATCTGTAACGGAACCAGTAACATTTCGGAGATCAAGAATGACGATGTCTTTGGCCTTGTTTTCCTGCATTCCTTCTACGATTGCATCACACAAAAGGCGCGAATTAATTTCTTTTTTACTCAATTGCATTCACTATTATCCTACAAAACTAACTTTTAATTTTAACTTTAACCTTACTAAAAACGCACAATTAAACGCATTTGTTTATATGATCGTACGAAAAATCATCAGGTTGCATTCGGTTGATTCTACGAACAATTATATTGCCAATCTTATTAAAGCCGCACAAATAGAAAGCGGGACTGTTATTTTGGCAGAAAACCAGACAAATGGCAGGGGGCAACGATCGAACAGTTGGGTGTCGGAAGCCGGTAAAAACCTGATGCTTTCCTGTTACCTGCGTCATGAAAATCTGTCAGTACAATCGGCAAAGGTATTAAACCAGGTCGTGAGCCTGGCACTGATCGACCTGCTACAGGTTCACGGAGTGCCGGCGCAGATCAAATGGCCGAATGATATTGTCGTCAATCGTAAAAAGATCGCAGGAATCCTAATCGAAAACCAGTTGCGGCAGGAACGCATTTATAGTTCGATTATCGGTGTGGGCCTCAATGTGAACCAGGAATTTGAGAGTTCCCTGCAGGCAACCAGTCTTTTTTCGGAGACCGGAACAGAACTTGTTATCCAGTCCGTGTGCGAACAGTTGCTTTACCGTTTCGATTTGTATTACAAATTGCTGTCCGACGGAGATTTCCAGGCCGTGGAACAGTTATACCTGAAAAATTTGTGGCTGTTGCACCAGGAAAGTCGTTTTGAGGACGAGCGAGGAATCTTTACCGGGGTCATTGAAGGCCTCGACCAGGAAGGTCGCCTGATTATCCGGCATGCTGAAAACGGTGATCTGCGCGCTTATGCTTTAAAAGAGGTACGCTTCCTGGAGCGGGAACTTCAGGCGTAGCGTTCCTGCATTTTTTCGGACATGTAATTAAACAGGTTTGAAAGAGGTTTCTCAACCATCATTTTCAGGAACATGTTTACTTTTCCGTCAAAGGAGATGTGTCCTTTGGTTTGTCCGGCACCGGCTTCATCCAGATGAATGACCAAATTAAAGTCGAACGGGGATTTTTCTCCGCTTTTCATATAGACTTCATCCGAACCGTTATCACCGGCAGCGACAAGTGTGATCACCACTCCGCCCTGTACTTTGAAAGAACATTTTTCGGAATCTGCCTGCCAGTCTGAAATGGCATCCTGCGGAAGCAGGTGAATGATGTTCTCCGGGTTTTTAACGAAGCTGCGCAGTTCATCGCGTTCGGCGTTTACCAGTACTTCTTTGCTTTCGAGTTTCATTGTTTCCAGTTTTGCGGAGCCGTTCTCCATTCTTTCAGAGACTGAACATCCTGCTCCGTAATATATTCTTTTTCAAGTGCTGTTTCGACGAGAAAATCGTAATTTGTAAGGGTAACATGCGGGCAGGCTTTTTCGTTGAAATTGTCTGCGGCGGTTTGAAAACCGTATGTAAAAATGGCTACCAGACCTTTCACTTCGAGTCCGGCATCGCGTAGCGCCTCAACTGCTTTGAGACTGCTCCCTCCGGTAGAAATAAGGTCTTCGATGACCACTACTTTCTGTCCTTCTTCAAAATGTCCTTCGATCTGGTTTCCCATACCATGACTTTTTGCTTCGCTACGCACATATACGAAGGGCAGACCGAGCTCCTGCGCCACGAGAGCTCCCTGTGCAATACCACCGGTTGCCACTCCGGCAACGATATCCGGCTTTCCGAAATGTTCGAGAATTGCTTCGGCATAAGCCTGGCGAATGAAGGTGCGGATGGTCGGGTATGACAGTGTGACACGATTGTCACAGTAGATCGGGGATTTCCATCCGGAAGCCCAGGTAAACGGGGCGTTTGGCTGCAGTTTAACAGCTTTTATTTTTAATAAAAATTCTGCTACCTTTAGCGCTCGATCGTTATTCAAAATCATAATCGCAAATGTACAAAGTTTTTATAGAAAACTCCCCTGTTTATATTGTGCAAAAACTTCAAAAAACCACGGAAGAGCGCGTGGTGATACACAGTGAAAAACTCAAGGTGCTGCGGACAGGGATCTTCGAATGGGCTCAAAACGATCCTTTGAACACGCCTATCTATATTGTAAGTAAGCGTCCCGAATCGGCCTTTGCAGCCTTGTTCGAGAAGTTCGAATTCATCGAAGCTGCGGGAGGGATTGTAAAACGGGAAGATAAGTACTTGCTAATTAAGCGAAACGGGGTGTGGGATATTCCAAAAGGCAAACTGGATGCCGGTGAGAACATCGAACGATGCGCCGTACGCGAGATCGAGGAGGAGTGTGGAATTGTAAACCCGGTTTTGGGAGAACCGCTCATAAATACCTATCATACATATACGTACAAAGGCCGCCCGACGATTAAAAAAACATACTGGTACCGTCTGGACTACGACGGACCTAAGAAACTAACGCCTCAGAAGAAAGAGGGAATTACAAAAGCGAAATGGCTAAGCCGGGATGAGGTGTATGCGCTCACCATGGAAACGTACGGCTCTATCCGTGAAGTAATCGATACCTATTTCGAGGAGAAAGGCGCTTAGATGATGCGGTTCCGGATCGCGAGCTGCACGGCTTCGATCTTGTTGTGAACCTGGAGTTTGGAATACGTGTTCTCGATGTGTTTGCGAACGGTTCCAGGAGAAATATTGAGGTTCAGCGCGATTTCACGGTAATCCAGTCCGTTGGAAAGCTGGACGAGCACATCCGTTTCGCGGGCGGTGAGTTTAAAGTCCGCTTGTTCGGGCTGATGCAACCTGTCGGGGTTTCGCAGGATCTTCAGTGCTTTCGAAGCTATTCCGGCAGACATCGGGGCTCCTCCGTTCATGATATCACGAATACCTTCAAGCAGACGTTGCGGCGGTTCGTCTTTAAGAATGTAACCGTTGGCGCCGGCGCGAATGGCCTGGAAAATGTGGTTCTCGTCATCGAGCACGGTTAACATGATGATGCGGATATGCGGGAATTTTTTACTGACCAGTTCGGTAGCTTCGATGCCATTCATGACTGGCATTTGGATGTCCATCAGGATAACGTCGATATTGCTGTCGTTTTGGAGTTTGTCCAGGAGGTCGCTGCCGTTTTCCCCGCGAAATTTGAACTTCAGTTCTTCGGGAAAGAGACCGATCTTATCCCGGATGGATGCTGCGAGAAAATTATTGTCTTCGGCGAGGGCAATGCGTATCATGGACTGACTTTTTGATAAAAGTAGTGCGTTATGCCGAATGTTCGCATACGGCATGTGACGTATTCTAAGCGATCGGATCGTAAAAATTGGTTCGAAATCAAATTGAAAGTGACGATGATCTCGGAAGGCAGGATTTTTAAGGATAGTAAATCCTATCCGTAAAACGGGAAAACTCGCCTGCCTATTCAGGTTCCCCAACCGTTAAAAACGACTATCGGCTATTCCCGCTGCCTGAACTTTCGCTCTTGCTGCCTCCTTTCCCTGCGACTCAGTGAGGATACTGGTCTGGAGGCATTGAGTACCGGGTCGCAGACATAACGCTCGTAAAAGCCCGGTCGGTTCTCCTGCACTTTCACGTGTCTTGTGACATGCAAAATGCCATCTGCCGAAAGGGTGTAGGAGAAGTGATAGCACTTCAAACGGTAACGCGTTCCCTGAATTTCTACTCCGGTAA
>CAYMEW010000028.1:0-57493 GCA_964389755.1 uncultured Flavobacteriales bacterium | reverse complement strand
ATTGCCAAAAAAAGTAGGCAAAAAAGTCTAGCGCTACGTTGCAGCTGCCACCCAAACAGCATTTGTTCCGGAACATTTTACCAAACTTTCCGCCTGGAGGCGGATTCGGACAAGGTAAAAGTTCTGCGGAACTGCATGTGTTGGGTCCCGGCAGCTTACACTGAAGCGCGGTGTAAAGTACACGCGGATTGCTTCGGCTTGGAGGTATTCGTGTATAGGAAGTTTTTGTAGGGTTGTGGTGTACGGTGAGGCTGCGGAAGAATGGTCGCTATTTCCTCCCCTGTCATTCGAGAGGCAGTTCTGGCCCTGGAATTGCACAAGCGGATTGCTTCGTATTCGAAGTTAAACCCTCTGAAATTTCCCTCCGTGTTCTTTTATTTTTTCTTCAAGCAGGAGTTTGTGCAGGATCCGCTTTAATTCTTGTGGATTTAGGTTGAAACGATCCTGCAATGCTTCGAGGTTCGCCGGGGTTTGCAGAAACTCCAGTACTTCGGAATCGGAAGGGAGTTTTTGTTGGCGTTTTTCTGCCAGGCAGACGTCGCAGGTACCGCACTTTTCGGCACGTTGTCCGAAGTAGTTCAGTAATTGTACGACGCGGCACTTCGGTTCGGTGAGGTATTCGATGACGGCTTCCACGCGTTTAAGTGCATGGGCTTTCCGGTTGAGGTACACTTCCGGGGCGAGCCTGAGGTAGTCGTCCGGCAGGCGTTCGTGCTGAAAGGTCACCGAAGGAAGGGCACTTTGCCAGTTTATGTCAAGCACGCCGTATTTTTCCAGTGCCTGCAGGATTTTTTTTACTTCTTCTTCGGATTTGGAAAGGCGTTTGGCCACTTCGCGTTCGTCGATCTCAAAGAAATGATCGAAAATTCCGGGATAGCTGCGGGAAACGAGCTGGATAAAGGGTGCGTACTGCTCGTATTTGATCTGGAAATTGTAAAGTTCTTTATTCCCGATGGCAATGCGAATGCGTGTCGGGTGAAAAACACCTTCCGAAAAAGTGAGGTCGCCATTGAGTTCGAGCATTTTCAGGGCGTTGTAACACAGCAGCGGATCAATGCGAAAAAGCCGGGCAAATTCTTTGAGCGAGAGATGATACGTTTCGAGCGTTCCGGAGCCGATGGCGATCCGAAGGTGATTGCACAACGCGCGATATACCTGCAATACTTTTTCGGGTTCGGGAAAGCGTTGCTGCACGCGTTCGAGCAAGTCAATCGTATCAGTTGATGCGTAAAAAGCGATCGCTTCTGCGGGCTCCCGGTCTCGTCCGGCACGTCCGGCTTCCTGGAAATAGGCTTCGAGGTTGTCGGGAAATTCATAATGCAATACAAAGCGTACATCCGGTTTATCGATCCCCATTCCGAAGGCATTCGTACAGACCATGATCCTGGTTTGGTTCTTCATCCAGGCCTCGAGCATGAGTTTGCGCTCGTCGCGGTTCATCCCACCGTGGTAGATCCCCGTTTTGACGCCCAGCGCGAGCAGGTGCCTGGTCACATCCTTTACACTTTTGCGCGTCTGGCAATAAATAATACCGCTTTCGGTTGCGTGTTTTTGCAGGTAACGCACGATCAGGTCGCGTTTATTATCGGTCTGTACGACTTTATAGGCGAGGTTCTCCCGGAGGAACGGTGCTTCGAAGCACACGGGTTGTCGTAGCTCGAGTTGGGTGCAAATATCCTCTCGAACCTGTTGGGTTGCCGTAGCAGTAAGTGCTATGACCGGAACTTCGGGGTGAATTTCGCGCAGTTCGCTGATCTGTAAATATGCCGGCCTGAAATCGTGCCCCCATTCGGAAATGCAATGTGCTTCATCGACTACGATCAGGCCGACCTGCATGTTTTTAAAACGTTCGATAAAGAGAGTGGAACCGATTCGTTCAGGGGAGGTGTACAGAAAGTCGAGGCCTCCGAAACGCGCATTGTCGAGCAGGATGTCAATTTCCCGGTAGGACATTCCACTGACGAGTTCAGCGGCACGGATACCGTGTTTACGCAAGTTCCGGACCTGGTCCTGCATCAATGCGATAAGCGGGGAAATCACGAGGGTAATGCCTTCCCGTGCGAGTCCGGGTACCTGGAAACAAAGGGATTTACCTCCGCCGGTGGGGAGCAGGGCAAGCGTATCGTGCCCGTTGATCACCGTGTCGACGATGTCTTCCTGCAGGGGCCGGAAATTTTCAAAGCCCCAGTATTTGCGCAATATTTCCCTGCTTTTTTCCAACTTAATTTTTCTTTCCCGACATTTTTTTGCAAAGAGATCAAAAATACGCAATTCTGTGCTGATTCGGGAAGCAATAGAACAAATCTCACAGATTCTGGTTATATTCGCACATCGAAAAAATAGTTATGATCAAAGATTCTCTTTCAATAAAAGTGACCCCTGCTACAGAATCTAAAATTTCCCAGGTTGACTGGTCGGACATTCCTTTCGGCCGCATTTTTACAGATCACATGCTCGTGATGGATTATAAGGACGGTAGCTGGCAAAAGCCCGAGATCGTTCCCTTTGGTCCGTTGGACCTGCATCCGGCGACGTCGGCGCTTCATTACGGTCAGTCGATCTTTGAAGGAATGAAGGCTTATAAGACCGAAAGCGGAGAAGTTGTGATCTTCCGTCCGGACATGAATGCGGACCGTTTTGCCGAGTCGAGTGAGCGGATGTGTATGCCGATGATTGAACCCGAAATGTTCGTGGAGCTGGTACGCAGGTTTACAGATGTAGAGCGCGACTGGATCCCGGCGAAAGACGGTTATTCATTGTATTTGCGTCCGTTCCTGTTCGCAACGGACGAATTCGTGGGAATCCGTCCTTCTGAAAATTACAAATTCGTGATCTTTGCCTGCCCCGTGGGTGCTTATTATTCCACGCCGGTAAACGTGAAGATCGAAGAGTATTATACACGTGCTTCCGTGGGTGGTGTCGGACGTGCAAAAACAGCGGGAAATTATGCCGCTTCGCTTTATCCTGCCAAACTCGGTGCCGAAAAAGGGTTTCACCAACTCGTGTGGACGGATGGCGTGGAGCATAAGTACATCGAGGAATCCGGAACCATGAACATTGTATTCATGATCGACGATATACTCATTTCTCCGTCTGAAGAAAGCGATACGATCCTGCGCGGCGTTACCAAGCGTTCGGTGCTCGACCTCGCACATGCCTGGGGTGTACGCGTCGAAGAGCGTAAGATCTCCGTGGAAGAAGTGATCAACGCGATTCGCGAGAACCGTCTTTCGGAAGCCTTCGGTGCGGGAACGGCCGCTACTATTGCACAGATTGCGAAGATCGGTTTCCGGGATGAGTTGTTTACGCTTCCGGCGGTTGAAACCCGCAAGTTCTCGGCGCGTGTGAAGAAATACCTGGACGATCTGAAAGCAGGTAAAGTGGCAGATGAATTCAACTGGCTGCTGCACGTGTAAGTGACTTTGTTTTAATACGATACTTTAAAAGGCCTTCGAAACGCATTGTTTGAAGGCCTTTTTTGATGAGTTGCGCAATGACAAACCGGGGATCTTTGTTTTTGCTGTGAGAAGTGGTAATTTTGACTCTGATTTATGGAAAAACCGGCCAATTTGCATCTCCTTTGAAAAACACCTATGATTCGATCTGTTCCGATAGTGATATTTTTCGTTTTAGCGTTCGGTTTCCGTGGCCTGGCGCAGGATAGCGTCTGGGTACGCATTTACCTGGAGGATGTGGAAAGCGGCGAAGTTGTTCCGAATGCCGATATCAGCCTCGCATTGGGCAGCGATTTGCGGATCATTCACAGTAATTCGCGGGGAATTGCAAGCACTCAACTGATCAGGGGAGAACATTACCGGCTTTCGGTGTCGCATCGCTTGTATAACGGTTATTCCGATGATCTGAAAAACCTGGGCTCCGGCCGTGATTCCGAAAAAGATACGCTGACGATCCGCTATTACCTGAAAGCCCTGCCGGTGCAACAGGAGGCGGAAGTGATCGTTCGTCCGCAGGGAGTGCCGCAAATCGTGTATGAATCGCAACGACTGAGCGTGGCGGATTTTGAGATCATGTCGGACGGAAGGCTTGTTTTGCTGGCCTACCCGAAGCGACTAAAGAAAGGAAGTGAACTGCTTCTTTATGACGGACAGCGCGTACAGAATTCTTTCCAGGTTCCGGGAACGGCGACCGGACTCACGAGCGATTACCGTGGAAATGCGCACATCCTCTGTGAAAAAAGCGTTTACGGAATCCAGCTGAACGGCAACAAGATCGGGATCTCTTCACTTGACCCGGCATATTTTTACGAATACGTGGCGCCGATCATCGATACGAGCCGTACGAAAATGTACTTTTCAACCTTCGATAAAAACTACCCGGCCTTTGACTACTATACTTATGACCAGGTCGATTCGGCCTACCGGAAGATTATGCACGTCGAGGACGAACTGATGATGGAATTGTACCGTTCCGAATACAAGTGGGTCGACGTTCGGACGAAACTATGGGCCCGGTACAAAGAACTGGAAACCGGCATCGATGCCGAGATATGGGTCGGGGCTAACTATTTTACGCAGTCTATTTACTACAAGGAACTCTACGCACCTTTTTTTTTCCGAAATGACTCGATCTTTGTGTTCGACTATTACAAAGACCGGATGTATACCTTCGATCAGTTCGGGGACAAGCTGGACAGCGTGTCCATTTATCATCACTATCATCCGAAGGCAAGCGGCTGGAAAAAGCAACTCATCCAGGATAAGGGCACGGGAAAGATCTACGCTGTGTTTGAAAAAGCGGGTTATTCTTATATTGGCCTGATCGATGTACGTACCGGTGAAATAGGGGAGAAAGTAAAGCTCGTAAACCGGTATGTCGACAAGATCGATATTTACAACAACTTTGTCTACTACGTGTACAGGCCTTTTGAATCAGCCCAGAAAAAATACCTTTACCGGGAACGTTTGCCGTACGATTTTTAGCGGATCAGGGCATGTGCACCGAAATGCAGACGGGCAGGTGGTCGGAATAGCCACCGAGGTACTTGCTGCCGGCGTAAGCCCTGAATGGAACGATATCGCCTTTGTAGGTTTCCATGATGAATTCCGGGGAGAGTATTTTTCCGGAATCCTTTTCGACGAACATTTTCTTTTCAGCCAGAAACCCTTCGGACACGAGGATGTGATCGAGTACGTCCCATTCGCCGCGGTAATTATAGGAGCCGGCATATTGTCCGCTGCTTTTGGTGATCATCGGCACCAGTTTTTCAGCGATGAGTTTCGGAGCATTGTTTTCGGGATAATCGTTGAGATCACCCATGAATACGATCTGTGCATCGTCATGCTCGTTGAGAAGGCTATCAATGAATTTACGGGCGTTCTGTGCGGCGAGCACGCGTTTGGAATCGGAGGCTTCCTGTCCGCCGCGTCTGCTTGGCCAGTGATTGACCATTGCGAAGAGCGTTTCTTTTCCCGTTTTGAATTCTGCCCAGAGAATATCCCGCGTGTGATCGATCTCACCGTTCTCATCTGTCAGGTCAAAGCGAATGAAACCGGAATTCTTCAACTCGAGGCGCGAAGAGTCGTAGATCAGTGCCACATCGATACCGCGCGCATCCGTGCTCTGGAAGTGAACGAGCCCGAAGGTTTCCGCGTGGGAAGATGCTTTCATGACATCGCGAACGACCTGTGCATTTTCAATTTCAGCCAGGCCGATGAGCAGGGGATTCTGAAAGAGGTCGAAGACCTTGTTGATGTGATCGATCTTTTCGTTATAGCGTTGCGAATTCCACTCATTTCTGCCATCCGGAAGAAATTCCTCGTCATTGATAAGCGGATCATTGATCGTGTCGAAGAGGTTTTCGACGTTGTAAAATGCAATGGAAGCTTCGTGTGAATCGGTGGTTCCTTTCTTTTGGCTAAATGATTTACAGCTAAATTGCAGAGCCGTAAGTGCAATGAGTAAAAAAACGTGTAACGATTTCATGTATTTGAATTATTAGTATAAAATAAATGGAGGGAAAACGGGCGTCCTCCCTCCATTCACTAATCAACCTAACCTAACCACCTAAATCATTACAAAGATACAACAGATTTTCAGAATTGCAAGCATTTTAACGAAAAAATAATCATTTTTTCACCGCTACTTTTTTTGACCGGTACAGGCTATCGGATGAGTAATTTTCGTGCGAGCGGTCCTTCGTTGCACAGTGCATCGATCAGGGAGAGGTTTGAAATGTGTTCGTTTCGGGAGGGCGTAAATACCTGCTGGTAGAGCGGGTATGGTTCCGGGAGTTCAAAGCGCGCTTCGATGGTGCTGTCGTTAAAGAAGTCGTTACCTTCCATAATTGTCGTGGGAATGTCGAGCCAGCCCAGGATCGTCCGCGTGAGTTCGGTATTGAATTTTACGAGATTCGTTTCGGGTGTTGCCAGCAGTTCGCGCATCAGCGGGCCGTAATGTTCGAAGTAAGGTGCCGAAGCGTAAGCACTTTCAATGGAACGCCAGTGAATTTTACGCCAGTCTTTGGAATTGTCGATGCCAATGTCACGCGTAAGCGTTTTCGAACCGTTCGGACGTTTGACAGGAATGCTCAGGTTAATAAGTCCGTTTGCCGACAGGATTGTACAACGGTTGCGAAACGTTTGTTTGGGGTACGTTTCGCAGGTCTCCATGTGAGCCGTTCCGGACAATGCCAGTTGCCTGAAGTACGCGATGTTCCCGAAGTAAGCCGTTGGAAATACCGTTCCGTTTATTTGATCCATTGGAAGGTACGTTCGGTTCGGAATCCTTCGAACGGACTTTTGGAAAACCAGATCAGGGAAGCTTTTCCGACCACGTGATCTTCGGGAACGAAGCCCCAGATCCGGGAGTCGGCAGAGTTAAAACGATTGTCTCCCATGAGCCAGTAATAGTCCATTTCAAAAGTATACGAAGTCGCTTTTTTACCGTCGATGTAAATCCCGTCTTCTTTTTCGAGCAGGTCGTGCCCCTCATACGCGTGGATGATCCGGCGGTAGAACGGGATGTTCTCTTTGGTCAACTGAACAGTCATGCCCTTTTTAGGGATTTGCATCCGTCCAAAGTCCGTGATCGTGTTATTGACGCTAAAATCATTGGGAAAAGTGTTCATATTGATGAGCTTTTCCAGCCAGCTGGGCTGATAACCCGAACTGTCAGAATACTGTTTGTCGCGTGAAAGTGTGAAGGTGGCACGCGGAAAGTCTCTTTCGAGTTTTTTTAGTTCATTCGCCGTGGCGTTGATTTTATATCCTTTTCCGTATGGCTTGTAATCATCCCGGCTTTCTTCAAGTCCGTATTTCTCTTTCATTCTCTCCGGCGAGGTGGGACTGAATTCACCCGTTACGATGTATTGCATGGCCTGATAAGGTTTCGGCTTTACCGCTTTGTCGTTAATATACAAAACAGAGTTTCGGATCTCGATAAAATCTCCCGGGAGTCCGACGCAGCGTTTGATGTAGTTTTCGCGTTTGTCGACCGGTCTGTAAATTACTCCGTAGTGACTAACCGGATCGCCGTTATCCATTGTGCGAGACTGAACAATCTTTTCATTTTTGATCTCTGCCCGCGCCTGGTTCCTCCAGTAGTCGAATTCTTTAATAAATTTCTGGTAGTAATAATCCTGCGCCAGCGTCTGTGCTTTTTCTTGCAGTTCCGCCGCACTCATTTGCGGGTGACGTTTTTTCAGTTCCTCTAAAGCCTGACCCATTTTGTATTGTTGGCTGGTTTTATTTTGTTGATCATACAAATAAAACGCCTCGTCGCGTATAATTCCGTGGTAATCGTGTCCCATCAGTCCATTCGGCATGCGCGGATCGTAAACGGCCGTGTCGCCGGAAGGAAAGTTAAATACCATGACGTCGCCGTGATCCGGTTTTGTAAAGCCGGGCAATCGCGTATAATTACAGGTTTCCAGTGTACTGTATGAACGGATGTTGATCCATGGAATGGTGTTGTGTACGAGCGGAAAGGAAAGCGGCGTTACGGGAACCTTTGGTCCGTAAGCGAGTTTGTTTACGAAGAGGAAATCCCCGACAACGAGTGTTTTTTCCATGGATCCGGTCGGGATCTGGAAAGGTTCGAACACGTAAGTCCGAATGATACTCGCGGCCACGAGTGCAAAGAGGATGGAGTCTCCCCATTCCTTCACTTTGGATTTCGAACCGGGTTTTTCGCGACTGATCGCTTTGAAAATAAATGCGAGCACGTGTCCGACTACCGGAAGCACCAGGAACAATACGAGGTGATCTCCCCATTCGCGTTTTGCGCGCTCTTTTTCATTGGCCCAGTTCGTTTCTCCCACGGGCTTTTCGCCGTTCTTCGCAATTTTGCTAAAGATCAGGTAGGGGAAGAAGATCCCCTGGAAAGTATCTCCCAAAGAGAAATAACCGAACTTACGGATGTAGCTCAGGTTCACCACCGACCACATCACGATGTGAATGCCGGGAATGAGCATCAGGAAAGACCACCAGGGTTTTTCACAGGAAATCTTAAAGGCCACGAAGTAGTTATATCCCGGAACAAGTGCTTCCCAGGATTTTCGTCCGGCGTGTTCAAAACTTTTCCACCAAAGCGAGAGGTACGGGTGGGCGAGGAAAAAGAGGTAAAAATAGAGTGCGTTCATTGAAGGTATTAATTTCGGTTCTTTTAAACGTTGAGAACGTCTTTCATTGTATAAATCCCGGATTTTTTATGTAAAAATTCCATGGCAAGCACGGCTCCGAGCGCAAAACCCTTCCGGCTGTGCGCTTCATGTGTGATGGAGATGGAATCTATTTCGGAAGTGTAAGTGACGCTGTGTGTGCCCGGTACATCCGGCAGTCGTTTGGCATGGATCGGGAGTTTGTCGGCATCTTCAGCCTCTCCGTTTTCGATCAGTTGCCAGGCGCTGAGTTGTGACTGTTCTTCGAGGATTTGTTTTGCAAGCGTGATCGCTGTTCCGCTCGGTGCATCCAGTTTTTGCAGGTGATGGATCTCTTCCAGTGACACGCGGTATTCCGGGTGATTGTGCAGCAATGCCGCCAGTTTCCGGTTGATCTCAAAGAAGATGTTGACGCCCAAACTGAAATTCGTGGCGTGCAGCAGAGCTCCCTCGTGTTCACGGAGTGCCTGTTCGACTTTAGCAAAGTCATCGTACCAGCCTGTGGTGCCGGTAACGACGGGGACGCTCGCTTTAAAGCAAAGCAGCATGTGTTCGATGGCTGATTCGGGCCGGGAGATCTCGATGGCCATCTCGGCCGCTTTCAAAGCTACGGAAGTCGGCGGATTCGACGAATTGAAGCGCGCCACGATCTCGTGTCCGCGGTCCTGCGCAATGGTTTCAATGGCTTTTCCCATTTTTCCGTATCCGATAAGCGCTATCTTCATGCTGTAAAACTAATCTTTAATTCGGTTTCTTAATGAAAAGCAAAGGTAAATCCGATGCCGTACGCGGCGTTTCCATACATTTTGGGACGAATGTGTAGGGAAAGGTCTTCCGACACGTCAAAGTTTACGAAATGTGCCTCTACGGCCGCATCAAGGACCTGTAAAGCATACACGGCTCCGAAACCCAGGATGCACAGGTCGCGCTGATTCTGGCTTTGGCGGAAAAGCGTCAACACGCCGGTCTGGTCGTATTGCTGGTATTTCGGGTAGAGGAACGTTCCGTTCTCCCGGCTGATGTATTCGGCTTTGAGGTCGCGCACTTCGCGGTTGTTCACGATGAAAAAGTAGGCCATGGACCCGAGCCCGGCGTAGATAAGCGGTACTTTCCAGTATGCTTTCTTTTTTCCGGGAGGCATGGCCATGTGATTGTAGATCTGTCCCGCACCGGGAAGCACTGCGGAAAGAACGGTTGCTTTTTTGACCGAATGCGCTGTATCTTTTTGAGCCACCGCAAGCGTGTCATTATTCAGGTTAACCTTTTCGAGCGAATCCGTGGCCAGGGGTGCGGCAACTCCGTAGGTCTGAAAAGCCGTGAAGATTACGAGCAGTCCTATGAGGCCGTACCAGCGCACGTATTATTTGTTAAGGATTTCAATAATGCGGTTGAGGTCCACTTCCGAATTGAAGTTCAGAACGATCTTACCGCTTCCGTTTTCGGTCTTGCGGATCTCAACGCGGGTGGCAAGCCTGTCGGCAAACTGGTCCTGGAAACTTTTTTGGGATTTATCCAGGGCGGCCGGTGCGTTCTTTTTAAAGCTAACTTCATTCTCGTCTTCCTCCGTCTTCTTTTTACGCCCGGTGGTTCCGGTCTTGATCAGGGATTCCACTTCGCGTACGGAGAGGTTGTCATCGACGATGCTGCGGAAAATGTGCAACTGCAGTTCTTCGTCTCCTGCTGATACGAGCGCGCGTGCATGTCCCATTGAAATGAGGTTATCGCGAACGGCTGCCTGGATCTCTCCGGGTAGTTTGAGCAGGCGCAGGTGATTGGTGATGCTGGAGCGGCTTTTCGCAACCTTTTGGCTGAGCTGGTCCTGTGTCAGCGAACATTCTTCGATCAGGCGTGAGTAGGAGAGGGCCACCTCGATGGCGTTCAGGTCTTCCCGCTGGATATTTTCCACGAGTGCCATTTCGAGCATGGTCTGATCGTTGGCCACGCGCACGTATGCGGGAACTTCGGTAAGTCCTGCGAGTTGTGAGGCCCGGAAACGGCGTTCACCGGAAATAAGCTGGTATTTATCGCGTCCGAGTTTACGAACGGTCAGCGGCTGAATGATGCCGTGTACGGCAATCGACTGACTAAGTTCGCCGAGTGCTTCTTTTTCAAAGTTTGTCCGCGGATTGAAGGGGTTTGCTTCAATGCTTTCGATGGGGAGCATGGAAACCGATCCGACGGTAGCGGAAGGTGTTCCTGTTTTTCCCGAAGTAATGTCCGTGCTCGCATTTTCGAGCAGGGCACTTAGTCCTTTTCCCAGGGCAGGTTTTTTCTTGGTGTTAGAACTCATTGTCCTGTTCTATTATTTTGTTGTCGTTAGAGATGCGGGTCAAATTGTTATTCTGGAGAATTTCCCGGGCAAAGTTAAGGTAATTTACAGAACCTTTGCTGCTGGCATCGTGCATAACGATTGTTTCTCCGTAGCTCGGAGCTTCGCCGAGTTTTGTGTTGCGGTGAATGACCGTATCGAACACGAGTTCCTGGAAATGCGTTTTTACCTCGTCCACCACCTGGTTGGCAAGTCGTAGGCGTGTATCGTACATGGTGAGTACGATTCCTTCGATCTCCAGTTCCGGGTTCAGGCGTCCCTGCACGATCTTTATGGTGTTGAGCAGTTTTCCGAGTCCTTCGAGTGCGAAGTATTCGCATTGCACCGGGATCATCACGGAGTCTGCCGCCACCAGGGCGTTTACAGTGATCAGACCGAGAGATGGAGAGCAGTCGATGATGATGAAATCGTATTTGTCGCGAACTTTATCAAGTGCGGTTTTGAGTCGCTGCTCGCGGTTCGGCATATTGATCATTTCGAGTTCCGCCCCCACCAGGTCGATGTGTGACGGGAGAATATCGAGATTCGGATTTTGTGTTTCAATGATGAGTTCGGACGGGTCCGCTTCATTGATCAGGCAGTCGTAGATATTGCGAGTATTCTTCGGATCGAGCCCCACGCCGCTGGTTGCATTGGCTTGTGGGTCAGCATCCACGATAAGCGTTTTATATTCCAGCACACCAAAACAACCACCGAGGTTAATGGCTGTGGTGGTCTTGCCAACACCTCCTTTTTGATTGGCTATTGCTATTATTTTACCCATTCGTCAGATTTTGAAGCATAAAGATACGTAGCAGGCAGGTAAGATGAAAAAAAAATAAAGGGGAGTTATCAACGATCGGTTCTGAATGAACCGGCGCAGTCAAAATAAGTGTTTCACAGACAAAAAATTAGAGGTCTTCGAAAGCTACTTCGGGAAAATCTTTTTCGGTAGACTCCAGGTAGTCGGGGTGTGATGTTTTCAATTCGGCGATCTTACCGGTCACTTCGTCGAGGGCATCCCGAAACTTTTCGAAATCCTCTTTATACAAAAAAATCTTGTGTTTTTTGTAGTTTCCTTTTCCGTTCAGTTCATTGCGCAGACTTTCTGTAATCGTAACAAAAAGGTCGTTTGCTTTCGTCGATTTCACGTCGAAGAAATACGTTCTTTTACCGGCGCGAATGACTTTGGAATATACTTCCGGGCTGTCGTTTTCCATCGGTGTGCGTTTACAATTTTACAAGGTTCAGCGGCAAAGATGCAATATTTCGCTGTCTTTTGCAATTCCCGGTACAGAATGTTGAATGAAACTCAGGATGCCTCGGACTGTTCCTGCAATTGTTTCAGGTATAATTCGTAATAAATACCTTCCTGCTTCATAAGCTCGTCGTGGTTTCCTTCTTCGGCACCCATGCCGTCTTCGAGTACCAGGATGTGATCGGCGTTGCGGATACTTGAAATACGGTGACTCACGACCAGGCTGGTCTTGTGGTCAATGTCCGATTTCAGATTGCGCAGGATGATTTCTTCTGTTTCGGTGTCCACGGCAGACAGACAATCGTCGAGAATGAGCAGTCGCGGGTTTCGGATCAACGCACGAGCGATGCTTACCCGCTGCTTTTGTCCGCCACTCAGGTTGACGCCGCGTTCGCCCAGGATGGTCTCAAACTGTTCCGGGAAACGCTTGATGTTGTGATACACGTGCGCTTTGGTGGTGATGTCAACGAGTTCCTCATCCGAAAGTTCGTGGCCGTCCGAAACGCCGAACTGGATGTTGTTGCGGATCGTATCGGAAAAGAGGAAAACGTCCTGCGGTACGATCCCCGTCTGGTTCCGGAATGCATCGAGGTTGATATCGCGGAGGTCTTTCCCGTCGATCAGGATCTGTCCTTCATCCGGATCTACCTGTCGCATAAGCAGGTTCAGAATAGTGGATTTTCCGCTTCCGGTGCGCCCGAGTATGGCAAAGGTCTCACCCGGAGCGATCTTAAAGGACAGGTTCTTGATGGCCTGAATTCCAGAGGAAGGATAGCGAAAACTCACGTTCCGGAATTCGATGTTTCCTTCGAAGCGGAAGGCTTCGTGGTTCTTATTCTCGATCTCCGGTTCCACCTTCAGGAATTCATTGATGCGCTCCTGGGATGCGGCTGCGCGTTGCACGATCGAAGTGACCCAGCCGATGCTGGCAAAGGGCCAGGTGAGTCCGTTGATCAGGAATACAAAGGCGAGAATATCTCCGGGCAATATTTCCGGTGGCGTGGCAATGGCCATGGAACTGCCGACGTAAATAGCCAGGATCGTACTGAGCCCGATCAGCACGGTGATCACCGGCATGAAAAAGGCGTTTACGAGTACCAGCCGCAGGTTTCGTTTCTTGTATTCTTCGGTATTGGCGTTGAAACGTCCGCGTACTTCCCTGTTTTTGTTGTAGGCCTTGATCACGCGGATCCCGCTGAATGTTTCCTGCACGATCGTCGACATCCGCGACTGCTCCTGCTGAACCAGTTTACTGATGATGTTGATGCGTGAAGATACTTTATAGATCAAAAACGACATGATCGGCAGCGGGATGAGCACGTAGATCGTGAGTTCCGGGTTGATACTGATCATATAATAGATCGAGAAGGTCGAAAGCGCCACGAGGTTGATGGTATACATCACGCCCGGACCGAGGTACATGCGCACAAGCGTTACATCTTCCGAAATGCGGTTCATCAGGTCACCGGTGTTGTTTCGCTTGAAAAAGGAAAAGTCCATGCGCTGGTACTGGCGGTAAATCTCATTCTTCAGGTCGTATTCGATCAGGCGGCTGCACACGATGATCGTTTGCCGTGTCAGAAAGAGGAAGAAGCCCTTGGCGATAGAGAGCAGGATGTAAACACCGCCCACATATACGGCAACCTTGAATGCGTCTCCGAACGTACCGAGTGAACTGTTCTCGAAAAGGCCGTTCACCGTCTTGCGGATAAAGTTCGGCATTTCAACATTGAAGTAGTTCGAAGTCGCGATAAAAAGGACGCCGAGCAGGAGGCGCCATTTGTATTTTAAAAAATATTTGTTGAGATAGCTCAGCGACTTCATGCGATAAATTTCCTATTTTTGCGGGGCCGTTTGATACCGCGGTACAAAAATAGGTATAAGACTTGAAATAATATTGAAAACGCCCATTAATATGCTTGAAGTAAAAAATATTCAAGACACCGATCTGGGACAGAATCCGGTGATTGCTCAGATGAGCAAATTCAACCACGAGCAACTTCTTTTCTGCAACGACAACGAGACCGGGCTGAAGGCAATTATAGCCGTTCACAACACCGTACTCGGGCCTGCACTTGGCGGTACACGCATGTGGAAATACAACAATGAACTTGAAGCGCTGAACGACGTATTGCGACTGTCGCGCGGGATGACCTACAAAAACTCTATTTCGGGGCTCAACCTCGGTGGAGGAAAGGCAGTGATCATCGGTGACCACCGCAGCATGAAATCCGAAGCACTCTTCCGTCGTTTCGGAAAGTTCGTGAACAGCCTTGCCGGAAAGTACATCACGGCAGAAGATGTCGGCATTTCTCCGATCGATATGAACTGGGTAAGTATGGAAACCAACCACGTGGTCGGACTTCCCGGAAAAAGCGGTGATCCGTCGCCGGTAACTGCACATGGTGTTTACGTCGGAATGAAAGCCTGCGCGAAGATCCAGTTCGGTTCCGATTCGCTGAGCGGTAAAAAAGTCGCTGTTCAGGGTGTGGGACACGTCGGACAATACCTGGTTGAATCACTCACAAACGAAGGAGCCGAAGTATATGTAAGCGATATTCACGAACCGACCCTGAAGCATGTTGCCGAAACTTACGGTGCGCAAGTAGTGGGACTCGAGGATATCTACGACATCGATATGGATATTTACGCACCCTGTGCACTTGGTGCAACGGTAAACGACGAAACGCTGTCGCGCCTGAAATGTTCAATTATTGCGGGAGCTGCGAACAACCAGCTGAAGCAGGAGGACGTACACGGCCGTGCAGTCATGGAAAAAGGAATCATTTACGCTCCGGACTACGCCATTAACGCCGGAGGTGTGATCAATTGTTATTCCGAAGTAAAAGGACTCTCTGCCGAATGGGCGATGAGCAAAGCTGACGAGATCTACAATACGATCTATAATATTGTGGACCGTTCCCGTACCGAGAACATCCCGACTTATCAAATTGCCAACAAAATGGCAGAAGAGCGCATTGAAGCGATCGGAAAAGTTAAATTGCCTTTATAAGTAATGCTAAACAGAAGACACTTACGCATAAAAGTTTTACAGGCACTATACGCCTATTTTCAGTCGGACGAGGACAATTACCGGCGTGCAGAGAAAGAACTGCTCCAGTCCATCGACCGCATTTACGATCTTTACCTGTACCTCTTGCTCACCTTTTCGGAAGTAAAGACCTTTGCCGAGCGACGCATTGACGAAAATCGTAAGAAGATCCGTCCGACCGAGGCCGATCTGAACCCGAACATGAAATTCGTGGAGAATGCACTCATCGCGCAACTTGAAGAGAACCACGAACTCCGCCAACTCAGCGAAGATCGCAAAGTAAACTGGGTAGGCGACGAGCAACAGGAAATGTTCCGCAAGATGTTTTTGCAGATCCGTGAAAGCGAAACCTTCTTCGAGCACATGGGCAATGAGCAACGCGACTTTGAAGCAGACCGTTTGTTTCTGACAGACCTCTTTAAGACCGAGATTGCGAATTTCCCGCTCTTGTATGCATATTTTGAAGAGCGCAGCATCCACTGGCTGGACGATATCGACCTGGCGGCACAAATGGTTGTGAAAACCCTGAAAAATGCCGTGGAAGGTGAAGATATTACGATTATGAGCCTCCACAAGGATGAGGAAGATGAGCAGGAGTTCGTACGCGAGTTATTCCGCAAGACCATCAGCATGGATACGGAAAACGAAAAACTCATCGACGATCTGACCAGTAACTGGGAACTCGATCGCATTGCGAAAATGGACGTGATCCTCATGAAAATGGCCGTCACCGAGTTACAGATCTTCCGAAGCATCCCGACAAAGGTGACCCTGAACGAATACATTGAAATCTCGAAATTTTACAGTACCCCGAAAAGCAACGGTTTTATTAACGGTATTCTCGACAAGGCCATCGCGCGCCTGGAAGGAGAACAAAAGATCGTGAAGACCGGACGCGGGTTAATCAAATAAACACACATCCTATGAAAAAGCTTATTTTTATCGCACTGGCATTTATAGCTGTAACGTCCTGTAAAGAAAATACCGATGTTTCCGTCGGGAATAAAACCACGCTGGAGGTAAACAAAGTGTACGATGCGGGCGATGTCATCAAAGGAGAAATGGTGGAAGCCAAATTCACCGTTAAGAACACGGGAGATTACCCACTGGTATTCGGAGAGGTGAAAGGAAGTTGTTCCTGTACGGTTACCGAAGCTCCGGACGAACCCATTGCACCCGGAGAGTCTGCTGTTATTGCGGCAAACGTCGATACGGAAAAAACAGGTGCCGGGGCCATCACGAAATCCGTGACGATCATGGCAAACACCGATCCGTCCAACACCCTCGTTACGATCAAAGCCAACGTGCTCAATCGTAAATAATGAATTCGTATTTTAGAATAAACACATAAAAACAAGTAGTTAGATGCAAATTACAATGTTATTGCTGATCCTGGTCGTATTTTACTTCTTCATGATCCGCCCGCAGATGAAAAAACAAAAAGAACTCAAGAAATTCCGCGAAAACCTGAAAACGGGCGACAAGATCGTCACCATCGGTGGTATTCACGGCAAGATCGTTGAGATCAATGATACCACGGCAACGATCACAAGCGAAGGTTCACGCCTGCGCATCGACAAGTCGGCCATTTCAAGTTCGGTAGAAGATCGAATTCAGACGGCGAAGTAAGAAACGATTTGAAGAAACGTATAAACCGCTTTCTCTTCCGGGACAAGCGGTTTTTTTGTGGTGTTAAATTCCGGTGGAATAATCGCTATCTTCGTTCATCATACTTCATCCATCAAAATTCGGACTATGGAAAAAACGCTTGACCGTTCTTTTTTTAAAATACTTGCCTTTTTAGGAATTGTATTCCTCCTTTTTAAACTGGGAGTTTATTTTTTGCAGCCATTTATGATACGCATGCTCTCCGTAAGCGAGGTGGAACACCTTTCGCTAACATCTCGGGGGCTGGCAACCCTGCAGGGTTTTTTATTGATCGGTTTTAACCTGGTTGTCGGTGGCGTTTTGTTTTTCAGGGCACGAAAACATTTTCCAAAAACCGGTGTGATCTGGTTTGCTTTGGGAGCCTTTTTCGGCTTGGAAGCGCTTATTTTATTTGTCTTGCTGATCATTTACCAGAACGTCCGACGAACTAATTCAGTGTCCGGAGAAACAGTTCGGGAGAATGGACTATTGGATCGTTAAATGGTTTTATATCAGTGATAAAAAGGTTGATAAACCGTTTCTTAACCGTAGGTCGATGAAAGAACGAAAGGCTTTTAATTCATTTAAACTGATCGTATTACCAGATCCGTGCGACTTTTCCAACCGGGTTACGCATCGGGTCTCCTTCTTTCACGTTGAATGCTTCGAAGAATTCCGGGCAGTTCATCAGCGGACCGTTCGCGATGTGGTTCTTCAGCCTGGTGTACTGAGAAAAGGCAACAAATATGCGCTTATAACCCACGCCAGGAGTGGCAAGTACATACTAAACAGCTAAATACGAGGGGATTGGTTATGAAGTCCAGGCACAATTTGATATGAAACAAACAAAATATCCAGTGAAATGATGAGATTAATTAATGTATGCTTAATACTATTTTTAGTAAGTTGTAATAACGATTCTAATAAAGTTTTTTGTGATGAATCAAAAAAGATTTGTCTGAAAAAAATAGACAAGCACAAAGTTAGGATTGAACTGAACGACGATAGAAACCATAAAAACTTTTCAGCAATTTATGTAAAATCCAATTCGGATCTTTTTAAGATAGACAATTCAACAAAACGGATTTATATTAAAAGCAAAGAAATATACAATTATCCCGTTTCAATCCAGATTATGGATGAAAAGGAAGATGGAATCAAGGTTCGGCTTATTAAGTTAATTTCATTTAGTGATTTTGAAGAAATTAATCTCCTTAAACAAAGAGAATAGTAATTACGATACTCTTCAGGCCAGTTGCTGTCGAATACAAATCTTAAATAATTACAAAAAGCCCGCTTCATCCGAAGCGGGCTTTGTATATCGTTTGAATTGATCTTACCAGATCCGTGCGACTTTTCCAACCGGGTTGCGCATCGGGTCTCCTTCTTTCACGTTGAATGCTTCGAAAAATTCAGGGGAGTTCATGAGCGGACCGTTCACCCGGTACATACCCGGTGAGTGCGGATCGTTCGCGATACGGTTCTTCAGTTCGGCATCCGTATAATTGATCTTCCAGAGTTGTGCATACGAAATGAAGAAACGCTGTGCCGGCGTGTAGCCGTAACGCATCTCGTTCTTTTTAAACTCGTCGGTAAGCGTATATGCATGATAGGCAAGGGTGAGTCCTCCGAGGTCGGCAATGTTTTCGCCCATCGTCAGGTCCGGATTTACACATTCACCGTCAAAGGGACAAAACGCAGCGTAGGTTTCACCGAAAATACCGGTTTTGCTTTCGAACAGTTTGCGGTCGTTTTCCGTCCACCAGTTGGTAAAGGTTCCGTCAGCCGCAAATTTAGAACCCATATCGTCGAAACCGTGTGTGAATTCGTGCCCGATCACCATCCCGATGCGTCCGTAGTTTACGGCATCTTCCGCATTTTCATCGAAGAAGGGCGGTTGCATGATCCCTGCAGGGAAGGCGATCTCGTTGAGCAGCGGATGATAGTAAGCGTTCACCATGTGCGCGGGCATTTCCCATTCGTCGCGATCAACCGGTTTGTTGAGTTTCGCCAGGTTGCGTTTCACACTCATGCGGTTGGCCAGGCGTACGTTCGCGGCATAGGTCTCCGGACGGAAATCCACTGCGGAGAAGTCTTCCCATTTCGAAGGGAAACCAAGTTTACGACCGATCGAACTCAGCTTGAGTTGTGCCTGTTCTTTGGTCGCCTCCGACATCCAGTCGAGCTTGTTGATGCGCTCTTTAAAAACGGTCAGGAGGTTATCTACCATTTGGTTGACACGTTGCTGTGCTTTTTCGGAAAAGTACTTTTCAACAAACGCTTTTCCGAGCAATTCGCTGAACTCCATTCCCGTAATCTCGTCGATCGCCTGTTCGTTGAGCGGTTTCATTTCCTTCTTGCCTTTCAGCACGCGGTCGTAGAAATTAAAGTGCAGTTCACCGTAAGCGGCGTCGAGGTGCGGAGCGTAATAGTTGAGCGTTTTGAAAACGAGGTAATTCTTCCAGGTCTCCATACTTTCGTTTTGAAGCAACTGGTCGAGTTGTGCCGCGAATTCGGGTTGTCCCACCACGATCGAATCGAATTTTGGAGCGCCCAGTGCGCTGAGGTACGCTTCCATATCAAAACTGCGCGTAAGTTCCGTAAATTTCTGACGACTGAACTTATTGTAGGTTTTTTCAGGAATACGCAATTCGGCCGGTGCCATCATCTTGGAGGCGAGTTTTTTCTCGAATTCGAAAATGGCAACCGCTGCTTTGCTGGCGTCATTGTTATCCATTCCGTACTGGCCGAGCAAACCGCTAATGTACATCATGTACTGCTTGCGTTCCTGTTCTTTGTTTTCGGCGAAATAGTAGTCTTTGTTCGGAAGACCGATACCGCCCTGGCTGAAGTAACAGATGTTTTTGTCCACGTTCTTTAAATCCTGGCCCACGCCGAATCCGAACAGGGAGTTGATGCCGTTCTTGTGTTGTTCGGCGATCATGCGAACGATGTCTTCTTTGGATTTCACGAGTTCCGCGGCCTGGAGGTCCTGGATGGCCGGCTTGATGCCGAGTTCATTGCGGACGTCCATATTCGTAAAGGAAGCATAGTAATTTCCGAGGATGTAGTTCATGCTTCCTTTTTCACCCGGGTTTTTGCTGGCGTTTTCCAGGATACCGGTGAGTTTTCGCTTATTTTCCTGATCGAGTTCGTTGAAACTTCCCCAACGCGATTCGGAAGGAGGAACGGGATTGTTTTTTACCCAGGTTCCGTCTGCAAACATAAAGAAATCATCTTGCGGACGAACGGATTTATCCATGTATTCGAGGTTGATGGAAGAATAGCCGTCTTTTTTCGTATCGGCCTTCGCATCATTGGATTTCGATGCGGAACAGGAGCAGAGCAGGCCTGCCAGTGTTGCCGGGAGAAGTAATTTATGCATTTTCTGAGTCATTTACTGGTTTAAAAAGCATTTCGACGTGCGGGATGTCGTCCTCGAGGTACTCGTTCCCGGTTGTCGTGAATTCATGTTTATTATAGTATTTTTCGAGGTGTTTCTGTGCCGATATCCGGATGGGAATGCCACCGAATTCCGCCGAGGCGAAACGTACACAGCGATCCATCAGCTCGTGCCCCATACCACGACCGCGAATTTCAGGATCGATCACCACGCGCCCGATGGCAGCCGCGTCTTCGTAAACGGTATTTTGCGGCAAAATACGGGCAGTTGCCATCACTTTTCCGAAACCGTCCCGGCAAATGAGGTGATATGCCTTCTTATCTTTACCGTCGAGGTCGAGGTACGAACAGTTCTGTTCCACGACGAAAACCCGCAATCGGAGTTCGATAATGTCGTGAAATTCGTTGGTTGTCAGGTCGGGATAATGTTTAATGGTCCATTCGAGGTGCATGCGGTTTGTTTTTAAGTTTGAATTACGCCTACGTTATACGGTTTTTCGGCTTTTTTATGATTGGCCATTTCAATGCCGATGGAAATTGTTTCCCGCGTTTTTTCCGGATCGATGATCGCATCTACCCACAGTCTTGAAGCTGCGTAATACGGTGAGATCTGTTCATCGTAACGCGATTTGATCCTGTTGAACAGTTCTTCTTCTTGCTCTTTAGAGATTTCCTCTCCGCGTGATTTCATACTCGCCACTTCGATCTGAAGCAGTGTTTTCGCGGCAGATGCACCGCTCATCACGGCAATTTCTGCTGTCGGCCAGGCCACGATCAGCCTCGGGTCGTAGGCTTTTCCGCACATGGCGTAGTTTCCTGCTCCGTAGGAGTTCCCGATGACCACCGTGAATTTCGGTACCACGGAATTGGCCATGGCGTTGACCATTTTGGCGCCGTCCTTGATAATTCCGCCGTGTTCGCTTTTAGATCCGACCATAAATCCGCTCACGTCCTGTAAAAATACGAGCGGTATGTTCTTCTGGTTGCAGTTCATGATAAAGCGTGCGGCTTTGTCCGCCGAGTCGGAATAGATCACACCTCCGAACTGCATTTCGCCTTTGGCATTCTTCACTATTTCGCGTTGATTGGCCACGATCCCGACAGACCATCCGTCGATGCGTGCGTAGGCGCAGATGAGCGATTTTCCGTAAGCCGCTTTGTATTCGGTAAACTCGGAATTATCTACGAGTGTCGCCAGCACGTCTTTCATATTGTAGGGTTTTGAGCGTTCCACGGGAATCACTTCGTATACCGATTTCGGGTCCTTTTGTGGCGCAGCAGGTTCCTTCCGATCGAAACCGGCCTTTTCACCGTCGCCGATCTTGTCCATAATATCGCGGATCGTGTCGAGGCATTCTTCGTCGTTCTCACAATTGTAATCGCAAACACCTGAGATCTCGGTATGTGTGGCGGCACCGCCCAGTGTTTCATTGTCGATGCTTTCTCCAATCGCTGCTTTGACAAGGTAAGAGCCCGCCAGGAAGATCGTTCCCGTTTTATTAACGATGAGAGACTCGTCGGACATGATCGGAAGATAAGCACCTCCGGCCACGCAGGAACCCATCACGGCAGCGATCTGTACGATGCCCATCGAACTCATCACGGCGTTGTTGCGAAAAATGCGTCCGAAATGTTCTTTATCGGGGAAGATCTCATCCTGCATCGGGAGATACACGCCGGCAGAATCGACCAGGTAAATGATCGGCAGTTTGTTTTCCATCGCAATTTCCTGCGCACGCAGGTTCTTTTTGCCCGTGATCGGGAACCAGGCGCCGGCCTTCACGGTTGCGTCGTTGGCCACCACGATGCATTGTTTCCCGGAAACATATCCGATGACGATCACAACACCACCCGACGGACAGCCACCGTGTTCTTCGTACATGTCAAGCCCGGCAAGTGCACCGACCTCAAAACGCTTACTGTCTTTATCCAGTAACAGGTCGATCCGTTCGCGGGCCGACAGTTTTCCCTTTTCGTGCAATTTGTCGATCCGTTTCTTTCCGCCGCCCTGGTAAATGATTTCGAGCTGACGTTCGAGGTTGGAGATCTTCAGCCGCATGGCGTCGTCATTTTTGTTCTTTTCAAGTTCTTTCGGGGAAATGGCCATTGTATTGTTCGATTTTTTGCACGTAAATATAAGCATTCCGCATGGTTGATTAAAGAACTTTTGGAAAATAGAAGGACCTGCGGCATTTGCTGTTTTAACAATATTGTGTTAGCAAATCCATTTGCGGCATCCCGTTTCGAAATCGTATTTTTGCGGTATGCAGGATACATACAAGCACAAGGGCATGCGCCGCGAACTGATCGGGGAACTGCGCGGCATGGGCATTCGCGACGAACGAATACTCGAAGCATTCGACCTTATCCCGCGACATTTTTTTCTCGACCTTGCCTTCACGAACCAGGCTTATTCCAACATTGCCTTTCGCATCGGTGCGGGCCAAACGATCTCACAGCCGTATACCGTCGCTTTCCAGACGGAACTGCTGAATCTCAAAAAAGGGGACCGCGTACTGGAGATCGGGACCGGTTCTGCATTTCAAACCTGTATATTATGTCAACTCGGGGCAAAAGTGGTCTCCGTGGAACGCCAACGGGAACTCTACGTGCGGGCGCGCAAAATGACCGAACAGTTCAATTTCAATCCACGCCTGTATTATGGTGACGGCTACAAAGGACAGCCTGCTTTTGCGCCGTATGACAAAGTACTGGTAACCTGCGGCGCGCCGTACATTCCGGATGCACTTAAAACGCAGTTAAAGATCGGTGGTGTGCTCGTTATTCCGCTCGGTGACGGCAACATACAGCGTATGATCCGGCTTACCCGCATTTCGGAGGAAGAGTTCAAAGAAGAAGATTTCGGGAATTTCAGCTTCGTTCCGATGTTGAAAGACCGTTCCTGATCGGCCTGTACAGCTACCGAAAAGAGGGCAGTTGATCCGCCTAATGTTTTACCATCAATTTTTTGATTCCTTTCTTTTCGCCATCAGTAATGCGTATGAAATAAATGCCGTTTTCCAGTTCATGAACGTCGATTCCGTTCTCTTGCCGGGCGAGTTGCGTCGTGTGTATGAGTTGGCCTGAAACGGTATAGATTTCTACGAAAAGAGGATTTGTGCCTGTCCATGTAATGCGCACCGTCTCGTCGACCGGGTTGGGATAAATTGCGACCTGCATATCCGCATTCAGATCATCCAGTGATAACAGAGGTTCATCCACTTCCTGGAAAGGATAGGAGTTCCACGGACAAAAAAGAATAGTGTCGCCGGCAATGACATCCGGATTGTTCCCGATACTTGAAGATATTCCATCGCAATGTTCAACATTGAAACCCGTTAATTGCCATTCATTAAAGATAAAATGCCAGGTGGAAGGATTCATACCGTCGTGGTTGAAACCGCCATCGCCATTGGTAATATTTCCGCTGATAAACCGGCGTTGATCTACCGGAAGGTCCAGGTCGTACAAAACTTCGTTTATGACAGAAGCATCCGATGTGGCCACAATAAAGGACGAAATACTCGTATCGTTTAGAGGCTGCCTAAATTCAAAGTAGCGGGTCGTCTGCGATCTGGCACTAAAAACGGCAAATGAAAGCAGGAAGGGAAAAAGTGCGTTTTTCATACATGTAGTTTTGGCTTGTGTCGCCACGTCTTTATTCTAAACGCATTTTGTTAGCAGATCGTGTGTTAGCTGCCGGAATCCTGTTTGCTTTTTTGAATTTTACTAATGCGGTCGTGACAGACAATTCCGCCCGTAACACCTACATTCAGCGACATACTTCCGGGTAGTTTTATTACGAAATGACATTTTTCAAGGATTTTTGGGGGTAAGCCCTGGTCCTCGGAACCGAGCAGGTAAATCGCGCGTTTAGGATGTTCAAAATCGTGTAACATTTCAGCGCGTTCATCCATTTCTACCCCGATAAGCCGGCAATCATACGGAATATTCTTTAGCAACTCATCGAAATCGTCGTAATGAAATAGCGGGATGCGCGACCAGGTTACCGGGACATCCGAACTCTGTTTTTTATAGCGTTTGGCAACCGTAAAGATGTACGATGCCCCGAGAATGTAAGCCGAGCGCCAGAGCGTTCCGATGTTATGTTCGGTTTTTCCCTTGTAGATCCCGATGGCATAATAGCCGTCACTGTTCTTTACTTTCATGCCTGCAAAGATAGCAGCTTTAGTGACGGAATCGTTCGAACCAGTGCTCAAGCTTCGTGATAAGCGGTTCGAGTTCTTTGTAGTCGAATACGGCTAGTGAAGTAATCTTTCCGGAAGCCGTCTGGATGAGTAATTGTCCCGGTACGAAATCTTCCATAGCATCGTCCGGCGAACGCGTACCGATCCGTTCAAAACGCGCATGGAGGTCCTGGCCGGAAAGTTGCCTGATCTTTCCCCGGAAAAAGTGAAAGTCGCGGAAATATTCTACTTGCTGCGACCGCAGCCGGTATACTTCCGAAGACATGGAATGACGAAATGCGACAATGATCACGTATGACATTGTAAAAGCCGAAAGTGACCAGGCTATCAATGGTTCCATTTCAAGACGCACGCCGGCCAGTTTGGCCGAAAAGATCAACGTTCCCGGAAGCAAGAGGATAAGTACCACAAACGTGATAAAACTCATCAGGTTGCAACGAACCGGTTTCCGGTACTGAATGCGGATCGTCATTTCACTGTGTTCTTCCTGTATAGATATGCTTTCTTTAGGTGCTATCGTTTGTGTTTCAGGCATTTTATTCAGTAATAGCTCGTAAATGAAGCGTTAAATGTAGTTTTATTTTTAATTAAATTTCTGTAAAGCACACAATGTTAGATTTTTGTAACAGGTTTTTTGACTTTTGTTAAATAATAATCACATGTTGCCTTCAGGCAGCGCAGTTGAAATTGCCTATTTTCGTACTATGGAATTTTTACCGAAAGCACTCGACAACTACGTAAACGAACATACGTCTCCCGAAACGGAAGTTCTGGAAAAACTCAACCGCGAAACACACCTGAAAGTGATGCAGCCACGCATGTTGAGCGGACATTTGCAGGGACGTTTGCTGAGTATGTTCGCGCACATGATCCGTCCCGATCGCGTACTTGAGATCGGGACCTACACCGGCTATTCGGCACTTTGTTTTGCGGAAGGCCTGCGGGAAGGCGGGAAAGTGATTACCATCGATGTGAATGAAGAACTCGAAGAATTCGTATCGGATTACATTCGCAAAGCGGGGATGGAGGACCGGATCGAAAACCGGATCGGGGATGCCGTTGAACTCATTCCGCAACTCGAAGATCAGTTCGACCTGGTATTTATCGACGCTGATAAAAAGAATTACAAACTTTACTACGAACTCGTATTCGATAAAGTGAAGCCGGGCGGATACATTATCGCCGATAACGTGCTTTGGTCCGGAAAAGTCGTGGAGAAACGCGAAAACCCCGACCGTGAAACACGTATTTTGCTTGAATATAATGAAATGGTCCACAACGATCCGCGTGTTGAACACATTTTACTACCGGTGCGCGACGGACTGATGGTGGCCCGAAAAAAATAATGTGCGCAAACGGCCAATTTTGACATCTTAATAAAATCTGATAATGATCGACTTTAGAAGTGATACCGTAACCAAACCCTCCCGGGAAATGCTTGATTGTATGTTTCGCGCAAAAGTCGGGGATGATGTATTTGGAGAAGATCCGACGGTGAATGAACTGGAAGCATATTCAGCCAATCTTTTTGGAAAAGAAGCGGCGCTTTTCTGTTCTTCCGGAACGCAGACCAACCAAATCGCGATCAATGTACATGTGCAGCCGGGCGGCGAGGTGATCTGTCACGAAGAAAGCCATATCTATAAATACGAGGGTGGGGGTATTGCGCGGAACTCGGGCGCAAGTGTGCGATTGCTCAGTGGAAATCGTGGAAGACTGACGCAGGACGAGATCAGCAAGTGGGTGAACAATCCGCAGGATGTGCATTTGCCGCTGACACAGCTCGTAAGTCTCGAAGATACCGCAAACCGTGGAGGAGGAGCTGTCTACGATTTTGAAGAGATCCGGAAAATTGGGAACTGGTGCCGTGAGAATCATCTTCCCTTACACCTGGATGGCGCACGCCTCATGAATGCGCTTGTTAAAACGGGAATGGATCCGAAAAAATACGCTGCTGAGTTCGATTCGATTTCCCTGTGTTTGTCAAAAGGCCTGGGTGCGCCGGTCGGTTCCGTCCTGATCGGAGATCGCGATTTTGTACAGCGCGCGAGAAGAGTGCGTAAGGTGCTCGGCGGCGGAATGCGACAGGCAGGAATTATCGCGGCAGGCGGCTTGTACGCTTTGCAAAATAATGTCCAGCGACTGAAGGAGGATCATGCGCATGCCGCAATGCTCGAAAAATGCCTGCAATCCTGCGACTGGGTAGCGGAGGTGCTTCCGGTGGAAACCAATATTGTGGTAGCCGTTTTGAAAGATTCCGGAAAACGCGATCGCGTCATTGAACTTCTGTCCGATAAAGGTGTACGGATCATGGCCTTCGGACCGGGCATGTTACGCTTTGTAACGCATCTCGATATTTCCGAAGCCGCCGTTACTGAAACCTGTAATAAATTGACAGAACTGAGATTATGAAACGCGCGTACCTGATCGCCCTGATGTGTTTGTTCTTCCTGTCCGCCTGTAATGGGCGCGCAGCGGACGATTACCGGAAACTCAGGTATACGCACGAACTTTCTGAAACTACTTTTGCCGCTTTTGCAGGGAAACCCCTCAGTGAAAAATATGGGAATGTGCGTGCTGTCAAGGTGATGTACGACCTTTCTCGGCAAAAATTGTATTTTATCAATTCGGCTTTTTTCAAGTATCATCATGAATTCGCAGCGGAGTCGCTCAACGACTGGAGTTCGCTTTTGGAATTCAACGATGCCAATTATTCCGATGGTCACCGAAGGCGCTTTTTCCTCGGGAATCTCAATTATTACCCGGCCATCGGTCGGTATTTACTCGAGCTGTCCGCATCCGATGAAATGGGAGTGGAGAACATCTGCCGGTTTTACGAACTTGTCCGGGAATCCTCCAAACTGGATCACGAGATCGGTTTTTTGCTCAATTCAAACCGCCTGATGAACCTGAAAAAGGAACTGTCTGAGAAATTACCGGTTACGGATCCGGCAGAACTTTACAAAAACCTTCGTTTTCAATCCATAGCGGCTTATTCCGCCATGGGAATTTTACGCATCGAACCGGACATTTCCGAAGGAATGCGTCCCGTGGAGGCAAACGAGATCCTGGTACTCGGCGTTACACCCATTGAACTCCCGGCAGTGCGCGGACTGATCGTTTCCGAATTCCAGACACCGCTAAGCCACGTTTCCATTCTCGGACAAAACCGGAAGATCCCGATCTGCGCACTTCGAAATGCCCTGCACGACAGTACACTCCTGCGGCTTGAAGGTAAGAAAGTACGCCTGACCGTACGCGATACGAATTTCATGATCAGCGAAGTTTCGGAACTGGACGATCCCGGGCAAAATAAACCGGTGATCTCTCTCGAGAAAGACCTTTCGTTACGTGAACTGATCGATTGTTCTGAACTGGACATGAAGGATTCGGACAAAGTGGGAAATAAAGCGGCAAATTTCGGGGAACTCTGCAAACTGTCCGGTCCGAAGCATTTTAAAACACCCGAAGTTTCATTTGCGATCCCGTTCTGGTTCTACGAAGAGCACATGCGTCGTTGCGGTGCCGATTCCCTGATCGAACAACTGATTGCATCTCACAACCGGCATACCGCTGCACAAACAGCTGAAACACTGAAAGAGATCCGAAAACGCATTCGGAAAACAGCCGTTGATCCCGCACTGATCCGAACAATCGACCGGAAACTGCGGGCACAAACCGAATTTAGGACTTTTCGCTTTCGTTCGTCGACCAACGCGGAAGATGCCGAAGGATTTTCTGGTGCCGGCCTTTATACGTCGAAAACAGTCGATCTCGACGACCCGGAGCGCGGCATCGAAGAAGCATTGCAAAAAGTCTGGGCCAGCCTCTGGTACGATGCGGCATTTACCGAACGGGTGATCTTCAACATGGATCAGCAAAATGTAAGCATGGGCGTGCTGGTACACCGTTCGTTTCCCGATGAGGCAGTCAACGGCGTAGCGATCACCAAAAATCTGTACCGGAATGATTATCCGGGGTATGTGATCAATGCCCAGCTGGGAGATGTGAGCGTCGTGAGCCCCGAGAATGACATCGTTTGCGATCAGTTTGTATGCTATCCGGCCCAAACCGATGAATTTTACAACAATACCGTTGACGTGATCACCTATTCCGATCTGAACGGCGGACAACTCGTTATGACACCCGAAGAGATCAAATACCTTTCGCTCGAACTTGAAAGGCTGAAACGTTATTTTGCACGGAAGTATCGTAACTATTCAAGTTTCAACGAGTTCGCACTCGATATTGAATTCAAGCTCGGAAAAGGGGACCGGCAATTGTATATCAAACAGGTACGGCTTTACAATAACTGATCCGTCGGTTTAGCAATTGAGAACCGTTGAAAAAGCCGCATTCAACAGCCTCCGGTGAACAAAACAGCAGTGATAATTTTTAATTCCTTTAGGAATGTTTTTCTATATTTGTCCCGGATAAATAAAAATTATTTACATGGCTGTCAGAGCTTCAAAACAACCGTCAAAAACGACTAAAAAGTCTGCGGCAACTTCTAAAAAGCCGAAGTTCAGCAAAGAAACGTATGTGAAATGGTGGAAAGATATGTTGCTCATCCGCAAATTCGAGGAGAAAACGGGGCAGCTTTACATCCAGCAGAAATTCGGAGGATTTTGTCACCTCTACATCGGCCAGGAAGCCGTGGTAGTTGGTACGGCGAGTGCTTCACACAAAGGCGATAAGCACATGACCGCTTACCGGGATCACGGTCACCCGATCGCACTCGGAACCGATCCGCGTGTCCTCATGGCTGAGCTTTTCGGACGAGCAACGGGCTGTTCCAAAGGAAAAGGTGGTTCGATGCACTTTTTCGATAAGAAAGTCAATTTTATGGGCGGACACGGAATCGTCGGGGCGCAAATTCCGATGGGAGCCGGTGTGGCGTTCGCCGAAAAATATAATAAAACGAAGAACGTGGTTTACGTTTCCATGGGAGACGGAGCTGTTCGCCAGGGTGCACTGCATGAAACCTTCAACATGGCCATGATGTGGAAACTCCCGGTGGTTTTTATCATCGAGAATAACAACTACGCCATGGGAACGAGCGTGGAGCGTACGACCAACGTAACCGACCTGAGCAAGATCGGGCTTTCCTATGAAATGCCGTCGCGTTCGGTAGACGGAATGTCGCCGGAAGCCGTACACGAAGCTGTGGAAGAAGCCGGAGATCGCGCACGACGTGGGGACGGACCTACTTTACTCGACATCCGCACGTATCGTTATAAAGGACACTCTATGTCCGATCCGCAGAAATACCGTACTAAGGATGAGGTTTCTGAATGGCAGTCCAAGGACCCGATCGAGCACTGCCTCGAAGTGATCCGCAAGAACAAGTGGCTCACCGAGAAAGAGATCGAAGAGACCGGTGAATGGGTAAAGAATGAAGTGCAGGAATGCGTGGAGTTTGCCGAAAATTCACCGTATCCGGAAGCGGAGGAACTTTACGAAGACGTTTATTCAGAACCGGACTATCCGTTCATTATCGAATATAAATAACAGTTTACAAAGAGATTATGGCAGAAGTAATTTACATGCCCAAGCTGAGCGACACCATGACAGAAGGTGTTGTGGCCGAATGGCACAAAAAGGTCGGAGACCAGGTTTCTTCCGGCGAAGTGCTGGCAGAGATCGAAACGGATAAAGCAACGATGGAATTCGAATCGTTTTATGACGGTACACTCCTGCACATCGGTGTTGAAAAAGGAAAAGCCGCTCCTGTAAATGCCGTTCTCGCCGTAATCGGGGAGAAAGGTGAGGATGTGGACAAGATCCTCGCGGAATCCAAGGAAGGTGGTGATTCTTCGGATGGAGACAAAAAAGAATCCGAAAAATCCGAAAAGGAAGAAGCGAAAAAATCCGATAAATCCGAATCGAAGGAAAACGATAAAAAAGAAGAGTCTGAAAAACCGGCTGCCGAAACGAAAAAAGAGCAGGCAGCACCGAAGAAAGAAGAGTCCCGCGAATCGACGACGTCTTCTTCGAACGGAAGTCGTGTATTTGCTTCACCGCTGGCGCGCAAACTCGCAGATGAAAAAGGAATTGATATCCAGCAGGTAGCCGGAACAGGTGAGGGCGGAAGGATCGTGAAACGCGACATCGACCATTTCACACCGTACACTCCGGCTGAACGTCCTGCATTTGCTTACTCAGCCCCGGCAGGAGAGGAGTCTTTTACAGAGGAACCGATCTCGCAGATGCGCAAAACCATTGCACGTCGCCTTGCAGAAAGCAAATTTACAGCACCGCATTTTTACCTGACGCTCGATATTAATATGGACCGCGCGATCGAGGCGCGGAAAGCCATCAATTCCGTGGAAGGCCTTAAGATCTCCTTCAACGACATGGTGATCAAGGCAGCTTCCATGGCACTGCGTCAGCATCCGGCCGTGAACAGCAGCTGGCTCGGTGAAACCATTCGTCGCAATCAGCACGTGCACATCGGCGTGGCGGTAGCGGTTGAGGAAGGACTGCTCGTACCGGTCGTGCGTTTTGCCGATACTAAAGGCATGGCACAGATTGGTGATGAAGTGCGCGTATACGCTCAAAAAGCCAAGGATAAGAAACTTCAGCCGTCAGACTGGGAAGGAAATACATTCACGATCTCCAACCTCGGCATGTTCGGCATCGAAGAGTTTACTGCGATCATCAATCCGCCGGATAGCTGCATTCTTGCTGTCGGTGGGATCAAGGAAGTTCCGGTTGTTAAGAACGGACAGGTGGTTCCGGGGAATGTCATGAAAGTGACGCTTTCCTGTGATCACCGCGTGGTGGACGGGGCTACCGGTGCTGCGTTCCTGCAAACGTTCAAGCAATTCCTGGAAAACCCGGTGATGATGCTCGTTTAAACATAACAGAATTAAAACAACTCAGAAAGCATCCGTCGAAAGGCGGGTGCTTTTTTAGTATGCGCGTTGCTCAGGTGCCGAAAACATGAAAAGCCGTCCGCAGGGAGCAGACAGCCTTTCACGTGTTTGTTGTTGTTGTGCAGGAATTCGTTATGAGCCGGACCTTTTTGCCCTTCGGTTAGCCTTGCGGTATTCCCGAATACTTTTTTTATAGGCTTTTCGATCCTCCTTATAATCTTCTTTCGTTACTCTCGTTACAGTCGGGTCGAACTGAACCCGTCCGTTAATGATATCCTGCACCACCAGTTCGGTGAGCCAGTCTTTCCCTTTCGGGTCGTACTTCACGTCGAGATCCTGGTCCCATAGACTGCCCATCGCATCGTAAATACCCCCGGTGAGGTTGCCGCGGTACTGGCGGACGATCTCAGAAACGGTTTTCCCGGTTTCGCGGTTGATCAGCTTCATAAGCAACACCCCTTCGGAGGTATAGAGTTCTTTGATCGCATACGTAAATTCGTCTTTCAATTGTTGGTGCGCCTGGCGCCCGTACTTTTTACGTTTTCTTTTTTTGTCGATATCCGCCAGTTCGGCATCGAATTCTTCGATCAGTTCCTTCGCCTTCAGCGCCAGGGGATAGATCTTTTTCACGCGGTCGTATTCGCGCTTGTAACGTTTCTCAAAATCCCTGGAAATCGGGACGGCATTAAATTCCTGCTCCAGTACGATACTCGTGTCTTTTTGTCCGAAAACAGGGAAAGCCATTAGTCCGAGTAAAATGATTATCAGCTTTTTCATGTGATACGGTCTTTTTTTTATTGGCAAACATTTATACATTTACACCACGCAAATAACAAAAACTCAGCCAAAAAATGAAACGTTTTATTTTGCTATTCATTGTGTCGGGGGTCGGCTTGCTTTCCTGCCGCCAAAATGAAACCTGCACGGATTGCGAACAGAACGATCTTTCGGATTCCACGGGAGTAGCCGAAGACACGTCGGAAATCTCCGGTTTTATAAACGAATCCGACACCTCCGTAACCCAGGCCGTTGAGTTTCGGGAAAATCTGCAAAAGATCGAAAAGAAATACGGTGAACAGTGGGATTTTTGTACCTGCGTAATTGCGAATGATTCGGTGAATACCGCACTAATGAAAGACCGGATCAGTGATGCTGAATTCGACCGGCTTGACAAGCGCTCGGGGGTGATCATGCAAAAATGCCAGGCCTTTCTCGGGCTCGATCCCTCGCGCACGCCAGAAGAACGTGCAAGACACGAAGCGCGGATCAAAAAATGCCTGAAAGAAGCAGGAATTAAGAAATAGTAACATTGTTGCAATAAAATTGTATTTTTGTACCGTTGAAACAGGTCCGTAAGATATCATCCGTATTATTACTGTTGTGCGTTTTCGTGCTTTTAAGCCCGCGCAGCTGGATGCACCGTTGTGATGATATCCCGGTTCAGAAGAAAGAGCACGGTACTGTTTTTAAAAGTCATGACTGCCTTGCCTGTTTGCAGGATATGCATGTTTTTGACATTCCGCAGGTGCATATTTTCAGGTTCGACCTAAAACCGTTCACAAACCTTTCGGCTATTGCGCTGGCAGACGTTCAGCTCCCTTCACTTCATAGCTTTCAGCTCCGGGGACCGCCCCGCGTTGGTTAACCGCTCCTTTTCTTTTGGTTAATCAAATAAGTACCTCATGAAATATATCCTTGCAGGTACCTTTGTCATCATTTCTTACCTGCTTTCCGCGCAGTGTAATCTCCGTGTCAGCGGACAGATTACCGATCTTCACAGCGGTGAACCGGTTCCCTTCGCAAAAGTTTACGCGCGTGAGGCGAACCGCGGAGTTATCAGTGATTCCACGGGCAGGTATGAGATCGATAGCATGTGTACCGGTGTCTATACCTTTATTTTTTCACATCATATCGGGTGCGATCCCGTAAAGCAAACCCTTTTTCTGGAACGCGATACGGTGTTCAATGCCCGGCTGGAATTTCACTTCCAGGAATTCGGTGAAGTCCGTATCGAACAGTTTCGTATCGATCGTGATCCGGTGTCCACTATCAGGCTGACGCCGCTCGAAAAATTGAGCGTAACGGGGCGCAACCTGGGAGATCAGTTAAAACTCATTCCGGGCGTTTCCGTGCTGAATACGGGAGCGACGATCTCCAAACCGGTGATTCACGGACTGCACAGCAACCGCGTATTGCTCATTAATAACGGTGTGCGACAGGAAGGACAACAATGGGGTAACGAACACGCCCCCGAAGTAGACCCTTTCCTGATGACCGACATGGCCGTGGTGAAAGGGTCGAACAGCGTACGCTACGGAAGTGATGCGATAGCCGGAGTGATCCTGCTTGAACCCGCAAAGATAGACACGTCAAAAGCTTTGTCCGGCTCCCTGCTATCTTCATTTTACAGCAATGGAAGACAGGGCGCGATTTCGGGAATGCTAAGCGGAACGATCCGGAAGTTCCGGGGTTTTTACTGGCGCGCCCAGGGAACCTACAAAAAAGGCGGAAACCTCAAAACGCCGGATTATTACCTGAAAAATACCGGGTTGGAAGAGTACAACTTTTCGTGGAATACCGGGTACGCTTCCGAAAAATTCAGCCTGGACCTGTTCTACAGCCAGTTCAACACGGATATCGGTATTTTCAGTGCAAGCCACATTGGTAATTTAACAGATCTGCAAAATGCGTATGCCGCAAATGAACCCCTGGAGCAAAGTGGATTTACCTATAAAGTGAGCGATCCGAGGCAACACATCGAGCACGAGCTATTTCGTGTGAAGAGTCAGTTAAACCTCGGAGCACGGCACAAGCTGATCTTAACTTACGGACGGCAGTACAACCTGCGGAACGAATTCGACAAAGATCCGAAGTACAACGATTCGCTGGAGGCACTGAACCTGCCGGATTTTCAGCTTACGCTCGTTACGCATACGCTGAATTTCGACTGGGAATACCAGGTGAATGAACACTGGAAATCCGTGAGCGGTGTGAGTGCACTTTACCAGGGGAATACATATTCCGGAAGGTATTTCATCCCGAATTTCAGAAAGTACAACGGCGGCATTTACAACGTACAAACTGTATTATTACACAGCTGGAAACTCGAGTTGGGAACGCGCTACGACCTGTCGCACCTGCAGATCTATAAATACGAGGACCAGGTTCTAATTACGCCGACTCATGATTTTGGGAACTGGAGCGTCTCCGGCGGAATTTCGAAAGAATTTTCACATCACCTGGTGGCCCGGTTTAATGTCAGTACGGCCTGGCGTCCGCCATCGATCAACGAATTGTATAGCGACGGCCTGCATCACGGATCCGGAACGATCGAAGTGGGGGACAGACAATTGAAAAAGGAGCAAAGTCTGAACTACCAGGCAGGACTGGAATATAAGTCTACAAGGATGAATTTTTACCTGGATATGTATCACATGGACTTTGGGAATTTCATTTACCTCGAACCGACCCTTGTCAACGAACTGACCATTAAAGGAGCCTTCCCTGTATTTCATTACCGGCAGGTTTCCGCGCGCTTTAGTGGCGTGGATCTGAACGGAAACTTCAAAATTAGCGAGCACCTGCAATACCGTGTTAAATATGCCATGGTTCGCGCCTATAACCGAACGAACCGCGGGTTTTTAGTAGGAATTCCTGCAGACCGCCTTGAAAACGGTGTTCAATACGATCATTCGGGAAAGAAAGTAAATATGCATGCAGGCGTGAATACGCTTTATATGTTTAAACAGGGCAGGGTGGAGCCGAACAGCGACTTTGTACCACCGCCTTCCGATTACTTTTTAATATCCCTGGATTTCGGCATTGAATTCAGGCAGTTCAGGAATCCCCTCGAACTCTCTTTTGCAATCGACAACCTTTTTAATAAGTCATACCGCGACTATATGGATCGTTTTCGCTACTACGCAGACGAGCCTGGTCGGAATATTTCGATCAAAGTCCGGTACAATTTCAACATTCAAAAAAAGTAAATTATGAAAAGAACAAACGCATACACGATCTTTACCGCGCTGGCTTTTGCCGTAGCCGTGGTTTCCTGTAAGAAAGATGAAAATCCGCCGGTTGAAAAACCGCAAAATGAAGACGAGCAGGAGCTGATCACCACTTTTACACTGACGTTCACGGATACCAGTCACGTGCTTCCGGATGTAACAGCCACTTTTAGAGATAACGACGGCGCCGGGGGAAATGCTCCGACAACCTTCGACACCATCCGTTTGCAAAACAATACGGTTTATGCTGCAAGTATCACTTTACTGAATGAATCCGTTACACCGGCTGAGGACATTACCGAAGAGGTGCATGAACGCGATTTCGAGCACTTGTTCTGTTTTGATGTATCCGCGGGTCTCGATCTTTCGATCATCCGTACGGACTCTGACGGAACTTACGAAGTTGGTCTTCAAAGCCTCTGGACCTGCGGGAATGTTTCCACCGGGAATACGACCATCCGTTTGAAACATCAGCCGGGGGTGAAGAATGGCCAGTGTGATCCGGGAGAAACAGACATTGAACTATCATTTATTACAGAAATTAACAATTAAACCCCGTTAATTTATTACAATCTGTAGTTTTTGTGTTAAATATTTAATGCGAAAATGCATCTCTGACTAATATTGAAGTTTCCGAATTTACGCGAAAGAAGTGGGTTTTAGGACCCACTTCTTTCATTTTTTGAGCATTTTAGACCAAAATCACTTATTAACATTGTTTTTGGATATGTCAAATAGATGTTAATTTTAGTACAAAATTAAATTAACATTGTATGAGAAAAATTCTATTTACTCTCGCGGGGGTGCTCTATGCGCTACCCGGACTTTTCGCGACCACCTGCCCTGGTGCCACCGCGATTCCGGCAGCTCCCACGCTACCTTACACACAGTCACTTACCTGTGGAACTTCAAATGATTTTAATGCATCCACGGCGGTTGCCTGCGGTTCCGACTTTTACTATGGCGGACTCGAAGCGATGTATGCCTGGACGCCCACAGGAAGTTACAACAGTGTAACGATTGATTACAGCGGGCAAACATGGTCGGGAATTTTCCTCTATGAAGGATGCCCGATGTCCGGAGGTACCTGTATTGCCAATACCACCGGATCCGGATCGTCACAATCCCTGACTGTTCCGGGTACTCTGAACGGCGGGGCGACGTATTACCTCGTATTTGATACCTGGCCGTCTCCTGCGAGCCCGTGTCCGGGTTCATTTACGATCAACGGAACGCTGCTTTCGGATTGTTCGGTGACAACTCCTCCGGGAAACACCCTGTCGTCCACGTCACTTGCCTGTAGCGGACAACCGTTTACATTGTCGCTGCAAAACACGGTGACGAACGAGTCGGGAATTACGTACCAGTGGCAATCGTCTACGGATAACATCACGTATACGGATATTGCCGGTGCAACAGGTCCTACTTATACTGCTACACAAACGAGCGGTACTTATTACCAGTGCATCGTGCAGTGTTCGTTCGGTGGAACACCTGAAACTTCCACTCCGGTATTCGTGGACATGAATGCCTTCCTGAACTGTTACTGCTCCAGCAGTGCAACTTACACGGGCGATGAGGACATCTTTAAGGTGAAACTCGGAACGCTCAACAATTCATCTACCTGTAGCACAACTGGCGGTACGGGATCTTCCATGAACCTGTATTCGGATTATACGGCGCTTGCTGCTCCGGATCTTGCTCAAACTGCTACTTACAACTTCGAAGTTCAGGTGGGAACCTGCGGTACTTATTTCTACGATAACGTAACGAAGATCTTCATTGACTTCAACCAGAACGGTTTGTATACCGATCCGGGAGAGACCGTCTTTACAGAAACAGCTTCTGTGAATGGTCCGCACACCATTACCGGTTCGATCGTAATTCCGGCGACTGCTTTACTCGGAAACACCGGGATGCGCGTCGTAACAGTAGAAACGACTTCTCCGTCGTCAGTAACACCATGTGGAACCTATTACTATGGTGAAACAGAAGATTACTACGTAAACATTTTACCGATTCCTTCCTGTCCGCAGCCTACAGCTTTCCAGCTGATCTCAGGTACAACGGACGGTGGTGACTTTAGCTGGACTGCAGGTGGTTCGGAAACACAATGGCAAATTCAGTACGGACCGGTTGATTTCGCTCCGGGAACAGGAACAAGCCAGATTACTTCTCAGAACAACCCGTTCACACTTTCCGGTCTTGCGGCAGATTCATTCTTTGACATTTACGTTCGCGGCATCTGTGGACCTGGTGATACAAGTATCTGGACAGGCCCGATCTCTTTCAACACATACGGACAGGGACTTTACATGGACTGGAACAGCGATTGTCCGACTACCGGATTTATCGATATCTCCGGAACAGGAAACGCCACGGCACTTACGGATGACGGTGAGTTCGGACTTGCATTACCATTCCCGCTTCTTTACCAGGGATCTTTGGTAAGTGATATCACGATCGGTAACAACGGTGGTGTATTGCTCGGAACCCAAACCGGAAACGTTGGTTATGACATGACAAGCGGTACAGGACTTTACCCGTACGTTCAGGATCTGAACACACCGAACGATGATGTTTATTACGAAACGATCGGTACGGCTCCGAACCGCAAGTTTGTGATCATGTGGTCCAATATTGCACATTACACGTACCCGCCTGCAACGGATGGTGCAACTTTCGAGTTGATCATCGACGAGGCAACACAGGAGATTTACTATGTGTATGACGATGTAATGATGGGTAACACTTCCTGGGATTATGGTCAGGATGCAGAGATCGGTGTTCGCGGTCCGAACCAGAACCTGAATGTGTCTATGAACTCCAACCAGTACCTCCAGGATAATTCATGTGTTCACTTCTATTACACAGACTGTCCGCGTCCGACAAACTTCGTGTTGAATACACTCTTCCCGGATGAAGCATCATTTAGCTGGACACCGGGTCTTTCAGGAGAAACAAACTGGACGATCGAGTACGGCGAGCAAGGGTTTACCCCGGGTTCGGGTTCCGGTACGATCATTACATCGACTTCTCCGGATGCGACAATCGTTGGTCTGACACAAAACACATACTACGATGTTTACATTTACGCGGATTGTGCAAACGGCGATCAGAGTATCTACCTGATGGGATCATTCCTCACACTGCCATTCTGTTCAAACCCGGTAGGTCTGAGTACTTCTTCATCCGTGGATTCAATCTTCGCGGCATGGAACTGGACCGAATTCTCACCGAGCTACCCGTCTACAGGATTTAACCTGCAATACGGATTCATGGGCTTCGAGCCGAACGGCGGAACAATCGTATCCGTGGATAACAACACTACAGATACAATCGCTGACATGAACCTGATGGGAGGTGGTGTGTACGACCTCTACGTGCAGGCTGTCTGCGGAACAGATACTTCTGCATTCGTAGGACCGGTTTCCGTAACAATGCCGTTGACAAACGACACGGTGTGTGCGGCTGAAAACCTCAATGTTAACGGAACGGTACATGTCTTTAACAACGGTGGCGCGACAGTGTCTACCGGTGAATCGACGATTGCTCCGGATCCGACAGGACCGCAGACAACTGACGGATGGATCAACTCCAACATGAACTTTACAACCTGGTTTACCTTCCAGGCACCGGCTTCCGGAAACATGCGACTGAGCGGTGCCGACATCGGTTTCGACGGACAATTCGCCGTTTACGAAGTGGGAAGCTGTGGATCATTCAATACCTTTACACTGGTTGCTGCCAATGATAACGAGATCGGTGGTACAAGTCTTGCTCCGAACTTTACAATCTGCGGATTGACTCCGGGAGCAACTTATTACCTCGTTCACGATTCATACAGCACTTCCACAACTGGTATTTACAGCATCAAACTCTCTGAGATCGATCTAAATGCCGGAACAGCAAACCCGGTAACGGATGTTTGTTCGGGAGATACTGTTAGCCTGTTCAATACCATCAATAACTACGGTATGGGTGGAATGTTCTCTGACCTTCAAAATACGCAGCAGCTTATGAATGACAGCCTGTTTGCAACAACTGTACTTGCATACAGCACCTTTGATTTCCAGTACACGATCGTTGACGGTTGTGCGATGGATTCGGTGATCAGCCAGGTGAAGATCTACGGACCTTCAAGTGCAGGTGAAGACGGAACACTCACTGTTTGTAAGAACCAGCCGTTGAACCTGCTCGAAGGTCTGAACGGAAACGCGGATCTGAACGGTACATGGTACGATCCTTCGAACATGCCGATGGCTTCCGGAAACATTGTTACCGGAACGATTGCAGCAAGCTTTAGCTATGATTACATTGCCGGAAACGGTGTATGTCCGGATGATACTTCATTTGTAACAGTGGTTGTTCAAAACTGTGATTACCTCTCGGTTGACGAACTCGCTATGGAATCGGTGACTGTATATCCGAACCCTGCAAACAATGACCTGTTCATTAATGCAGGAGAACTGGAAGGTACATACAAGGTGGTTGTTCGTGATATGAACGGCCGTGATGTAATTGTTCCTGCTGACCAGTTATCTAAAGATAAAGTGATGACCATTTCGGTTCGTGACCTCGAGCCGGGTATGTACTTCATTAACATCTCAAACGAAACAAACCTGAAAGTATTCAAGGTGATCGTTGAGTAAGTTATAATTTAGAATGACGAAAAGCCGTTCGCCAGTTGGCGGACGGCTTTTTTGTTTGGAAAAAGGTTATGTTGCTCGGAACGGGAAGATAGCAAGGCCATAACCGTTAGGAAACGCTTAAGCACGTTCAGCTGGAAACCCGACGGATGTTGGCGGCGGGTAAATATTAAGCGAATGCATGTTGACCGGGGATGTCAAATAAGTCCCCCCAAAAAAAACGGGTGATCCGAAGACCACCCGTTCCTTTTTTGGTAAGAATTTTTATTAATAGTAGATTGCCCGGCGGACCTTAGTGACATATTTACCGAGGCGGATTACCTGCTTGGTATATCCGAACTCGTTATCGTACCAGGTATACAGTACAACATTTTTACCATCCTGAGATACGATCGTTGCGTGAGAGTCGTATACCGAACAGCAGGTATTACCAATGATATCGTTTGAAACCAGTTCCGGATCGAAGGAATAGTAGATCTGGTTTACAAGTTCACCGTTCAATGCCGCATCTTTGATAACCGCATTGATTTCTTCGATGCTTGTAGCCTGATCGAGTTCGAGGCTCAAAATTGCCAGGGAACCGTTCGGTGTGGGAACACGTACCGCATTGGCAGTGAGTTTATCCTTCAGTTCGGGAATTACTTTCGTAACGGCGCTTCCCGCACCGGTAGAAGTAATAACCATGTTGATCGCAGCTGAACGGCCACGACGCGGTTTCTTATGCATGTTATCGAGCAGGTTCTGGTCATTTGTGTACGCGTGAACCGTTTCAATGTGTCCTTTTACGATACCGTATTTATCACTGATCACCTTGAGGATCGGGGAGATGGCATTCGTGGTACAGGAAGCTGCAGAGAAGATCTGTTCGTTCTCAATGTCCAGTGTGCCCTGGTTAATTCCGTAAACGATGTTCGGGATCTCTTTACCGGGAGCGGTGAGGATCACTTTGGAAACTCCTTTTGCCTGCAGGTGGCGGGAAAGTGCTTCGCGGTTCGTGAAAACACCGGTGTTATCGATAACGAGTGCATTGTTAATTCCGTATTCCGTGTAATCAATATCCTCGGGGTTTCCTGCATCGATCATCTGAACGATCTGTCCGTTGATGATGATTGCTTTACGCTCAAGGTCTTCCTGCACCGATCCTTTGAATGCACCGTGTACGGAGTCATTGCGCAGGAGGGAGGCACGCTTGATGATATCGGCATCTGAGTTTCCACGGGTAACGATGGCACGCAGGCGAAGTTGCTGACCTTTACCGGCCTGTTTGATGAGTTCGCGGGCCGCGAGGCGACCGATCCGTCCGAAACCGTAGAGGACCACATCGCGCGGTTCGATCCCGGTGGTGTTTTGAGCAGCGGTGAATTTTCCGAGCTTATCATTCAGGAAATCCTGTTTTGTCGGATAGGATTCTTTTTCGGCAAGCCATTCGCTGGCGAGTTTACCGATGTCGAGTTTTGCCGGAGCGATGTCCATTTGGGAGATCAGTTCGGCCAGTTCGGAAGTCGTAAAGACATCAATCGGTCTGTTTACAACTTTCCGGCTGTATTCGTGCAGGTTCAGGATCTCTGAAACGGTGGTGTCCGTCAGGTGATTTCTGAACAATACAAGTTCCACTCCTTTATCATAGAGGAGTTCGCCGACTTTACCGGCAAGTTTAACAGCAGCGCGTTCGCGCTCAATGTGGTAACGATGTTCTTTTTCGTATCCTACAACAGCTTCCATTTATTGATTACTATATGTTTAAAGTGAAAAAAATACAAAAGCAAAAAAGGCCGCTTGTCAGTTGACAAACAGCCTTTTTGTTTTATCCTAAATAAGCTTTCAGCAATTTATTGCGCGAGGTGTGGCGCAATCGCCTGATGGCCTTTTCCTTGATCTGGCGTACGCGTTCACGGGTGAGGTTGAACTTGGCTCCGATCTCTTCGAGCGTCAGACCGTGATTCATCCCGATCCCGAAAAAGAGACGGATGATCTCGCGTTCTTTATCCGTCAGCGTGCTCAGCGAGCGTTCGATCTCGCGTTGGAGCGATTCTGCCATGAGTGCATGGTCGGCTTTCGGCGAATCCGTGTTTGCCATCACATCCATCAGTGTTCCCCCGTCTTCCGAAGAAGAAAGCGGCGCATCCATGGATACGTGTCGGCCGGATACATTGAGGCTTTCCTTGATCTTGTCCTCGGGAACTTCCAGTGCTTCGGCGAGTTCTTCTGCCGAGGGCGGTCTTTCAAATTCCTGTTCAAGACGTGAGAAAGCTTTGTTGATCTTATTAAGTGAACCTACCTGGTTCAAAGGTAATCGCACGATACGTGCCTGTTCAGCTAATGCCTGGAGGATCGACTGGCGAATCCACCAAACGGCGTAGGAAATGAATTTGAACCCACGCGTTTCATCAAATTTTTGGGCTGCTTTGATAAGCCCCAGGTTCCCCTCATTGATCAGGTCAGGGAGGGTGAGACCCTGGTTTTGATACTGTTTCGCGACTGATACGACGAATCGAAGATTGGCTCTTGTAAGTTTTTCCAGGGCTCTTTGGTCTCCCTGCTTGATTTTTCTGGCCAGTTCTACTTCTTCTTCCGCTGTAATCAGCTCTTCCTTACCAATGTCCTGCAAATATTTGTCAAGTGATTGGCTCTCGCGATTAGTAATCGACTTTGTAATTTTAAGCTGTCTCATTCTCTCTTTATCCTCTTTTTTGGATTAATATGGAAAATAGGATGCAAAGATACGGCGAAAACGCAGTCATTTCCAAATTTAATTTTAACAAAAATTCAATGTTTAATTCATGTGGAAATAACATCTTTCATGGCTGGCTTACAGCCCGAATCCGACGTAATCTTTTCTTCCGCTTTCGGTCATTACCTCGAGCAGAACGCCCTTATTTTTTCCATTCAATTTAGTTGTCAATTGCTCCACACTGCTTACAGGTTCATTGTTGACTTTGGTGATGATCATTCCTTCCGTAAGGCCAAGCGCCTTTAACTTACCAGCGTTCAAAGTCTTGATCTTTACCCCGTTGCTAATATTGAGCGATTCTTTTTCCTCGTTTGTAAGTTCGGTAAATGTTGCTCCGAGTGCAGAGTTCTTAATGACTTCTGCCTTAGATACTAACGTTGTTTGTCCTGAACTATTGCGTAAAACGAGCTCTTTTACTTCTTCATCCCCGTTTTTCTTACGAACGGTTAATGCAATCTTGTCTCCCGGTCTGCGGCGGCCGATCTCTTCCTGCAGGGATGCCACGGAGTTCACCAGGTGATTACCCACCTTCAGGATCACTTCCCCGTCTTTAATACCGGCTTTGTCTGCAGCTCCGCCTTCAATGACCTTACTTACATAAACACCCTGGAGGTTCGGAAGTTCATTTTTCTCTTTGACTTCCTGGTTAATGTCGGCGATCTGTACTCCGATGAAGCCACGCTGAACAATTCCGTAGTCGATCAGGTCGCGCATCACTTTTTGCATCAGGTTGGCCGGTACTGCAAAGGAATAACCCGCATAGCTTCCCGTTTGCGAAGCAATCGCCGTGTTGATCCCGATGAGCTCGCCGCGTGTATTGACAAGTGCGCCTCCGGAGTTCCCCGGGTTTACGGCAGCATCGGTCTGAATGAACGATTCGATCGGTACGACATCCTCGCTGGAGCGGTCTGCCAGGATATTAATATTACGCGCTTTTGCGGAAACGATCCCGGCTGTAACGGTGGAAGTTAGGTTAAACGGGTTTCCTACGGCCAGCACCCATTCTCCCACGCGCACGTCGTCACTGTTTCCGATCGGCATGGCCGGCAGATCACTGGCATCGATCTTTAAAACGGCAATATCCGTCGAGGGGTCGGCTCCGATGATCTGTGCTTTGTATTTTGAATTGTCATTGAGGATCACTTCCACTTCGCTGGCATCTTCCACAACATGATTATTGGTCACTATATAACCTTCCGAAGAAACGATTACGCCGGATCCGGATCCCTGTCCGTATTGTTTCAGTTCGCGTCCGCCGGCTCCGGGTCCGTAAAAGAACTCGAAGAAAGGATCGCGCTGAAAACTGGTGCGAACGACTTTGGTGGTTACGTGTACGACCGAATTGATGGAATTTTCCGAAGCCTGCACGAAGTCAGGTGCGGCGGCAATCGGTGCTCCCGCATAACTGACTGTTTTGCCGTACGGATTTTCGTTCCCGTCGATTACGCGGTCCGAGAGGTTTTGTGTGGGGTTGCCATTTAACATCATGAAAATGCCAAAGGGAAGCATTCCGCCAAGGATTCCCAATCCTAAAAATTTTATATTCCTTTTCATCTTTTTGATTTTTAGATTTAGCGAATTTCTACCAACAACTATAACACCAAAGGCCTGAAAAGAAATATGAAGCAAATGTTAAAGAATGTTAACAGGCGTTGGGAAAGTCCCGTAAATTGGGCTATTTTTGCTAAAATTTAACAAAGCCGATGCAATTTTTTAAGTTCCAGGCTACAGGCAACGATTTCATTATGCTGGATAATTTGTCGGGGCAATCTGACAATTTGTCAATCTCGCGTATCCGTGAATTGTGCGATCGGCGCTTCGGAATCGGTGCCGACGGACTGATCCGGCTTCAATCTTCCGAAGAATATGACTTCGACGTCGATTATTTCAATGCGGACGGAACGAAGAGTTTTTGCGGAAATGGCGCCAGAAGCGCGGTCATGTTCGCCCGTGAGTTGGGAATCATGAAGGAAGCTTACGTTTTCAGTGCGATCGACGGCGTGCATCATGCGACTTATAAAAACGGGCTCGTTTCACTGGAAATGTTCCAGTATGCCCCGGTGGAAAAACTGGAAAACGACCTGGTGATCCAAACCGGTTCGCCGCATTACATCCGGTTTACAGAGCATCTCGACGGAGAAGATATCTTTACCTTCGGGCGCGAAATTCGCTATTCGGACCGTTTTCGCGAACAGGGGATCAACGTGAACCTCGTTGAAATTACAGGTGAAGACGAATTGCGGATGCGTACCTACGAACGCGGAGTGGAGGCTGAAACCCTTTCCTGCGGAACGGGCGTTACGGCTGCCGCAATTGCGTACGCAAGTTTAAAAGACATTATCGGGAAATCAGAAGTAACGGTACAAACACCCGGCGGAAAACTGAGTGTTTCTCTTGATCGCCTCGCCGATGGAATGTGTAAAAACATTTTTTTAACCGGTCCGGCGACATACGTATTTAAAGGCGAGATCAATGGCCGTATTTAAGTTCGGACGGATTTCACGCTTGCAGACAGGTGCCGAAATCGACCGCGCTTGCTGGTTGGTTATCTGGAACCCGGATAAAAAACCGCCGCATGTGGGCATTAGTTCGGAGAACGCCTATTTCAGCCTGAAATATACGGGGAAAGACCGGGGGATACCAACGGACCGACTGCTTTCTTTTGCTTTTCGCAAAGCGAAGAAAATCCTGTTGGCGGAGGTGAATATTTCACTTACCAGGGAAACGCTCGTATCCGTTTTCGAACCGTTCTCATATACCATTCCCGGAAGGATTAGTTGCATGAAGCCGGTTATCGGTGCGTTGGGAAAGCCACAGGCCGATACCCTGCCTGAATTGTTGAATATCCTCGAAAAGGAACAGTTGCTCGGACGCGTTTTTCAACTAAATTTGGACCAATTTGACGGGGTGCTTGAATACAGCTCCGAAGACATTAACAAACGTCTCGATGAACTCGATGCTAAAAGGAGAAACCATTTTTCTGCGGGCGCCTGAAAAAAAGGACGCTACCCGGATGTTGCTCTGGGAAAATAATCCGGATAACTGGAAAGTCAGCCAGACAGAGGTGCCCTTTTCCATGGATCTCATTCTTGAATATGTGAGCAGTGCGCAACAGGTTCGTACGCACGGACAGGTTCGTTTCATGATCTGTCTGAATGAAGGCGAAACGCCGGTCGGAACGATTGACCTCTACGACGTTAATTTCAAACACGGATTTGCGGGAGTCGGGATTCTGATCGCTGAAGCACAACATCGCGAACGGGGTTTTGCCCGCGAAGCGCTACACCTGCTGATCAATTATTCCCGGGATTTCCTGGCGCTGACAAATCTTTTTTGCAGCATATACGAAGACAATCTGCCGAGTCGTTCCTTGTTTGAATCCACCGGTTTCGAACTGACCGGGACCCGGAAAAACTGGTTTTTGTACAAAGGAAAACGCTATAATGAATACCTGTATCAGCTATGCTTAAACGAATAATCCTCATCGGCCTGGCACTTGGCTTTATTTTGCTGCTTGTTTTCGGCAATAAGATCCTGCTTTTTTTTGACGGACAAAAAAAGACACTCAACGACCGTGAACAGGTCTTTTACGTGGAACGCAATTATTCACTCAGCGGACTTGCTGCAAAACTGTACGCAGAAGGCGTGATCGATGATACAAGCGCATTTTTGAAAGTAGGCGATTACAAACAACTTGACAGTTCGAAGCTGGCGACCGGTAAATACCGTATTTCGGCACACACGCGCTACAAGACTTTACTCAATGGTTTTACAAAAAATGCACTGGGGAACGGGAACGCAGAAATCGAGGTACAGGTGCGTATCGGGCCGTGTCGCGATCTGAATGTACTGGCCGGCGTGATCGGCAAAGCGCTGATGACCGACAGTTCGGAAGCCATTGCCTACCTGCAGGATCCTGCGACTCTGCGGAAGTACGGATTTAGCAGTGAACAATTTCCGGCCATGTTCTTTGCCGATACATATACGATGTACTGGGATACGGACATCAAACAATTTACCGAACGCATGGCAGCCGATTTTCGTGCATTCTGGACGCCCGCACGAAAGAGCGCTATTCGCAGCACGGGACTCGAATCACCTTCACAGGTCACCACCCTTGCGAGCATCGTGTATGGCGAACAATCCGTTCACCCGGACGAATGGCCGATCATTGCCCGTTTGTACCTGAACAGGCTTGAAAAAGGCATCCTGTTGCAATCGGATCCCACGTTTAAATTTTGCTGGGGAGATGAACTGGACGGCGTTCAGCGGCTTACAAGCGAACACAGGGACCGTGACTGTCCTTATAATACGTATCGCATCAAGGGGCTTCCTCCCGGACCGATCAGCCTTGTACCGCGCGCGGTGATCGATGCCGTCCTTCATCCGCAACAGAATTCCTATATTTACATGTGTGCAAAGCCGGACAATAGTCTAAGGCACAACTTTACGGACAATTACACCGTCCACATGAAAAATGCAGCGGCTTATCATAAGTTTTTGTCTGCAAGAAACCGGTGATGATGAAAAGAAGAACATTTTTCAAGTGGGGAGCCCTCCTGACCGCGACAGGCGTAAGCAGTCCGCTGAAAGCGATCGAACAAAGCGAAGAGACCTTTTTTGTTGCTCAGCCCAAAGGTCCGCTGGTCATATCGACCTGGAATTTTGGAGAAGCCGCGAACGAATCGGCCTGGGAAGTGCTGAAGGAGGGTGGAAGTTCACTCGATGCCGTTGAAATGGCAGCACGAACCGTTGAATCCGATCATTCGAACAGGAGCGTCGGAATTGGCGGCCTGCCTGACGAGGACGGTGAAGTGACGCTCGATGCCTGCATTATGAATTACGACGGAAATTGCGGTTCCGTGGCATTTTTAACAGGATATGAACATCCGGTAAGCGTTGCGAGACGTATAATGGAAAAAACAAAACACGTGATGCTCGTGGGCGAAGGCGCAGAAGATTTTGCAAAAGACGAGGGCTTCGACCGGGCGAAATCGCCCCGGGAAGTCAAAGAGGCTTATAAAAAGTGGAAAAAGGAACAACGAAAAGAGTTGCGCGAACCCGAGGCCAATCATGAAAATCACGATACGATCGGCATCCTTGCACTTGATATGGACGGTCGCCTGGCAGGAGCCTGTACGACCAGCGGATGGGCCTACAAAAAACACGGAAGGGTGGGTGATTCACCGATTATCGGGGCAGGACTTTTCGTAGATGAACGTGCCGGGGCCGCCTGTGCCACAGGACTCGGAGAAGAGATCCTGAAGATCGCCGGAAGTCATACGGTCGTCGAACTGATGCGACAGGGCATGCACCCGGCCAAAGCCTGCGAGGAAGCGGTAAAACGCATTCTCGTTCGCCACGAAAAAGTAACTCCGGCACTGCAATGTTGTTTCATAGCCATGAATCCACAGGGACTTTACGGCGGTTATGCCATCCAGGACGGTTTCCGTTATGCGATCAAGAGTGCCGACGAAACGCGTACTGCGGATGCTCCGTTTTATACAAAAATCTGATCACGCTCCATGCTCAAACACACACTCTTCTTTATTTCTGTTTATTTTACCTTCCTCAGCATGGCTCAAACAACCGAACTCAAGTGGAAGTTTACCGATCCCCGTGACGGAAAGACTTACGACCTCGGTACGAAAGGCTCTGTGCAGGAAGGACTGATTAAAAACGGTTTGCTTCCCGATCCGTTCGTTCAGGAGAATGAAAAACTGTTCCTGTGGGTCGAAGATTACCGGTGGACCTGCGAATCGCGCTTTTTCCTGACCGAAGAACAGCACGAGGCCAAATACCTTGAACTTGAGTTCCCGTCGATCGATACCTATGCCGAAGTTTACCTGAACGACAGCCTGATCATGCGTACTAAAAATGCATTCCGGCCTTACTATAAAGACATTAAATCGCTCGTAAAACTCGGCTACAACTACCTGCGCGTTGAATTTACTCCGCCCGTCATTTATCACCGTGCCGAATATGACACGATGGCTTATCATTTGCCGGCGATCAACGACGTACATGAGATTGCCGTGGCACCAATGGTGCGTAAACCTCAATACCAGTTCGGCTGGGACTGGGCACTGCGGATCAATACCATGGGCTTTAACAAACCCGTTGTTCTTCACACGGTAAATACCAACCGCGTGATAACCAAGAATGTGCAGACCACCAAACTGGAAGAGCACAATGCCACCTTGTTGTTATCCGTCAGTCTTTCCGAAGATGAAGACCTGGACGAGGAACTTTTTTGGGTAAGTGAGATCTTCGGGACGCAGCGCGTAAAACCGGTGACATCCCGAAGTATTCATCGCGAGGTTTTCATGCAAAATCCCAAACTCTGGTGGCCGCGCGGACACGGAAAACCCAACCTGTATACCGATCACTGGATGATTATGCGGGGAGACGGCAGCCGGGTGGCCGAGCTCGATGTGGAATTCGGTGTGCGGAAGTCCGAACTCGTGCAACAGGAAGACAAATGGGGAACGAGCTACGAGATTCACGTCAATAATAAACCGATCTTCTGTAAAGGGGGAGATTACATCCCGCAGGATATTTTTTTGGCGCGAATAACGCCTGAAGAACGAAAAGACATGGTGAGGATCATGGATGAAAGTAATTTCAACATGGTGCGCATTTGGGGTGGCGGAATGTATGCCGAAGATGATTTCCTGACCGAATGCGACCGTCGCGGCATTATGGTGTGGCATGACCTGATGTTTGCCTGCTCCATTTATCCGGGCGATTCGGCCTTTATATCGAACGTGCGCGAAGAACTCGAATACCAGGTGCCACGCATCGCCGAACATGCCAGCGTTGTGCTTTTCAACGGGAATAACGAAGTGGATGTGGCCTGGAAGAACTGGGGATTCCAGATCCGCTATGGCATTCATGGGAAAGATGCGCGGGAAGTAGAGCAGAATTACGACAAACTCTTCAAGGAACTGGCTCCGCAGACGATCTCACGCTTTGCCGTTACGCCGTATATCCATACATCTCCGCTGAGCAACTGGGGAAAAAAAGAGTATTATGATCACGGAAGTCAGCACTACTGGGGTGTGTGGCACGGAAAAGACCCCATCGAGGACTTCTCCAAAAAGATAGGCCGCTTCAATGCAAACTCTTCAAGGAACTGGCTCCGCAGACGATCTCACGCTTTGCCGTTACGCCGTATATCCATACATCTCCGCTGAGCAACTGGGGAAAAAAAGAGTATTATGATCACGGAAGTCAGCACTACTGGGGTGTGTGGCACGGAAAAGACCCCATCGAGGACTTCTCCAAAAAGATAGGCCGCTTCAATGCGGAATACGGTTTCGAATCGTTTCCTGAATTTTCTACTCTGCTCGCATTCAGCCGTCGGGAACAGTGGGACCTGGATTCTTCAGTTATGAAACACCATCAAAAAAGTTATGTGGGCAACGGAATGATCGAGAAGCATGCAAAACGTTTGTATGGAAACATGCCCGATTTTGAAACCTTTGTCTATTATTCGCAACTGACCCAGGCAAAGGCCGTTAGTATGGCCGTAGCCGGTCACCGGATAGATGCTCCGCGCTGCATGGGAACGCTGTACTGGCAGATCGATGATTGCTGGCCCGCCCCTTCGTGGTCTTCGGTGGATTATTTCCACAACTGGAAAGCTCTCCAGTACGAGATCAAAAAGGATTATGAGAATGTGGCAGTGGTGCAACGCATCGACGAACTGAACAAAGAAGTCTACTACGTGGTTTCAGACCTTGACACGACCTTTAAAACGCGGGTAAATGCCGTTATGTACGATTTCAGGGGACGTGAACTGAAAACCGAATCATTCGAAGTAACCCTGGAGCCGCTAAAAGCCGTTAAACTGTTCGAAGCGACCGATGCATTTCGTCACCGGGATAATTTTGTAGTCTATTTTGAATGGGAGAATGAACAACACCAGTCGCGCACGCGGACCTTTGTTCACGAGCCTCGCAGCTATCGTGAAGCCGACCCGGAAGACATCGAAGTTTCGATCGACCGGATCGATTCGGTGAACCAGGTGGCCTTTGTGCGTGTTAATACAAAGAAATTCGTAAATGATTTCTGGCTTTCCTCGAAAAAAGCGGGCTTGCGGTTCAGTGATAACTTCATTCCGCTCATTCCCGGAGAGCACACCATCCTCGTCTACTACCGGGACATTCCTGTTTTGGAAGATTTTATTTGGATGTGGAGGTAATTTTTGTAATTTGGCACGGTCCGAAAACTGAGAAAGCGTGAGTCTGCTCATACAACGCATCATACAGAATAAAAGCACGCGCATTTTATTCATTTTTTACCTGATGATCATCCTGTTGTCGGCCTTCTTCCTCACGTTTACGTATTACTCCCAGCTCAACCAGGTCGAAAAGCAACGTACGCAGTTGTTGCTTGCCATTGCAAGCGGTGCGGCGGCTGCCATCGACGGAGACGATCACCAGGCCCTGATCGAACGGCACCCTTTGATCGACGATGTCCGGAAATTGCGCGACGATTCCACCTACTTCGAGATGCACAACGTGTTGTACGACTTTCAGCATATCAATAAACTGCATTCGTCCATCTATACGCTGGTTTACGACTCCACGATGTTGTGTTTCCGGTATGTCGTGCGTTCGGATTCTAAAGTTTACTACCTCCACAATTACAAGGTTTTCCCGGATGACCTCAGGACTCACTTTAATGAAGGCGGGGTTCTGGAACCGTATATGACCGAGAACGGTTACTGGATCAGCGCTTTTTACCCGATCCGCAATTCGAAAGGTGAGGCGGTAGGGCTTGTGCAGGCCGATGAAGAGTTCGAACGTTTTATAACGGGGGTGAACAGGCGTTTTCAACGATACATGATCGTCTGCCTCATTGTGATCGTCGTACTCACCGTAAGCCTGATCCCGCTCGTGCGTCGTATGCTGTTAAAGGATGAGAAGCTCTTCCGGCAATTGCAGGAACAGAAATCACAACTCGAGCGTGCCAATAAAGACCTTTCGGATTCTGTGAACTATGCATCTTCCATTCAGCGAACGATCTTCCCGTCCCGCGAATCCATGAATCACTGTTTTTCGGATCACTTCGTGCTGAATTTGCCCAAGGACATTGTTTCGGGGGATTTCTACTGGCTCCATCGCGAGCCGGATTGTTGTTACCTGGCTGTCAGTGACTGTACGGGACACGGTGTTCCCGGCGCGATGATGAGCATGATGGGCATTACGCTGCTCAACGGGATCGTGCAGGAAAAAGACTGTCCGTCTGCCACGCAGGTACTGACCCAACTCGACCAGGAAGTGGACCGTTTGCTTTCAAATCAAAAAGTGACACACCATTATGACGGTATGGACATTGCCCTCTTACGCATTGAACCTGCGAAGAAACACCTGGAATTCTCCGGTGCCATGACGGGCATCTTACTCGTGAAACCGGACGGAAGTCACGAATATATCAAAGGAAACCGCTTCCCAATCGGCGGGAGGTCACTTTATAATAAGAGTGAATTCAAAGCGATCGGGCGCAATTACAGTTCCGGCAGCTGGCTTTACCTTTTTTCGGATGGTTATGAAGATCAGTTCGGCGGCGAGAAGGACAAAAAGTACACGCGCAAACGCTTTATACGCACCATCCTGGAAAACCGCGAATTACCGCCGATGGACCAACTCAATGCGCTTAAGATCAACCTGTATAACTGGCGCGGAAAAGGTGACCAGATCGACGACATCCTCGTGGTGGGTATCCGCCTGGATTAAAACTCCTGTTTTTCAAATGGTAAAAAATGTTAGAGGTCACAAATAATGGCCGCTTAAATAGGTTTTTAATACCAGGGTAATTAATTTTGCGTCCGGGAGTTATTTGCTATGAAAATCGATGAAGAATTAAACGCAAAGATCAGGAATGCACAACAGCGTGCGCTGATCAATATCCGCTTCACGGCGAATTACCTGACGCAGGTACAGAACAGTTTTATGTCTGATTTCGGACTGAGCATGCCCCAGTTTAACATTTTGCGCATATTGCGCGGTGCGGGTGACCCGATTTCGGTGAATACCGTGAAAGAGCGCATGCTGGAACGTTCACCCAATACCACACGGCTGGTGGATAAACTCATTGAGAAGAACCTGGTCGAACGTTTCCGTTGTTCTGCGGATAAGCGGGTACTTTACATCCGACTTTCGGAGAACGGAGCCAAATTACTAAGTGATATCGATGACCGGCTGGCCGTCAACCCGCTTTTCCAATCCGGTTTATCGGATGAGGAAGCCCAACATTTAAGTGATCTGCTGGACAAGTTGCGTTCAGAAAATAAGGAATAACATGGAACACCACTTTTCTGCTTCCCTGTCGGAAGGATACACCGTTCGAAATACCTACGGTCCGCACACCTGGTTATCGGACGAGCCTGAAACGCTGGGCGGCAGTGACGCAGGGCCGAACCCGGAGCAGTTATTGCTTTCGGCCATTGCCAGTTGCAAGCTGATCACGATGAAAATGTATGCCGGCAGGAAGGAGTGGAAACTCGATGAACTGCAAATAGAACTGACGTTGTTGCGCAGTACGGAAGGCACCACGATCCGGGAAAAGATCACGATTGAAGCAGACCTGGACGATAAACAAAAAGCACGTATCAAGGAGATCGGCGGGCGTTGCCCGATTGCCCGCATTGTAACGGGTCCGGTCCTGATTACCGAACTGGATGACTAAAAAACAGCTGGGTCAGATGATCATTCTGGCCCTGATCATATTTACGAACATACTTGAGTCCATGATCCTCATGCCGCTGGCCTCCACGATCAAGGCGGACCTGCATGCGGACGAAAAACAATGGGGTATAATCGTTTCCTCATACCTTTTCTCAGCGTTCGTTTCCGGGATCATCAGTATTTTCATCATCGACCGCTTTGACCGCAAGAAGTTCCTGTACACGCTTTACGGCCTGTTCATTACCGGAACCCTCCTTTGCGGCCTTTCGACGAACTACCATTTTCTCATTGTATCGCGTTGTGTAGCGGGTTTCTTCGGCGGGATCCTTTCTGCCGTTGTTTTGGCAATTGTCGGAGATCTTGTAGGCCCGGAGCACCGCGGCAAGGCTACGGGTATCGTGATGGCCGGGTTTTCCACGGCTGCGGCGCTTGGCATACCGCTGGGCTTATTCCTCGGGCTCCACTGGAACTGGCACACACCCTTTTTCTTTATTGCGGGGCTTTCTGCACTCACGTGGTTCTGCATTTTCTGGCTGCTGCCGTCGATTACCGGTCACATCGAGGAAGCCAAAACCCGGAAAGCCTATCGCATTCTGATCACAGCGGTCACCAACAAAGATCAGCGCCGCGCCTTGCTATTTACCTGTACGATCCTGTTCGGACAGTTTTCCATCATTCCGTACCTGGCGGATTACGTGGAGCACAATGTCGGCTTTGAGAAACGGCAACTCGTGTGGATGTATTTCTTCGGAGGAGCGATGACCTTCGTGACCAACCCGCTGATCGGTGCGCTGGCAGACCGTTTCGGGAAACTGCGCGTATTCCTGATCGTGATGCTTATTTCCTGCGTCCCGATCGGGGTGATCACGCACATGGGGGTAAATCCGTTGCCACTGGTACTCTTCGTCACGACCCTGTTCTTCGTCTTTGCCGGCGGCCGAAACATTCCGGGTACGGCGATCGTTTTGAGTACGGCGGCCCCACACGAACGCGGCGGTTTCATGAGCATTCGTTCCTCGCTCCGGCAACTGGCGAGCGGAAGCGCAGTGATCCTCGGAAGTTTTTTGATCTCACAGGACAGTGACGGGATCTATCACCATTTTGAGTACGTGGGATACCTGGCGATTGCAACGAGCCTTGCCTCTTATTTCATTTTACGAACCATAAAACAACGACATTGATGCAATTGAAACACTACCTGATACTTTTATTCTTCGGCGGATTAAGTTTTCAGCTTGGCGCCCAGCAGGGATTCCTGGAAGGGCAGGTGCTGGATTCGAGTTCTATGAAGCCAATGGAGTATGTTTCCGTGCGTTTGTTCAGCCTGCCGGATTCGAGTGTTGCGACCGGAATTTATACCGATACACTCGGGAAGTTCGCACTGGACGGGATCTCACCCGGATCGTATTATTTGCGGATCAGTTTTGCCGGTTACCGCGACAAAGTCATTTCCGGGCTCACATTCGATGCCGGTAACCCGAAGCGCGATCTCGGCGTGATCGGACTTGCTATCAACAGCGAACTGCAACTTAATGAAGTCACTATTACGGCACACCAGGACATTCTTAAAACGGGCATTGATAAGAAAGTGTACAACGTCGACCAGGACCTTTCTTCGCGCAGCGGGACGGTTACCGACATCCTGAACAACGTGCCTTCGATCCAGGTAGACCAGGACGGGAACATCATCCTGCGGGGGGATGCAAACGTGACCATCCTCATCGACGGACGGCCGAGTTCGCTTTCGGGAGGAAACGGTAAGAGTTTACTGGATGCACTACCGGCCAATTCCATCGAACGGATCGAAGTGGTGACCAATCCTTCTGCCAAATACGATCCCGACGGAACTTCCGGGATCATTAACATCGTGTTGAAGAAGAACAAGCTGAAAGGTGTGAACGGAACAGCAGGCGTAACGGCAGGTACGGGCAAGCTGCTTAATGCCAACGGTTCTTTTGCTTACCGCAATGCGAAGTTCAACGTGTATACGAACTATTCGCTGCAATACCGGGAGGGTTACCGGAACAACTACGGATTGTTGGAACAATCTTTCGGCGACTCCCTTTCGAGGCTGCAACAGAACAGGGACGGTACCGACCTGCGCAATTCGAATACGCTGCGGGTAGGAAGTGATTTCTATCTCAGTGAGCGGCAAACGCTTGGTGTTATCCTGACCGGAAACCTGCAGGAGCGCACGCGGACCGGAAATCTTCAAAACGAATTGTATACGAATAACGAGGTTCTGGTGCGCAAATGGGAGCGTCTTTCGCGTGATCCTTCCTACGACCGGAATGCCGATGCAACGCTTTATTATCAGCTGGATTTCCCGGAAGAGCGTGGCAGTCTGAACTTTAACCTGAACCAGTCTTTCGGGCAGGAACGTACTTCCGGTTACTATGAAGAAAATTATTACAATTTAGACGGAACTTACAACGACCTGGCGCCACTGAACCAGCAACTATTCAACCGGGAAAAGAACAACATTACCACGGTTATGCTGGATTACGTGCGGAATTACAAAAATAAAAGCCGCATGGAACTGGGTGCGAAAACGATCATTCGCGACCAGTTTGTTCATACGTATTCCGAACGACGCGATACGCTGAACGGGAACTACTTCCCGGATACACTTGCTAACTTCGATTACAGTTACAACGAGCAGATCTATAGTGTGTACGGTATCTACGGACAGGATCTCGGTAAGTTCAAGTACCAGGCGGGATTACGCGTGGAGGAATCGTACCAGATCCCGTTCCTGATCACGGATAACGAGCGGATCGTCAATAATTATTTCAATGTGTTCCCGAGTGGTCATATCCGTTACGCAACGGATAAGGTATCCGAGTTCAGCATCAGTTACAGCCGGCGCATAAACCGGGCTTCTGCCTGGAACCTGAACCCGTTTACGAGTTATGCCGATCCGTTTAACCTGCGTCGCGGGAACCCGAAGCTGCAACCGGAATTCATCAACAGTTTCGACCTCGGTTACTCGTTTACACAAAAGAAGGTAACGCTTACGGCGAACGCCTTTTACAGGCACACAACGGACGTCATCCAGCGAATTAAGGAATTCTACCCGAACAATACATCTGCGGTAACTTACGAGAACATTGACCAGAGCCACAGCGGCGGACTGGAACTCGTCGGTATACTGGAACCGTATTCCTGGTGGCGCAATGTCATTTCTGTGAACGGAAATTTCATACGCTATGAAGATGCGAGCGAAACGCAGGCGTGGAACAACAGCGGGTTTAACTGGAGTATGAAGTATACCGGTGTTTTCCAGTTCTGGAAGAAAACGGCTTCCTTCCAGCTGAACGGGCGTTACAATTCCCCGCGTATTACCGCACAGGGAACTGTTCGTCCGCGCATGTCTATCGATGCGGCCGTTGAAAAATCGATCCTGGATGGCAAATGGACTTTCGGTGCGCGGGTGACGGATATTTTCAATACGCGCGGATTCTACTTTGAAATCGATCAGCCGACGGTTTATCAGCGTTCTGAGTACAAGTGGCTGACGCGCCGGTTGTACCTGTCGGTCTCGTATAAATTCGGTAAACTGGAATTATCCAGGGACGACCGACAGGGCGGAGGTGCTCAGGATGGCGGTGGTTTCGACTTTTAAGCCGGGCGGTTGGTGATCAGTTAACGCACTTTTTACGCGTAAGCGCGGGGTTATTATTACTCACACCCAACATTTGGATAGCCAGGTCGAAAGAATTTCCTTTTTGCTTTTTGCCTTTTTTGCGGCTCATCAGCTTTTGAATTTCAACTTTTGATTTCATGACTAAAGAATTACATGTTACGATACAAGTTAGCCAATTTTCGTGCCAATTCCGTGTACATTGAGTTTTCGGTAGTAAATCGGATGTGTCCTGTAGTAAATTCGAAGTAAGATCCGTTTTAAAGCTGTTACAGTGACCTGTTTTTATGGCAGTTTATAAAAATGATCGCGTCCACGAGTTTTCAGGACCTGTTTTCAGAAGTTTATATTTTAACACATTGTTTGAAACAGGTACAGATAATACAGTATCATTAC
>CAYMEW010000027.1:0-58400 GCA_964389755.1 uncultured Flavobacteriales bacterium | reverse complement strand
ATCTCAACTGCCGTCCGAAGTCCCCGACATTCAGAACGATTTCCTGCCCGTCCTTCTAAATCCTTCACTTCAACGGTTTATAGTTTTTATTGAGGTGACTTTTGGTTTGTTTGAAAGGCCTGTCCATAGCGGATGGGCCTTTTTTATTCCGCCGAATAGACCTGTTCTCCCCGGATGTAAGTGTAAAATGCATAATTTTCCTGGTAAACCGGGCTTACACGGATCGGTTTGTCCAGCACGATGAAAGTAGCATCCTTTCCGGCTTCCAGGCTTCCGTTGCGCGTTTCTGAGAATGCTGCGAATGCAGGCCAGATCGTCATGGCATTTAGGCAGGTTTCAAGCGAAACAGCTTCACCCGGCAAGAATCCGTATGACGGTTCGTTTTGTTGATTTTTCCGGTTCGTAGCGGCATGAATGGTGCGAAACGGATCGATCTGTTCTATTGGAAAATCGGTTCCGAAAGCGATCATCCCGTATTGTTCCTTCAAACTGCGATAAGCATAAGCGCCTTGCAAACGTTGTTTTCCGAGTCTGGCCTCAGCCCAGCGCTGGTCACTGGTAGCATGTGTCGGCTGAACAGAGGGAAAAATGCTGTAATCACCGAAATAGTGAAGGTCTTCCGGTGAAATGATCTGTGCATGTTCGATCCGCCAGCGATGATCCGGATTTTTTTCGAAGGCTGAAGCATACAGTTCCAGGATGATGCGGTTCGCAGAATCGCCGATCGCATGCGTGTTCATCTGGTAGCCTATTTCGTTGCAAAGCGCGGCAATGTCCTCCATTTGATTCATGGGTGTGAGTAACAAACCACGATGTCCGGGCTCGTCGGAATACACTTTTTTGAGTAGTGCTCCACGCGATCCGAGCGCGCCGTCGGCAAATACTTTAAAACTGCGAATGCTCAGATTTTTGTACTGGTAAATACCCTCTTTACGCGCGAAGGCGATATTTTCTTCGGAAGGCATAAGCATCGCATACAAGTCGATCTTCAGTTTTCCGGCAGTGATCATTTTTTTGAAGAGGTCGATGTGTTTCCGTTCGATGCCTGCTTCATGAACGCCTGTTATGCCGTACATCAGTAATTCATCCTGTACTTCGAGCAAAGCATCGGTCAGTTCTTTTTCGGAAGGCTGCGGAAGAAATTTTTTTACAAGTCCGACCGCATTGTCGAGTAGCAATCCCGTACACTGTCCGTTTCGTAACTGGATCAGTCCGCCTTCCACACGCGTTGTACTGTCGATACCCGCTTTGCGCAGCATGGCATTGTTCACCAGGGCGGCATGACCATCTACCCGTTCGAGATAGACCGGTATTTCCGGAAATACCTCGTTTAGTTTTTGATTGTCCGGAAGTTCGGCAGATTTCCAAAGTGACTGGTCCCAGCCACGCCCGACGATTACCGTTTTATTCGAACGCGAATGGAACTTTTCCACCCGTGCGATCATTTCATTGTACGAGAGGCTTCCGCTGAGATCGGCCATGAGTTTTTGGGCGGCATAGAGTAGCATGTGTCCGTGAGCATCCGTAAAACCCGGATAAACTTCGCGTTTTTGCGCATCAATTTCCGTCTCGGCCGAATACTTGTTCAGGATCTGGCGCTCCGGACCAGTTTCGAGTATTTTTCCGTCGCGAACAGCCATTGCCTGAGCGATCGTGCCGTCTTTGTCCATCGTGTGGATCTGAGCATTGTAAATGACGAGGTCTGCATTTTTTCCTTTAAAACAGGAGGCAAACAGGAGTGGAAGTGCAAGGAGTACGATCCGTTTTTTCATGAAACGCAAATTTTTTTCAAAAGTACAAAAAGCAATTCAGCGTCTTTTAGTCCTTTTAGCAGTGTTTTTTTCGATTTCCGGTCCCCGGGCTTTCACTTCTAAATGCTAACTTTGCGAAAAACACAAAAATCAATGGAAATTCCCAAAACGTACGAGCCGAAGAAGGCCGAGGAAAAATGGTATGCACATTGGATGGATAAAAACTACTTCCATTCTGAACCCGATGATCGCGAGCCATATACGGTCGTCATTCCTCCGCCGAACGTAACGGGGATATTGCACATGGGCCACATGCTGAACAACACCATCCAGGATGTGCTTGTGCGGCGTGCCCGTATGTTGGGCAAGAACGCCTGCTGGGTTCCGGGAACCGATCACGCATCGATTGCTACCGAAGCAAAAGTGGTTCAGAAACTGCGTAAAGAAGGTATTCGCAAGTCCGATCTTACACGCGATGAGTTCCTCGGGCACGCATTCGAATGGAAAGATAAGCACGGCGGAATTATCCTCGAGCAACTGAAAAAACTCGGCGCTTCCTGCGATTGGGAGCGCACGGCCTTTACCATGGATCCCGCTTATTCCGAATCAGTACTGAACGTATTTATCGATCTCTATAAAAAAGGAAAGATCTACCGTGGCGTACGCATGGTGAACTGGGATCCGGATGCACTTACGGCGCTTTCGGATGAAGAGGTGATTCATAAAGAAGTAAATTCCAAACTGTTTTATGTGCGCTATAAAGTCGCAGGTACTTCGGATGAATGGCTGACGATTGCAACAACGCGTCCCGAAACGATTCTCGGGGATACGGCTATTTGCATCAACCCGAAGGACGAACGCTACAAACACCTGCACGGAAAGCAGGCGATCGTGCCGGTTGCGGATCGCACAATTCCGATCATTCTCGATGAATACGTGGAAATGGAATTCGGTACCGGATGTCTCAAAGTAACCCCGGCTCACGATACGAACGATTACGAACTCGGTAAAAAACACAAACTTGACACGATCGATATTTTCCATGATAACGGAACGCTGAACGATTACGGACTGCATTACGAGGGCAAAGACCGTTTCGAAGTGCGCAAACTCATTGAAAAAGAACTGCACGATAAAGGATACCTGGTTAAAACCGAAGATCACATCAATAAGATCGGTTTTTCCGAACGTACGGATGCCGTGATCGAACCGAAACTTTCGTTGCAGTGGTTCGTGGATATGAAGGAATTATCCGCTCCGGCACTCGAACATGTGATGAACGGAGACATTCGCTTTCATCCCGATAAGTTCCGCAATACTTACAAGCACTGGATGGAAAACATCAAGGACTGGTGTATTTCGCGGCAGTTGTGGTGGGGGCATCAAATTCCCGCCTGGTATTTCGGGAACGGCCCGGAAGACTACGTGGTGGCAAAAACGCGCGAAGAGGCGCATCAGCTCGCGGAAGCGAAAACCGGTAGAACGATGAATATCGAAAGCCTGCGGCAGGACGAAGACGTACTCGATACCTGGTTCTCAAGCTGGCTCTGGCCGATATCCGTTTTTAACGGTTTAACCGATCCCGGGAATAAGGAAATTAGTTACTATTATCCGACCAATGACTTGGTTACCGCTCCGGAGATCATGTTTTTCTGGGTCGCGCGTATGATTATCGCCGGTTACGAGTACCTCGGGGATCTGCCGTTCAGAAATGTGTACTACACAGGTATTGTTCGCGATAAACTCGGCCGTAAAATGTCCAAGCAGCTCGGAAATTCACCCGACCCGATCGAACTGATCGAAAAGTACGGTGCTGACGGCGTGCGCATGGGAATTCTGATCTCTTCCCCGGCAGGAAATGACCTTCCGTTTGATAGTTCGCAGTGCGAGCAGGGCAGAAACTTCACCAATAAGATCTGGAATGCATTCAGGCTCGTGAATTCCTGGGAGGTAAAAGATATTCCGCAACCTGAAAGTGCGGTGGTGGCAATTCGCTGGTTCGAAGCCAAATTCAACAAAGAGCTGGCAGAGATCAACGACCTTTTCGACAAGTTCCGGATTTCCGAAGCGCTCATGACGATCTATCGTCTTGTGTGGGACGACTTTTGTTCGTGGTACCTCGAAATGATCAAACCCGGATACGAGCAACCCATCGATGCGCAAACCATGGAAGCTACGCGCCGTATTTTTGAACGTATCCTGAAAGTGATCCAGCCATTTACACCCTTTGTAGCGGAAGAACTGTGGCACCTGCTTCGCGAACGCGCCGAAGGCGAGGATATTATTGTGGCAAGCTGGCCGGAAGTACGGAATACGGATGAATCGATCCTGACTGCCTTTGAAAAAGCGGAGAAAGTAATTACCGGTATTCGAAACATTCGAAAGCAGAATAATATCGCTAACAAGGTCAAAGTAGAGTTGTTTGTAAAATCGAATGCCGATTCGGACAAACTTTTTGATAAAGTGATCCAGAAAATGGGGAACCTGTCACGGCTCGAGTATACTGCTGAAAAAGTAGAGAAGGCCAACAGCTTTATCGTGGATACCAACGAATATTTCATTCCGTTCGGTGACAACATCGACCTCGATGCCGAGAAAGAGAAACTAAGCAGCGAACTGGAATATACCAAAGGATTCCTCGAAAGCGTACGCAAAAAACTCCAAAATGAAAAATTTATGAGTGGAGCGCCCGATAAAGTTGTGGAGATCGAAAAGAAAAAAGAGGCTGATGCACTTGGCAAAATTGCCTTGCTCGAAGAAAAGCTCGAAAGCATGAATTAAGTTCGAACGACCGTATATTTGGGCTGCCGTTAATCTTCGGCGGCCCTTTTTGTTTATACCTGAATGAAACATCGAAATTAGCGATGCACGCAGAGTGAAATAAGAGTACCGTCAATTGCTTCGTTTCAGGGCGGATTGTTTAGCTTTGGGAAAAAATCCGCGATGGGGGAGAATAAAGCATTTTACACGGAACAGATCAGCAGACTTTCCTGCGACTTACAGGGCGCTCAGCGGCGTTTTCGGATCTTTACGCTACTGCGTTTTATTTTCTTCGTTTCCGCCATCACCTCTTTGTGGATCTTTTGGCTACAACCCTGGATGATCCCGGCCTTTGCGCTGTTGATCGCTGCCTTCCTGTGGGCGGTGGCACGTTCGGTAGATGCAAAATACCGGCGCGACCTGATCAGCATGCAAATTGAGATCAGCCGGCTCGAAATTCGTGTACTGAATGGCGACTGGTCTTCCTATGAAGAAGGCGAGGAGTTCAAAAACCCGAAACATCCGTATACGCACGACCTTGACATTTTTGGATCGAAAAGCATTTTCCAGTTGCTGAATCGCACAGTTTCTGAACAGGGAAAAATAAGACTGGCTCAAATGCTGGCACTCGGTGCGGAGAATGTAGAAATGAACCGGGCGGCAATTAGGTCTCTACAGGAAAAAATGGCCTGGAATCACCGTTTCCTCGCCGAAGGCCTGGTCGACCGTGAAGACATCAAGCACGACCGTCCGATCAGGGAACTGGCGGCCATCGAGGTAAAAAATTCCCTGAAGATCCGCGTACTGCGTTTCCTTATCCCGATACTGGCCTTTGCGGCAACCGTTTGCGTGTCTCTTGATCTCATTTCCGGCTATCTTTTTTCGGTGATCGTGGTGATCAACCTCGGCCTGATCGGTAACGAGATCCGGAAGACCAATAAAATCGCTTTTTCCATTGTCGGCTTTGAACGCCGGGTGAAGATCATTCGCAAACAACTGTTGCTTTATCGCGACCTGGATTTAGACGATCCGCTTATGAAAAGCTACAAGGAAAGGCTTTTCGGCGAAACTGACTCCGTGATCGCAGAGATCGATGCGCTGGTCGGGATCATAAACCGCTTCAACTACCGCATGAACTTCCTGGTCGGGCTGGTGCTGAATTTTTTCCTTGCCTGGGATTTTCACATGCGCCTTGAGATCGAGCGCTGGATGGATCAGCACAAGGAAAAATTGCGACAGTGGGAAGAATATGTGGCCAACCTCGAAGTGTGGATTTCCGGGGCGACATTCCGCTTTAACTTTCCGGAAACGGTATTTACGGAGTTTTCAGAGGACGGGGGCATTGCGATCGAAGGACTCAAGCACCCTTTTATTCATCCGGATAAAGTCGTGGCGAACAGCATTCGTTTTCGCGATAAACAACAATTCCTGATCGTTACCGGGCCGAATATGGCTGGAAAAAGTACATTTTTGCGGGCATTCGGCCTGGCGTTCGTCTTTTCCAACGCCGGTTTTCCCGTGCTTGCCGAAACGGTGCGCATTCCGCGTATGAAACTGTTTACGAGCATGCGTACCACCGACGATCTCCATATCGACAGTTCTTATTTTCATGCCGAACTCACACGCTTACGTTCCATCGTTGACGAGATCGAGAAAGGAGAACCCGTTTTTGTGATCCTCGACGAAATTCTCAAAGGAACCAACAGCCGCGATAAAGAGATCGGTTCGGCGCGTTTCCTGATGAAGCTCAAGCGCCTGAAAGCTTACGGACTTATCGCAACTCACGACCTGTCGCTTTGTAAACTTGCAGATACGGACAGTGCTTTCGGGAACATCTATTTCGACTCCACGATCCTGGACGACCAGATCCTGTTCGATTACAAATGCCGCGACGGAGTGTGTAAGAACATGAATGCGTCGTTCCTGCTGAAACAAATGGACCTGATCGACGAGGACGACAGTGATTTTAAAATTTAATTCGTAGATTAGCGTTACCTGCGTATGAAACAAATTGTCGTTTTAGTAAGCCTTTTGCTGGGGTCTGTGCTACAGGCACAAACCACTTCACCCGGTTTTTCACTTACCGGCGAAGTTCAGTTGCCCGTGGCAGTTCAGGACAAAGCGTTTAAAGGAATCATGCAGGGCCTGATCAACGGTGAGCCTTCCCTGCAATTTACCCTTCCAAATTCACTCAGTTTCGCGATTGGCGGCAAATACAGCTACTTTACGATCAATGAATTCAGGATCGATGAAAATATTCGCGGGGGGATGCACACGTACGGCGGTTTTATCAAGATCGGCCGCGAAAAATTTCATTCGGATCGTTTTGCAACGGACATCGGGCTGAAAGCAGGGTATGTAAACAACCTGTTCACCACTTCTTTTTACACCGTGGACCCGTCCAATGTGAACAATACCGTCGTAACTTCCCGCCACCGTGAGGAACATCCTTCGTTTTACCTGCAGCCTACACTCGGGCTTATTCTCACAGCGGACGAACAGAATGCCTATCGCCTGTCGATCGGTTACAACATCAGCATGTTCAGTTTTTCACCCTATCAGTTGGGGCTTAATTCGACCAAAGGATACCAGGGAGACGAAATCAGTAAGAATACAGCCAGTTTCCTGATCGGTTTCGGCTATACACGTTACTTCAATTCCGGCAGATAAACGACATGTTCGTTCAGCAAAATTCAGTTCAGGCCATTCGTACGTATTTCCGTGACAGACTTTCGGGGCAATTCTCCGATAATGAAATTCGCATAATTCAGAAATACGCACTCATGGAACGCCTGTGTCTTTCCGAAGAAGAATACATACTCCTGTCGGGCGGGCAGCGGCTCTCCGAGTCCGATTTGCTCTATTTTCGTTCAGTCGTGAAACGCTTAATCGCACAGGAACCGCTGCAGTATATCCTCGGGAAAACCGAATTTTACGGTCTTGAAATTTACTGCGAACCAGGTTCATTGATACCGCGTCCGGAAACCGAAGAACTGGTCGACTGGATCCTGCAGGAAGAAAAGGGCGCCCGGCGGATTCATGACTTTTGTACCGGAACGGGCTGCATTGCACTTGCTTTAAAGGCCGCGTCGAAAGAAAGTACGGTCAGCGCTTCCGACTTTTCGGAAAAATGCGTTTCGCTTGCTCAAAAAAATGCCCGGCTGAATTCGCTGGATGTTCAGTTCGTGAAGTCCGATCTGCTACAAGATGAAACAATCGTTCCGGCCGACAACTCCTGCGATGTCATCGTGGCCAATCCACCATATATTCCACAAGCGGAACGGGCCGAAATGCAGCCGAATGTGCTGGATTTCGAACCGGGTGAAGCCCTCTTCGTACCGGATGATGATCCCCTGGTGTTTTACCGAAAGATCGCCGAAATAGCGAAAAGGAAACTCAAAGCGGGCGGAAAACTATATTATGAGGTCCACGAGCGTTTCGGGGAGGAAACGGCGGAACTGGTGAGATCGCTCGGTTTTAAAGCTGTTGAATTAATGAAAGATTTGCAGGGAAAAGAACGCATGTTAAAAGCGGAAAAGTAACTTAGCAGCAGAAGTTGTACAATGGAAAAAACGCAAATTAAAAAACAAATAGACGCACTGATCGAACAGATCAATTACCACAATGATCTGTATTATAAGGAAAGCCGTACGGAGATCTCGGATTACGATTTCGACATGATGTTTAACAGCCTGATCGAACTCGAAAGTAAGTACCCCGAATTTGCGTATCCGTACAGTCCCACGAAACGGATCGGAGGCGATATCACGAAGAAATTTGAAACGGTCGTGCATCGGTTTCCGATGTTGTCACTCACAAATACCTATTCCGAAGATGAGATCCGCGAATGGGAAAATCGCCTCAAAAAACTGAGTGATGCCAAGCTGACCTATGTTTGCGAGTTAAAATATGACGGTGTTGCGATCGGTATCCGCTATGTCAACGGTTTGCTTGAACAGGCTGTCACGCGCGGCGACGGCATCCAGGGGGAAAACGTTACCACCAACGTTCGGACGATCCGGCACATTCCCCTGAAATTAAAAGGAAATTACCCGGAAGACTTTGAAATTCGCGGAGAGATATTTTTCCCCTTGAAGAACTTCCATGCACTCAACGAATCGCGGCGCGACATCGGTGAAGCGGAATTTGCGAACCCGCGAAACACAGCTTCCGGAACGCTAAAAATGCAAAATTCGCGCATTGTCGCCGAGCGTGGCCTGGATTGTTACCTCTACGGGCTTTACGGAAGCGAACTTCCTGCCGACAAACACTATGAGAATGTGCTGGAAGCCAAAAGCTGGGGATTGCCGGTACCGCCTCCTGAAAAAAATTACATTTTTAAAACAGATTCCATCGAGGGAATCATGGAATACATTCATTATTGGGAAGAAAAACGCTCGAAACTTCCCTTTGAAGTGGACGGCGTCGTGATCAAGGTGAATGATTACAGTCAGCAGGAAGAACTCGGCTACACTGCCAAATCACCGCGTTGGGCGATCGCCTATAAATACAAGGCCGAACAGGTGAGCACGCGCCTGTTAAAAGTGACCTACCAGGTCGGCAGAACAGGAGCTGTTACACCCGTGGCGAACCTCGAGGCGGTAAAACTCGGCGGAACGGTTGTAAAGCGCGCTTCGCTGCACAATTCCGACCAGATCTTAAAACTCGACCTGCACGAACAGGATGAGGTGTATGTCGAAAAGGGTGGAGAGATCATCCCGAAGATCGTGGGTGTGAATACGGAATTGCGCCCGGAAGATGCGGAACCTGTGGCATTTATCACCGATTGTCCCGAATGTGGTACCGAACTGGTTCGAAACGAGGGAGAAGCACAGCATTACTGTCCGAATGAACAAAGTTGTCCACCACAAGTCAGGGGTCGTATCGAACATTTTATTTCGCGAAAAGCGATGGACATCGACGGGATCGGAGCGGAAACGGTGGATGCGCTGGTACGCGCGGACTTCATTGAGAACTATGCGGACCTCTACGACCTGGATTTTAACAAGGTGGTGTCACTCGAACGCATGGCGGATAAATCCGCCAATAACCTGTTGCAGGGAATAAAGGCTTCGAAGAATGTACCTTTCGAGCGCGTTCTCTTTGCCCTCGGAATTCGCTTTGTGGGCGAAACAGTCGCCAAAAAGCTTGCGCGTCATTTTGAAAATATTGATGCACTGATGCAGGCCGATTACGACAAACTGATTGCCGTGGATGAGATCGGGGAGAAGATCGCTTTATCCATCCTTGAATTTTTCCGCAAGGAAGCAAACCGGGAACTCGTTGAGCGTTTGCGTGATCATGGACTGCAGTTTGCCGTTGAGAAAGCCGAAGGCGCCAGCAACCGCCTGGAAGGAAAAACCTTTGTCGTTTCAGGTGTCTTTTCCGAATTCAGCCGCGATGAGATCAAAGCGCTGATCGAATTGCATGGTGGCAAAAACGCATCTTCCATTTCTTCGAAGACCAACTTCGTACTCGCCGGTGAAAACATGGGACCGGCAAAGCTTAAAAAGGCATCCGACCTCGGCATCCCGATCATTTCGGAGTCGGATTTTGTGGAAATGATTGCATAATCGGCCTATGAAAGAAATCATTCATCCGGAATCGCAACTGGTTTGTACGATGCAGACCGAATCTGCGGAAGACGTCAACACTGTTTATCACTGGCTTTCTGAATTGCGAAAAACTGCCCGGATTCGTGGTTTCCAGCTTTGCGTGATATCGCGTTCCATCCGGGACGAAACCCGTCCGGACTGTCACCTGTTCCTTCCAAAAGCCTGGAAAAAAGAACAACCCGGACTTGGATCGCTGCAATTGACCCGACAAAGTGTGTTGTTGCATTTTTCGGGAGATATTTTTAGCAAATCGTTTGATTTTACACGTTTTCAGCATTCGGTCTCCCTCGATTTAACATCCGGCCGGGCTTTCTCGATTTTATTGTCTCCGCGGTCGCATTTATTGCCGGAGAAGCTTAAATTTGCCGAAAAAATTCTTTTAAAAATTCATTCGCTATGAGCAAACTATTCGGTGGTGTGGGCGTGGCACTCGTCACACCGTTCAAACAGGATCTTTCAATCGATTTCGATGCGCTTCGGAAACTGGTGCGTTATCAAATTGAAAACGGAACCGATTACCTGGTCGTTCAGGGTACCACCGGCGAGTCACCCGTACTTTCGGCGGAAGAAAAAATGCAGGTTCTGCAAACCGTGATCGATGAAAATGCCGGGAAACTGAAGATCGTTTACGGGATCGGTGGAAATAACACGACCGATGTTGTGCAGAAGATCAAAAACGTACCCGCCGGCGTGGACGGTATTTTGTCTGTTTCGCCGTACTATAACAAGCCGACCCAGAACGGCATTTACGAACATTACAAGCACATCGCGGAGGCCAGTTCGCTCCCGGTCATTCTTTATAACGTCCCCGGCCGGACAGGATCCAACGTATTTCCCGAAACCACGCTGCGCCTGGCCGAACTTGATGCGATCGTCGCGGTAAAAGAGGCGTCCGGAAATATGGAGCAGATCATGCAGATCATTCGCAGGAGAAAACCGGAATTTACGGTCCTTTCCGGTGATGACGCCCTGACCATGCCGTTGATCGCGGCCGGTGCAGACGGAGTTATTTCTGTAGTGGCAAATGCTTTTCCGAAAGCCTTTTCCGAGATGACGCACAGCGCACTTAAAGGCGATATCGTTCGCTCCAGGGAATTACATTACCGCCTGCTCGGAATTACAGGAATGTTCTTCGAAGAAGGAAACCCGGGCGGCGTTAAAGAGTCGCTTTTTCACCAGGGAATTATGGACGCTTACCTAAGGCTGCCACTTGTAGGTGTTTCCGATCAACTTAAAAACCGGATCATATCCGAAACGGATCAACTTTTAAATAATTCGCGGTAATTAGTATTTTAGTGCCAAATAAACTCACATGAAAAAGATATTTGTTGTTGCTACTGCTTTTTCACTCTTGCTCTATTCGTGCAGCGGAGAAGAAAAACTGGAAGAACCGGAAGCCGTTCAGTTTGAAGATTCGGATACGGAAGAAACTGCCGATACCACGGCAATGAGACATATTGACTACAACATTCCCGGCCCGTCCGATCAGTTTGCGATCCTCGCACGCCTCGATGGTACGAAAAATAACGGAGCTCTTCTTCCGGCTGATTCAGTAAACACGTATGCGACTGTTTCAGGGAAATCTCTGGCTTTTGGAGTCTATACAGCCGACCTGGCTTACCTGACGGCCTACCGTGAAAATGTAAAATCGATCAACTATTTCGGGACGCTTGAAAATTTGAGTGAAGACCTCGGTGTATCCGCGATTTTCGGGGAAGAACTGAAAAAAGCGATGGAGAAGAACCGTGGAAATACCGATTCCCTGTTTCGACTGGCGGATATGACCTACATGAACAGCATGAATCGCATGATCTCGAACGACAAAGGGAACGAACTTGCCCTGATGCTTATCGGTGGCTGGTTCGAATCGATGTATCTCACGCTGAATACTTCGAAAGGTTTTGATAAGAGTCCGCGCATCAACAAGTACCTCGCCGGGCAAAAACTGGTCGCCGAAAACCTGATGGCTCTACTGCTCGATTACCAGGATAACGAAGATGTGGTCCGGTTTACCGAGAAACTGTCTGAGATCATGGCCGTTTTCGATCAGATGGAATGCGATTACAGCGCGACGGACGTGGCATCCGAAGGAGGTAAGAAGGTGCTGAAAGGCGGTGCGAGTTGCACGCTTACAAAAGAGATTTACGAAGAACTTTCTACACGCATCACGCAGTACAGAAGCGAGATCATTGCATTAAAATAAAAACCGTAATTCATGAAAAAGATCGTTATTATACTTACGCTGTTATTTTCGGGAATACTCGCGGTAAATGCGCAGTGCCCGGAAGCTCAGTCGTTCATCAAATACAAAAAAGACAAATCGGGATACGTTGTTAGCAGCCAGTCTAAAAGCGGGAACCTCGAATCGGGAGAAGTGTACGAGACTGTATTCATTGCCCAGCCGGGAATGGATTATCGCGTGACAATCCAGGCGGTAAGTGCGGAAGTAAGCTGCAACTACGAGATCTACGAAATGGTCGTCGTAAAGACCATGGAAGACGGCAAGGCCCGTTACCAGAAGGAGAAACAGGTATTGTTCTCTTCAACGGATCCTGAAAAACTCATTGAATTTTCTTCCGAGGGGATGCGCAAACTTTACATCAGCGTATCGACAAGCGGTTCGGATCCCAAATCAATCGACTGTGTCGGCGTGCTGATCGAACAAAAAAGATCGCTGAAAATCGGGTTCTGACCGTAAGCTTTACTAATTTTAAAGCCTCGACTTCCTGGAAGCGGGGCTTTTCTTTTGACGCTATGACACAAAAAATCCATAAACGCATTGTTGAGCAGGTTCTTCAATCGGACCGCATCATCATTACCGCACACAAATCGCCGGACGGTGATTCCATCGGGAGCAGCCTTGCACTGAACCGCTTTATCGCGCGCCTCGGCAAAAAAGCGACTATTTGTCATCCAGATCCGGTTGCACCGTTCTTAAGCCCATTTATGGCACCTTCGGATGAATTCCTTAATTTCGAACAGCAATCCGAACAGGTCAAAACGCTCATGCACGAGGCCGACCTGATCTTTATGCTCGATTACAATGCTCCCGACAGGCTCGGTGCAGCCATGGGAAAAGAACTCGAGGCTGCAAAAGCCTTCAAGATCATGATCGATCATCACCTGCATCCGACCGATGTGGCGGACATTCGTATTTCCGAACCCGCGGTTTGTTCCACGGCCCAGTTAATTTTCGAACTGATCGACGGAAGTGGCAATATCCACCTGCTGGATGAACAGACCGGAACCCCGATTTATTTGGGAATTATGACCGACAGCGGATCATTCCGTTTTCCATCCGTTCAGGCCCGCACACATGAAGTCCTGGCGCATTTGCTCAACGCCGGTGTGGAACATCACCTGATTCACGAGGAGATCTACGATTCGAATACGCTGGACCGCCTGAAACTGCGCGGATACATCACCACGGAGAACCTCGTGTTGTATCCCGAATACCGGACGGCTGTTATGCATGTAACCGAAACGGAAAAAAAGCGTTTCAATTACCGGGACGGCGATACCGAGGGACTCGTTAACGTGGCACTTTCGATCCGCGGTGTGAACCGTGCGGCTTTTTTTCACGAGAAAGACGGTGTTGTGAAAATCTCTTTTCGTTCGAAAGGCGTCGGAAATGCGGTGAACACGATCGCATCCGATCACTTCGGAGGAGGCGGACATGCCAATGCGGCGGGTGGAAAGAGTGACCTGTCCCTGGACGAAACAATTGCCAAATTTTTAAAAGTTTTGCCGGCTTATCTATGAGTTATAAACGAATCATATATCTGTCAGTCTTTTTTTTGACAACTGCCTGTTCCGGGGAAAAAGAACGGGAGCAGCTTCCGGAATGGGACACGCAAAAGTCCACTAAAATGAACCGCGACTTTTCCGAGGACGAACGCATTCAGATCCAGTTGTTCACCGAACGTCACCCGGAATGGAAGTTTACCCGTACCGGCACCGGTTTGCAATATTATATTTACGATTCCACGAAGAACGAGCCGATCAAACCGGGAATGCTGGCTACTGTAAAATTTAAGATCAGCCTGCTTGACGGAACACTTTGCTATGAAACCAAAGAGGACGAGATCGAAGAATTCCGGGTAGAGCGCAGCGACATCGAAAGCGGTGTCCAGGAAGGCATCCAGAAAATGAGGGCAGGGGAGAAAGCCCTGCTCATCATCCCGAGCCACCGGGCGCACGGATTACTCGGTGATCTGAACAAAATTCCGCCATTAACACCCATACTTGTCGAATTAAGCGTCCTTTCGGCGCGTTAAAACCAAAACGATGACGAAAAAGATAGTCACCGGTGCCGTGCTACTGCTTGCCGTTTATAGCTGTAAACAGGACAAAGCGGAAACAGATACTACCCGGGAACCGAAAGCGGTTGAAGAGCAGCAGGCCGTTCAGGCTGACACAAGCCGGGTGCGCGCCATCGATCTTACCAGGGTACAACCCGGACAACTGGATACGCTGGATCGGGTTTCGCTCGAAAAGGGCGTTAAAATCAGCTATTTCAGGCACGGAAAAGGTGCAAAAGTCAAAAAGGGAGACTTACTGAAGCTGAATTACCTGGTGAAGCTCAAGGATGGTACCGTCCTGGAAGGAAATCACATGCGTAAAGTCGAAGCCCTGCCATTTTTGGTTGGCTACCGGAACCAGACGGAGGGCTGGGACATAGCACTGGAAAACATGCAGGTGGGTGACCTGGCCGAGATCTATTTGCCCAGTAAAGTGGCTCGCGGTGAAAAGTCCATCGACGGCCTAATGCCGGCCAACAGTGATAATTACATCACCGTTGAGATCCTGGAGATCACAAAGCCGGATCGCGTGGTGGATGGCGTAAAGGTCTGGGAAATGCAGGCCGGTAAAGAAGGCGGCAGTTTTTCTGATCAGAATGCAGTATTGTTCAATTGCATCGTGGGAACAGCCAGCAATCCGCGATATTATAACTCCTGGCGGGTGGGAAAACCATTTCGCATGAAAATGAGCGATCACGGCATCATTCCCGGGCTTAAAAAAGCGCTCGACGGAAGTCGCAAAGGAGCCCGTCTGATTGTTTTGGTGCCCAGCAGCGAAGCGTACGGCGAGGAAGGTCTTTCTACACTTGTGAAACCGGGTGAAGCACTTTTCTATTACATTGAGGTGCTGGATATTTTGCCTGCGTAAGATGAATTTAGTATATTCGCAATTTGTTATTTGAACGTCATCTCCAAACGTGAAAATTAAACAGTTATGCTCTTTAGTTTTAAAAAAACCTGCTTAACCGCGCTATTCTCGGCAAGTGTCTGCCTTCTTTTCGGGCAGCTTAACGACCAGGTGATCGATACGATCCCGACGGAAAACGGAACCATGATCGTTTATGCGAATCGTACCTGGGAATACCTCGAAGACCAGGATTTTGACGGGATCATGAACGAGCACGTACACGACCTTGTTTCGAATGATCCGGAATTGAACTACATACAATCCTGGGACAATGAAGTTTGTTATACATCCAATTTGACGAATGATCTTTCAAAACTGCGTGATACCATCTGGGTGTGTGTTACGGAGGATGTCGAAAACGATTTTAAAATGCCTTTTAACGGCGTGGTGACCTCGCGTTACGGCTATCGCCACGGACGTTACCACAATGGGATTGATATCAACCTGAATACCGGCGACACGGTACGTGCGTGCTGGGGAGGAAAAGTGCGCTATGCGAAGTTTAATGAAGGAGGTTTCGGAAACCTGGTGATCATTCGCCACCCGAACGGGCTGGAAACCTTTTATGCACACCTGGACGCACACCTTGTGGCACCCAACCAGGAAGTAAAAGCCGGCGACCCGATCGGGCTTGGGGGGAATACCGGACATTCTTACGGTTCGCACCTTCATTTCGAGATCCGTTTTTACGATGCGCCGATCAACCCCGAAGAAGTTATTGATTTCGATAAAAAACTGCTGAAAGACGAAAACCTGTTCCTGCATCGCGCGATCTTCCGTCCCGGTGCACGTCCTACCGATGTGCAGGAACACGGGGAATCCTATGCGGCGACAAACCGTTCGAACAGCCAGCGCAAGTATTACCGGGTACGTTCGGGAGACACGCTTTCGCAAATCGCGGCACGCAACCATACGACCGTCTCCCGGCTTTGCAAACTGAACGGGATACGTGCCACCACCGTTTTACAGATCGGGAGGAACCTGCGGGTGCGCTAAGCGCTTTTTAACAAAGTAAACTTGTTTTTTTAGAACGAATTTTGTAATTTGCTCTATTATGGTGTGCAAATACAGGGTTGTTCTATCCATTGACGGTGGAGGAGCGCGTGGTATTGTACCTCTGAGAATACTGAGTTTTTTGCAGGACGCGATCAAATCAATTGAAGCAGATCTCGATATACCCGCTTGGGTCGACGTATTTTCCGGTACAAGTACCAGTTCGATAATTAGTGGGGCATTGATGCTGAAAGATGAGAAGGATAAAGCCTTGCATGACCCCAAATCCATGTTAAATCTTTACCTGCATCGCGGTCATCAGATCTTTACGCGTAACAACGGGATCGATCCGCAGAACAGTTTTTATCCGCTTAGTTTCGTGCTGGAGCACTTTTTCGGGCGGATCACCCTAGAACAGATCCGAAAGCATTTCCTGTTCGTTTCTTACGACCTGAACTCGGAGCAACAATTTATTTTTACCGATACGATCGACCGTTTTCGCTCACTTTCATTAGCTAAAATGATGAACGCCTGTTCGGCTTACCCCGGAATATTCCCGCCGCTGAAACTCGAAAGTAGTCTTTTAGCTGACGGAATGCTTTCTACCAAAAATCCATCCATGCTCGCCTACGAATACGCGCGTGTGTTTTATCCGACCGATCCGATCATACTTATTTCGCTCGGAACGGGATACCAGAGCATGGCGCAACAGGATTACAATGAAATGGAAGTCCAGAAGATCCACGAGGAGCTGGATCGCACTGCACGTACGGATGACCGGCTGATCTACTTCCGGTTTCAGCCTGAGCTTGTGCAATCCGTTGAAAATATGGATGATGCAACGCCGGAAAATATGTTGAACCTGCTGGATGATACCGACAATTACCTCGAGCAGGAACGGGCACGCGTCAATCGATTAATGAGTCTGATGCGTATTCGCGCAGAACAACAGTTCGTGTAACAGGCAAAAATTGATCTTCAGTACACTATTTCTGAGGATGATTCGTTAATTTTGCCGGACATGAAGAAATTATCCTTATCGGCTTTAGTGCTGCTTGGTTTTTTACTTTTCGCCTGCTCCACCTACAACAGGGTGCTGAAATCAGACGATTACGAAGAGAAATTTAACCTGGCGAACGAACTTTACGACGGTGGTCAGTACGACCGTAGTATCTCCCTTTACGAACAGGTGTACCAGCGCTTTCCGAAAACCGCCCAGGGCGAAGTCGCTTATTTCCGGATGGGGAAGGCCTTTTATTTCATCGAAGATTATTACATGGCAGGTTATTACCTCGGAAGCTATTCGCAGCGTTTCCCTTACAGTGATAAGGCGGAAGAAGCGCTCTTCTTGTCGGCCATGTGTTCGGTGAACAATTCACCTGCTTATTCACTCGATCAAAATGACACGGAAGTCGCGATCAACGAACTGCAACAGTTCATCGATAGGTACCCTTCATCTCCCCTGATCGATTCGTGTAATGCGATCATGGATGACCTGCGTTTCAAACTTGAAAAGAAGCAGTACCAGGCTGTAAGACTGTATTCCAAAACCGAAAATTACCGGGCAGCGGCGACTTCGGCGGAAACGTTCCTGGCAGATCATCCGGGCTCGCAGTATACTGAAGAAGTATATTACATCCTTGTAAAAAATTCCTATTACCTCGCTTTGAACAGTATTACGTCCAAAAAAAGAGAAAGAATTGAGCAAGCTATCGAAAGATATCGTAATTTTGTAAGCGAATTTCCGGAAACTTCCTACAAGCGAGAGTTGAATTCGATGTCTGATGCCCTCGAAACGGAACTTCAAAAAATAATAATAGCTGAAAACAATTAAGCATGAGTTTTAAAAACAGTACGGCTGAGCGCTCGACAATTACACGTGACACCATTGATCTCGAAAAATCGACGGGTAATATCTACGAAACGATCGTGATTCTTGCCAAACGCAGCAACCAGATCAGTACGGAACTCAAAGAAGAACTGACGCAAAAACTGCAGGAGTTCGCTTCTTCGACCGATAACCTCGAAGAGATCTTTGAAAACCGTGAACAGATCGAGATCTCCAAGTTCTACGAAAAACTGCCGAAACCTGTTGCTATGGCAATCGAAGAACTGGTTGACGACGAAATCTATATCCGAAAACCGGAAGAAAAATAAATTATATGCAGGGAAAACGCATCCTTCTCGGTATCACAGGAGGAATTGCAGCGTATAAAATCGCGTTCCTGATACGCATGTTGAAAAAAAACGGGGCAGAAGTCAGATGTATGATGACTCCTGCCTCTTCTGATTTTATAAGCCCCCTGGTTGTTTCGACGCTCTCAGGCAATCCCGTCGCAATCGATTTCTGGAAAAAGGAAACCGGCGAATGGAATAATCACGTTGAAACAGCACTTTGGGCCGACCTGATGGTCATCGCGCCGCTTACGGCAAATACACTCTCAAAAATGGCGAACGGGGCCTGCGATAACTTTGTACTCGCTGCCTGGCTCTCTGCCAAATGCCCGGTGGTCGTAGCGCCGGCGATGGACCTGGATATGTATCGCCATCCCACCACGCACGCCAATCTGGAGAAACTGGAAGCATACGGCGTTAAAATTATTCCGGCGGAAGACGGTGAGCTTGCGAGCGGACTTTCAGGCACGGGACGCATGGCAGAGCCCGAAACGATCTTTGAACACATTCGTGAGATTATCGATCCCGAACAGGATTTCCGGGGCAAAAAAGTGCTCGTAACCGCAGGTCCAACGCGCGAAAGGATCGATCCGGTACGCTTTATCAGTAACCATTCCAGCGGAAAAATGGGATATGCCTTAGCACGTGAACTGCTTTCGCGCGGGGCAGAGGTGATCCTCGTCAGCGGTCCGGTTAGTGAAACGCTTACCCACGAACGCCTGATCTCTGTTCCGGTGGAAACAGCACTTGAAATGTTTGATGCCGTAAATGTGCATTGGGCAGATTGTAATGCGGGCATTTTTGCGGCTGCCGTTTCCGATTATACCGTCGAAAATCCGGCTGCCCAAAAGATCAAAAAGAACAGTGACACGCTCACACTTTCCCTTCGGAAGAACCCCGATATTTTACGTTGGGCCGGTGAAAACAAACGGGCAGACCAAAAACTGGTTGGTTTTGCGCTCGAAACAAATGATGCCGTTGCGCACGCAAAGCAAAAACTCAATGCCAAAAACCTGGACCTGATCGTGATCAATACGCTCGAGGATGAAGGTGCCGGTTTCGGACATGCCACGAACAAAATTTCACTCTTGGATAAGCGCAATAATTTGGTTAGTTTTGAGTTAAAGTCCAAGGACGCTGTGGCGCACGATATCGTTAATTCGTTGAATTCAATTACATGAAATATATAATCCTGTTTTTCCTTTTTACAGCTACCGTTTCGCGGGCTCAGGAACTAAATTGTCAAGTCAGTATTATCACCGATGCCAAACTGGAGGTCACTTCCGTGGAGTCGGACATTTTCGACGTACTCGAGCAAACGATCTACGACATGATGAATAACACGAAATGGACGCGCGATGCTTTTGAAGTAGAAGAACGCATTAACTGCCAGATCCAGTTCCAGATCAACAGCATTCCCGCCCCCAATACATTTGCGGGCTCGATCCAGGTGCAGTCCACCCGCCCGGTGTTTAACTCTTCGTACAATACGACGATCTTCAATTTCCAGGATGACGACGTGCAGTTTACCTTTTCCCGGAATTCGCTGCTCGTTTATGCTCCCAACCAGTTTCGCAATGACCTGACTTCCATTTTGGCGTTTTATGCTTACTTCATCATTGGCATGGACTACGATAGTTTTTCCATGAAAGGAGGAACAGCGTATTTCAACGAGGCGCAACAAATCGTTTCTCTTGCACAAAGTGGCGGGGGACCCGGATGGAAATCAAACGAACAGGGAAAGCGCAATCGCTACTGGCTTGTTGACAATGTACTTCACCAGCTTTTCGAACCACTGCGTGAATGTAATTACCTGTATCATCGCAAAGGACTGGATCAGTTATATGATAATGAAACGGCTGCACGCAAGGAAGTGTACGATGCCCTGAACAAACTTGTGAAGGTGGTGGCCACGCGGCCTGGCTCTCTGAATCTGCTTAATTTCCTGCAGGCAAAGACCAATGAACTCAAGAACCTGTATGCAAATGCCGAGCAGCAGGAAAAAACGCAGATCGTGAACCTGCTGAAACGGCTCGATCCTGCCAATTCCTCGAAATACGAACAAATTCTAAGTTGATGCTCAAATCGCTTCACATCCGGAATTTCGTACTCGTTGCGGATACTGTGCTGTCTTTCCGTCCGTCTTTCACCGCAATAACCGGGGAAACAGGATCCGGAAAATCGATTTTATTACAGGCACTGAATATGATCTCCGGGGAACGTGCCGACTTTTCATCCATCGGGCCGTACGACGAAAAAACAGTCGTGGAGGCTGAATTTGCACCCGTTTCAGACAACCTGAAACGCTTACTGTCAGAGCAGGAGCTCGATGTTTCCGAAGAAGTGATACTGCGTCGGGAGATCACGCGTTCCGGTCGTTCACGTGCCTTTGTGAATGATACGCCGGTGTCGTTGGCAGTTATGAAGACCATCGCGACATCTTTGGTGGAAATCCATTCGCAGCACCACACGATCCAGCTAAAAGATCCGGCTTTTCAACAAAAATTACTCGATGATCTCGCCGGTAATCAGGACGTGCTGGAGCAGTACCGCACCAGGTACCGGGTCTTTCGCGCAACTCAGCGAAAACTTTCTGAAGTCCGGGAGGTTTACCAGGAAAGGATCAAACAGGCCGACTATAACGATTTCCAGTTACAGGAATTACAGGAACTTCATTTGAAGACGGAGGATTATGCCGGGATGGAAGCGGACCTCAATCGCTTTGAACATTCGGATGACCTGAAACAAGCGTATGCCGCTATCAGTGATTCTGTGGATGCCGATGAGTACGGGATACGCACGCGCATCGATCACTTGCTTGCGCCACTTTCCCGTCTCTCCGGTTCGGATCCGGCAATTGCAGAATTAGAAACACGCTTGCGTTCCGTAAAGATCGAACTCGAAGATATTGCAGGCGAGGCCGGGGAAAAACTCGAAACACTCGAGATGGATCCCGAAAAAATGAGCGCCTTAACGGCAAAACTGGATCGCTATAATCACGTACTTCGCAAGCACCAGCTTTCGGAGCAGGAAGAACTTGTCCATCTCCAGGAAGAACTTGAATCCGGTCATTCGAACCTGCAGGAACTCGAATCTAATCTGCACGAATTGGAACAGGAGGCAACGAAACTTGAGACTGAACTTCACCAGGCTTCGGAAAAACTGCGATCGGAGCGGAAAAAGGCAGCGCCAAAGGTATGCGAAGCAATTGTACAACGGCTCGTGGAACTTAAGATGCCCGAAACAAAACTCGAATTTGCGATCTCGCCCCGTGATTCTTTCGGTGAAAACGGCGCAGATGATATCGAATTGCGTTTTACACCCAATAAGGGAATGCCGCTCACTGCCGTTCACAAAGCTGCAAGTGGGGGAGAGCTTTCTCGTTTAATGCTTGTTATTCAACGCTTTATTTCCGAACGAAAATCACTTCCGGTTATGATCTTCGATGAGATCGATACCGGCGTTTCCGGCGATGTTGCACAGAAGATCGGGCAGGTCCTTTCTGAAATGGGGCAGCACATGCAGTTGATCGCAATTACGCACCTTCCACAGGTAGCGGCCCGTGCGGCACATCATAAAAAGGTGTCAAAAGAAGTGCGCTCGGGGCATTCGGTTAGTGATGTTAATGATCTGTCTGTCGAGCAACGCATTCACGAAATAGCCCGTTTGATGAGTGGTGAGCAGGTGAATGAAACAGCACTGCAGCATGCCAAAGCACTGATGATTCCATGAAATGGAACCTGTCATTCCCGATTGAGAAAGTTTCTGATCCCCTGACATACTCCGACAGGATCGTATTGCTCGGAAGTTGTTTTTCCACAGAGATCGGAGGAAGACTCGGCGAACTCGGATTCGAAACCTGCCTCAATCCTTTCGGAACACTTTTTCATCCGCTTTCAATCGCTTCACTTATTGAAGGTTCGCTCGATGAATCGTTTAACAGGGAGCATATTCTTTCGCAAAATGACCTCTTTTTTTCGTATGACGCCAACCGCACCGTTTTTGCTCATTCGGAGACTGAACTGCGGGAATTACTTGCTGAAAAGCGCAGTGAACTGCGGAAAACTTTGAAAACAGCCGGCGCTTTATTCGTAACGTTCGGAAGTAGTTTTGTATACAGGCATCTGGAAAGCGATCGCCTGGTTGCCAACTGCCATAAAGAACCGCAAAATTTATTCGGCAAAGAACTTTCTGAAACGGAGAAGATGTTTGAAACCTGGCAAAAATGTATAACTGCCGTACAACAACTGAACCCGGATATTCGGTTGATCTTTACGGTTAGTCCGGTGCGGCATGTGAAGGACGGAACAGTTGAAAACAGTCGGAGCAAAGCGAGGCTCATCGAATTGGCACACCGGCTTTGTGAGCTTTTCGAGAGAGCACATTATTTCCCGGCCTACGAGATTTTACTGGATGAGTTGCGGGATTATCGTTTTTACGCCGACGATCTGCTGCATCCTTCCAAAGAAGCCGGGCAGTACATTTTCGAGCGTTTTTGCAATACGTGGCTTTCCGATGAAACACGGGAGATTTTGCGTTCTATAGAGGAAATCCGCGCGATGCGTGCACATGTTTCACTCTATCCCGGAAGCCTGGAGGAAATCCGTTTTCAAAATAATTTAGCCGCGAAAGAAGCACGATTCCGTAAAGAGCACCCGGGTATCGCGTTTTGAATTAGCGCTGTCGAACCGTTAAATTGCCGGAATACACCTGGTTTTCACCTTCCATTGGATTTTTGAGAACGACTTTCCAGTAGAAAACTTCATTCATACCTACGGTTTTTCCGGTTCTGCGATCCGTGCCGTCCCAACCCTGGTTGGCATCGCTGGTCTGGAACAGGATTTCTCCGTTTTTCGGGTCGAAGATCGTCAGAGTGAATTGCGCGTCACGCAACTGCAGCGAAACCGGCATGAACGTATTATTTCGCGGATCCGGGTTATTCGGATCAAAACCTTCCGGAGCCAGTAGGTTAAAATCTTCCGTAACAGTGATCTTTCGGTCTGTTTTTGCCAGGCAGCCGTTTTCATCTCTCGATTCGAGTGTAGCCGTATATGTTCCCTTTTTGAAATAGTGAACTTCCGCATTCGCTCCGGCCTGCTTAAGCGATCTGTTTTCGAAATGCCAGCTTAATTGTCCAGCGGTGCTTCCTGCCGAGAAATAGATTGTCGGTACACCGTTATCGTACGGATCGGCATCATCAACGAGGAAATCGATCTGCTTGCTTTCGTCCACGTTTGCCGATGTTTCAGCCATAAAGTTACTTCCTTTGAAATAGCCGAGCAGGTATTCGCCCGCAGTTTCTGGTTCGATCGTTTTGCGTGCAGCGGCCGGAATCGTATAGGTTTTACCATTCGGTGCGAGCAGAACAAGCGCCGATTTATTCGGGTTCTGAATGGTCCAGGATTGTCCGAGACAGACCGTTGGCAACTGCGGTACTGAAATAACAGTTTCGTTTGTATGATTCGGAGTTCCTGAATTTCCGGAGTTTTTCCCTCCGGTAGTTGTTACAGTATGGGAAGTTGTTCCCGAATCGGAAGAAGAACCATTACCGGGATCGTTAGTCGGGCGTCGATTTCCGGATGGAGTGGATGAGGAATTATCCGAAGTTATATGTGCAGATCCAGACGAAGTGCTCGTTCGTTCTGCATTAGGAAGGCCGGTTTCCGGCGCGACATTTTCCGCATTAAGATCAGTATCGTTCGATGCTGAAGCAGCCGTGTTTTGGGTTCTTTTTTGTTGCGTATTTCCGGTGGAAGCCGGTACTTTGACATCCTGAGGTAATTCGGATGCCGTTTGTTTTGCATCGCTTTTGTTCTCAGGCTTATCAGTCAGCAGGACAGCAGTTGTTATTCCTCCGGCAACGATCAGACCTGCCGCGATCCACTTGAGGGGCGACATAAATCCGGAACCGCCGTTCGGAACAGAGTTACCGGCAGTAGCGTCGAGCCGGGCATTCATTGATGTCCAGGCTTCCGCTGAGTAGGGAACCTCGAAATTTTCGAGAGTCTTTTTGAAAGTATGTTCGAGTTTATCGCTCATTCTTTAATATTGACTAGTTTTTGTGATATGATCTTGCTCAGGTTGGCTTTTGCCTTCGCGAGGTTGGATTTGGAAGTTCCTTCGGAGATATTCAGCATTTCGGCAATTTCCCGGTGCGAATATTCTTCGAGTACAAAGAGGTTGAACACCGTTCGGTAGGCCGGCGACAACTCCTGGATGGCTTCCATGGCTACTTCGGCTTTCAGTTCGAGTTTTTCTGCTTCTTCGCGGGCTTCCATTACATTTTCCGTCTCTGCATGAAAAAAAGTATCGTCTTCCATGAGGTACGGGTCCCGCCGTGATTTCCGGATCGAATCAATTGCCGTGTTGGCCATGATCCGACGCATCCATCCTTCGAATGAGCCTTTGTAGTCAAAAGCTTCCAACTTGTCAAAGATCTTAATAAAACCTTCCTGGAGCACTTCCTGGGCACTGTCCTGGTCTTTGATGTAACGCAGGCATACTCCCATCATCTTTCCGTAAAAAAGTTTAAACAATTGCTCCTGAGCGCGTCTTTCACGCCTGATGCAACCTGCTATTACCTCTTTAAGAAAATCTTTGTTCTCCACATTAAACATTTAAATGACGCAGCATTCCATTCGGAGTTGCCTGTAGCTTTAAATTTAACAGGGCTTTTACGAAATGTCTGCGCGAACATAAAAAATCCCGCTCAATTATTCATGTTGTAGACGAAATGTGTTACTTTCGTAAGGACAAAAAATAACGTATTTAAATTCCTAATAAAAGATGAAAGTTACTGTAGTGGGTGCGGGAAATGTCGGGGCAACATGTGCCGATGTTCTGGCACAGCGAGAAATTGCGAACGAAATCGTATTGTTGGATATCAAAGAAGGCTTTGCAGAAGGTAAGGCGCTCGATATCTGGGAAACTTCTCCGATCAACCTGTACGATTCACGTACGATCGGTTCTACGAATGATTACTCGAAAACAGCCGGTTCGGATGTTGTGGTAATTACATCGGGACTTCCGCGAAAACCGGGTATGTCACGCGATGATCTGATCGCTACGAACGCGGGTATCGTGAAAACAGTGACTGAAAATGTGATCAAGCATTCTCCGGATGCTAAGATTATCGTGGTTTCAAACCCGCTTGATGTAATGACGTATTGCGCTTACCTTACGGCCAAAGTAGATTCCAAAAAAGTATTCGGGATGGCAGGTGTGCTCGATACGGCGCGTTACCGTTCATTCCTTGCGATGGAACTGAATGTTTCTCCGAAGGATATCCAGGCCGTACTGATGGGTGGTCACGGTGACACGATGGTTCCACTTCCGCGCTATACAACGGTTGCCGGGATCCCGGTTACGGAACTCATCGAGGAATCGAAACTCAACGAGATCATCGAGCGTACGAAATTCGGTGGCGGAGAGATCGTGAAATTACTCGGGACTTCTGCATGGTACGCTCCGGGAGCTGCTGCAGCGCAAATGGTCGAAGCGATCGTGCGCGACCAGAAACGCATTTTCCCGGTTTGTGCATGGCTCGACGGTGAATATGGTATGAAAAATATCTACCTCGGTGTACCGGTTGTACTCGGTAAGAACGGTATCGAAAAGATCATCGAACTCGACCTGAACGAGAATGAGAAAGCGTTGCTGAAAGAATCGTCTGACGCAGTACGCGGTGTCATGGACGTTCTGGACAATATGAAAGTGGTGAATGCGTAAGCATTTGAACGAATAGATATGAACCCTGTCGATCATCGGCAGGGTTTTTTTGTGTCGCCTGTTTCAGGATTGGCTGTTCCGGGGTGAATTGGGTGAAGCAGGTTGCTGTTTTGCCAGAGAATTAGCCGTTTATTTTAGACTTATCGTAAATGCTAAGATGTTTAAGATCAAAGAGAATAAGCGTTTTTAACGGTTAATGCTATTACTTAGGTTGTTCAAACTTCAGCGTTAATCGAACTATGTACTGAAGCCTGCCTGAAGTGGCAAGACTACTTATTCCATTTAAAAACATCCATCCGTTTTTTTGAACCACCGGATAAAAGTTAAGTTACTCATTATTAGAAAGAATAAGCGTTTTTAACGGTTAACGTCCTTGCTCATACTGGTTAAAACCCGGTATTAATCGAACTATGTACTGAATTGCCTGCCTGAAGTGGCAAGACTACTTATTCATTTAAAAACATCTATCCGTTTTTTTGAACCGCCTCATAAATGTTATGTTGTTCATTATCAGAAAGAATAAGCGTTTTTAACGGTTAGCGCTGCCTTAGCTAACATTTCACATACGGAATGACTTGTGTTTGCGATCAGTTTCTTTGGAAATGAAGGTCTTTATTTACAATGTTCAACTTCAGCGTAAATCGGATCTTGTACTGATAGTTATCAAACATCTTTTCCCCGGTATTCAGGTTGTCTGAATTATATAGCGGGAAATAGACCGCAAAGAAATCCCCGAAATGAAGTCCGAGGCCTGTATTATAGAAAAACTGTAATGTTTCTGAAGGTGTTTTGTTCTGCCCGGTTCCGAAATCTGCAAAAAAGAGGAATATGTTAGGCTTCACAGGAAGCTGAGCGGTGAGGTTCGCCGTTGACACAAAGCGCGAGAAGTTCCTGGTTACACCTGTACGGAAGTTCCCCATGTTATCCGTTTGCTGCGCGGAAAATTTGTAGGAATTCCGGTCAAAGAAATAGTCCTCCAGGAATACGTCCTGATAGCCGTGTCCGCCGGTGAGCCCGATCGTGAATGGCGATACCAGTAACGGTTGATTTATGTAGTAGTTCATCGAGTGCGAAAGGCGCAGTTCCACCCAGCGCTTCATCCGGTTTTTTAAATAGCGGTAGCGATAAGTAATTTCTCCGGATATGCGCGCGTACGCAAACTCGACCGGAAATGCCCAGCGTTGTTCCACATAGTCATTGCGCAGACTGAATAAGACCTGGTGATCGGGACGCGTATAACGGAAAGCATATTTTACAAATCCCCCGAAGCGCTGTTCTTGAGAGTTGGTCCACTCCCGGAAATTGGCCAGTCCCTGGATCAGTAAACTGTTTTCAAACGGACTTTTCGGACCGCGATTACCCAGTTTCAGATGCAAATACGGTGAAAAGGCATAATACACATTTCGATTCGAACGTCCCTGTTGGGTGATGCCTTCTTTAAATGTCTTGAACGACAAACCGAGCCGGCCGCTGCGAATTCCTTTTTTCGGGAGGAAATTGTAGCCTAATTCGGCGATTCCGCTGACATTGTTTCGTCCGAAAGAATACATGGGCGCAATCACATACTGGAACTTATTCGGAACCAATGAAAGGTTGTGCAACGCGACACCGATCATGAACTTGTCGTAAACGTTGTAACCTGCCACGGGGAGCCAGTAATTGTTCGACTGTAGCGGTTTGTTATAGCCAGTGAGAAAGTTTAATTGAAGCGGTTCCACACGGTTCAGGAACCACGCACGGTCGTAATTATTATTGGTGCGATTCAGTTCCGGGATCGTGTGATCAGGGTCGATGCGGAAGGTGTGATGCGTTCCCATAAAGACCAGTGTTCCCTTTTTATTTCCTGGTTCGAGCCAAAGTGTTTCAACAATGGAGTCGCCTTCCATTGCAGATACGGGAATCGGTCCGTCGATCTGTCCGACATTTTTGACGATTACCAGCGTTTGATTCTTCGTGAGTTTCACCGAACTGATCTTGTAATCGATGTGGTTGGTGGTTTGGATAAGGTCTTCAAACAACCACGAAAGGTCCTTCCCGCTCACTTCTTCCAGCGTTCGTTGCATGTCCTCCGGTTGCGGATGTTTGAACTTCCATTTTTCAAAATACGCATGCATGCACTTATCGAAGAGTGTATCGCCGAGGTAATCTTTGAGATAGAGAAAGACGGCGCCTGTTTTTTGGTACATGATCACTCCGTAATTGATCGGTGTAAAATCGGCAGAATGCGTTTCAATGGGCTGATCCGCACCGACTGAAGCAATTGCGCGGTAGCTGAAATCCGCCATGTCCTTGTGGGAAAGGTGATCAAAATGAAAGATTCCGCCGAAGATCATTTTCGAAAAATAGTCGTTGTCCGGGTACTTCGTTTGTACATAACGGATCTCATTGAGGGTGTTCATACCTTCGTCCATCCATCCGTGTAGCCGTTCGTTGCTTCCGAGAATTCCATAGAACCAGTTATGTCCGACTTCATGCACGATCACAATCTCCAGTTCGCGCTTCGAAGAGGCATTGCCGATCACTGTCACATTGGGATATTCCATACCGCCGCCGGCACTGATCGTGCCATCTACAGCCGTTACCTGGTTGTAGGGGTAGTCTCCGTTCCAGAGTGAATAATAATAGGTTCCGTCATTGATGTACTCGATCGCATCTTCCCACAAACTGGCATTTTTCGGGGTGAAAAGTGCCCAGGAAGTTACTTTTTTACCCGTGTTCGGCAGAGTTACCTCGCCTTTCAACACCTGGTAGCGTTTGTCGGCAAACCAGGCAAAATCGTGAACGCGCGATTGTGTGAAGCGGATGGTCTTCATTTTTTCGGAGGATTCCGGAAGGGAGTGTTTTACTGTTCCACTGTAATCATTAGTACGGAACTTTAACTGTGTTTCCTCGAATTTCTGCTCCATGAAGGCGATCTCGGATTCGGTCTGAAGATCACCTGTAGCACCTACCACGTAGTTTTCGGGGAGCGTGATCGAAACGTCGTACGATCCGTACTCCGAATAGAATTCACCCTGGTTGAGGTAGGGGATTGCATGCCATCCGGAGGCATCGAAAACAGCGGGTTTCGGATACCACTGCGTGATCTGGTAAGATTCGCCGACATGACCGAGGCGTGAAATCGAACCGGACGGGATTTGTACGCGAAAAGGTGTGCTGATCGTAATGCTTTTTTCGGGAAGAAGCCTTTCGTTTAGATAAATTACACAAATATCGCGGTGATCGGCGTAAATTTTCCAGTTGACAGCTTGTTTCCCAACCCGGAAATCCAGCGAGTCGATGCAGCCCTTAAGACTATCTGCCCCAAATTGTAAAACCTGGTTTCCTTCGCTATATAATTGCTCTGCAAGTGCGGTTTTCCCGTCGACGTAGGCATTGGGCCAAATGTGGATCAGGATCGAATCCAGTGCCTGTGGTGAATGATTGATGTATTCGAAACTTTCAAATCCGCGTAAAATATGGTTGCGGTCGTCCAGTGAAACGGAGATCTTATAATTGACTTCCTGTTGCCAGTATTCCTGTGCATACAGCCGGGTAAAAAGCGTTAGTGATAACGTAACGAGAGGTAATAAGCCTTTCATGATTCGATCCTTTAGGGTACTAAATTAAAGAATATCGGTTCGGGAACGAATAAAACGGCAAAATAAAAAGGGCTTCCCCGGAGGAAAGCCCTTTTGAAAACATCATTGTATCTAATTAGCGGATCGAGATCTTGCGAATCGCTGTTCCTTTTGCAGTGGTAACCTGCAGAAGGTAGTTTCCGGAAGCGAAGCTGCTCAGGTCAACCTCAGTTGTCGTTTTCCCGGCTGTCGTGTAGATCACGTTTCCACGAAGGTCCACGATAGTCAGTTCTGCCGCATCAGCTGTTTTCACGGTAAAGAGTCCGTTTGACGGGTTCGGGTAAACCTGCAGACCGATCTGAGCATTTTCGGAAAGTCCGAGGAAGCTCTCAACAGTGATCGTATCCATGATCGAACATCCGTTGTCGTCTGTTACGGTAACCATGTATGTACCACCTGCAAGGCCACTGATATCTTCCGTAGTCTCACTGTTCGACCAGCTAAAGTCGTAAGGCGCCGTTCCGTTTGTTACAGTCAGGTCGATCGCACCGTCGTTTCCACCCATTTCGTCCGTTACGGAAGCTGAAACAGCCGGGTTTTCGTTTACGGTAACCGTTACCATCACTGTATCTGAAGAACAGTTTCCGTTTGTGTTCACCACGTAGAATGTTTCGCTGTTACCCACCGTGGTTGCCGGTGTGAATGTAGCACCGGTAGTAAGCAGGTTCGTTGCAGCTGCATCGTCGTACCAGCTTGTGGTAACTGACGGTACGGAAGTCACAAGTGTTCCGATCGGGAACGGAGAAGCCGCCGTTGCGTTTGTGGTTTCGTTATCTGTGGCGTCCACACCGCTGAAAGTCCATTCTGCAAGTGAAAATACCGGATTTGGAAGTGAACCGTCGTTGCGGTATGCCCATCCGTCGAGGTAATCCCAGGCTGTACCTGAACCGTCCACGTTAATATCTCCCAACAGGTCGATTACGTTCCCGTTGTGGAAGAGTTCGATTGCATCGTCTCCGTTTACAGAGGAAGCTGTGCTTGCGTCCACGTAAGTAACGGAAGTACCGAAGTAAGTCATGAATTCGGAAGGAGCACCTGAAACGGTAATGTACGTTCCTGCTGTTGCGGGATCTGCCGGGAAGGTAAATTCCTCACCGTCTGAACCGCCACCGTTGTTTGCCGAACCGAAACCGTATTCGCTGAGGTCTGCAATGTCTTCCAGTACATAGAATTCGATCACTTTCGGAGTTCCGCCGGAAAGCGGACCGTCAAATACACCGGAGATCATCAGTTTTTCCATTCCTGCGTTCATAGCCGTAAGCGGCATGATTGTTTCACCGTCACAGTAAGCTGTATCGTTTGAAAGCATCGGCTCTGTCGGTACATAGTCAATCGTCAGGTCGAGCATGACGATGCTGTCACATCCTGACGCGGAAACAAGCGTATCGGAATACATTCCGGAAGTCATGTAAATTGTTCCGTTGAAATCGTACGACCCGCAGGCAGTGGCCGAGATCATTTCAATTACGGATTCGTTTACAGTAAGGTCGATCGTGATCGTACTGTCACAACCTGCTGCGTTCGGGATAACGGCTTCGTAAGTTCCGCTCGTTGTGTAAATCGCTCCGTCCGGTGCCGTGTAGGTGTCGCAAACAGTGATCGTCTGTGAGGAAGTTGTCGGATTCAGTAAAGTTACCGTGAGGTTCACAGTTGAGTCGCATCCTGCACTTGTAGTCAGGTTCGCGGTAAATGTTCCGCCGGTCGTAATTTCCTGACCGTTGAAATCGATCGTATCACCGTCGCAGAGATCCTGGTCAAGGTTCACGGTGTAACCGTTAACAGTTGCAAGTGTCAGTGTAACCACCGAGTCACATCCGTTTACAGTTTGGAAAGTTTCGGTGTATACACCGGCTGTTGTGAGCGATTGTGATCCGAAAGTATAGGTGTCACCTGTACACATGGTATCTTCGAAGCTGGTTGCGAATGTCTGGTTAACCGTGAGGTTAATTGTGATGATACTGTCGCAGGCAGCTGCGTTCGGAATTGTGTCCATGTAAGTTCCGGCAGTGCTGTATGTCTCATCACCTGAAGGAACCGTATACGTTTCGTTATCACAGATTGCTGTGTTGATGGTCGCGTAGGTTTCGCATCCTCCGGAAGCACAGTTTGCCGTGTGCATACCGAAATCAGTTGCGTCTGAAATAGTTCCGAGGCTTGCAACTATCCATTCCGAAGTGGCCGCGTCCGAACCAGGTACCCATGTGGCACTTGGCGAGCATACATTCGGTTTGCGAATCATGTAGTGATTGGCAGTACCATTCGTTACTCCGGCTACGTCCCAGGCAGAACCCGGATCCATACCTACAATTCCAATTAAGTCAAGTATATTATAAGTAGAACCAGATCCTCCGTTCCAAAGTAGAGCGACCGCGTCATCTCCGTTAAAATTAATAGAAGTGTTACTTACAATATCTGCTGAAGGAACATCTGTACTGTTATTTCCAGCAGTATAAGTTGCGCCGTCAGCTAATGTTCCGTTTAATTGAAGAAAGTTTCCGAGGGATCCCCCGTTGGTTGCGAGACCGAGCCGATAATTGCTCAAATCTACAGGCGCACCTGTTCCATTATAAATTTCTATGTATTTAGTGTTTCCTGAGCCTTCCCCGTATTCGGAAATAAGCAGGTTTGTGGTCTGTGCAAAAGACCAAATTGGCAGTAGCGCCAAAAGATAAGTAAAGATCTTCATGATTAAATTTTAATTTTCGACAAAATTACGACCTTCTTTGTTGAATAAACAACTTTTTATGTTAACAAAAGATGAATAGTAATTAACAAAACAGGGCGTTTCGTTTGAAACGCCCTGTTGAATATCAATGATTTAATTTTTAAAAATAACTTAATGCACAGCCTCATTTTCTTCTTCGGAATCTTCCGGGAAGAGTTTCGGAGCATCGGTCTTATTTTGCAAGCGATCGAGCAAATCCTCGAGTTGTGACATCGTCAGTCCCTTGGCAATGATTTTCTTATCCTTGTCGAGGACGAACACGCGCGGCGTTGTGAAAATGTCGTACGTGAGCTGGTAGTTGAGCGATTCGAGGGTCGTAAACTGCGGCACGAACTCACGCGGATCTTCGAGCGCGGCTTTATACAGGCTTTCGGTTACACCCACGTTGATAAATTCAAGGTTATTCTTACGAATAAAGGCTTTCCATTTTTCGAAATCGGCTCCAACGGCTTTGCCGACAGCAAAGACTTCGATGTTACGGTCTTTCCATTTCTCCGAATAAAGTGTCCCGAGTTTCGGGGTGGTCTTTTTACAATGTCCGCATTCCGGATCCCAGAAATATAAGATCGTATATTCGGCATCGAGGCTGTAGAAATCCTGCCAGTTCTTGTCAGTCGTATCGCGCAGAATCAGGTTCGGAGGACGTACGCCCATCACGAGGTTGAGGTTGGTGTTCACCTTCTCGCAAAATTCTTTCAGTTTTTCTTCGGTCATCCAGTAAGCCGGTGACTTTCCTTCGGCATTTTTGGAACAGTAATAACGTTGGCCCATCATCACGAAAACCTTGTCCATTCCCATGATGTTGCTCTTTTCATACGTACTCGTGATCCAGGTTACGCAGTATTTGAACATTTCGGATTTCGGATCGAGCCGGTCACAAAAATCGAAGGCATACTTCGTGATCGTGTCCCAGTGTTGTACAAGCATGGTCTTTCCGAAATATTGCTCGAGTTTATTGTGGAAGATCGGTGTGTTGAGCAGCCGGTCGTCCCGGAGGTCCGTATTGTCCCAAAAATGCTCCTTGTAATAATGATAGGCAAACAGCGAATCTTTCACTTTTCCGTTTTCACCTTTCGGCGCTTCGGGAATCTTGATGTCCATCGACATTTTAACGAGTTTCGCAACGAACTTGTCCGGGTTATTTTGGATGATGTCCTGCTGATATTTCGTAACCTCGTCATTCACTTTCCGGATCTTCTCCGAAAGTTCGGTGTACTTCGGATCACTTTCAGTCAGCGAGGCCCGTTGTTTGGAAAGCTCCATCGCTTCAGCCTTTTTATCCGAAATGTAACGCACGTATTCAATGAAGAGCTTGTTTTCTTCGGATTTCCGGACACGCATGTTCTTAACGAAATCCGGCTGACTGGTTTCCATATTCACTTCTTCACCATTGTTGATGAAGTCGAAAAATTTCTGTCCCGGCATCAGGAGCGCCATTACGCCCCGATCCTTGCCGGATGCATCAAATTCGACAACGCCGTTTTTCATTTCGGCTGTATCGGCATAATACATTCCTTTTCCATAATATTTTACGAGAAAAACAGTCGTGTCTTTCTGTCCGAGTACTTTGAATCGGAGTTTTTGCCCGAATGACAGACCGGCTGCCAGTAAACTGAGGGTTAAAAGTGCAATTTTCATAGATTTAAAATACCAGTTTTTCTTTGTCAAAGACGCGTGATTTCCGGCGCGCGTTCAAATTTAACAGTTCTTTAACGAAAAGCCAAATGCCGCCTCTTAATTGAATTCGCGGTAAATTCCCTTGCGTGCATTCAGGTAACTCGCGAGCCCGAAAAGGAAATAGGAAATGATCAGTGCGAGGATGCTGTAAAAAGTGATTTGCGTGTCAATAAACAAGCCGCCGGATTCGAACATGCGATCCAGAAAAATCTTAAAGAGCAGAAATACACCCATCCCCAATGCAGCCACGATTCCGAAGATCTTCAGAAAATACCGGAAAAAGCGTCGGATCAGAATGGACGGATGATACCCGATACGCATCAGGGTGCGTACTTCATACGCGTTGCGCGACATTAGTAACTGCATGTACTGGATCAGCACGAGTCCGGAAACGAATACGGCGATAACCGAAATTCCGAGCACCACGAAAAACAGGGTTCCCACCACACTTTTTAAGCGGCCGATCACCATTTCCGAATTCTTTGTCTCAAGTCCGCGCTTCGCCAAAAGTTCTTCAACCAGCCCGAATTCGTTCTCTTTTCCCATGATCATCACCTGGGTGATCTTTTTTTCTTCACCGTTGCTGAAGTTCGAGTTGCCGTAGTTCATAAAGGATTCCGGAACAAGGATCGCTGCGATCTGGTTGGAAAAACCGATAATTCGCGCATTGACCCAGGTTTTACGGTCGCCTTTGTGCAAAGTGAATTTAAAGTTTACATCCATCGCAAGTTCATCGGAAACCTGTTTGATGCCTTCCGTGCTCATAAAGGTGTTGAGCATTACGAGAAAATCACGCGGCATGATAATCGGAACGAATTCATCGCCTTCCTGCCAGTGCCATTTGTCGGATTTTACATCGAGAAAAGCCGGGTCGACTGTTTCAATGAAGGTTTCCGTACGGAAATACGGGACCATCGGGTCGGCAGTTTCAAACGAAACATCGAAGTTGTTGGCCTGAACGGGCTTCACGTCCTGGATAAACTCCTCTGCCTGGATCTTGTCGATCTCTGCCGGGGTGAAGTCGTTTTTGGAGATCAGGTTCGTTACTTTTTTCTGAACGATGATCGTGTTCGGTCCGAGAATGTCATTTCCTTCGCCGAATTCATTGACCTTGATGAGGTAATGAATGGAAGTGATCAGGAACGTGATCCCTAAGAATGCACCGATGATCGCGATCACCAGTTGTTTTTTATCCTGGTTTTTAAATAAGAGTCGGTTCAGCATGTATCAGAGTTTGAGTTCGTAGTCGTAAGTATACTGGTGACTGTCGCCAAGCGTGGTGAGCACAAAGCCGGCATTCAGTTCGCGACAGCGCTCGTCAATGAGTTTCAGGCAGCGCTGGCTGTTCGCTTCGTCGAGGTGCGAAAAAGGTTCGTCCATGATCAGCCATTCGAAGGGTTGCGCCAGGGCGCGAATAATGGCCACGCGTTGCTGCTGTCCCATGGAAAGTAATCCGCAGCGCTGTTCCCATTTGTCTTCGATCTCCAGAAAAGCGAGTTTTTCCCGCAGCTGTTCTTCGGTAAAGGTTCCGGTCAACCTGTTCTTTAAAACCAGGTTCTCGCGTACGGTAAGGCTCGGGAAAAGCTGGAGGTCCTGGAATACCACGCTGATTTTTCGCGAACGTATATCGGTCCAGTCTCCCGCGTTAAAACTGCGAATGTCGCGGTCGTTGTAGGTAATCGTTCCCTCATAATCATCACGCAGACCGAACAGGGTAGTGGTAAAGGTAGATTTACCTTTTCCGCTCGAAGCGTTCAGCAGGATATGCTTTCCGGGCTCGAGAACGACTTTGCGTCCCCAGATGCTTTCTTCGCCGTGACGTATGGAAGCCAGTGGAAAAGGCATGATCTTATCAAAGGTTATGTGCATGTGCGTTTATTTTTTAAGCCACTGTTTCAAGAATCATTCCACTTCGCAAAACGGCTGTCAACGAATTAAATATACAACTTTGTTAACTGCCTGCAAGCGCACGCCTGTAAATTTCCAGGATCCTTCCGGCCGCTTCTTCACCACCTTTTACCCAGTGTGCATCCGGGTGACGTCGAAACCAGGTCAGTTGCCGTTTGGCGTAGCGACGGGTATTTTGTTTGATGAGTTCAACGGCACGCGAATAGTCGGTTTTGCCGTCGAAATAGTCGAAGAATTCACTGTAACCTACGGTTCGAAGTGATTTTAAGTGTCGGAGGTGGTCCACGGATCGTGCTTCTGCTTCCAGTCCGCGGGCGATCATTTCATCCACGCGGCGGTTAATGCGATCGTAGAGCACTTCGCGTTCGTGGTCCAGCACAAAACGAATGACCCGGAAGAACGGTTTTGAAACGGCTATTTGCTGTAATTCGGACATTTTTTGGCCGCTCAGTTCCATGGCTTCCAGCGCACGAATCACACGCACCGGGTTTTGGATATCGGCGGTTTCGTAATATTCGGGATCTTTTTCGCGGAGGGATTGCTGCAGGTACTCAAGCCCCGTTTCAGCATGAATCTTCCGGTACTTTTCGTTCACTTCGGGCGAAGCGGGGATTTCATTGAGTCCTTCGCAAAGCGCATCGATGAACATGCCCGAACCACCTGTCAGGATCACGCTTTCGTGTTCTTTGAAAAGCTTTTCGAGCAGTGAGCCTGCTTCTCTGGCGAATTGCCCTGCTGTCAGTTCGTCTGCTAAAGTATGTGAACCGATAAAATAATGTGGCACGCCTTCCATTTCTTCGGGATCCGGGCGGGCCGTTCCGATCGCAATTTCACGGTAAAACTGGCGACTGTCCGCTGATACGACAACGGTGTCGAGCAGCTTTGCGAGTTGTACGGAAACAGCTGTTTTTCCGCTTGCCGTGGGACCTGCTATGACGAGAAGTGTTCCGATCTTTTTTCCTGCAAAATTAACGATTTCAGCCGTTCATCAGCGATAGGCCGCTTTCCATTCTTCGTATCGTTTGTAGACGGAGCGCACATATTTATAGGTAATCGATCCGCGCATGGCCCCGTTTCGAACGACTTCGTCGCGGTAATACTCCTGTTTGGACAGGTTTAGCATCATTTTTTCGACATTGTCATCCCAGACGAGCGGGTTCAGTCCGTGTTTTTCAGCAAGTCGCTGTGCGTCGAAGACGTGACCCTGCCCCGCGTTGTAACTGGCTATGGCGAATTTACGTCGCTGAACTTCATCGGGAATGTTCGGCCAGTTCTTATAATCGCGACTGAGTTTTTTCATACCGCCGAGGATCTGTATTTCGGGAGGAGAATCGGGATAAACACCGTATTTCGGACCCACTTCGGGCATAAACTGCATCATGCCGTAAGAACCTCCAAATCCGACAATGTCCGGGTTGAATTTCGATTCCTGGTACGAAAGCGAGGCAAGTAAAAGCCAATCCCAGCCGTATTTTGCCGCTGCTTCCTGGAAATACTTGTCAAAGTGTGAGATCACGCCGCCTTTCAGACTTGAAAATTCGTCCTGCGAACGGATCGTGACCTGGGCAAGGTCAAAGTATTTATGCTTAATGTATTTGTAGATCGTTTGCGATTGGAAGGCAGTCAGCCAGTCGTTCAGGCGCGCATTGAGCAGGGGAGAGGACTTGCGGAGTCCGAAAGCGATCTTTTGGGTATACGATAAATCCGTATTGATGTCGATATTGTCGTAAAAGCGTTCATTGATCTCTGCCACGTTTTTTTCGACCACTGTATAATCAATAAGACCTTCAGAGACCATTTCGATCAGTTCTTCGGATCCGATCTGGCCGTCAACGGAATGGATGTAAATACTGTCACCGATCTCTTCCTGGAGATTCATTAGCCGGTCGTAATAACTGGAATGACGCCAGACGTCGATGCGTTTTCCTGCCAGTTGCGCGGGGTCGGTGATCAGGTGTTGTTCAAGTTCGTTCTCGCTCATCTTTTCCCATCCGTCGGGTTTGCGCTGGATGAGTACCTGGTTTGTGGTAAATACGGGAACAGAAAACGCGATTTCTTTCTTGCGTTCACGTGTAATGGTGTAATTGCAGGCTATGATGTCTCCCTCGCCATTTTCGAGCATTTCCATGATGTTATCGAGGTTGCCGACTATTTTGATATCGAGATCCACGCCGAGTTCGTCGGCAAACTCACGCAGTACTTCGTATTCAAATCCCATTTTACGTCCACGGTAAATGAAAAAGGAAGTCGTACTGTTTTCTGCCAAAACAGTTAGTTTCCCCTTTTTGAGAATGGACGGGAGGTCCTTGCCGTAATCACTGATCACTTCTTCCTGCTGAACTTCTTCCCGGGGGCCGGAACAACTTCCCGAAAACAGTACGAAAAGCAGCATGAATAGCAATAGCGGCCGGGAAACACTCAAGTTGTTACATTGCATAAAGAGCCGTAGTTTGCATGTAAAATACGATTTTTATTGAACAATGGTTGAAAAAATACGTGGGTGCTCAATGCGGAAATTCCCGCAAAGCATCGTTCATGTAGGTTTCAAAGGCTGTATCTACCTGGTTGCGAAAGTCGGGGAGAATAGCTGCCGCATTTTTCAGCTCATTGTCAAAGGTCAGGCGAGCAGAAACACCGCGACAGGCACGGTCCAGCCCTTCGATGCTCCTGTATCCCACCAGCCAGTTGTACTCACTCATTTTTTGGAGCATGTACAGGAATTCCGGGGTGTAAACCGTCTTGTCGAAGCGAATGTGGTCGTAAAAGCGCTGTGCAAATGCTTCGAGTGGCAGGACATGATACTTTTCCCAGTAATTCGCGAGTAAATGATCGAAATACAAATCGATCGCCACACCGGCAATGCGTGGCAAAGGTTCGTACAGAACGTGCATGAGATCCCGGACTACCGGGTGGTTATCAATAAAATCATCGATCCGTCGGTGAAGCAGGATACCCTCCTGAACCATTTCAGGATAACCTGAAAGATCGCTGCCTTTTACGAAGTCGCCGAAGAGGTTGTTCTGCATCAGCTTAGTATCGTTACCGGAAAAGAACAGGTGCCCCAGGAAATTCATTTGCGTGCGGTTCCGTAAGCGATGTATTTCCAGCTTTGAGGCGTGAGTTTATTAAAAAAGAGCCGGTCGGTGCGGGCAAGCATTCTTTTCTGGCGTTCGCCGTGTCCGAATGTACCGGCAAAACCGGTGGCTTTTAATTGTACCTCGCTGAAGTCTTTTGTGAATTCGCGCAGTTCGTGCATATCGACGTAACGCCAGTAATCACTCCAGTTCGTAAAGCGTTTCCGAAAAAAGCGGTGCAGCGGTGAGGCTGTCAGGTTTTCAGCGAAAAGCAAGGTTCCTCCGGGCTTCAGTGCCCTGTGTATCTGGTGAAATACTTCCTGCTGCCGATCTTTGTGATCTCCCCGAGCAATTCCTCCGATGATCGACTTAAATACAATCAGGTCGAACTCGTTCTCATACGGTATTTGGAGCGCATCGATATTTTCATACCGGATATTCCGGAGACCGTGTTTGTCATGCAGGGGAAAAGCCTGTTCGCGTGCGTTTGCGTAATCCGAACAGACAACTTCTTTGGAGAAATTGGAAAGCCAAAGTGAAATTCCACCTTCGCGGGCGCCGAGTTCGAGTGCTTTGTCAAAGGTTTGTGAACCGATATGTGATTCCCAGAACAGCAGGGCATTGCTCCAGTTGCTGACGTCCCATTGCAGAATTTCTTCCAGAGGATAGTGTCTCATGAAGTAAATATAAACCGATCCGCCGAAACGGCAAGTGTTTATTTTGCGGGAACTTCGTTTTCGGCAGTTTCTTCGCTGCTACGCATCCGGATATTGATCGTTTTGCGGTTCGGGATCGGCATGGTTCTGAACACGTAATCCCAGATCGGTGTGGAAACGCCGAATGCTTTGTCGTGTTGCTGGAAATGGTGGATGTTGTGATGTCTCCACCAGAAGTTAAAACGATTCGGAGAAGGATACTTGTGAACCATCCAGTGAATGTTGATGTACACGAGGTATCCGAGGATGAAGCCGGGTGCAAAAGCAAAGGCATCGTCGCGGAAGATCAGGTAAAAGATGCCGAAAAAGATGCTGGCGATCAGGATACTCGGTACGGGCGGAAGTACAATACGTCCATCATCGTTCGGGAACTCGTGATGAATTCCGTGAAAGAGGTAGTGAATTCCATTATTGTAGTTCGCATCCTTGATGTCATGATACAAAAAGCGGTGCATGAGGTATTCGGCCAACGTCCAGGAAAAGAACGCGGAAACGAAATAGATGAGCATGCGTGCGACGGTGTGGTCCAGTACGAAAATGTAGACGGACGTGAGTGCCACAATGATAATAGCATACATGATATCAACGGTCAGGATACTGGATCTGGTGAGCCCTTCGAGTTTGTTGTCGAACAACTTCGGTGAGCTTTCATTTGGGTAAACATTAACGTCCATTGTGCTGAATTTTTTTTGGTCTTCTCTGGTTTGAATCAAAAACTGTGTCAAATTTCTAATGACTATAACTTCTAAATGCGAACGTGAAACTAAAGATTTTGATGTTTTGAAGAGATGACGAACCGCATGCAGACGCCTGACATTCGTGATTTCCATCAAATTTCACCTCTTTTGTTCCGTAAATCACCCTGCAAATTTAACTTTTTTCCCGGTCCGCACAAAAAATTACGTTGGTTAAAAAATAGCTAAAAATTCATAATTTTTTCGTCATACCGAGGCCTGCAACGCTTTTCACGGCATTATGCATACGTAACAATTCAGTTACTACTAACTCACAGATTTTTTAATCGAATGTATTTCCCGACAAAGTACGGTGAAATCGAAGCGCGAAGTTTTTACCACACAAGGGGACTTTTTTCCTCACGATCCAGGCGATAAGTTCTGTTTATCAAATTTAAACACTTGAATGTCAATATTTTATTTTGAGTATTTTTTCTGGCAGTGTTTTTTCATGGAAAGAAAACGGAATCACCAATGACTCCGTGCTAAAATTCTGAGATTATGTATAACGAAAGTATCCAGCTCAATTTCTTCCGGCGCTTTAACGAGCTGATGGGGCTGATCCGAAATGCGGGAATGAGTCCGTATAAGTATGCCCCGGCTGCTACCTCCCTGCGGAATCTTTTGCCCATTTTCGGACGGATCAGATACGATCACCCGGTGCCCTCGGAAGCCGTGCGAATTGTACTGGTTTCCCGTGAAGAGCCTGCATTCTCAGCCATTTTCGACTGTTTGCTCGAATTTCATCGTGAGAAACTGGCTAACGCTCCTTACCTGGGTGTGGCTTTCGGACAGGTGGATACAAGTAATCGGGATGCGGAAAAGGAACGACGCACTCGTGAGAAAGTTGTCCAGACTTACCTGACGGATTGTGCTATGCGCGGGATTGCTTCCAATGTGCTTTTACACAATCTGGCGGGTTTTTACCGCGATCGGCTCGACCTGATTCTCAAATACCCGGAGGGATACGAACCGGTATCGGTTTTTGCGCTCGGGGCACAGGACGGCTGCCGGACGCTTGAAGCAAATCACGACGATTCGATCATTGAAGGTACCGCTTCGGAGGAGGTTGTACTCGCACCGCAGTGGGCACGTAATTTTCCGAACGATCTGAAATGAGCGCCATGAATTACAGCACATTCAATTCGTATGAACAGGCGATCGAAAAACTGAGAATATTAGGTTATACAGGTCTTTTTCAGGTGCTCGAAAATGGAATACTCAAACTCGACGACGGAACGGAACTGGAAAGCCAGGATTATGAATTCGAACTTTCGCACCGTTTTTTGAAAACAGCGAACGGGAAAAAAGGTGTCATGGTCTACGCGATCCGGACATTGAGCGGAGTGAAGGGCCTTTTTATTAAGCAGACGACAAAAGACTATCATAAAATAATACGCTAAATAACAACAACATGAATAATAACGATCAAATCAAGAAAGAACTCCAGGAGATCATTAATATCTGCAAAGACGGATCCGAAGGATATGAAACTGCCGCGGCGCATGTAGAGGACGCGGAATTGAAAACGCTCTTTTTGCGTCTCTCTCAACAACGCAAGGAATACGTGGAAGAATTGAAAAACGAAGCCCTTCACAATGGCTTTGAACTCAATGCAAGCGGGACTGTAAAAGGTTTTTTCCACCGCAACTGGCTCGCGACTCGTGCCGCTTTCAGCGCGCATGCAACCGACAAAGTGCTGGAAGAAAGTCTTACAGGAGAAAAAGCAGCGCTTGATACGTACAATCACGTGATCAAAGAGCATGACCTCCCGGAATACCTGCTCGGTACGCTTGAAAAACAACGCGGATTCGTTGCGGGTGCCATCACCGAACTGAATAGCATACATGCACGTGTGCATCCCCAATCACAATCCTAATTATAATTAAGTAACAAACCCAAAATTCAAATATCATGAGTGCAACAACAGACAAATTGAAAGGCAACTGGAACCAGGTCAAAGGAAAACTGAAGCAGAGCTACGGAAATCTTACAGACGACGATCTGGCCTATCAGGAAGGGAAAGAGGATGAACTTCTCGGAAAAATCCAGGAAAAAACCGGTAAAACCAAAGACGAAATCGAACGTTTTATCGATAACATCTAAAAGAACTGTTCCCCTTCGTGACGCGGAGGGGAACTTTTTATTTTTAAAAATTAAATACCACAAACAATGCCTGAAGCAACGGAAACAAAAAAACTGACAGTTTCGGAGGCCATCGATACACGCTGGTCACCTCGTGCTTTTGCCTCCGAAACCATTGACGAAAAAATTCTGCAGCTGTTTTTTGACAGCGGACGCCACGTGGCTTCTTCCTACAATGAACAACCGTGGTTTTTTATCGTGGCACGAAAAGAGGATCCGCACTACGACCGGCTTTTTGAATGCCTTAACGAATTCAACCAGTCCTGGGCACATCTTGCGCCCGTACTCGTGGCCGGATTTTCGAAAATGCATTTCGGAAATAATTCGAAAACAAATGCGCATCGCAAATATGACCTGGGAGCTTTTGTAACAGCCGGAACACTCGGGATTTTGCCGGAAGGATATTACGTACACCAAATGGCCGGTTTTCAACCGGAAACGCTGGTCGAACACTTTAACGTGGATCGTGAGTACGAACCGACCGTCATGTTCGTGATCGGTAAACCGGGCGATGCTTCAAAATTACCCGAAGAACTGGAAAAGAAAGAAACTCCGGAATCACCCCGTAAAGCCGTATCGGATTTTGTGTTCGGCGGAGAATGGGGCAGTTCCTATTTTCAAACAAATAATGATACTGAACATGGAAAATAATAAATATGTGAACCTCGTGGAGGCTGTAAACGGTCTTAAAACGCGGGGATATGATATCAACTTTGAAGTAACCGTGAACGGCAAACTCAAAGATCCGAATGATGGTATTAATAATGCAGATGAGGTTTCAATCTGTGAATACCACCGTTTCGAAGGAATGACCGATCCGGAAGATGCTTCGATTATCTATGCGATCGAAACAACTGACGGAAAAAAAGGAATTCTGATCGATGCTTACGGAATGGATGCGTCCACCCGTGTAGCGGACTTTTTAAAATCAGTCGACGAACCGAAGGGAGAATAAGGATTTTAACCCATACAAATCTGGTAAAGCATTGCAAAGTGGTCGGAGCCGTAAGCTTCACTACGTGCAATGCTTTTTATTTTGAAGTCATCGGAAAGGAACAGGTGATCTACCGGGAAACGCATCCACCAGTGAAATGCATTGAAACTATTATAAAAGCCACGCCCGATACGCGGATCTTTTAGTCCGCTGGTACGAATGAAACGTTTTGTCGTGAAGGACCAGGCCACGTCATTCAGGTCGCCACATACGATTGTCGGTTGGGGCTTGTCAGAAACAATTTTAGCGACCCGCAGCAGTTCCAGGTCACGTTGCCGGGATGTACGGCGTTCCGTCGGTGACGGCGGTGTAGGGTGTGCACAGATCAGTCGAATAGAGTGCTGACCGATTTTAAGATGGGTGAAAATACTGGGAATGTCAGGTTCGGTCAGGTAATGGACTTCACTTCCCGAAAGTTCGAATTTCGAAAGTAACAACATTCCGTAACGATTTTCAAGGGGAATGTGAACATGATGAGCGTACCGGGTAATTACTTCGTGAATGTCATTCATCCAGTCCTGGTTGCACTCCAGGACACACAATACATCCGGATCATACTTTGAAACCAACTCCATGAATCCCCGGTGATTCTGATTACTTTGCAAAACGTTTGCTCCCATGATCGTAAAGCACTGAGCGGCTTTCCCGGCGCTTTTCACCTGTTTCGGCCAGAAAGGAGTGTAGGGGAGAACTGTGAACCCGTGAATAAGAGTGGCTGCGGCAGCCGGTAAAATGATGAGCCAGGTCAATGGAGCTTCCGACCGGATGAAAAAGCAGGTTATTCCGATAAGCAGGAAACCGATAAAAAATAACTGGATACGGGCAAAACCGGAGTCGCGCACGATCCAGTGTTTGTTTCGCCAAAAAGGCAAAAGCGCCGTGATCAGGAGGATGCAACCGATTATGAAGCTGACGATCATGGTTTTTCTTCGAGTTTTTTACGATTCAGTAACTTTTCAGGAACACTCAGGTATGCGGAGAACTGGAAAAAATTCCCGATACCCTGCTTGCCATTGAAAAGGATCGGCGCGTCCCTGCGCTGACTCTCTGCAATGCGGTGACTGACATTGAAGTTGTAGCCCGCCGAAAATCCGAGCCAGAAAAAATCATAAATGCGCTGTTGTACCTCCATGCTGAGCTGTACGTCGGTCGTATTCAGCAAAAAAGTTCGTTTCTGACCGAGTTGAAAGGGTGCGGCGTTGAGCAGGAACCGATTAGAGCGTAGTCGTGTGGAAAATGTAAAAAAGGTTTTTTTCCACGGATGAACGTAGAGGTCGATCAATGCCGGGAAAATGGTTTCGAAGCCGATCTTCTTGTTTTTCCAGTAAGTAAAGTAAAGCGCCGGATACACGGTCAGACGTCCGGGCTGGTAAGAAAGAAAGTAAGCTCCTCCCGCGGCCAGCTTTTCGCTAAAACGTTTTCCGAGCATTCCCATGTGCTGAACACGCGCAAAATTGGCAAAAGATGACTGGTTGTTATCGTAATCTCCGCTGAGTTGGACGCCGGTCTTGAAACCGAGAAAGCGTTTGCCCGAAAGCGTCACGTTGACGTAAGTGTCAAAACGCACCTGTTCGAATTTACGCTCGTTCAGGTCCCGGAAAACGATATTATTGAGATCTTCCTGTGCAAAAGTATAGCGCTGATAATTGTATTGCAGTCCTCCGAAGAAGTTGACGTGATCGCGAATGAGAAAAGGAAACTTGATCTTGGCGAGCACTTCGTCCATGTGATCCACCTGGGCTGTTCCACCCGGGTGCCCCGCCGTTTCCGGTGTGAACGATAGATCGGTCTTTCCGTAATAGTTATAACTGTATACAAAGAATTTCGGTGGCGGACCCCAGTCCACCCTTGGACCTGTCGCAGCGAACAGTTCTTCCTGTGGTGTCACATCATCCACGACGCTGCCCAGCCCTTCCTGCAGGTCCTGCCCGAAAAGAGAGAGTGGTAACAGTGCTATGATGAGTACGTATTTCATTAAAAGAAAAATCCGGTATTTACGCGTACGAAACTTCCTTCTTTACTCCAGCCGATCCCGCCGCTCAGTACGAAGGTATTGTACATGTTAATCCATAATCCGCCGCCGTATCCCTGGTGCCAGGATTTCTGGAAAGAGGAGAGGTCGTCGAAAACCTTACCGTTGTCCAGGAAAGCGAAACCGCCCCACTGACCGCTGAGCAGGTAATTGGTAATGCGGAAAAAGGGAACGCGCACTTCCAGCGACTGGTAAAAGGATGACCCTCCGGCGAATCGGTCCCGGCGGTAACCGCGGAGGTTTCTAACTCCGCTCAGGAATGCCGACTGGTAAAACGGGAACTTACCGATGTTGAACTCACCACCCACCCGGGCCACAAAGGTAATGGGAAGTCCCCAGTTCGGTGTGGTGTAAAAATTGACGTTTCCACGGAACTTCGCAAAAGAGTATTCTGCAGTGTTAATGCTTCGGCGATAGGAGAGATCGCTGGTGAATTCGACTCCGCGCGTTGGGGCAAGTTTCCGGTTGGTGTAGTTGAGGTCGAAATTGACGATTCCGCCGGCCATGATGTATTTTTTCCCTTCCTGGAATTCCGGAAGATCGCTGAATACGAACACACTGTCGTCGATCGACTTGATCTGCGCGTAGTCGAACAGCGGGCCGATTTTAAAGAAAATATTTTTCGTTTTTCGGCGGGTAAACCCGAACTGGAACGTATAATAGTTCAGCCCCAGGCGGTAATTTTGGATGGTAGAACCGGGGTTTGTTGTTTCATTACCGCGTCCGAAGTAGTTCCGGATGTAATCAGGGCCGTCCATGTTAATCATAAAGTTCAGCCCCGTCTTTCGGTTAAATACGGACGGGTAATCCGCAGAAGCCTGTATGTTGAAAGCTTCCGTCATGAGTGAGTGATTGGCCCGGAAAATGTATTGTGCTTTATACGGACTTTTTCGGAAATCGTATGCGGTGTATTTGATTCCCGCGCCCAGGAAAAAGCCGAAGTCGATGTCGTATTGTAAAAAGAGCAGGGGAGTAACCTTGTTATGCGTGAATTCACGGTAATTGTAGGCCACTACTTCCGGGTCTTTGTCCAGTTCGATGTGCGTTTCCTTTTTGGACACAATGCGATTCTGGTCGTCTTTATCGTCTGTTTTTTCATCGTAGAATACTGTATTCCGGCGCCAGCGCCCGATCTTCGAGGTATTGTTGAAATAATCGCTTTCGTCTCCGCCGATAATCCGCGTGAAAATTGCCTTCCGGCTGGTGCCGGTGACCAGGATGCTGTCTTCCCCGGACATGGTATAGATGCGGATCTCCTTTGTCTCGTCGTAACGGAACAGGCGCTTGTAAACCGGTTGTTCGATGTTATCGTCTACTTTTTCCCCGTCTACTTTGTCAAAAGTTCGTTTGTACGCACGCACCTCGGTATCGCCGTTCTCCAGGCGTTCGACGTGGATGTACTCGTTTTTATCGGTTAAAATAACGTCCACTTCTTTTGACAGGAAATGGTAATATTTCTCAGCGTACTTTACAAGGTCGTCGCGGCGATGTTTCAGTTTACGTACAATATCTTCCCCGTCGATGGCCACGATTTCCGGCGGCATGCGTTGTACGGCGGCTTCGATCACCGAGTCGGTCAGTTCTTTCTGCATCAATTGTGCGGTCTGCTTCCAGTCTTCGAGCTCGAGCCGGCCGAGGATGTATTTGTCCAGGTGAACTCCCTGTTGCATCAACCCAATAAGGTCGGTAATCTCTTCGTCGAAATCGGTGAGCATACGCTGGTAAAAACGACTGGAAATGATCTTGGCAAGTATTCCGTCGAGTTTTACGAAAACCTGGTCCCTGTCGCGCGGTACCGGGCGGAAGATCACTCCTTTGTCGGCTTTGTCGAACTCGGCCCAGCGCCACTGATCTTCGTGACGGTCCCAGTCGCCGATTAATATATCGAGCAGCCGCGCACGCAGGAAATCTTCTGCCGCAATGCTGTTGTCATTGTCATCGCGCATCTTTTCGAGCATTTTATCCGTTCCCACCACGTTTTTGGAATGGCCGAAATTTCGGAATTCAGACAGGTTTTCATCCGGGCGGATCTCAACGAGCGAAATCCGTCCGCCGATATCATCGATAAATTCACCGAGCGAGGGAGTGAACGGAACATAGAGGATCCGCGGTTTGGTATGATAAACGTCAACGGCTTCAGCAAGGCCGGGAACCACGAGCGCCCCGAACGGATGTGACGTGGAGATCTGGTCCTGCAGAATGTCGCGTGCAAAGGTGTTTCGAAAACCTTCGGGCAGCACCGAAGACGGATCTTTGTCCACGCTTCGAATGTTATACTGGTTTCCGTCTCCGCCCATACAACGCAGGGAAGTGGTCTGTTTTCCGCCGCCGAGTTTGATGGGTGTCAGGCCTTCGTAGTCGTTTTTCATATCGAGGTAATCGAGCTTTACCGGTGCGGACCATGCGGCCCGGTAATTATCGCCCATAAAAATCCGGTAGAACAGGGAATGCTGACCGTATTCTTCCTCAATAGACATCGTGATTGTGCTGTCGGTGTAATCCGGGATCTCGCGCTCACTTACCACCTGGTTTTCTGCCGGGTCGATGGCGTATAACGGTTTCTTGAAAAGCAGTTTTCCGTCCGGGTTTTCCGCGTCCGGTGTCCAGAATTCGACCCAAACCTCGCCCTGTTTGTAATACCGAAGTACCGCAATTCCGTTTTCTTTGGCAAGAAATTCGGCGTCGTTCCCGTCTACCAGGAATTCGCGTTTGGTGCCGGAACCGCTCACAATGTAATTTGTTTCGTCTTCTTTGTGCAGTTGGAGGTTGTGATCGTGACCGGAAGCCACAACCGTTTTCTTTTCATCTTTGAGAATGGCCATGATCCCGTTGCGCAGTCGCTGGTATTGCGGACTTGGAATATCTTCGGGTGAAATCCCGTATTTGCGCATCAGCGGGTAAATACTCCCAACCACCGGAAGCGGAATATACAGGTTGTCCTTTACAAGCGTCAGCGGGAAAATGTGATCCAGCAGTGAGAAATGCCCGCCATGATTCCCGTTTGTCATCGGGGGATGGTGCATGACCACGAGGATGTTTTTATCGGAATTCCTGCGGATCGCGTTGCGAAATTGTAACAGGAAATCGTATTCGTCGATAATGTCACAATAGCTGTAAGCACCTTCCGGTTTGGTATGGGGGAACAACCACCATTCGGAGTCGATCACGATCATGGTCAGGCGGTCGTTGAGTTTTACTTCCACCGGACCCGGACATCCGCCCTTCGGCAGAAATGCCAGCGAATCATTGAGGTACTGGTCCACGAACTGTTGCTGGCGCACCACGTATTCCCAACCGTCCGACTTCATTTTATCCCAGTCGTGGTTCCCGGGGATCATCACCTTGACACCTTCGAAATCCTTTACAACATCGAGCTGCTCGATCAGGCGCGCTTTCGCATTTTCATACGATAATGCATCTTCGGCCGGCAGACCGTAATCATAAATGTTGTCGCCCAAAAAGACCACGGTTTTGTTCTTCTGGCTGAAGCCCGGCATGGACGAACTGTCATTTTTCAGTTTGTACTCGAGCATTTGCAGGGAGGGTTCCTGTTCGTCGAGGTCCGGGTTCCCGGCATCACCGATGAGGTACACACTGTGTACGAGTTCCTCGTCTTCGGAAACCACGTTTTTTTCCCAGTTTTTGTTTTGTTTGCTGACCCAGGTCGAACTGACGCCGCAGCTGCCCAGAACGGCGGTAAGAATTATGCAGGTAATTAATTTATTCATGGAATGAATATTTCACGATTTTAGCACTTGTACTGTTTCCCTTTTCGCTGCTGATGTATAAGGTACCGTCAGGCGCAAAGCAGATGCCCTCCGGCTGCGTAAGAACGTTCTTAGGCAGGAGACACACTTTTTCGACGTCCCCCGTACGGTTCATAATGATCACGAGTGAAGAAGTTCCTGATAACAGGTAATATTTTTTGGTTTTCGGATGTATTTCCAGTCCACTCGGGCCGAGTATGCCCGCCTCTTCCGTGGAAGTCATCATCTTTCGGAGCCGGAAAGCAAAGCGGTCGTAAGAATTCGTCAGCAGGCGGTTCTTGATCGTGCGGAAATAAAGCGGAAAGGCCTTTTTTGGTTTTGTTTTCAGTTCGGCGTCCACCGAATAGATCATACGGTCGGCTCCTTCTGCACGATTCTTACACGCAATGAAAAAGAGTTTGCGTTCGGCATTGTAACAGAATCCCTCGCAATCTTCGTCCAGCCCTGTTTTGAACTTTTCGACATGGTCGACGCTGTCACCGTGAAAACCGCTCAGCCTGAAAATGTCGCCGTCGCTTTGCAGGGCATACACGAAACTATCCTTCACCGCCAGGCCTTCATAATCGCCCTGTTTATCGAACAGGTACTGGTCGAGCACCTGTCCCGTCCCGGAATGAATGAAGTAGATCGTTCCGGCTTCGTCGCAAATACCCATCAGCGTCGTTGAATCAATGTATTCGATCGAAGAGATCTCTTTGAGTTTTTTGTCGAGTACCAGGATCGTGTCGGGTTCGAAAAAGCGGTAATGGTCCACACTATCAATAGCCTCCGTCCGGCAGGAACAGAAAAATCCGGGCAGGAAGAATAAGCCGGCAAGCAAGTATAAAAATGGTCTCATACGAGGTTGTGCGTTCGTGTGTGAATCAAGGACAGAACAAGATGTGACGGGAAAGGTTTTTTTGTTGACATTTTTTAATAAATCGACAAAAGGGATTTCGGCCGCCCGAATCTTCTTCGAAAGGGAACAAATGATTAAAAGAAGTTAAAAAGCACCTGATTGGAACACCTGGAGCGCGCCTTCGAAAACCTTAACTCATCCGGATTGTTATCAGCAGGTAAAGAAGACCTCTATATGGCCGACACAACACACACAAAGAACGAGACCAAAAAGAAAAAACACGACGGGCAGGATCCGCTTTTAAAGGAAACCGAGACATTCGTTTACGATTTTTTCAGGAAAGAGCTGCCGGAAGGCATGCACTACCACGATTTTTTACATACCCGTGAAACGGCAGAGGCAACTGCCGAAATTGCCGGGGCATACGACCTGGACGATACGGAACTTCAAACGCTTTTGCTCGCGGCCTGGTTGCATGATACCGGGTATGCGGTGGACTATAACGACCACGAAACGGAAAGTAAAAAGATTGCTCAAAAGTTCCTCGATCAAAAGATCCCCGAACAGCAACTGGAGAAAGTGCTCGCGCTGATCGATGCGACCCGCCCGAAGCACAAGCCAGAAAGCCTCTATGAAGAAATAATCAAAGATGCCGACTCCATCAACATCGGGAAGAAACGCTTTTTCCGCAAGGGCATTTTACTTCGCCTGGAATGGGAAAAGAACAAAGAATTCAACGATTCGGATGCCCGCTGGGCCGAGCGCCAGCTGAAGTTCTTAACTTCCAAATGCTTTTATACAAAGTATGCGCGCGAAGAATACGGATCGAGGCTCGCCAAGAACATTGAGAAGCAAAGCCAGATGGCCGTGAAGGCGGAGATCAATGAAGTAAAACGTCAAAAACTCGGGCGTGGCATCGAAACAATGTACCGCTCCGTATACCGTTCGCACATCGACCTGAGTAGTATGGCCGACTCCAAAGCGAATATGATGATCAGTATCAATACCATTATCGTGTCGATCATTATGGCGGCCATCGGTTCCGGGTTTACCCTGACGGGGCACGACTTCCTTAAACACATCCGCTTTACCGTGCCCATGGCGCTGCTCATTCTCGGATGTATGATCTCCGTGGCTTTTGCCATCATTTCGGCTTCTCCGAACGTCACCAACCAGAAAGTAAAGAAAAAGGACATCATCGAACGTAAATCGAGTGTACTGTTCTTCGGGAACTTCGTGGACCTCAAACTCGATCGTTTCATCGCCGACCTCAAGTTATTGCGCGATGACCAGGAGATCGTTTACGATAATATGTCCATCGATATTTATTACCTCGGTCATGTACTCAGACGAAAATACAGACTGCTCAATTATTGCTATATGAGCTTTTTGACGACTTTGTGTATCTGCGTGCTGACCTTCCTCACGATCTACTTCCTTTCCCTGTAAGCAGGGAAAGGATTTCAGAGATTCTTACAAACCGTAGATCTTGTAGGAGATCTCTCCCACATGTTCGAAATCGTCCTTACCGGACAGGAAATTCAAACCTTCGGCAGCTTTTGCCGTTGCAAAATAGTTGTCGGACATCAACAGGTAATCGCTCAGCGGAATGGAGTTCTTCAGCAATTTGTAGGATTCGATCACGGCTTTCCCGATGATCTGTGAATGACTGTCGATATCACTTACGCGGCCTTCGCCCAGGTGCGCAATGAATTTCAGCCCGAGGTTCCGGATACAGTCTTTTAGTTTTTTGTCCTGCAACTCATCTTCGAGTTCGTGCATAACCTCTTTCACAGCCTTGTGAATATGTGATGATTGTCTGATCAGTTGTTCAATGCCCGGTACCTGTTTGGTCGAATAGAAGAAAACAGCATCCCCCATAATGTCTGAAACAGTTAGATCCAGTTCGTTGTGATCAACGATCGCTTTCAGGATGCGTTCTACGAATTTACGGCTTCGCGGATCGTCCCAGGAAGTGATCAGTTCGGTATATCCCGTAATGTCGGGGATGTACATAAAAATATTTTTTTCTTCCATGTGTTGCATATTACTTTCCGTAACAATTAAACCGAAGCTTAAGTTTAAATGAAAAAAAAGTTTTATTTTCAAATTATATTGAAAGTTTTGTATATATTTGAAGCATGAACGTCGAACAGGCCAAAGAAGAATTTGTGAAACTGTGGGGGAACATCGGTACCAGTTGGGGGATCAGCCGTTCCATGGCACAGGTGCACGCACTCTTACTTGTTTCGGCTGACAGCCAGTGCACCGAAGATGTGATGGAGAAACTGCAGATCTCCCGCGGAAATGCAAACATGAACCTGCGAGAACTGATGGCCTGGAACCTGATCTATAAGGACTTGAAAACGGGTGACAGACGGGAGTTCTTTCGCGCGGAGAAGGATGTCTGGGAAATGGCCAAACGCATCGTGCGCGAACGGAAACGTCGCGAGATCGAACCGCTACGTCAGCAATTGCAGCAACTAAAGGCCGCAGAACATGATCAGAAAGATGCGGATTTCGTGCAACTGATCGGCGAACTGGAACACCTGCTTAATCGAATGGACAGTATTTCGGACGCGGCGATTCGTGCGGATGAACACGTGGTTTGGGGCGTTCTCACAAAATTATTAAAACGCTGATTTTTTTTTGAATATACATTTCAAAATATATTGAAAATTTTAAAAGTAATGGATAAAAAGAAAATCTTCATCACCGCTGCAAACGGCTTCCTTGGAAGAAGTCTCCTCAAAGACCTTCGTAAAGAATACGAGGTCCACGCACTTGTACGTCACATTCCCCGGGCTGCGGAACCTGAAGTTACCTGGCACGTCTGGGATGGCGTACACGTGGGTGGCTGGACAAAAGTGCTGGAAGGAGCATACGTCCTCATCAACCTCGCCGGCCGTTCGGTCGATTGTCGTTATACCGAAAAAAATAAAGCAGCGATCTACGCCAGCCGCCTTGAAAGTACGGATTGTCTCCACGCAGCACTGCGCGAACTGGAGCGCCCGCCGAAGATCTGGATCAACGCGGCCAGCGCAACGATCTATCGGCATTCGGAAGATCAGGGTATGACGGAAGCAAAAGGGGAGATCGGTACGGGGTTTTCAGTCGATGTATGCCGGAAGTGGGAAGCACATTTCTTTAAGCCGGAACTACCGGGCATTCGTCGCGTGGCGATACGGACGGCGATCGTGCTGGGTCAAAACGGTGCGCTCACTCCGATGCGTCGCCTCGTGCGGCTCGGACTGGGTGGTAAAATGGGGAAGGGCAAACAGCAATTCAGTTTTATCCACATCCGCGATTTCTGCCGGGCCATCCGCTTTATCCTGGAGCATTCCGAACTGGACGGACCTGTAAACCTCTCCGCTCCGGAACCTGTGAAGAATGCAGAGTTCATGCGCTTATTGCGTCAGAATATGCACATGCCCTTCGGGCTGCCGTTGCCGAAGTTCCTGCTGGAGCCAGGCGCCGCACTCATCGGCACGGAAACGGAACTGGTACTTAAAAGCCGTTACGTGCTTCCCGAAAAACTGCTGAACGCAGGTTTTGAATTCGAATTTCCAACCGCCGGCAAAGCACTTGCCGATCTTTTACATACAAAGTGAATTCTTGCTCCATTCGCTGAACCTGGCACAACCACCTGAATCGTCACGGTCCTGTTTTCACAGGGCCGTCGGCATTTGTACTAAACGGCCACGTTATGTTCGCGGAGGGCGTCGTTGAGCGAAGTTTTGAGATCAGTCGAAGGTTTGCGGTGACCGATGATCAGTGCACAGGGAACCTGGTATTCGCCGGCGGGAAACTGTTTGCTGTAAGAGCCGGGGATCACTACCGAACGTTCGGGGACATATCCTTTCAGCTCCTTCGGTTCGCTTCCGCTGACGTCAATAATGCGGGTGGATTTGGTTAGTACCACGTTGGCCCCGAGAACGGCTTCTTTGCCCACGCGCACGCCTTCCACCACGATGCAGCGCGAACCGATGAATGCATTGTCCTCAATAATGACGGGCGCTGCCTGTAGTGGTTCAAGTACACCGCCAATACCCACACCGCCGCTGAGGTGTACATTCTTGCCGATCTGTGCGCAGGAACCCACCGTTGCCCAGGTGTCGACCATTGTTCCCGAATCCACGTAAGCCCCGATGTTAATGTAAGAAGGCATCATAATGACGCCGGAAGCAACGTATGCCCCGTAACGTGCAATGGCATGTGGTACCACGCGTACTCCCAGTTCCTTATAGTTTCGCTTGAGCGCCATCTTGTCGTGGAACTCAAACGGCCCCACCTCGATGGTTTCCATCTGGCGGATCGGGAAGTAGAGTACAACGGCTTTTTTGACCCATTCATTGACAGTCCAGCTGCCGTCTTCGGCAGGTTCGGCAACACGCAACACACCTTTGTCGATATCTTCGATAACCGAATTGATCGCAGCGATCGTTTCAGGTTCTTTCAGAAGTTCGCGGTTTTCCCAGGCACTTTCAATAATGGATCTCATGAGTTGTTTTTACTGCAAAAATAACAACTTTATGCGGTCTGCGCCGCGCATTTCGGATTTCCGCCTACCTTTGCAATACACGAATGAACATGGGAAAAATACTGGCGATCGATTACGGGAAAAAAAGAACGGGGCTTGCAGAGACGGACGACACGCAGACCTTTGCCTTCGGCCTGCAAACGGTTGATACGCAGCAATTGTTCGGCTTCCTGGATCAGTATTTTTCCGCGAATAAAACGGATAAGGTCGTTGTCGGGGAACCCAAAAGGCTTAACAACGAAGCCAGTGAATCTGCCGCCATGATCACGGAATTCGTGGCCCGCTTTCGCAAGAAATACCCGCAGGTTGAAGTGATTCGCATGGATGAACGCTTTACTTCTAAAATGGCCTTTCAAACGATGATAGACGGCGGATTGTCCCGCTCGAAGCGCAGGGATAAGGCACTGATCGACAAAATATCGGCCACGATTATCCTGCAATCTTACCTCGAAAGCGTAAAATGAAACCCCGGAACTGCCGTAGATTCAGGCAAATTGCGTAATTTTGCAAACAAATTTCAATTCCATGATTTTACCGATCGTAGCATACGGAGATACGGTTCTGAAAAAAGAAGCTGAGGAGATCGATAAGCATTATCCGAAGCTGGACGAACTCATTGATAACATGTTCGAGACCATGTATAACGCACAGGGAGTGGGACTTGCCGCACCGCAGGTTGGTCTGTCTGTTCGCCTGTTCGTAGTCGACGGAAGTTCTTTTGCTGAACGCGAAGAGGATGAAGAGGAAGATCCGAAAGCCGCCGGTATGGAAAACTTCAAAAAGGTATTCATCAATCCCGTAATTGAGGAAGAGCACGGCGAAGAATGGGCTTTCCAGGAAGGATGTCTTTCCATTCCGAAAATCCGTGAAGAAGTATACCGCCCCGAGGAAATTACGATTTCTTACTACGATCAGAACTGGGAATTTCACGAAGAAAAATACAGCGGTTACGCGGCACGCATCATTCAGCACGAATACGATCACGTGGAAGGAATCCTGTTTACGGATCGCCTGTCGCCACTGAAAAGACGCCTGCTCAACAAACGACTTCAAAACATTTCAAAAGGAGAAGTAGATGTCGATTACAAGATGAAATATCCCCTCATTAAAAAGATCAAATAAGCATGTTAAAGATCATTTCTCTCTTCGGAATGGCTTGTCTGTTCTTAGTACTGGCTTCCTGTGGCGATAAAACGCCGCCACCCGATAAACTCATGAAGCAAATTAAAACGCTTGAGGATTCGCTGACACAGAACTCGATGAACGACAATCTCTCGGTGATTGAAGCGCAACAGGAGCGCCTGGCGGACAAATTATTGCTTTTTTACCACGCTTACCCGGATCATCAGAAAGCACCGGTCATGCTCGAACGCGTGCACATGCTTTATTCGGCGATGGGAGACAACGCGCTTTCTGCAAAGTACGGAGATACGCTGCTTGCAAAGTATCCGAACTATCCGCAGCGGAATATGATCATCGAAAGCCAGATACTGAACTACGATATGTTCATCACACCGCGCGATACCGCAAAGCTGCGTTACTACATTGAGCGCTATCTTCAGGAGAATCCGCGTGCCGAAGAAGCCGGGTCGCTCAAAGGTCGTTTGCAACACCTGGAGCTGTCTCGCGAAGAATGGATGACCCTGCAAAATAGGGAGGCGGAGGCCGCTGATTCGCTGCAATAGGGCTGTTAATAGTCTGTTAAAATGAGGTCCCTTTGGAAAAGTTGCACTATATTTGATACTGACTATTGTAAAATTATCCAAAACTAAAAAGATGAAAAAAGTATTATTTTCCCTCTTTATGATGTTCGTTGCTGCGACGGCATCATCTGCACTGTATGCACAGACTTCTACGCAATCGGGAGCTCAGATCGAGTTCAGCAAAGAAGTACACGATTACGGAACAATTAAGTATGGAGCCGACGGTACATGTACCTTCGAGTTCAAAAATACAGGTAACTCACCGCTGATTATCCAGAATGCAAAAGGATCTTGCGGATGTACCGTACCCGAATGGCCGAAAGAGCCGATCGCTCCGGGAGCAAAAGGAACGATCACCGTACGTTACGACACCAAACGCCCGGGTGCGATCAACAAAAGCGTAACAATCCAGTCTAATGCTGTAAACGAGCCGACTGCAACGCTTCGCATCAAAGGGAATGTACTTCCGCAGCCGGAAGGTGGTGCACCGGTAAACAATGCCGGAGCTCCGGCAAACTAAGAAAGGCTATTTTTCGCGATCATAATTATAGCACTGATTCCGCCCCCGGTTCGCCGGCGGGCGGAATTTTTTTATTCAAACCTTTAGGTTGTTATTGTCTTGTTAATCTTTCCGGTTGACCGTTACTAATCTCTAACTTTACGGAAAAACCAAAATTGATATGATGAAGACTTTAGTTTTATCCCTGTTCGTGGCCGCCGGAGCAATATTCTCAAAAGCCGTGGCTCAGGATGCCGGTGCGAAGATCGAATTTAAAGAAGAAACGCACGATTATGGTACAATTAAGAACGGTTCTGACGGAACATGTACCTTCGAATTTAAAAATACAGGTGATCAGCCGCTCGTGATCAGTCGTGCGCAGGGATCCTGCGGATGTACCGTTCCTTCCTGGCCGAAAGAACCGATCGCCCCGGGTGCTACAGCGAAGATCTCCGTGCATTATGATACCAACCGTACCGGTAACTTTAGCAAATACGTAACGATCTATTCCAATGCGACCAACACGCCGGAGAAAAAGATCTACATTAAAGGACAGGTACTCCCCAAAGAATAATTTACCGTAATTCGCGTTTTACCGGAAATAACGGTTATGAAACGTTTATTACTGATTATATTTTACCTGATAAATTCCGCTTTCGGCTTCGCGCAGTCAGCGGAATTTTCTATTGATAAAAGTACCTGGAAGTTCGAAGATACGCCCGAAGGAGCAGTCGTTTCACACAATTTCCGTATTACGAATACCGGAAAGGTCCCGCTCGTGCTTTCGGAATACAGTGTTACCTGTGACTGTACCTCGGCCAAATTACCGGACGACCCCATCCTTCCCGGTGAAACCGGTATTGTAACGGTCACCTTCCGCACCGAGGGAACCTGGTACTTCCAGGATCGCACGGTCGAAATTGCCTCCAACGCCAAAAAACGACTCCGCCTCCGCTTTAAAGTATACGTTATCCCGCGCTCCCGCTAAGCAGGTTTTCCCGCACATATGAATTGTTTTTCAAAACCATTCTTCCGAAGCTTTTATGCTTTAACTACAATCCCCCCCCCTCTGTATCTCCCTCTGCATCTCCCTCACCGAGGGAGAGCAAACCAACAACCTAAAACCAGTCACCGAAAACGCAAATACGCAATCCCACTTTGCAAAACTCCATAAACACAATAACCTTAAATACGAAGC
>CAYMEW010000026.1:23460-59945 GCA_964389755.1 uncultured Flavobacteriales bacterium | reverse complement strand
ACGCGTTACCGTTTGAAGTGCTATCACTTCTCGTACACCCTTTCGCCGGATGGCATTTTGCATGTCACAAGACACGTGAAAGTGCAGGAGAACCGGCCGGGCTTTTACGAGCGTTATGTCTGTGATCCGGTGCTCGGTGCATCCAGACCGACATCCTCACTGAGTCGCAGGGAAAGGAGGCAGCAAGAGCGAAAGTTCAGGCAGCGGGAATAGCCATTAGCCGTTTTTAACGGTTGGCAAATCGTTTGCAGGATCAAATTTTGGAGTTAGGGCGAACCCGATCAGCGCTATTAAAACAAGCGGATTATGTAATACACAAGCATCGCCATCACCGCACTCACCGGGATTGTGAGGATCCATGCCCAGAGCAGGTTGATGGTCACGCCCCAGCGCACTGCACTCAAACGTTTGGTGGCCCCAACACCAATAATAGAGCCCGTAATCGTGTGCGTCGTGGAAACCGGAATTCCCATTTCTCCCACGGTGAACAGCGTAATCGCACCGGCTGTTTCAGCGCAAACGCCTTCCAAAGGTGTCACTTTTGTGATGCGTGTACCCATCGTTTTGATGATCCGCCATCCGCCCATCAATGTGCCAAGACCGATGGCCACATAACAACAAATCGGTATCCAGGGCGGAATAGAATGAGAATTGATCTTTGAATGGATTTTAATACCCGGTTTGAGAGTGCCACTTTGCAGATCAGCGTACTTATCAAACTTCGCGATTTTCGAATAGGCAGGATTCAGTTTCCCTTCCGAAAAGATCACCTCCTTTGTGTCCGCATCCCGGATCTGATCATGATAATTGTAGACAAAAAGGTCGTGCCGGCCGTCGCGGATCGTTTTTTCTTCGGCTGCCGTCTGGTTCTTTTTTTGAACCCCGATCACCTCTTCCACGCGAATAAGCCGATGAATCTCACCTGGTGTTGATGATTCCCGTTGGATGTTTGCAAACACGAGGCAAGCAGCGCAGATGATTCCCATTACCTTTTGCGAATCGGCTCCCCCGTGTCCAAGGGAAAATGCAGCGGAAGAAAGCAGTTGCAGCCGCTTGTACATGTTTTTTTCACGCAGTGCTGTTTGACGATCCCGTCGAAACAGGAAGTAATAGAAGTACACCAGTACGAAAATGCCTAACATGATTCCCAGGATCAGGCGCATAATGCCGTTCATGGGCAGGAAAATAAGTGTGGCGACAGATGTCACAAGGATAATGAGCATTTTTAGCCAAAAGTGACGGCTCACCGTTACAAGTGCGATAAAAAAAGCGATTACTCCGCCGATTAAAGGCGCCAACAGGATGAATGCAGTCGTTTTCAGGATTACCTCCGTATTGATAACACTGAATCCGGCATGGGCTATAGCTGCCCCGGCAAATCCCCCGATCAGCGTATGAGAAGAACTCGATGGAATGCCAAGACGCCAGGTAAGCAGGTTCCAGATAATGGCGGCGATCAGGCCCGCCAGGATAACGACCAGGTCGATGGCATTGTTGTCCACTGTTTTTGCAACAGTATTTCCCACGCTCATGCTGAAGATCCAAAATGCCAGCACGTTGAACAGAGCCGCCCAAACAACTGCCTGCAAAGGGGTCAGTACCTTGGTGGATACCACCGTTGCAATGGAATTCGCCGCGTCGTGAAAACCGTTGACCAGGTCGAATAAGAGTGCAAGTGCAATGATTACAATGAGGAGTGTGAGCATGCTATGCGTATTTTACGACGATTGATTCGATTACGTTTGCAGCATCTTCACAGCGATCCGTTACTTCCTCCATCGTCTGGTAGATCTCCTTGAGTTTGATCAGCAGTATCGCATCGTTCTGATCTTCAAAAAGACGCTCGATGCTCAGATCGAACAGGTCGTCGGCATGATTTTCATACTCATTGATCCGCGTGATCGTCTTGACAATCGCCTCCGTGTTTTTCAGGTTGCGCAGCTGACCGACCACACTGCTCACGGCAAGCACCGACTGCTCGATAACCGTTGCCATTTTCACAATTCCGGTATCCTGGTTCGGGTCGATCTTGTAAAAATTGATCTTTTTGCCCGAAGCATACATGAAATCTGCGATGTCGTCGAGTGCCTGTGCCAGGCTGTGGATATCTTCGCGGTCGAAGGGCGTAATGAAATTCAGTCCGAGTTCCTGGAAAATGTGATGCGTTACCTCGTCATTGGCGTGTTCCAGGTCTTCCAGTTCCCGGATCAGCAATTGCCTCTCCTGGAATTTTGGTTCGTTCACGAGCCGGTTAAGTAGTTTGGCCATCGATTCCAGGTTCGTCCCGGCCTGTTCAAACAAATTGTAAAAGACCTTGTCTTTCGGTAAAAAGTACTTTAGGAACTTAAGCGCCATAGTGTATTTATTTCGGACAAAGGTATGCGATTACATGACACCCTGTCGCGGCCGGACTTCAATCGAATGTTAAGTTTACATTATGATTTTTTCAATCAGTCCAGGTCCGTATTCGTCAGTGTAAAATGGAATGCGGAACCGTTCTGAACGACTTCGCCATCCAGTTGTTGCGTGAGCAGATCGATAAGTTCGAGTCCGAAGTGGCTGCGTTGCGAATCCGGAAGTTTCCAGGCACCGTTATCCCGATAAATCAATTCAAATTTGCGATTTTCGGCTTGACGCAGGCGGATCATGATCTCTCCGTATTCCAATTCGCGGAATGCGTGTTTCAGGCTGTTGGTCACCAGTTCATTAATGATCAGGCCCAGCGGGACAATCGTTTTCATGCCGATCACCGGGATCTCCCCGGAAAATACCAGGTCTATTCGCTGTTCTGCCTGTTTATTCGAACGTAAAATTTCAAGCACCAGTTCTTTGATATAGTTACCCGGACGAATGGACGAAAGTTCTTTGAATTCGTAGAGGTTCCGGTGGATCAGCGACATGGCCATGACGCGGTTAATGGCTTCATCAAGGTGTTCACGGGCTTCATCCGAGCGGACTTCATGCGCCTGCATGCGCAGAAGGCTGGTGATGATCTGCAGGTTGTTTTTTACGCGGTGATGAATTTCCTTCATAAGAACGACGTGTTCCGCATTTTTGCGCCGGATGGTTTCATTCTGTGCCGTCAGCGAGTCATTTGCCCGGAATGTTTCTTCGATCGCGTGTTGCTGGAACCCGATAAACTGGGAGATTACAAAGCCGATCACCGCCAGTGCAAAGAACAATTCTATGATAATACCGGCCAGTTCAAGGCCCGTTTGAGGACGGATTTTGCCGATATTCTGATTCATGGCCATGACAAAAAAATACAGGATCGAAACGCTGTGTATCAGCATAAACGCGATTCCAACCCGTTTGCCCAGCCCGATAAATGCGAGGATAACGACAGCCATGATCCAGAAAAAGTCGGGGTAATGCAGCGTATCCGGTATGCGGTGCAGCGATAAGTTGACAATGCAGGTGGCCGAAACAGTAAAAGCCCAGAAAAGCGCCCTGTAATTTTTCGTTTTCCGCAAATAGACGAAGCCGCCGGACGAAACCACCAGGACCACGGAATAATAGTAAAAAGCAGTTGTCTGAAGAATGAACGTAATGACGCACAAAAATGAAAAAACCAGGATGAAAAACAGGTTAAGTTTCCAGATGAGCATGTATTTACCGCGTTCGTAGGGATTGGAGAAACCCGATTCGGAAGATAACCAGCGTAGCATCATTAAGTTTTTTTGCGCGTCCTAAAATAAGCCTTTTAAAGCGTGAAACATAACTTCGAACAACTTACTTTTGTAAAATGCTGTCTCAAAACGCTTCGCAGGATCTTATTTGTGCGGTGGCCACACCGGCCGGAACAGGTGCAATTTCAGTCATCCGGCTTTCCGGAAATGGTAGTCTGGCACTGGTAAACTCGTTTTTTTCAAAGAACCTGGAAGAGGCGCGGAGCCACACACTCCATTTCGGGAATTTTCAAACCGCGGACGGAAGTATTGTAGACGAGGTACTGGTCTCTGTTTTTCATGCGGGTAAAAGTTTTACAGGCGAGGAAAGTGTGGAGATCTCCTGCCACGCTTCACCTTACATTCAGGCGGAGATCATGCGTTTTTTGACTGCTTCCGGTGCAAGAGTTGCCGAACCCGGAGAATTTACGATGCGTGCATTCCTGAACGGAAAACTCGATCTGTCACAGGCAGAGGCAGTTGCCGACCTCATTGCTTCGCAGTCGCGGAAATCACATGAAGTGGCACTTAATCAGCTTCGCGGCGGATTTTCGTCTGAACTGAAGGATTTGCGCGAAAAACTCATTCATTTTGCCTCACTCGTGGAACTGGAACTCGATTTTGCAGAGGAAGATGTGGAGTTTGCCGATCGGACCGAACTTAAAGCCCTGGTGGATGAAGTGCTGAATTACATCGAAAAGCTGATCCGTTCTTTCGAAGTCGGGAATGCCATTAAGAACGGGATTCCGGTGGCTTTTGTCGGACGACCTAACGCGGGGAAATCGACCGTTTTGAACGCACTGCTCAATGAAGAACGTGCCATCGTATCCGACATTGCCGGAACCACCCGCGATACGATTGAGGAAATGCTTTCGGTGGAAGGAATTGCCTTTCGGCTGATCGATACTGCTGGCATCCGGGAAGCGTCGGACGAGATCGAACGTATGGGGATTGATCGGTCCAAAGAAAAGATTCGCCAGGCTGCACTCGTTGTTTACTTATATGACAGTGCCGTGCTGACTACCGATGAGGTGCTTGAAGATGTAGAACTGTATTTGCAGGACAAAAAATGCCTGCTTGTCGGGACAAAGAACGATTTGCCGAATGAGGACCGGGAAGAGGTAAAGATCCAGGTCGAAGCAATTTCCGAAAGACCCGTGGCATTGCTGTCTATGAAAGATCCGGTGGATGTCGAACGTCTGCGGAAACTACTTTTCGATACAACAATCGGCGAAAAACTCGACGAACACAGCACCATCGTGTCCAATGTAAGGCACGTTGAAAGCCTTTCAAAATCGGCGGATTCGCTCCGAAAGGCGAAAGAAGGGCTCGAAACCGGAATTACCGGCGACTTTATTGCAATGGATATTCGCCAGGCCATGTATCAACTCGGCACCATTACCGGCGACATCAGTACCGACGACCTGCTCGGGAATATCTTCAGCAAGTTTTGTATTGGGAAGTGATTAAGAATTGCTGTGCAATACCGTCATCAATCGATTATTGATATAATAATTAGTCCGCCCGGGTTTATGTTCTCGACTTCTGAACTGTCTTTTGCTTCTTGCAATATAAGACCGTTGATCAGAATGTTCTGTCCGGGAATAGTTTGTGCGATACCTTTTAGTCTTTTCTTACGTAAAGCACTTTATATGTAAAGAAAATCGGTTTTTCTTTACATGTTGGTATCGGTATGTAAAGATTTGGTGCTTTCCTTTACAGGTCATATCCGGGACAAAGTTTTAATGCAACATTGTTTCGTTATTTACTTTTTTAAGTATTTTCGCATCCTGATCAAACGGATTGGTCAAACTTAATTTCAATAACATGCTTCAGAACAACGAATACGACGTCATCATTATTGGTGGAAGTTACGCGGGATTATCCGCCGCCATGGCACTGGGCCGCTCCCTGCGCAATACGTTGATTATAGATGCGGGGGATCCCTGCAACCGGCAAACGCCATATTCTCATAATTTCCTGACACAGGACGGACGCAAACCGGCTGAAATTGCTGCAACTGCACGGGAGCAGGTCGCGGCCTACGACACGGTACATTTCTGCGACGGATTCGTAAAAAGTGCACGGAGATCCGGAAAGCGAATTGAAGTATCAACCTCAGACGAACGAAGCTTTTCAGCCCGCAGGATTATCCTGGCAACGGGTGTAAAAGATATCATGCCGGCAATACCGGGTTTTGAAGCCTGCTGGGGAATTTCGGCGATTCATTGTCCGTATTGCCACGGCTATGAATTCAAAGGAGAGTCCACGGCCATCCTGGCCAACGGTGCCAAAGCCTTGCACCTGTCGCAGCTCGTCTTAAACCTGACGCGCCGACTTACCCTGTTAACGAACGGTCCGGCCGATTTCGATGAGGAAGCACAAAAGCGACTTTCGGAGCAGGGAATTAAGGTAGTGGACAGTCCCATTTCCGAAATTACCCATGAGAACGGGCACATACAATCCCTTCGCTTTGAAGACGGTTCCGCTTTGGCGATGCAGGCGCTGTATGCTGCGCTTCCTTTCGAACAAAGTAGTAATATTTGGCAGGACCTCGGTTGCACGCTCACCGAAAGCGGGCATTTACAGGTGGATGCTTTTTACAAGACGAGCGCCGAAGACGTTTATGCCTGTGGAGACAATGCTTTTGGAATGCGCTCCGTTGCCCACGCCGTCTATAGCGGAAACCTCGTAGGTGCGGCTGTTAACATGTCATTAACAGCGGAATAGCTGTGATTTGCAAAAAAAATCCATATCTTTTCAAAAAATTCGACTGATGAAATACGCTTTCGCCTTTCTCTTACTTATAATTTCCTCCTTTGCTTCGGCCCAGTCGGTCACACAGCACATGGGTACCGTTCCGCTGAACGTCCGTTTCTACTCAAACGGTACAGCCCTGGAAGTGAACAAACAGTTCCTGACAAGACGTGTTCCCGAGAATACGCAGACTGTCTGTGAATCGTGGTTCCTCGAGTTTGTGAGTCTGAACGAGCTACGCACTGTAAAGCCCGGAGCGGGGGAAGAGGCTCACCTTAATACTTATAAGGTAGTTTGTATGGATAATGAGAAAAACATCCTGTTTACTGTCTATGTGCCGCTTGAATATATGCGCGAGTGGGTCAATAAGGATTTTTGGACCTATGGCCTGGATATTCGCAGTTTTCCCTTCGTTTTGCTCGATAATGTCAGTATTATTGACATTACAAAGGTAGCCCCATAAGCCGACTAACTTTTTAACTGTTCGTTACAAAAATAACAGGATGTTTGAGGAATTTTTTGTCCTTTTTCAGAATTAACTAATTGTATTTAAGTTACATAGAAAAAATAATTCAAAAAACAACTGTCCGGATTTGTTTTTTAAAAAACTCTGCTTATATTAGCCTTGTATTTACAAAAATCACCTAAATAAAAACGACCGATTTTTGTAACCATTTTGTTTCACTGAGAGCTTTCCAGGAGCTTTTTATTTTCTGCGCTGTTAGGACTATGTCATTGACATTTCTTACGGCAAGCCTGTAGACTGAATTATCCGAAATGATCGGGTTTTTCTTCCTGCAAAAATACTTGGTTCAGTAACTAAATAAGTGAGCCCGGCTCCACTATGGATTATGGAAAAAAAAGAGGACACCTTTTATCTTGGTTTAACGATGGCGGGCGCTGTTTCGGCCGGGTGCTATTCCGGGGGTGTTATGGATTACCTCTTTGAAATTCTCGATCTGTGGGAACGTGCAAAGAAAGGGAAATTAAAGGATTTTCCGGAGAATTTGATCCCGCGCCACAACGTGGTCCTGGAAGCCATGGGAGGCAGCTCAGCGGGTGGAATGGCGACAATGATGAGTTTCCTGTATGCGATCGAAGGAAAAATAAGACCGGTCAGGGACGTACCTGGAAACGTTCGTGAAAGTCAGAACCTCCTTTACGATTGCTGGGTCCTGCTCGATGACGATGAAAAAGAAAAGACCTTTGCGAAAATCTGGAATACGGATGACCTGGATGACTCCCCGGAATCGCTGAAATCACTCTTTAACACCAAAGTTGTCGAACACATTGCGCAACGCGCTTTTGAAACGGATCCGGATAAAGATTTTGAAAAACAGGTAGACAACTTGCCGTCATACATTTCAAAGGATCTGGAAATCCTTATTTCTCATACCTTTCTGCGTGGAATGCCGCTGGAAGTAGATTTTTCAACGGGTGTCAACCCAACTGCTAACTACAGGCCCACGCACACCACGTTCGAGCACTTTATGGTTTCGCATTTCAGGCTAAATGGTGGCAAACCCGTTTCTCCCGACGAATACCTGTCGCTCAACCCTTACGACGGACACGCGACCGAACGCATGAAACTCTCAACCATTGCAACAGGCGCGTTTCCGGTAGGACTCAAATACCGTGAATTCGATCAGAACCAGTTTAACACAGCCTACCTGAAGTCCGCAGTAAAGCGTACGATCTTCGGAGAGTTCGGGAAACGAAATCCGGACCCGGAAAACAAGATCCTGATCGACGGCATTCCGGATGACTTCAGCTCGATCGGAATCGACGGAGGCGCGGTGAACAATGAACCTTACGGCGAAGTAGCCAGTATTTTGCGGGATCGCTATGGCGATGAGTCGGCTGAAAAACCGGCTTACGGAGTGGTTATGATTGACCCCTTCCCGGACAGGCGACCCGATCCTGCCGATTATCACAAGCCGAAGGACCTCGTGGACGTCCTCCCGGGAATTGTAAAAACACTGTGGAATCAGGCTAAAGTGAAACGGAAGGAAATGATAGATCAGGTGTCTCACAATTACCTGAAAGGAGAGATCTTCCCAAAACGGCATTACAGCGAGAGCGGTACTTACAAAGGGACGGATCCCGATCCGATCGCCTGCGCTTCCTTCGAGGCCTTCGGTGGTTTCCTGGACATTGATTTTCGGGTACATGATTTTTTCCTGGGAAGAAATAATGCACGCAACTTTTTTCGCTGCTTCTTCAGTTTTGAATATGATCCCGACAAAGGGATCGTTCACCCGATTCACCGGAACTGGCAACCTGAAAGCATTGAAAAGTACCGAATCCTGATGAATGGAAAGGTCTACCTCCCGATCATACCGGACCTGAACATAGCACTTGACAAGCTCGCGTATTCCGGGGACGAAAAATTTAAATATACCGTTAAAGAGCGGCCTGAGTTTGATCCGGAGATTCTCTTCGATATGGAGGATCAGATCACGGACCGTTTCAAAAAAATACTGATACTGTTAAAAAAGCGGGCTGCAAAACCCACCGTCTCCAATGAAGACCCCGCAGGTGAGGGGAAACTCGCTGCCCGCTGGCTGGAAACGCGCTATTACCGCGGACCCGTTAAAAAACTCGGAGCATTTTTCCTGCGCAAAGGCATTGACGTCACCTTCGCCCTGACCAAAAAAGCGCTGGCCCGGCGAATTACGCAACAGATCATTGCAGTCATCTTAAAGGACCTGGAGAAAAAAAGACTCTTAAAGAACATGGATACGACCTAGACCGGGTTCCGGAAGATCACGGTATTGAAAGTAACTATTAACCAAACACGTGAATTATGCTCTATGAAGCTTTACAGATATTGACCGGAGAAGTCAACGATTATCTCCTGAGTCAGGGACTCAACGAAGATGTTGTTCTGAATAACATTGCCATGCTCGACAGCGACCATCCGAACGCGGATGAAATGGTCGATAAAGTGGTTCTGACCCTGCTCAACCTCAATGAAGAGGCTACGATGCGGAATTTCCCGAACAACCGCACCGAAAACAATAAACTGGCTTATCGGAATAACAAGGTCAACCTGAACCTCTATATCCTCTTCAGTTCGAATAAAAGTGCTTATGACGGAGCGCTGAAATACCTGTCGAAAGTACTGGAGTTCTTTCAGGGAAAAAATGTCTTTACACAGTCGAATACCAACTCTGCAGAAGACGATCCGCTCGTAAGCGCGATGGGCGATTTTCGATACATGCTCGAGTTATATACCCCGACTTTCGAAAACATGAATTACATCTGGGGAACGCTCGGAGGAAGACAGCTGCCCTGCGCCATGTATAAAATGAGTCTCGTGGTCATTGACCGGGCCAATACACTCTACGAAGCACCGCTGATCACCGGGAATTCCGGAATTATAAATGTCACTTAACACTGCCGCTAATGAGTTATTCCCATCGCTATAAAACACTGTTCGAGGTCCAGATACTTCATGAGTTTTTCCTGAATAACGGCACTGAGGCCTTTGACGAAATGAATCCGGCCAAACAGCAGGAACGTTTACGAAATTACGTGTACCGCAACTTCCTGGAGGTTATCCCAACCGCCGGAACCCGCAAAGTACTGCAGAATCAGCGTATGCTCCTGCGCACTTCAAACGACGGATTCAGTGTGGTCGTTACCACGCATTTTCCGGAACCGGATGAGTTCGTCCCGGTGATCGATATTGCCGATGATCTGGAACTGCGTTTTTTGGTAAAGGTCCATGATCCGCAGTTTGAAAACTATACGGACCTCGAAATTGTGAAGAAAGAGATTTTTCTCTTTGCCAACGCAAAACCTGCGGGAATCGGCGAGATGGAATACATTCCGCTGAAGGGAACCGGCTCTCCCTTGATTACCAATGCTTTCCGAATGGATGAAGGCGACTCGGCCGACCTGCTGAAAAATATTCCCGATCCCGAAGCCATCGGAACCTTCGGCCTCTTTGTCTTCCGCATGAAAAGCGATGTGGAAATGGAAGCAGGATCCGAAACCCCTTATGATATCACCGCTCCGGGAGGATTGGTGCGTGAAACTCCCCGGCAATTTGTCATCGAATTCGCCAACCGGAGTACTATCTGGAAATATTATTACACCAACACCCCTTATTATGCAGAGACAACCGGCACTCATCCGCTCACCAGGAACGGATTTATAAACATTACCGTTTCAAACCTGGACTTTAAAAAGTCAGATCCGAATGCGCCCGACCCGGATCCGGCAAACTTCCAGGATTATCATTATCCGGGCCCGGACGTCCGAAACCTTGAAAAAGAGGATGACCAGTATTACTCAGCAATTTTTATCTAAAACACAAATAGTATGGCGTTAACACTTAACACACCCGGCGTATATGTGGAAGAAATTTCAACCCTTCCACCATCCGTCGCGCAGGTTGCAACCGCTGTTCCGGCATTTATCGGATATACGGCAAAAGCAACCAGGACAAGCGATCCCGTTGGAACGGAATTAACAAATGTTCCCACGCGGATTACCTCGCTACTCGAGTACGTAACCTATTTCGGGATGGCCATGGACGAAACGAATATCGTCGTTACTGTCACAGACGGCGCGATCGCGACTTCACATGATCCGGCTTTACGAAAAAAGTACCTCATGTACTATGCTATGCAAATGTATTTTGCAAATGGCGGCGGACCCTGCTACATCGTTTCCACAGGCGGATACACCGGAACAATTACCCTGGCTGATCTACAGGACGGACTTGCCGAACTGGCCAAAGAAGATGAACCGACACTGATCTATTTCCCGGATGCGATCAACCTTGGAACGTCAGCCAACTTTTATGCCCTCAATAAGGACGCGCTCACGCAATGTCACGACCTGCAGGACCGCTTTACGATTATGGACATGCCGGAATCTTCAGTAACGACTGTGGATGTCGACACGGATATTACAAACTTCCGTGCCGGTATGGACAGCGATGAAGACTATAGAAAATACGGTGCTGCGTACTATCCGTATCTGAAGACCATTCTGACCTATCAGTATAAGGATTCCGGTGTTTCCGTAACGGTTACAAACGGAACAACCTACGATGCGCAGGTACAGAAGATCTCGGACACTTCCGTGACGAACGGGCAGGCCGCAATGACTGATTTTATCGCAGATCTGGAAGATTATAAGATAGAACTTGATGATAATCCACCCGATACTTCATCGATACGTCAGAATATCCGCAATACGGTTTTAGCAGTCATTTCGACTTCCAACGGACTCATTTCCGCACTCAAGAATGCCGTGAACATTGGCCGGAATGTATTGTCATCTGCCGATACAGAGGCGACAGAATACACAACGCTTTTTACAGCGACGAATGCGCTTGATGCGTGGATAACCGATACTCTGGGACAACTGAACCAGGATCTGAATGTGAATTTGGATGATCTCGATGCACTGGATCCCGATGCTTCTGCTACTGAAGTAAACACCGTGCTGTCCGACACTTCTGACAGCATTTACGCCTCGATGAGCATTCTGGCAACAGACAATATTGCAGATATCATCAACACCATGAAAGGAGCGGAATTAGCGGCACTTAAAACAGCACTGACTCCGTATTCCACCGCCACTTCCACGACGACTAATTTGGGAGCGCTTAAAAACACGGATAACGAACTCTACAACCGGGTGAAACTTGCGATCTCGCAGCTGCCGGTGCTGATGCCTCCGGGCAGTTCTATGGCCGGAATTTACGCGCGTGTGGATGCCAATGACGGCGTTTGGAAGTCGCCCGCCAATGTAAACGTGAATTACGTGATCGGGCCGAATGTAATGCTGACCAACGACCAACAGGGACGTATGAACATCGATGACAATGCCGGGAAATCGATCAACGCGATCCGGACATTCACCGGCAAGGGCATACTCGTATGGGGTGCACGTACGCTCGATGGAAACAGCAACGAATGGCGCTACATTTCCGTACGTCGTTTCTTCAATTTCGCGGAAGAATCCATTAAAAAAGCAACGGAAAGCTTTGTCTTTGAAGCCAACGACGCGAATACCTGGGTGAAGGTACGTGCCATGATCGAAAACTTCCTGATCCTGCAATGGAAAGCAGGTGCCCTTGCAGGCCCAAAACCGGAACAGGCATTTTATGTGCGGGTAGGCCTCGGACAAACCATGACCCCCCAGGATGTACTCAACGGCCTGATGATCGTGGAGGTCGGGATGGCAGTCGTTCGTCCGGCCGAGTTCATCGTATTGCGTTTCTCACACCTGATGCAGGAAGCTTAATCAGTTAAAAACCAGTTTAAAAAAGTAAATTATGGCAGAATATCCATTATCCAAGTTTCATTTCCAGGTAGAATGGGGAGGAACGAAAATAGGTTTTACCGAAGTTTCCGGCCTTGATGTGGAAACAGAGGTAATCGAGTACCGCCAGGGTGCGAGTCCCGATTACAGCAAGATCAAAATGCCGGGAATGCAGAAATTCTCGAACATCACGCTGAAGCGCGGAACTTTTAAAAGTGACAACGAGTATTTCGAATGGTGGAACTCGGTAAAACTCAATACCATTGCCCGTCGAAACATCACGATCTCTCTGCTCAACGAAGATCACGAGCCCGTGGTGGTGTGGAAAGTGCGCAATGCGTGGCCGACCAAGATCCAGTCCACAGACCTTAAAGCCGATGGCAACGAGGTGGCGATCGAATCGATGGAAGTAGTGCACGAAGGTTTATCGATCCAAAACGATTAACATGCTCGAGTACTATCCGCCGGCCGGCTTTCACTTTCATGTCCAGTTCCTCAACCCGCAATTCGTGGCCATCGATTCGATGTTCCAGTCCGTTTCGGGGCTGTCGTCTGACGTGGAAACCATGGATGTGGTGGAAGGCGGGGTTAATAACTACAAGCACAAACTGCCCGTAAGCACCAGGTATCCGAACCTGGTGCTCAAACGGGGCTTACTGCCCGATTCCTTTTTGCTCAAATGGTGCCGGGATGCGATGGAGAATTTCGAGTTCTCCCCGTTGGACCTCATGGTAATCTTACTGAACCAGCAAATGGCACCGCTGAAGGCCTGGAGCATCAAAGGAGCATTTCCCGTAAAATGGGATGTTTCCGAATTCAATGCCCAGGAAAGCAGCATCGTGGTCGAAAGCTTTGAATTATCATACAAATACTATACGACCGACGTACAGAAACTCCCGATCTAAAATGAAAAGATATGCCTATTGAGATCAAAGAACTACATGTTCGCATACAGGTGAACGAAGACCAGGCGGGCACTTCGAGAACCGCCCCCGAAACGCGTGAGGACATCATCGAAGATTGCCTGGACGAACTATTCACGATTATGAATGACGAAAAAGAACGCTAATGGCAGCAGAAATAACACCGGCAAAACTGGAGAAACTGAGGATTGAAGCCTTTCAGAATGAGACCTACACCGGTAGCCCACAATTTGTTTTCACCACGGCAGTAAACCCGGATAAGTATACGCTCGGATTGAAAATTGAACTGAGCGAAAAAAAGACCATTAACGGGATAGATCCGACGCAGTACGTTCGCACACCACCGGCAGAAATTGATTTTGAATTCCTGTTTGACGACACGGGATTAATCGGCTCTGACGTTAGCTTTACCGGAACCTTTAAATCCGTTACTAATCCGCTGGTGCCTAATGATATAAATGCCGACCCCGCTTCAAATATAACGGGTGTGGAAGCCAATATCCAGCGGTTTTTGCAAGTCGTTTACAATTATGACGGTCAAATACATAAACCGAATTACCTGCGCATCATTTGGGGGACACTTGTGTTGAGCTGTATTTTAAGCGACTTATCACTCGAGTACAAATTATTTGCTCCGAATGGGAAACCGCTTCGCGCAGTTGCCAAGGCGAAGTTCAAAAGTTTTATGGACGCCGAGAAAATAGCAGGCGAGCAGCAGCAGAACTCCCCGGACCTGACACACGTGCGCATAGTCGAAGAAGGCGATACCTTACCCCTCATGACACAGCGCATCTACGGAGACTCCAAATATTACCTCGAAGTAGCACGGGTCAACAAAATCACCACCTTTCGCGAACTACGCGCAGGTACCCGGATCTATTTTCCACCGATTCAAAAACCAGGATAAACATGACTAACAACACCGGAATCATCGATACGGGCAAAAACCCGGACCTGCTGACTTTTGCGATACTCATTGACAACACTGAGATTCCCGGCACGTTCGGCGTTCGCAGCGTAGCTGTCCGCAAGGAGATCAATCGCATCGCGAATGCGCGGGTGGTTCTGAATGACGGTAATGCCGCCACGCAGGACTTTCCAATCAGCGACGGAGACCTCTTTGTACCGGGTAAAAAGATCGAGATCCAGGCCGGTTATCATTCGGATAACAAAACCATCTTTAAAGGAATTATTATTCGCCATTCCGTCAAAGCCAAATCTTCCGGGATGTCTTCCCTGATCATTGAATGCCGCGATGAAGCCGTAAAAATGACCGTCGGTCGAAAGAGTAACTATTTTTATGATAGTACAGACAGCGAGGTCTTCGATGAACTGATCTCAAAATATCAACTTGAAAAATCTGTCCGGGACACCGCGTACACGCACGAAAAACTGGTGCAGTTCAATGCTTCCGACTGGGATTTTCTCGTATCACGAGCCCAGGCTAACGGCTTGCTTTGTTTTACGAACGACGGAAAATTGACAATCGACGTTCCGGACGTCACCGGCGACCCGGTAGAAACGATCACCTACGGCATGAACGTCCGGAATTTTGAGGCCGAGATTGATGCGCGAACCCAGTTTTCGAAGGTTTCTGCCTACAGTTGGAACCAGGCCGACCAGGAGATCAGTATGGTCGAATCGGACGACGCTCCGCTTGACCTGGCCGGAAATCTTTCACAAGACGAACTTGCAGCGGTGATCGGTCTTGAAAATCTCGAGTTAAAACACGGGGGAAACCTCAGTAATGTCGAAGCCCAGGACTGGGCCAATTCTAAAATGCTCTTTCAACAACTTGCGCGTGTCAGAGGGCGGGTTTGCTTCCAGGGAACTGCCCGTGTAAAACCGGGAGTGATCATCAAGCTGGAAGGCGTCGGAAATCGTTTCAGCGGAAAAGTTTACGTGACCGGTGTTATGCATACGCTCGTAAACGGCGACTGGACCTCGGATGTACAGTTCGGCCTGAACCCGGTTTGGTTCTCCGAAACATTCGACATTACCGAAACACCGGCTTCCGGACTGCTTCCGGCCGTGAAAGGCTTACAATATGGCGTCGTTACTCAATTGCAGGACGATCCGAAAGGCGAGTACCGCGTGCTGGTCAAACTTCCGATCGTGAACGACAGCGAACAGGGAATTTGGTGTCGCATGGCCACACTGGATGCCGGAGATAATCGCGGTTCCTTCTTCTATCCCGAAATCGGTGATGAGGTAGTGGTCGGATTTATCAATGAAGACCCCAATGACGCTGTGATCGTCGGGAAACTGAACAGCAGTGCGCATCCCGCACCCTTGACTCCCGAAGATGCTAATAACGTAAAGGGTTTTGTTACGCGCGGCGAATTGAAATTCCTGTTTGACGACGACAAGAAATCCGTTACGCTCGAAACGCCGGCCGGCAAGAAGATCTCGGTAGATGAAAATGCCGATGAGATCCGGATGGAGGACGAGCACGGAAACACCGTAATACTAACCGGTGACGGGATCAGCCTCGAAAGCAAAAAAGACATTTCGATCAAAGCAGGTGGCGATGTTTCGATCGAAGGAATGAATATCAGCCTGGACGGACAGGGAGAAGTAAAAGCTTCCGGTACGGCCGGAACGGAACTTAGTTCCACCGCCACAACCATTGTAAAAGGATCAATTGTACAAATTAACTGACTTATGGGACTACCTGCCGCACGCGTAAATGATATGCACACCTGCCCGCTCGTGAGCGGATCCGTGCCCCATGTAGGAGGTCCACTCATGCCACCTGGAGATCCCACGGTGTTGATCGGAGGTATGCCTGCTGCGAGAACTGGTGACATGGCTGTGTGCACAGGTCCGCCGGACACGATCACAGGCGGATCCGCAACCGTGCTCATCGGTGGAAAACCCGCGGCACGCATGACGGATGCCACCGCGCACGGCGGAATCATCGTGGCAGGATTACCAACAGTACTAATCGGATAAACAAACGAACATGGAAATAAACGAATCATTTCTCGGAACCGGGTGGAGCTTTCCGCCCCGTTTCAACAAGGTCGCGAAAAGCGTGGAAATGAGTTCCGATGAACAGGATATTCAGGAAAGCCTGAAAGTCCTGTTATCTACCCGGCCTGGTGAGCGGATCATGCTGCCGCGTTTCGGTTGCTCACTCGAAGAACTTCTTTTCGAATCGCTTACGCTTTCCGTAAAAACTTCGGTGGCAAACCTGATTCGCAATGCCATTCTCTACTACGAACCACGGATCGACCTTATCCATATTTCTTTCGAAAACAGCGACGACTATCAGGGACGCGTCGATATTCACCTGGAGTATCGCATACGCAGCACCAATTCGCGCATGAATATGGTTTACCCTTTCTACCGCATTGAAGGAAATGATGTGCCACTCGCTAAAACCGGAGACTTATGAGCAGCTGTAAAGACATTGCCAGCGTTTTAAGAAGGAACGGCACGGACCAGGTACAGCGCACAGATTCGGCGCTTGATCCGGGGAACCTGCAAATCATGGGCTTTGGGGTCGAAGACTGGATGAAATTTGCATACCAGTTTGCTAAAGACGTCAACTATTTCAAGGAGACGGACAACTCAATACCGGATGGGAACTGGCAGGATTTTTTTATTGCGGGAAATTCACTGAAAGACTTCCTGAATGCATTAAGCGGTTCCGATAAGCTCACTCCGCACCTCACGCTTTTTATTTGCTTTCTCCGCCTGCTCGAATTGTCGACAGAACGCATGAATGAACTTTCGACAAGGCATCTCGATTTTTATTACGGGGAAGTTTTACAGATTGAACATCTTCCCGAAACAGTAGACAAGGTCAACCTTGTTTTTGAACTCGCAAGAACGTTCGCGCGGGAGGCTGTTTCGGCCGGAACGGAACTCGATGCAGGAAAAGACGCTGACGGTCGGAAACGCATTTATGAACTGACTGAAGAACTGTCCTTAAACCGTGCGAAGGTTGCCGAATTAAAGAATGTATACAATGCGCCGGATGCTCCCGTCAACGGAAGCTATGCCCTGAAAGGAGCGCCCGTTGCAAATTCATACGACGGACTCGGGGCTGCATTTACAGGGACGGACACTTCCTGGTATCCTTTTGCGTATGCGGGAAGCCCGGGAGGAAGACCCGAACTTCCGAATGCACGTCTGGGTTTTGCCGTGGCGTCACGGGTGCTGCGTCTTTCAGAAGGCAGTCGCCAGGTGGTGGTACAGGCGGTTTTTAGTGATCCCCCGGTTTCCATCAATGCGACAGATCTTGTCAATCATGTATCGGTTTATTACACCGGCCCGAAAGGATGGGTGGGCCCGCTGCAACTTGCAACAGCAACATTCCAGTTAAACGAGAACGTGGGCTCCTTACAGGCTTATACTACCGGTTTTTCCGGTCAGAAACTCAGTCTTTGTACGGAGATTGCAGCAGGATCCGACGCGGTGGTGGGCTACACCCGGGATATCCATGGCGGAAATTACACTACGGAAGAGCCGCTGTTTCGTTTCGAAGTAAAAACAGCTACCGAACAGGGTTACACCGTTTACAAACAGTTTTCGGCCAATATTAACGACCTCAGTGTAAAAGTAAAAGTTACCGGCATGCACCTGCTGACCCTGGAGAGCGACACCGGAACCCTGAATACCAAAAAACCATTCTATCCATTCACTACAAACCCCGTTAAAGGATCTTCGTTATCGGTATATAATCCGGAGATCTTTGAAAAGAACTGGAAATCCATCGATGTGGATATCCACTGGATCAATACACCCGATAGCTTTTACGACCGTTACAAAGCCTACGACCGCATCTTTTTAAATACGATTTCGCAGGACTGGAGAACCTACATCACCAAAGACAGGCAGGTAAAGCACGCGCTTGATTCGAATGTATACGTGACCGAAGCGAAAAAACAAAATCCGGACTGGGACGATTACAACAGTATTGTTTACGGTGACGGTTATTTCCGGGCAACAAAGTCTATAAAGGCAGACGGTACGTGGAGCGATTCACTGGGGAATGTGACCCTGTTCTTTAACCCGGACAATGCTGCACCGCCTGATTTCCACACGCTCTTTTCGGTTGCAAACAGCGGGTATCTTCCAGGTGAGGCAGGTCCGGTACGCCTGCAACTCAGTCAGTCCTTTCTGCAGGAGATTTATCCCCGCATTTACACACTTGCGATGGCAAGCACGAATAAAAAAACGATCATTCCCAATGAGCCGTACATTCCCTTTGCTGATGAGATAAGCGTATCCTATACGGCGACCGAACAGGCTAGTTTGTTCGCAAATTCGGAATCCGTTTTCAATGCGCGTACCCTGCGTCTTTTTCATCTGCACCCTTTTGGCGAAGCCGAGGAGAACGTATATCGCAAAAAACAATTCGATACAAACCTGAATAATTGTAGTCTTGCTCCTGTATATTGCAAAGGCGGATCTTTGTACATCGGGCTTGAAAATGCCGTTCAGCTCGAACAGGTCTCACTGCTGATCCAGGTATTGGAAGGTTCTGAAAACCCGCTTGCCGATTCCTTTGCCGGAGACCAAAAAGTACACTGGGACATTTTGTGTAATAATAACTGGAAACAGCTCGATACAAGTTTGATGTTGGTCAATCGTACCGATAACTTTCTACAGTCGGGCCTTGTGAAATTCCGCATCCCGGCCGGGGCTTCTTCGGAAAACACACTCCTTCCACCCGGTTTATTTTGGGTGCGCGCGAAAATGTATAAATCCTTTGATGCCGTGTGCCGCATATTGGCCATCGATGCACAGGCGGCAGAAGCACAGTTCGACAATCGCGGTAATGAACTTTCGCACCTTGAAAAAGGGCTTCCTGCGGGAACGATCAGCAAACTTGTGAATCGCCTGGCATTTGTGAAGTCGGTAGATCAGCCCTTTAATTCGTTCGGCGGAAGGCCCGCTGAAACGGATGCGCAGTATTATCGTCGCGTAAGCGAACGCCTTCGGCATAAGAACCGGGCGATCACGCTCTGGGATTACGAGCACCTTGTTCTTCAGAATTTCCCGGAAATTTTCAAAGTAAAATGCCTTAATCATACCTGCGACTGCTCGTTCCAGTCGCCCGGTCATGTCAGCATTGTGGTAATCCCGGATACGCTCAACCGAAATGTTTTCGACCCGTATCAGCCGCGGGTCAGCCGTGCGACCCTGAACCGCATCGGGAACTTCTTATCCCGGCTGAATTCCCTGCACGTTCAAACAGAGGTGATCAACCCGGATTATGAAGAGGTGAAGATTTCACTGAAAGTACGCTTCTTTGCACAATACGATGGAGCCCTTTATAGTGACCGGCTTAACGAAGACATCATCCGTTTCCTTTCGCCCTGGGCGTTCAGCGAACGCGAAGAGATCAATTTCGGAACGATTTTGCGCAGGAGTGTACTGATCGACTACCTCGAAAACCTTCCGTACGTCGATTACCTCCAGGATGTACAGATTATCAAAGACGGTACTTCCGTACAGAAAAACTGCGAACCTTCTTCCCCCAAAGCGATACTCGTTTCGGTACGCCGTCACGATATCAGCACTGCTATTAAGTCATGTTCCACACCAAAATCAGTTACAGAACAATGCCAGCTTTAAAGAAAAGTACAACAATTCCCAAGGACGTCGCTACCCGGAACGACCTCGATTTCGAATACCTGAAAAGGATCGGTATCGAGCACATTGCCGAACTGGGGGGCGGTATCTGGACGGACTTTAACGAGCATGACCCCGGGATCACGACCCTGGAAATGCTTGCTTACGCCATTACGGATCTCGGAAACAGGATGAGACTTCCGATGCAGGATTTACTGAGTCTCGAAAACGGGGCACCTCTTACCGGACAGTTTTACAATGCCGGGGATATCCTCCCGAACAGGGCAGTAACGGCCTCAGATTACAGAAAGCTCCTGTTGGATATCGATGACGACATCCGGAATTGCTGGATCTTACCATTTCAACAGGATATGTACGCCAATTGCGAAAGCGGGGCTGTTTCATACAACAAATCAGATTTTGAGAATGTACCACCGCACCTGATCAAAAAGTTCGGACTCAAAGGACTCAACAGGCTGCTCGTGGATTTCAGTCCTTCTGTTTCACCCGATGACAGGCTTGATCTGATTGAAAAAATACGGGAGAAATACCATGCCAACCGTAATTTGTGCGAAGACCTCGTCGAGATTAGTGAGGTAGATTCACAGGCAGTATCTGTTTGCGCGAATATTGTAGTTGATAATGCAGCAGACGAAGACGATGTGCATGCGCACGTACTTTTCGCGATCGAAGCTTATTTTTCTCCGTACATCCGTTTTCATTCGCTGAAGGAAATGCGGGCCCGCGGGTATCGCATGGACGAGATCTTTGAAGGACCTTTGCTTGAGCACGGTTTTATTGACGATGAAGAACTTGAAGCCGCAAACCTGCGCAGTGAAGTCCGGCTTTCCGATTTGATACGAATCATTATGGAGGTCCCCGGGGTGAAAGAAATCCGTGACATTACGATGGGAAATTGTGACGATGCGGCGGACAAAGACGAATGGATCATTTGCATTGATCCGTTCAAAAAGCCGAAACTTTGTGGCAAAAGCACCTTCAGCTATATGAAGGACGTTCTGCCGGTGCACGTGAACGAAACGCGGGCCCTTGAAATCCTCGCGCAATTGCAGGAAGCGGCTGCGGCTTATGACGACGATGCGGCAAAAGATCGTTTCCCGGAGGTTCCGGCCGGGCAGTATTTGCAAACCGGATGGTATACGACCATTCAAAACGATTTTCCGGATACCTATGGCATCGGAAGGGAAGGGCTGGCCGCGAACGCCGGTACTCAAAGGCGCGCACAGGCCAAACAACTTAAAGGTTACCTGCTGTTTTTCGACCAGGTCCTGGCTACTTATTTTGCACACCTCGATAAGGTGAAAGACCTTCTTTCGGTGAATTCCCATTTAAGTAATACGTATTTTACACAAGCCGTTCAGGGAATCAGCGGATTCGGAGAACTCGTTCAGAATTATCCGCTCAACAACGATGAGGTCTTATCCGAACACCTGTTCGAAGGGTTGGTCGATAACATTTCAAGACGCAATGAACTTTTGGATCACCTGCTGGCGCGATTTGCAGAGCAGTTCAGCAACTATGCATTCCTGATGAAGCAACTCTACGGCTCCATTGCCGGAGAAATGGTTCTTTATTCGAAGGAGACGTTTCTGAGAGAGTACGTGGCACTGAGTAGCGAACGCGGAAAGGGTTTCAATTATTACCCGCCGGATGCAGGTTTGTGGGATACCGATAATGTTTCGGGCGCTCAAAAACGCATTGCGCGACTGTCGGGCATGAAGAATTACCGGCGCAGAAGCCTGTCACAAAATCCATATGTAGAAATTTTTGAGAGTCCGGCCGGATCCGGAACCTACAAATGGCGTTTGCGCGATGACACCGGCACAACCATTCTTTCGGCCCTGCTTACCTATACGTCTTACGCGGAGGCCGTAAATGGTTTATATGCGGCCGTGCTACTGTTGATCGAAACACCGGAAGAACTTGTCCGCGATGCGTTCGAAGCAGGTGTGACGAATGATCAGCTTATCGGAAACATCCAGGTAAAGTTTTCGTCCGGATCCAACTATTACTTTAAAGTGATCAATCCAGTTCTCGACCCTTCGGATCCTGCTTATTTTGTCGCACAGCAAAACCTGTATTTTTCAGATGTAGCTGACTTTGAACAGTCTGTGTTGAATACCATTCGCTTTGCAAAATACAAGTTTACAGACGAAGGCATGTTCCTTGTCGAACACATTTTACTGAGACCGGACCTTGTCACGACAGATCCGGCCGACTACATGCACATCTGCAGTGATGACTGCCGGAATTCCTGTTGTAGCGTGGACCCTTACTCGTTTCGGGTGAGCGTGGTGCTTCCGGGCTACATGCCGCGTTTTTCGAATCCGGACTTCCGGAACTTTATGGAAGAACTGATCCGTGAAGAACTTCCGGCACACGTGCTGCCCAAAATTTGCTGGGTCGGCTGGCGCAAAGGGCAGGTGCCCGACGACGAAAACGATCTTTATCAATTCGAACAAAGTTATAAGACATTCCTGACCACCGCAACCGGGCTTCCCGCGCTTGTGGAGGATCTCGGAAAACTCAATACCATTTACCCGACGGGCAAACTACACGATTGTAATAATGACGACCAGGAGGGAAATATCATTCTCGGAAGAACAAGTTTAGGAACCTATAATATCTAGTAAATCATGGAAACAAAGTTGAACGCAATAACACCTTCTTACCATTCATTTGTGGATGACCAGATACTCACGGCACCACAGTTGAACCAGTTTCTCAACTATTTTGACGACCAGGACCGCCTTTCCCGGATTTGCCTCAGCGGAGTGGGAATTGCATGCGGCTTCAAACTCGCTTACGATCCTTCCGCTTATGCACTCACGATCACCCAGGGAGCAGGCGTCACTACGGATGGCGACCTGCTGTTCCTGTCGCGAATCGATCCCAGTGATCCGGCCCTGCTCGACCCCGACATTCCGGGGCATCAACTGACGTATAAAAACTACGTTCCCTTCGCGGATGATAAGGCACAGTATCCTCCTTTCTGGCCATCCGGCGTTCAAATGCCGCTATACGAACTCATTCCTACAGATGAAGTGCAGGACGAACAACCGCTTTCCAACCTGAGCGGCCTCGATAACATGGTGGTTTTACTATACCTGGAAAGTTACCTGACCAGCCCGGAACTCTGTGCCGGGATTTCCTGTGAAAACCAGGGACAGGATAACGTACAAAAACTGCGCGTACTGCTCGTTTCGAAGGAAAATGCAGATTATATTTTGTCGCTCGATACAATGTTCAACGCGCACTACCTGATTCAAACTTACCTGAACCTCGATGATGCCGCTCTGCAACGCGTTATCGTGGATGCGAATAATTCCGATACGCTGTCGGACCTGCGAACCAGTTATCTGAATGCCATGCAGGCAGAAGGGATTATCGGGAAGTTGAAAAGCGGCTTTCGGAAAATGCTTGAGAAACTCGACATGGAAGAACGGGCGGATGCGATCGACAGCCTTCTTTCAGGAATTTTTGGAACGGGTGTCACACAACCTGTTATGTACTTTCAATACAGGTACGACCTGCTGCGTGATGTAGTGGATGCGTACAATGAGTTGAAAGCATTGTTTATGGACTCTGTATGCGACTGTTTTCCGGATATCAAATCCTTTCGAAAACACCTGATGCTCGGAAAACTCGTGCCATCGGCCGATGATCGCTTTCTCAAACCCTATCGGCATGCGTTTTACGAATCCCCGATCCTGCGCAAGCATGATCCGTGTTGCGGACAATTTCGAAATGACGTGGACCGCGTAATCCACATGCTCCACGAATTTATCCAGACCGATATACCAGCCGGTGAAATCAAGATCATACCATCCGGATACCGCGTACCACTGGCCCGAAAAGCCATTCCTTTTTATTATAAATTGCAACAGGCTCTTCTCGACACGTGGAATTACGAAAAGTACCTTGTGAACCGGCAGGGACGCAACCTCAGTTACCACACGGGTCTGCTCGATCAGATCGGCCCGGTCCAGTTTCCACTGAAATATGACCTCGAGGGGCATAACTTCCTGCGCATTGAAGGTCACCAGGGATACGATTATAAAACCGCGCTGGACCGCATTAATGCGATCAAAGTGAACAACGGGCTGGCATTCGATCTCAAGGCGCTCGGCATCAATAATAATACAACGGAATCGATCAATATCGCGGATTATCAGTGCGAATTCGAAGACCTGAATGTACTTCTGGACGCCTGGACTCAGGAACACGAATGCCTGCTCGGAAAGGTTTCCTATTACCTGTCCGCTTTCAGTACGCAGGTTCCGGCCTATAACTTTCACGAAGTTGATTTTTTCAATCCGGCACTTCCGTCTGTGAAAGAGCCTGCTGTGAAAGAAGATAAATACAATGCCGTACTGGACAAAGCGTTGGATCAGGATGGCGCGCTCGGCAAAATACTTGTGCCGGCCTTCAGAACCTACCGCGGCTGTTCGGGAAGAGACATTATCGCGCACGTCGATCAGCAGATCGATGCCCTGCCTTTCGAAAAGCCGGATCCGCGCCTGATAGATGCCACGTTAAAAACTCCGGCAAGAATGCTTTCGTACGCTTACGTTTTGCTGGATAAGCGTCCGCTTACGCTACCTGATCTGAAACCCGATGTGATCGGCACGATCGCGGTAAATGCGGAAAACCTGTGTACCACAGCACGTGTGGGGCTTACGAAATATGGAAATGTGAACCTTTCGACAAGTACCGCGCTCATGCTTACGACTCTGAGCTATGATCTGACAGAACTCTGCTGCAGCGCCGAAAAACTGCAATTGATCTATGACGAGATCGAAAAACGAAAACAGCAGATCTTACTCGGACTAAGCCTGGCCAGTTTTTACAAAAAGCATCCGGGGCTGGAACACTTTGCCGGAACAGAGCCCGGGGGAACATTTCTCCTGGTATATGTAGAAAACCCGGTTGGAAATATCCCTGCCGGAACTGTAGTCGCAGATTTTACGCTGCCTTACCTGTGTTGCTCGGATTGTTCACCGGTCAATTTCATCATGCCGGCACCACCGGCCGCGTTGCGAATTACCAGTAATATTTTCTGTATCGGAAACTCATCCAGTCCGCTGGAACTCTACCCGACCCCGGCTAATGGAACAGTTAAAATGAGCCCACAGGTTCCCGGCGTATTTATCAATGGAAACCAACTCCTCATAGACGGAGCCGAAGTGCCGGATACACTGCTTGGGCAACCGATTCATTTTACCGTGAACGAGCAGGTAACAGATGCTGTTCTGACGATCTTCAGGGCTCCGCAATTTAACTTCAGCGTGCCTCCGTCCCCGGTGACTACGAACGTCGTTCCATTCCTTCCGAAATTTGAACCTTCCAACCTCGACACAAGTGATTATAAATTCTTCTGGCAATTCGGAGACGGTACCGTATCTTCGGAAAAAGCCCCGACACACACTTACAAGCTGCCGCTTGATTCGAACACGGTTATCGTAAAATTAACGGTTACACCGCCCGACGGTGCATGTCCGGTTACCGTGGAAAACAAACTTACCTTTGCACAAGTCTCTGTGCAGATGAGTCAGACGACATTCTGCGCCAATGACGATAAACCGTATTGGGTACAGGCATTTCCGAAAGGCGCATTCCCGAATATGGCAGGTCCGGGACTTTCGGTAGAAAACGATCGTTATTACTTTACACCGTCGCAGGCTGGGCCGGGCAACAGTACAATTTACGTTAATGGAGTACCGATGTTAACCCTCACTGTAAACCCGGTTCCAAGCGCGAACGTATTGGCGAAAGTGACAGGAGATGAGCTCGTACTTACATCGAACCTTGAAAACTACGATTCGTATGCCTGGAATTTCTATGATGCAGACGGAAATACGGTGCATGATCAGATCATTAATGACCTGAACCCGACTATCCCGCTCGACTCCATCAACGTGAACGAAGGCATAAGCTTTACGATCGAATTACAGGCTACCAACCACTGCGCAAGTTTGAATTTCCGCAAAACGATGGTGAAACCCACTCCGTTTGCTACCTGTACTGCCGACTCACAGACGCAGATCGATGCTTTCTATGAAGCGTTTATTCAGACAGACGCGTCCGGTTTCACCGAGTCAGCCATGCTGATCATGCAAAATGTGAAGTATTTCTACAATGAAGTGATGGCGGACTATACCGAATATTTATCGGGTAACCAAAATGGAATCATCGGTAATAAATTGTCCGACTTCATTTACCGCTTCTACATCGAACTCAAAAATGAAGCCCTGAATAACGGGCCGGGAACGTCCGTTGTTTCCAACCTGATGTCTGCTTATTCGAACGTCATGTACCTCGGCTTAACCCTGGTGCGCTGCCAGGATGAAGAAACATTCGAGACGGAGGAGATCATGAATATGCTTGCATTGCTGGCTAAAGAAACCGATAGTTCGGTGACCGACTCGCTACCGGCATTCGGCATTGACATTAACCCGAATGATGCAAACAGTATGTTCCTTGCAGCAATACTGGCTCTGAGGACCAGCGGAACCGATTCCTGGAATGCGGTGAACAAACTGCTTTCAAACGTACAAAATGCCTGAATTTTTTAAATGGGCGCAGAACAACATATCATACACCGCTTGATACTGGATGTCACGACCAATTCCAGGAAAAGGGCTTATGCCATTAAAGACGATGCGGTCGGATTTCTGTCCGACCGCATTGCTCCGCGGCTCGAAGCATTGTTTGAAGAACTGGAACGCAGGTTGCGGGGAAGAACCCTGGAGGTCGATCAACTTACAATCAGTGTGAACACGGAGACCGGAGACCTGGAACGCGGAGATCTCGCAGAAGTCATTTACAATTCGCTGCGGGAACGTTTATTCTCTGACATTGACATGGCAAGTGCCGGTTCGAGGATCCTGCTGCCACAGCGAAGAATACTGGAAAGCGTACTCGCCTTCCTGCAAACCGGGGTCCGTCCATGGTGGGTGGCAGACCGGGTTTCCATGGATCGCATTTTCAGCGAAGATCTTTTGCAACACGCGGTGGAGGAAAGCGCTTTTTTTCGTGATGCGTTTATGCGTTCACTTGACGGCAATTTTCGTTCTCGTCTGATCCGGCAACTTCCGGAAGAAACCTGGATCAGTTGGTTTGCGATTGCCTTTCACGCGCAGCGCGGACGGCAGTTTCCGTCCGAAATTCCGAAGCGTTTGCCTCCAGGGCAGAGTGCAGATGTCTGGAGCAGGCATTTTGCCGAACTTCTAAAATTCCCCATCGGAATAACCGATTTTCCGTTGCCTGCAAATACGCCGAAAGAGCATCTGGCCGTAAATAGAGTGTTCCAGGAAAAGATTACCGGGCGCGCGGTTTTGAAAAATGACATTCTTACGAACAACAGTAAATCCGTTCAGGAAGAAGAACAGGTAATCGCAGGGGAAGAAGAGTTTCCCGAAAGAGAATCTGCTATTCTCGAAACAAGTCTATTTGACAATGCCGGACTTATCCTGCTACATCCTTTTCTCGAAGCTTTTTTCGATGCTTGCGGATTACTGGATCACGGGAAACAACTGACAGACAAAACCCTTGCTGCGCACTTGCTTCATTACCTGGCCACTCACACGGAGCAGGAACCGGAGTATGGACTTCGTTTCGAAAAATTTTTATGCGGAATTCCGGCAGCACATCCGCTGGACCGGCACGTGGAAATTCCCGAAAAGATGAAAGAGGAGGCGCAGAAACTTTTAATGGCGGCGCTTGGACACTGGAAAGCACTCAAAAGTAATTCCACGGAATTGTTGCAGATGGAATTTTTACAACGTGAAGCAAAACTCATCTGCGAGGAGGAACCCTTCCGGCTGATCTTTGAACGGAAAACACAGGATATTCTTTTGAATAGTCTGCCCTGGAATTTATCGGTTGTCAAGCTGCCCTGGCACAAGAAACTCATTTATGTAGAATGGTAAAATAACTGCTGTGCCGAACCTCAAAATTGCTCCAACGTCCGAAACAAAGCCACACGCTTCAACGCCTTTTCGCAGTCGCGGCCCAAATCCGTATGCTCCGAAAGATGTAGAAAACGCAAAAGGGAAACAGCCTGACTTTCCCCAAAAACAGGTGCAAGGTCCGGAATCACAATTGGCAACTCCGATTTTACAACAGCTTGATAATTTGCCGGAGAATGAGCGGGAAACACTGCAAAAAAAGGCAGCGAAAAAAAGTACCGGTTTGCACTCATTTAAAAGCCTTTTGAACGCCGGGACGCATTTACCGGAAAACGAAAACGCCATTCCTGAAAGAGCTGCTGAGCTTACTACTCTTTCCGACATAGAGAAACAAACCGAAACAGAAAAATTCCCGTCTGAAAATCCGGAAACGGAACCCCCTGTTGATGCGGTAAACCCGGAACCCGTTTCAGCTGCTTCGAAAGTTGAGCAGGTTAACGTTGCCGAAAAGGTGCTTGCGGAAACACCGGAACAAACAGAAGTGTCGGAAGCGCCAAATGAAAAAGCTCCTGAAAAAAAATTAACTTCCCCGAAAGAGACAACTCCTCAAATACCCGAACAGCTTGCTCCCGCTGAAACAGAAAATAAACCGGAAGCGGTTACGGAGAACAAAACTTCCACCCAACAGGCACCGCAGCAAAAACAGGAGAAAAAGGAAGAAGCGAACGAAGAGGAGCCGAAGAAGGACAAAAAGGAAGAAAAAGATGCCGGTCCCGCGCCAGTAGAAGTAAACTTCGAAAATCCACCACCTGTTCAGGATATCCGAATGGATCCGGCGGCCGATAAGGCGGGACAGCTGATTCCTCCGGACGAAGCAGCGAATAACAACGTGCTTGGCCTGGTGATCGTTGCCCAACAGTTCCGCGACCAGGGAAAAGAAGCTCGCGACCGCTCCCTGGAACAAACCGCCATCCGCAACGGGATTGAAGGTCAGCTCGCGCATGTGGAGAAGGAAGTTAAAAAATCTGACACGGGACTCAAAACCGCTCAAAAGAATACGGAATTCCGTGCGAAGAAACTCAAGCAGGCGGATAAGCCGCTGGCAACTTCGGAAAAGCGTCAACAAAAGACCGGGGCCGGAGTAGGCGCTTACATTTCCAAATACGACGAGAACAAAGGCACTGCAAAAGACCTGAATAAAGATTCGGCCGGCCTGCTCGGAGGTTCTCAAAAACACGAAGACCCCGAAGATTCCGATTCCGGAGAACTAACCGGGAACTTTGAAGAATTGAGTTCCGGTACGGATACGATGGCACAGGCGATGTCCGGCGCTGGTTCGAAAGCAAATAAACTGGCCGGTGATTCGAAAACCGCCGGTGTTAAAAACACGAAAAGTTCTCACCAGCTTTCGGCAGCGAAGGAAACGGTCAAAAAGTCAGAAACAAAGATCAAATCCGAACAGGACCGCAATAAGCGGGCGCATGGCGAACTGAGACAGGCAAAACCCAAACTGGCTGAAAGCAAGCGCACGGAAGAAAAACTGAAAGCAGAGGGCGAAAGCCTGATGACCACCTCTTTTGCGATCGAGAACGAAACGCAGCGCGCACAGTATTTCTATTATAGCGATATGTCTCGCGTACCGGGCGAAGAAGAATTGTACCTGGAAGAAGAACACAAGTTCGAGAAAAAGCTCGATCAACGACACGATGGAGAAGCCCTCGTTTTCAAATATGCCCGCTTGAAATCGGAATCCGAAAAAGCGGAATTTGTAGAAAAACTGGATGAAAAGCAACGCCTGCAACTGGGGCAGGAACTCGAGAAGTTTACAGCAAATTACGATAGCTGGGTGGAGGAAAAACAAAACTTTTTCCTTTCAAGCCTCCAGAAAAAACGCGGCGACCAGATTGATGCGAACAACAATAAACGCAATGTGGCATTGCAGTCGCCGCTAGACCGCGTTACGGCAAACCTCGATAAAGTATCCAAAACGGGCCTGTTCTGGTCTTCGCTTACCCATTCCCTTGGAGAACTTTGGAATTCACTGACTTCCATTACCTGGGCAGATGTCGGAACGCTCGGCCTCGCGATGGTCAACCCGCTTGAAACCTTCCGGACTATTTCCGACAATCTTTCCGGCATCTGGACGGACCTGAGCGACTGGGGCGGATTTAGCAAGGATCCCGTTGGCATGATCCTTCAAAAAGGCTCGAGTGTAGCCGTAAAACTCGCAACGATCAGCGGTGTAATTACCGGCCTGTTACTGGTTCTGACCATCGCTGCGGGCATCGGAACCATTTTTACCGGTGGTGCCCTGCTGGGACTTACGATCTGGCTGGCCGACGCGACCGCGCTGATGGGAACAATTACCTTCTGGATTGGTCTCGTCGCAGCGGCACTGAGTTTTCTGTCCGGCATGAAGAATATTTACGACCTGCACACCGCCAAAACGGCCGACGTACTTTTCCAGGAAACCGCCGCGCTTAAAAAAGATGCAGCGAATACCGGGTCGGGCATCCTGGCCATGATCGGCGGAAAAGCGAGCGTAAAAGGGGCGCAGGAATTCAAAACCGCCTTCACGCGTTCGCCGAAAGCCTTCCTGAAACAAAAGTTCCTGGCTCCGCCGCTGGCCCTTATCCGCAAAGTGGCCAGCGTACCGCGCAGGGTCGGCTCGCTCTTCCGCAAAGACACCTGGACGGATCTGCTGAAAAATTTCAGGAAGTATCTGTCTGACAAGACCAGCAAAATTTTCAACCCGAAGAAGCAAAAATTCTCCGAAACGGATGGCGATTTTCAGCGTTATGCGAAATACGAGGACCAGGTAGACGGAAGCAGTAAAGAACGCATGTACGACAAAGCCAAACGCGAGGTCGGCGACGGACCGAACAGCGGCGGAAAATCGCGCACACTCGTTCTGGCCCGGATAATCGCCGAGGCAAACGACCGTATCAATACCCCGGTTTCAATACTCATGGCCGAACTGGCGCCGTTAAAAGCCGTAAAAGGCGTTACTGGTTTCGGTTATAAAGAAGAAGTACCCGGTTCGGGTAACTTCAAGATCTTCATGTTCGGGAGTAAGTATGATGTTGATAAAAATTATAGTGTTGCAAAAAAGTCAAAATGGGTAACGCCAAGTCAAAATACCGATGGGCCGGGCTTAAGAGATCACTTCAACAAACATGGAGAAGATTTGGGCTTTACTTCAACAAAGAATTATGATATTAGCGCTAGAAACACCATTAAAAATGGTCGTAAATTTAAGTATAAGGATCGTAGTTCAGGAGAGACAAGAGTGGGATATTGGGATGAAAAAACAGGTTTATTTACTGCAACCAGCCAAACGAGGAAAACCCCTATTATTTTAACCCATTTTCAAGAAAGCTGGCAAAATCTCCGTAAGTTGCCAGGATTCACAGTGTTAAAATAGTTTTAATATGAATAAGTACAATTCAATTTATGAAATTGAAAAAAAATTAAATGGAGGTACTCTCCGTAAAGATCAATTGTTTGAAATTGCTGAACGTTTACTTCGCTTAGATATACAAAAACAGGTGAATGATACAGATTTAAGATCGCTTCAATGGAGTTTATCGCTTAAGCTTGAAGAATATGGAAGTTCGGGTATAATCGATAATCAAATGCGCTACGCTATTAAATTGGCAACTTATCCAGGGAAATTATCTTATGAGGAAATGCATAAATTATTCACATTATGTGATGTCATTTATGCGTTAGAAAAACTTAGCCTGAAATTCGACATATCCTTAAAAATTCTTTTTGAAAAAACGGTTAAAGATGTCTTAAATAAGGAAAAGAACATGGCCATGCTTGTAGCACAGGATAAAATTGAAGATTGGAAATCTCAATTTTGGTGGTATAAAATCATATCATAATTTCATGTCTTTCAAACTCTTTTATGATCTGAAAAATACCACATGTTTTTATACCATAGAGACATCAGGGCGTAAAGGATTTAGAAAAGAATAAAAAAACTTAATATTTTTTAATGATGAATATAATTGAGTTAATAGAAAAATATGGGGTTCAATTTTTAATACAATGGTTGCACGATTTAAAAAATGTTATCGAGACATTACCTCAAAATTTTAATTGGCTGACTCTGGTAGAAAATGTTTCATCAAAAGTACTTGGTGAAGAAAAGTTTGATTTGGATTTTGCGAAATCGGCTATTTTGATCTATGAAAAAATAGCTAATGACGGAAATAATGGAGCATTATTGTCAACTGTAATATATTAGATTAAAAATTCTTGAGATGATTCCTGAAGCCGATTTAGACCCTTTTTTAAATGTTGAATTCACTAAAAATCAAATCAGAAAACAACTAAGCCTTCCTGTTTCTCGGGTAAAAATAATGGTTAGTAACTGGAAAGAACTATCGATAAAAGAAATCAAATTATTGAGGGAAATTAAAAATTGGATTAGTGTTTTATTAAGATTAGAAAAAGTAACTAATCAGTCGTGTGACCTATTCACAGAATGGAAAAAAATTGTTCATTTACTTCCTTGATTTTACAATTCTAAGCCTTCAATTTTAATATGGATTACGAAAAAAAAGTTTTAAGTCTTTTCCTTCCAAATTCCAGTCTCAGTTATTTCCAGCTTCAACGGAAATTAAAAGGCAGAGAAATGCATGAAGTTGTTCCGGAACTTCCTCATTTACTTCTACAAATGGAAAAGGAGAATTTAATCGAAAGGGACTTTTCAATATTATCGAACGTGCCATTTTACAAATTGACGAATTTAGGTAAGAAATACCTGGATTAATGCTATCAATTCTCGGCGGATGGCGATTGTCAGCCTTATGCCAAATACGAGGACCAGGTAGACGGAAGCACTAAAGAGCGCATGTATGATAAATCAAACGCGAGGTCGGCGACGGACTGAACAGCGGCGGAAAATCGTACACACTCATTTCAATGCGTATCATAACTCCTGAAGCACTGATTTAAAGAGCTTTATTAATTTTTGTGCGATTGTCAGACGCATTCTATTTTTTATTATTTTAGCTTACATGCGACCCCACGCGGGAGCATCACTACTTCCTCACAACTGCTGTTTCCAGGCTGCATTTGCAAGGTATACTTAGCTGAATGAGCAAATTCAGGATTTGCTTGTACATGCCGGTTTCCGGTCTTACTAATTTATGAATGTGTTCCAGGCTGCATTGAATATTTTTTGAATGAGTTAAATCCTCATGTATACATGAAAATAACTGCATCACCTGAAAAACAACAACACATTTCCACTCCTTTCCGAAGCAGGGGTAAAGATGCCGTACAGCCCAAATTATTTATCAATGAACCGGGTGATCGTCACGAAGTCGAAGCTGACCGTGCAGCCGAGCAGGTCGTAAACAGTCGGAATATGCATGCAGAAACGCAACCGACGGCTCCGACAACTTCTGTTCCGGTGCCGCGTATGGAAAATACGGTTCAGCAAAAACCCATTTCCGCCGTTCTGACACCCTACATTCAGCGAAAAGAGGAAACTCAGCCGGATGAAAGCGATATTTCCGGAACGGAAGATAAAGTCGGGCTGACAGATCATGTGGGGCCAATACAGCGCATGGAAGACGAAGATTCCGTACAAATGAAAGAGGATGAGGAATCTGCACAACTTAAAGAAGATGAGAGTGAGCCATCGGAAGGCAGTGCTGAACCGCCGGGAGAAGGTGACGATAGTGTCGCACTAAAAGAGGAAGACCGCATTCAGACAAAACGGTCTTTACAAAACTCTTCCGGAGATACCGGTGATGTTAGTACTATGCTGAAAAACTCACGCGGACAGGGAAGCCCGCTTCCTTCCGAAGTGCGCGGGAAAATGGAAAGTGGGTTTAGTGCCGATTTTTCCAATGTCCGGATTCATACAGGACCGAATGCCGTTGGTATGAACAGACAACTCGGAGCAAAAGCGTTTACTAGCAAAGGAGACATTTACTTCAACGAAGGCAAGTTCAATCCCACAAGTCGAGAGGGAAAGTTTCTTCTGGCGCATGAACTTACACATACACTGCAACAGGGAGCTACAACGCCCCAAACGGCGGATAAAAACCTGGTAAACGAAAGAAAAGAAACCCGAACTGCTGATAATGCTTCTCCGCAGTTAGCATCATCTTCGGGCGAAATGCAGGTAGCAAAACCTCTTCCTCAGGTAAAAGGCAATTTGCTTCCCGCAGAAGGTGGTGCTGCAGGTGAAGAGGCGACCGCCGAACAGGGCGCAAACGAAAAAGAAATCGCCGATCCGTTTGCGGATCCCGAATTCTCTGAACTTATCGGGGAGGTGGAAGAAACCGCCGATTCCCAGGAACAACATGCACCCGCAGGCGAACTTTCAGAAGACGCTCAGGATGCCGCGGAGTCGCCCTCCAACGAACGGGAGAGCATTGCGCAGGCTGAACAGGTGGATGAAATGGAGCAGGCCGAACCACAACCGTTCAGTGCCGAAGCCTTTAAAGCGAAACTCATGGAGCGCATCGACTCGATGCAGTTACCCGAAAACCAGGAAGAGGCCGACGACTTTGAAAATAATAACAACATTGATGAAATCAATAAGGAGGCTGTGGGCGATGTTGGTGAACAAACGGATAAGGCGGCCGGACCGGTGGTTACGACTACGGACCAAAAACCAAACACTGCGGCGGTAAAACCCCGGAAAGCCGAGACACTCAAGGCGCCAAAGGCCGGACCGAAACCCAAAGGAGTGGATGCTTCGAAAGCGGTTCCCAAAAAACGAAGTGACAGTGAAGTCAATGCCCCCTTAAAAGAACAAACAGACTCCATCGATCAGCGCATGGCCGAATCGGAAGTGACTGACCGACAACTCGAAAAATCGGAAGAACCAAAATTCCAGCAGGCACTTGGCAGTAAAAAAGAAGCAAACGAAAATGCCAAAAGTGCACCGCAAACCTTTCGACAACAGGAAGAAGGTACACTGCAATCCACTTCGGAAAAAACCAAAAATGCAAGCCGGGAACAACTCCAGGGGATGCATCAGGTCCGTACGGGAGCTTTCTCGAAAGTGCTCGGAAACCAAAAAGCGACCGGCAAAAAAGATACTTCGGAGCGCGAACGCATCGCCTCCGACATCAATGTAATCTACGAAACCACCAAAAGGGATGTTAACAGCATACTTGATACCCTCGAGGAAACCGTTAGCAAACGATTCGAATACTTCTCGAAAGTTGCCAAGCGGAAGTTCGAAGATTACGTGGCCCTGAGCATGGCGCTTTACAAAGCTGAACGTTACGGTGGCATAGGTGGCGGACTGCGCTGGACCAAAGACCTCTTTATGGGGCTTCCCGATGAAGTGAACGAATACTTTGTTCAGGGAAAAGAAAAGTTTGTCGAGGCCATGGAAGAGGGCATCACAAACATTGCCACCCTCGTGGCCCGGGAACTCAATCGTGCAAAAGCTCGCATCGAAAAAGGGAAAAAAGAGGTCGGCGCCTACGTGGAAAGTCTTCCCAAAAACTTAAAACACCTCGGCAGGGAAGCCGCTTCTGAGATCAACGAAAAGTTTGATGAACTCACCGATGAGGTAAACAGCCGCGAGGAGGCCCTGATCGACACACTGGCACAGGAATACGTTTCAGCCATGGAAGAAGTGGACGAGCGTATCGAAGAAATGAAAGAAGCCAACAAAGGACTGGTGGATGCCGCCCTCGGCTTCATCAATGGAGTGATCGAAACGATTCTCAAACTCAAAGAAATGATCGTCAACCTGTTCTCAGCTATCAAGAGCGTGATCGGGGTAATCATGGCAGACCCCATCGGCTTTATGGGAGATCTTTTCGAGGGCATCGGCAAAGGGATCGACGCCTTTAAGGCCAACATTCAAAATCACCTGCTGGGCGGGCTGCTCGAATGGCTCACCGGTTCGCTCGGACCGATGGGCATTGTGATGCCCAAAGATATTTTCAGCCTCAGCGGTATTTTCAACCTAGTCTTACAGGTGCTTGGACTGGGGTGGGACTACATCCGCCTGAAAGCGGTGAAATTGATGGGGGAACCGGTGGTCAAAGCACTCGAGTCCGGCTACGACATGTTTAAAACCTTTGCCACCAAAGGGATCGACGGCATCTGGGAATTCCTCAAAGACAAGTTTTCCGACCTGAAAGAAACCGTCATCGACGCCATCAAAGACATGCTCATCGTGCAGGTTATCCAGGCGGGAATCAAGTGGCTTTTGAGCTTACTTATTCCGGGTGCAGGATTCATCAAAGCTATTATGGCTATCAAGGACCTGATCGTCTTCTTTGTTGAATCGGCCATTATGCTCATTCCTGCCATTACCGAAGCCATTCTTGCGTTGGCAG
>CAYMEW010000026.1:0-23360 GCA_964389755.1 uncultured Flavobacteriales bacterium | reverse complement strand
AAGCCATTGAGATGGGACTTGCCAGACTGATCGCACTGGTTATCGGCTTGTTCGCCAAACTCATCGGCCTGGGAGGGCTTTCTAAAAAGGTTACCGCCATCTTCAAGAAGATCCGCAAGCGGGTGAACCGCGCCGTCATGAAACTGCTGACCAAAGCCAAAAAGAAAGGCAGACAGCTGATGAGGAAGTTGGGAATTGGGAAGAAGAATCAGAAAGGAAAAGATAATTCAAGTAATGAAAAACTCAATTTAACTTCAATTACACGATCTGTGCCGACGAAAACTGATGGTACACATGTTTTATTAGTAAAGAAAAAAGGAAACGATTATCAACTCAAAATACGAAGTAAAGAAACTTTTTATGAATCATTCATCACTTCCTTAGAGGACACGAATTCTAATCAATCACTTAAAACAAGAGCGCTAACACTAGCGCGCGATTTGGACAATCAGTTCGGTTTAGCAGATAGTGATAAAGATAAAGTTAAAATAGAAAAAGACTTAAAAGAACTATCTGAACTGACCATAAAAATCGTAGATTTAAGCGGCGTAAAACCTTTACAACCAGAAAATATTTACAAGGGTGGTGGTAAACACGGTATTAAAATGCAGAAGAATGATGGAATTATGTGGGCTAAAAAACCAACCGAACTATCACCCCCTCGAGCACCATTACCAATTGGAAAATGGGGTAATAAAGAAGACCTAGAATACGCAGGTAAAATTGCAGCAACTTTCAAAGATAACGATATACATGATGTACCTATAAATGCGGGCAATAATTCAATTGTATATTACCATGATGGAACTGAGTCTAAGCCGGATAGAATTCGAATCCGTAAAAACAAGAATAACAAGTTCTTTCACGGTTTCCCAATTGATAGTAGAACAGCAGGAAAAATATTTTAATTATTAATGAATATGTTTGATATACAAATTCAACAGCAGAGAGTACTAAACAATCGCAATTCCGAGGATAGAACAATATCCGAGGCGATTGCAACTATTTACTCATCTTATGAAAATGAATTGAAAATTGTTTGGAATGACTTAATTTTTGTATTGGACTTTAATTCAGATTTATCGATCATTTTCAATGACATATTAAATTTGATTAATGATATAGATTCTATGCAGGAGAAATTTAATGTCTCTTTCCTGTCTAGCACTTTTACTGCCAAATGGGAATTTGATAGAGAAAGTGATATTATTATTGTTTCCCCTTCAATATATCAAGGTTATGTTCTACGTAATGGAGAGTTCATTGATCAGGACAATTTGGATTCAATACATTCTGAACTTAGAATTCAAGAAAGTGATTTTAAAGCCCCTTGGATTGAACTATTAAATGTTATAAAATCGGACTTAGTAAGGGCAGAGTATAATGATACGCTCGAAGATATTGATTCGATTAATAGAATATTGAATTGATTGTAGTATCAATTTCCGTAAAAATTTTATGAATATTTATTAAGGTCGGCTATTTATCTCTCGGCTAATCCTTATAGGCGGCTTCATCAAAGCCATCATGGCCATCAAAGACCTGATCATATTCTTCGTCGAATCGGCCATTATGCTCATTCCTGCCATTACCGAAGCCATTCTTGCGTTGGCAGCCGGTTCCGTAGCCGGAGTAGCGAAAGCCATTGAGATGGGACTTGCCAGACTGATCGCACTGGTTATCGGCTTGTTCGCTAAACTCATCGGCCTGGGAGGGCTTTCCAAGAAAGTCACCGCCATTTTTAAGAAGATCCGCAAACGGGTCGACAAAGCCGTGAGCAAACTTTTGAAAAAAGCTAGAAATGCCGGTAGGAAGTTGATGCGTAAACTTGGAATTGGAAAGAAAAACGATAAGAAAGTGACTGATAAAGAAATAGAAAAAGATCTTAAGGACGATCCAAAAGGACATAAACAAACATTACAATTAGCTTTAGATGAAGTCCAGCAAATTAGAAAAAAGGATAACATAACAGTTGAAGAAATAAAGGAAAAGCTACCTAAAATAAAAAAGAAGCATAATTTAAAATCCCTTACCTTAGAGAAAGATAACAATCATTTGTATCATCCAGTCGCTACAGTTAATCCATCATTACCTGGTCCTAAAGAAGTGGAATTTACTGAAGCGGAACTACAGGAACTAAACAAAACAGCCATTCTATTTGCAAAACAAATCAAAGAGAAAAAACATATTGAATTGTATAGGAAAAATCCTTTGAAATATTTGACCGGAAAACTTCAAACAGGTGATATTGTAGAATCAACTGCAACACCGGGATTAGAAGTACTTGCGAAAGAAGGAGGTTTTACACTGTTAAAGGGTGTTCACTTAAGATTTGTTGGTTCTTCAGGTCAGTTTATTGGAGGGAAACAAGCTGAATTAGATTTTATTATGTTGGGTGGAAATAGTGTCGAAAAAATTGTAAGTGCTAAACTATCTCCTAAGCAATTCGAACCAAAACAGGATAGAAAACACTTGAAACACTATAATTCTATACCTTCGGATTTAGAGGCAATGAGAGAATATCTAAAATATCATTTTGGTGGGGCTGCAAATACCTACAAATCAGTTAATAAAGTTGTTGTAGTGATTAACGGAACTCAAGTTAATTTAGATACCTTTAAAACAAAATATCTTACACGAACACCAATTGATAAGATTATAGTAGAATCCGTAACTCCTGGTCCTGAACACAATCAAGGAAATCAATTAAGAGCTAGTAAAGGTGTATTACTTGATAAAACAATAGAATTAATTAACAATAACCTTTAAATTTATGACATACCAATATTTTTCATTATCGAATAAAGCTAATTTAGACGAAAATGAATCCATATGGATTGTAAACTCAACATGCATAAAAGTTCCTGATGGTCAACTTGAAAAGCTGTTTTCACTGTTTGCCCGTTTTAAGAAGCATGAAGCCGAAATTCTACAAAAAGTCTTTGTTGATTTTGAAGACGAATTTGAGGTAGAAATCGAAGACGAATACTATATTGAAGCATCTGCTGAAATAAAAATTCAGTGGATTGAATACCTGAATTCTCTCCTTGATTTCATTCTCAACGCTAAAGACAATATTTATGAACTTTTTGCACCATTACCCGATTGGTACTATGATAATGATGAATATGCGCTTATAATTAAAGCTCTAATTCAAATAGTTAGAGAATCTATTCGACTAAATGAACCCATTAATAAATGGCTTGCTCATTGACTGGTAGTAAAGTAAAAATAACTAAATACATTCTAAAAAAACTCGTTCCCTTAATTCTGTTTTTATTGGTGATTTAAAGGCAATGGGGGGTAATGCTTCCGATATGAAACCATTAGTGATCGGAAGTACAAGTTGGAAAAAGGCAGTACAAGCTTGTCAAGATTGTATATCCAACGGGGTCAGATGTCAAATAAAAGTGCAGTCTAGCTCACATGTAACAAAGTTTTTAAAAGAGGTACTTGCACAAGAAGGGAATACAGAAAATTCTGGTATCCGAATGAATCGATACCATGCTCAGTGTAATTCATCGAAACGAAAATTGCAAAAAAAGATATAATTACTTTTATAAGTGACGAAATTGAAAAAAGACATTACTAAATTGCGGATTTTACCTTGTTTAAATAATGATTATTGCCTTTTTATTTCTGAACATGAAATCTGTTATACCTACGATAAAGAAACCTCCGGGAATTCCTAGTTTTATTTGTCAGCTTTGGTTCTTAGAAATAATATCCGCGAGAGTTCTTCAACACAAGTTCTCGCAAGTAAACAAGTTATGAACCCAAAGGAGTTTTTGAATTCACTTATTCGCAGCTGGTCATTTAAAACCTTCAGATGAACCCACCGCACTGCGCTCATAATAATTATTGTCCAGGCGAATTTTCAATTTTCATTTTTCGTATATTTACTAGTGGCCACCGGCCTAAACCTGAGAATCATGATCGATAAACGATTTTTCGCCGAAACCTCCACGTGGGAGGATTTGTTTGGCTTCCTGGATGCCGTACTGGCGCACCGGGTCAGATCTTTAAAAGAAGCCGATTACGACGGAGATTTCCCGGATGTATACGCCTACCTTTCACAGGATTTCCTGGACGATTTTTCGCGACTCGCAGTTGTAAATGATATCGATGCCATCGCCCTGGCACTCGCAGTAGTTCCGCACCTCCGTCCGAATTACATGGAGCGCAATCTGTCCGTTCTGCTCCCTCCGGGACAGTCGATTCCCGAAATGGCCCTTTTCCGCGGAAAGGAACACGAGATCCTGTATCCGACGTTCAATACACTACTCTTTCTGCTTGCCGGATTGGACCTCGCTAATCGGCGTATGGTCACAGACTACCTGCTCTCGGAATCGTCGCTAATAAGATCGGGAATCCTGTCGATCGGCGATGCGCCTGCGGGAGATGCACTCACTTCCGGACGCCTGCTTTTGGATGAAGAGTATGCCGATCTGGCGTTGACAGGCAGAATACATAAACCGAAGTTCGGAGCGAACTTTCCGGCAAAACGCATCGAAACGGAACTGGAATGGGAAAACCTCGTACTCCCGTCCAGGACACTCAAACAGATCCGTGAGATCGAGAGTTGGCTGAAGTACAATGACCTGATCCTGAAAGACTGGGGTTTACAGGGGAAGATAAAACCAGGATACCGCGTGCTTTTTTATGGCGCTCCGGGAACCGGTAAAACCCTCACGGCCTCCTTACTCGGGAAATATACAGGCCGGGATGTATACCGGGTAGACCTTTCCCTGGTTGTTTCGAAGTACATCGGTGAAACGGAGAAAAATCTTTCGCGACTTTTCGACAAGGCGATCAATAAAGAATGGATCCTGTTCTTTGATGAAGCAGACGCGATTTTCGGAAAGCGAACCGCCGTAAGAGATGCGCACGATAAATATGCGAACCAGGAAGTATCTTATCTGCTGCAACGTGTGGAGTCTCATCCGGGGCTGGTTATCCTGGCTTCCAACCTGAAGAATAACATGGATTCGGCCTTTACGCGCCGTTTTCAGTCGATCATCGAGTTTGAAATGCCGGGTGCGACCGAACGGCTCGCGCTGTGGACGGACAACCTGCCGAAGAGGATCGGGTTGGAAAAAGAAGTTTCTCTTGAAACGTTGGCTCGCAACTACAGCCTGAGCGGAGCGAATATTGTTAATGTGGTACAGTTTGCCTGCCTCAGAACAGCAGAAGAAAATGGTGACCGGATCCGGATGGATCATCTGCTGGAAGGAATTCGGAAAGAATATGTAAAAGAAGGTAAGATGTTTGCCTGATCCGGAATGCTGACATCGGTCCGTAAACTTCAATGGTCTTTTTCTGTTAATAGAAGAACATGGCACACGATCACGCACATCATCATTCGGGAAAGAATCTCAAAATCGCGTTCCTGGTAAACCTGGGTTTTACGATCTTCGAGATCATCGGCGGGTTCTATGTAAATAGCATCGCCATCATTTCGGATGCGATCCACGATCTTGGGGATACCTTTTCACTTGGACTTTCCTGGTATCTTGACCGGAAATCCCGGAAATCCGCTTCGCATCGCTTTACCTTCGGATATTCCAGGCTGTCGTTACTCGGAGCGCTTGTCAATTCGCTGGTCCTCATCGGCGGATCCGTGTACGTAATTTCGGAAGCCGTCGACCGCTTGTTTCATCCCGAACATTCCAATGCGGACGGAATGCTCATCTTCGCCATTATTGGTGTTATAATAAACGGTTACGCGGCCTGGAAACTCAGCGGCGGAAAAACACTGAATGAAAAAGTAGTTTCCTGGCACCTGCTCGAAGACGTTCTCGGCTGGGCCGCCGTGCTGATCGTTTCGGTCGTTCTGAAATTCAAAGACATTCATTACCTCGATCCCGCATTGTCGTTATTTATTACGGCTTACATTCTGTGGGGAGTGGTGCGGCGACTCCGGGAAGTGCTTTTTATCTTTCTGCAGGGTGTTCCCGGCGAAGTAGACCTGCCGACGGTCGAGCGAAAGTTACAGGACATTGAAAACGTACGTTCCTTACATCATACGCACATCTGGTCTCTTGACGGGCAGCGACACGTTTTCACGACGCACGTAAAGTTGCATAACATTCATCACCTTTCCGAATTGTTGCAATTGAAAAACCGCATCAAAGAAGTACTGAAAGAATTCAATTTTGAACACTATACGATTGAAACCGAACTCGATTCGGAAAACTGTGGTTTAGAGCAGGAAACTCACGAACACTAGGATATTCTATCGCTTTACAAGTCTAAAAACCTGTTCAAACTGTTCTCCGGAAACATACACGAGGTAAACTCCGGCCGGTTCATTGAACTGAACTTCGAATGCACCGCCTGTGTCGGAGGAATACGTTTGATGAACAAGTTCTTTGCCGTTCAGATCCGTAATTCGGACATCCAGATCACCGGTAACATTGCTTTCCAGGAAGAAGTGGTCCACGACAGGATTCGGATAGAGTCTCGCGGAAACTGCATGATGTTCCTGTAGTCCGAGGATAGAAATGATATAACAATTCGAGAAGGCACTACAGCCGTTTTCCGTAACCTGCACGGCAAACATCCCGCCGCCCTGGGGTGTGAAAGTTGCATTCGTCTCCCCGTTGAGCATCTGCTGTGTTTGGCAGTCGTACCACTGGAAGGTCCCGCTTGTCGAATTAGCAGTAAGTAAAATGCCATTCATGGTTATTGAAGTGTCCGGTGTGTTCACTGAGAGATTCGTGATGATCGTACTGTCGCACCCGGAGACCGCTTGGAAATTGCTTGTATGTGACTCATCTGCCAGGATGTTCGTGCTTACCGTACCATCAGGATAAGTATAACTTTCACCGCTACACACGGATTCGGTCTGCGTTGTGGAGAAAACGGGGTTTACAGTAATGTTCGTCTGCACGAGGCTGTCGCATCCGCTTACACTCTGTAATGTGCTCGTATGTGTTTCATCTGCTGTCAGATTCGTACTAACCGTCCCGTCCGGATAGGTGTAGTCACTTCCAGAACAAAGCGGAATGTTTTCTACCGTTGCGTTAGATCCTGAACTGCTCGTAGAAACACCGGATTCAATCCAGTTGGAAGTCGTTCCGTTGAGCGTAAAATTATTCAGCGTACCGGTATAGTTGCCCGTGAGATCAGCGAGTGTTGTTTCACTGGTGTTATTTCCGCCGGCTGTTCCCTGGTCGAACTGGTAATATGCGATCACTCCGGGAGCGGGAGAACTCATCGCAAAGTGCATATTATCAAAGATTTGGCAATTGGTTCGCACATCACTCCAGATTCTCAGTTCGTCCAGTTCCCCGGTAAATTGCTGTGTACCGTCCGTGCGACTTCCGATAGTCATTGCATTGTCGATACCGGTACTTGAAGAGCCACCGGATGCAACCGGCTGCAATACACCGTCGACGTAAATGAGAATATTTTGGGTTGAAGCTTCCCAGGTGCAGGCGAGGTGCGACCATTGGGAGGCAGGAAGACTACTGGAAATTGTTGCGCTGTAAGTAGATCCGTTTGAGAGGAAAAAGTATGGTGTGTTCGAAGGGTTAAGCAGAACGGAAACAAAATGCGAGGCATCGAGCTGCGCGAAGAAAATCCGTTGTGTGCCGGAACCCTCCGGTTTAACCCAGGCTTCGAAGGTCAGGTTGTTATTCGAAAGATCGTTAAAAATTACCGGTAAAGAAGCCGAGACATATCCCGTTCCGTCGAAATCGAGCGCATTGCCGGCAGTCTGAGAAAATAAGCTGCCTGACAAGCATACAAGCAAAGAAGTGAACGTGAGTTTTAGTAAATTCATAAAGCAGCAATTGATGTAGCCAAATATATGGTATTTAAAGTTATAATCGGATAAAGTCGGGGCAATTATCTTCCGGCAAGTTGCGATGCAAACAGAACACGTATCTTTGGACTGTGAATTCAGTACCCGATATCCGTTTCGTAACCGTTACGCGTTACATTACGCCTTTGCGTGAGGGAGGTTCGTTACCGGCCGTTGCCGAGGCGGATGACTCATTCAAGTACGTATTAAAATTCAGGGGAGCCGGACACGGGGTGAAAGCGCTCATTTCCGAATTTATCGGCGGTGAAGTGGCACGCCTGCTCGGTTTTAAAGTGCCTGAACTTGTATTCGCCTACCTCGATGAAGCCTTTGGACGTACGGAAGGAGACGAGGAAATCCAGGATTTGCTCCGGGGAAGCCACGGAACAAACCTCGGGTTGCACTTTTTGACCGGAGCAGTTAATTTCGACCCGGTGGTAACCACCGTGGATACGAGAATGGCTGCCGGGATCGTTTGGTTAGACGCCTTTTTAACGAATATCGATCGCACATTCAGAAACACAAACATGCTGGTATGGCACCGCGAACTTTGGCTGATCGATCATGGAGCATCACTCTACTTTCACCACAGTTGGGGAGACTGGCGGCAGGCGGCCCGAAGTCCGTTTGTCTACGTAAAAGATCACGTTTTGCTTCCGCGCGTCACCGCGAGTGAACTGGACAGCGTCAATACGCATTTCCGAAAGATCCTTTCACCTGAAAAACTGGAAGCGATTGTGAATGCCTTACCGGAAGAATGGCTGCACTGGGAAGACCCGGAACTAACACCGGAAGCGATTCGGTCAGTTTATAGCGGTTTTCTTAGCGAACGGCTGGCGAATTCTGAAATCTTTGTAAATGAAGCGAAACATGCAGCGGGAAGTTTATGAATACGCAGTAATTCGGGTGGTTCCACGTGTTGATCGTGAGGAATTTATCAATGTGGGGGTTATCATTTTCTGCAAATCCCTTCGCTTTGTCCGGATGCGTTACGAACTCGATAAGGTGCGTTTACAAAGTCTTTTTCCGCAAGTTGACACGGAGCAGGTTGCCGACAACCTTCGTTCGTTCGAAAAAATTGCTGCCGGCGCAAAAGAGGGGGGACCGATAGCCGGGGAAGATCCCGCTTCGCGATTTCGCTGGTTAACGGCGGTCAGGAGTTCTGTGATCCAGACTTCCCGTCCGCATCCCGGGTTATGCACCGATCCGGAAGCAGCCCTTGACAAATTGTTCCATGATTACGTGATCTGACTACGATATTTATACAATACAAAAAAGGAGTTCAATTATTTTCAGTAATTATTGAAAATATAGGAATATATGATTAAATTTGTTTTTGAATCATAATTTTCCACCTCATGAAACAACTTATCATCTCTAATTGGATAGCCGTTGGAATTCCGGTGCTGCTTGCATTCTTCGGGTTTATTGTTCCGGAAACCTGGATACTTGCACTGCTATCGACTATTCTTACAGGATTTATTCAGCTGGTCATATCCATCGTTTTGTTTTCCCGAAATAAGAGTGGGACATTTTTAACCGTTTACTATGCCGGAGTCGCGTTGTTTTTTGCACTTTGTGCATTCTTCCCGCTAATTTGGCTGCTACCACCTTTACTTGCGTTCTACATGACCTGGATGCTCCATTATTTTGGAAGTCAAGAGCGCCTAATCCAGCCTGACACGGAAAAGTTCCTTGCTGCGCGTGAAAATGTAGCCGACCACCGCAAAAGTAGCGCCGGCTCCGAGTAAAACCGATGGCACCGTACCGAATAGCTTGGCGGCGGTTCCGGATTCAAAAGCGCCCAGTTCATTGGATGTGCTGACAAAGATCCCGTTCACCGAAGCCACTCTGCCGCGCATATTATCAGGCGGTAATACCTGTAAGATCGTGGAGCGCACGACGACAGAAATACTGTCGAAGGAACCGGTCAGTAAAAGGGCGATCACGGACAGGTAAAAGTTGGTTGAAAGTGCGAATAGGAGCGTGCTCAGACCAAAGAAGAAGGTCGCGAGTAACATGTTGCGCCAGGCGTGACCCGTGGGAGGGAAATACGCAGTCGCCAGAACTGTTATGACAGCCCCGATACCCGGAGCGGCACGTAAAAGCCCGAGTCCTTCCGGGCCAACATACAGAATATCTTTGGCAAAAACCGGTAGTAGCGCTACAACACCTCCGAAAAGTACGGTCAGCATGTCAAGCAGGATGCTGTACCAAAGCAATTTGTTGCGTCGTACAAACAAAATTCCCTCTTTGAGACTTTTCAGCATTTTATCACCTGAATGGGGCGGGAGCGGTTTTTTACCGATCAGTGAAACAAAGATCACCGAACACACCAGCAATCCGATCACGATGAGCAGGGTTCCGCCAAGTCCGGTCCAGGCGTACAAAAAACCTCCTGCTGCGGGACCTGCGATTACCCCTGTCTGCCAAAACTGGCTGCTCCAGGAAGCGGAATTCGCGTAATGTTCCGGTTTTACGAGGAATGGTTTTAACGCGTTGAGTGCCGGGCTGAAAAAACCACGGGCAATTCCAAAAATGAAAACGGAAGCGTAAATAAAGGTCGGCTGTCCGGATTTGGCAATACCAGTTTCCGGATCCGGGTGTGTGGCCCACATTAAAAAAACGCTTGTCAGGATCACAGCCGTAAAACTGATGCGGGCAATGTTGCGTTTATCGTACCGGTCGGCAAGATAACCCCCGAATAGCGCCAGTGAAATATACGGGATCGCTTCGAAAAGTCCGACAAGTCCCAACGAAAACGGATCGTCCGTGAGTTCATACAGGTAGAAGGAAATCGCGACTTCCTGGATCAGGATCGCGATGGTAAACAGGAACTGGGCCAATACGAAATGGCGAAATTCCGGGTAACGTAACGCTGCGTATGGGTCTTTTCGGCTCATAATCGATGTGGAGCGCAAAAATAGAACTTAAATCGCATTGCAAATTCGCGAAATCACGAAATATTAGCGATGAACGACCCGATAAATGCGATGATATCCATCCGGGTTTCGAACGATCAACAGGTACGCACCGGCAGAAATCCCGTCAAATGCGATGGTTTCCGAATTTCCCTCCCGGATAACGTTCCCCTGGAGATCACTGAGCTGCCAGGACTGTCCCGGTTTCAGCCCGGAAACGTGCAGTTGGCTTCCAACCGGGTTCGGATACAGGCGAAGTTCAGTAAAATCAGTCTCCGCAATGGATGCCGTTGTCACATTGACCGGTGAAGAATAGGTATTGCTACACCCTGCCGAAGAAGTAATGGTTAATTCAGCAATCCAGTTTCCGTCGGCGTAAGCATGAGCCACATTTTCCGTACCGTCCGAACTGGTGTATATGTTGCCGTCTCCAAAATTCCAGGTGTAGGTAGCGCCTGGGTACACGGTATTTGGAACAAAAGTAACCGAAGAGCCCGAAATCGAAGTACTGAAAGCGGCATCCGGCAAAGCATTTATAAGAATCGTTTTTTTATTCGTTTCCGAAGCGCAATACACATTGGAGTAATTGATCACGGATAGCGAACCGGTTCCCGCGTTGTCCCAAAGAACTTCGATGCTGTCACCTGCCTGGGATAGCACCTGGCCGTTTTCCACGGAAACACAGTATGCCTGTGAAATTCCGTTAAAGTGATACACCGAAACTCTTCCTTCGCAAACGAGATCGCTTCCGTTGATCGTGATAGGCGCCGGCTGCAGTATCGTATGGTAATGATCACGCACGAGCATGAAGATCGTGTCCCAGTAAGCATTCGGCGGACTGTTGAAAGTTCCGTTGTCCGCACCGTGAAATTCGTGTGGTTCGCCGTCCACGAAATACGTCGAATGCGGGATGGCTAACGCGGAAAGCTGGTTGTGAACGCAGCGTGATCCCTGTGTCTCCGGGGTCGTGGGAACTCCGAAAGGATGTCCGACATCATAGGGCACAGTGCCATCGCCCGTACCATGAACGAGTAAACCGGGAGTGGTTTCGTCACTGTCGATCCAGCTTGAGTCGCCGATCGCTCCCCAGAGGCTGACGTAGCCGGAAATGTTCATCAGGTGTTGATAATCATTACCATCACAATCCAGGCATCCGAGATCGGGAGAGGCCCAACTCCCTTCGATGGAAGAAGGCGCTTCGTCTTCGTCGAGGTACACCGTGTGTATTGCTGAAAATCCGCCGGCGCTACTGCCACCGATGAAGGTGTAATTCGTATCGATCTGGTAGTCGGATGCAAATTCTTTGAGGTAACGGATCGCCGCGCGCAGGTCCTGTGTTCCGCGGTAAACCGCGCGTTCGGCACTTTCGGCGGACAGTGGGTTAAAACCGAGGCGGTAATTGATGGACGCCGTGACGTAGCCTCGACGCGCGAAACTGTCACAGAGGGCCACCATGTCATCGGCACTTTTGTCACCGTTCAGAAATCCGCCAGGATGTACCCAGATCATCAGCGGCCGCTTAGAAAGCGTGTCTCCGAAAGGTTCGTAGACGTCCATGAACAGGTCCGTATTGTTGTAGGGAATGTTCCAGACCTGAGCCTCGCCGTATAGAACGTCCGAATGAACGATCACCGAGTCAAAAACAGGTGAAAGATAGCGAAGTGTGTCACAGGAAATTTGCGCGTGCATTCGGACAAGGAGCGCACATGCGCTGAGTAGTAGTAGTTTTTTCATGGCGTCAGTTTACCTGCTTAAAACTACAATTTTTTGCCGACAATCGGCTGAAGCGTTTGCACTTTGTTCGGGGAAACGTTAAAAAACAGCTAAATTCCTGTGGTATACTTAAATTCAGTAACTTTGCAGTATTAAATATTTTGCAAATGATTTTAGGTGTATTCGGACCATGGCAAGTGGTCGCAATCCTGGTGGTAGTAGTACTCCTTTTCGGAGGAAAGAAAATTCCGGAACTCATGAAAGGGCTCGGAAAAGGTGTGAAGGAATTCAAAGATGCTTCGGGTCCCAAAGAGGGCGAAGCGAAAAGATCGGAAGAAACTAACGCTTAATACCATTCGGACTTCATGTACAATTCTTTAGCTGCGATACGGGAAGCCCTGTCGTCAGGAACGACCGTAGTTTCCATTACGCGCCATTTTCTGGGCCGCATCGAAGAAAAAAAAGAACTGAACGCATTCCTGGAAGTCTTCACGGACTCAGCTCTCGAACAGGCAGCACGCGTGGACGAGAAACTGAAGAACGGAACTGCCGGCAGGCTTGCCGGTGCTGTTATCGGGCTTAAAGACAATATTTGCTACCGGAATCACCGCGTTTCGGCAGCCTCCAAAATTCTGGGAGGTTTTGAATCGCTTTTTTCGGCAACGGTCGTGGAGCGCTTACTCGCAGAAGATGCCGTGATCATCGGCCGACTCAATAATGACGAGTTTGCCATGGGCAGTTCCAATGAGAATTCAGCCTTTGGCCCGGTAAAAAATCCCCTGAATGAAAAAATGGTGCCCGGTGGCTCATCCGGAGGTTCAGCCGCAGCTGTTGCTGCAGGACTGTGCACAGCGGCGCTTGGAAGTGATACCGGCGGATCCATCCGCCAGCCCGCTTCCTTTTGCGGTATCTACGGTTTTAAACCGACCTACGGCCGCGTCAGTCGTCACGGACTGATCGCTTATGCGTCTTCTTTTGACCAGATCGGTCCCCTGACCAACAACGTCGAAGACGCAGCGCTGCTCATGGAAATCATGGCCGGTCCGGATGAATTTGACAGCACGGCTTCCGATAAGCCGGTTCAGCGTTTTGAAGATGCTCCTCTGAAAAAAAACTATCGCATCGCACTGCTCGAAGAAACACTCGAGTTGGACGGGATGGACCGCGAGGTGGCCGATTATGTTTCAAAATTGACCAAATCGCTGGAAGCAGCGGGTCATACCGTTGAAAAAGTGTCTTTCCCTTACCTCGACTATATTGTTCCGGCCTATTACGTGCTCACAACAGCCGAGGCCTCATCCAACCTTTCCCGTTTTGACGGCGTACATTACGGTTACCAGGCCAAAGACGTACACGGCGTGGAAGAAACCTATGTGCGCTCGCGCTCGGAAGGATTCGGTCCCGAAGTGAAAAGACGCATCATGTCCGGGACGTTTGTACTCAGCCACGGGTACTACGATGCGTATTATACCAAGGCTCAGAAAGTACGTCGTGTCCTTCGGGATCGCATTGATGAGATCCTTGCAAATTATGACCTGATCCTGTCGCCGACCACTCCCAATACTGCTTTTGAAATTAATTCGGTAAAAGATCCCATCCAGATGTATCTGCAGGATATTTTTACCGTTACCGCAAACCTGACCGGACATCCCGCGGTTTCCTTACCACTTGGGAAACACAGCAACGGACTTCCTTTCGGTGTGCAGTTAATGGCTCCTGCATTTTCGGAAATGGAGCTACTGAAATTTTCAGCATATTTGGAAAAACTTGAGCAAAACCCATGAAAAAGCATTTCCTCTTTTCACTGATCCTGGCATGCGTATGTCTGAAAGCATCGGCGCAAATTACCAATGACAGCCCGGAAAACAGTGCAAAATATATCCAGACCATCGAACAGAGCCTGCAGCTTTTTTACGAGGAATACGCAGGTCGTTCCGATTACGATTCGATCATCAATGCGCTGAACTACGAACCGGAAGCAATTCCGGAATTCGACGACAGCGTTTATTGTCAGCGCCTTTCCGTCATGAATGAAATGTCGCCGTTTCACCTCGACTGTAACCCCGAAGTGCTGGCAACCATCCGGTTTTTTGCTGCAAAACGACGTTCGTTTACGCGGATTGTACTTGGCCGTTCGAAACTCTATTTTGACATGTTCGAGGAAAAACTCTCGCAATACGGTCTGCCGATCGAACTGAAATACCTGGCTGTTATCGAAAGCGGGTTGCGTCCGCAGGTTAAGTCGCGCGCCGGAGCACTCGGACTCTGGCAGTTCATGTACCGCACGGGCTTAATGTACGGGCTCGAGGAAAATTCATACATCGACGAGCGTATGGATCCCGAACGTGCCACGGAAGCGGCCTGCCAGTACCTTAAAAAATTATACGAGATCTATGGCGACTGGAACCTGGCGCTGGCTGCCTACAATGCCGGTCCGGGTAACGTAAACAAGGCCATTCGTCGGTCAAACGGGAAAACAACTTACTGGGAAGTTCGTCCGTACCTGCCCCGGGAAACACAGGGCTATGTGCCGAACTTCATTGCGGCGGCCTACCTGCTCACTTACCATGCAGAGCACAACATTATCCCGATGGATGCTTCCGTGCATCGCGCGCAACTCGACACAATGTGCCTTTCTTCAGGAATTCACATGAGTACCATTACGCGACTGACAGACTGGGACCTGGAGGAGATCCAGGCACTCAACCCGATCTACAAAACGACCTACGTTCCGTCCACGGAGCCGAAACAATGCATTTACGGTCCGTTGCAGGAAATCGGGAAACTGGTTAGCCTCGAAGACAGCCTGTATACGCTCGAAACCGCCATCTACAATCCGGGATCCGCGAGTTCCACGGCACCGGTTGCCGTAAATCAGCAGGAAGAACAATCCGACAATCAAACGCTCATCAAAACCGATGCCCAGGGCGTTAATACGATTTATCACAAGGTTTCTTCCGGGGAGTCTTTAGGAAAGATTGCAGAAATGTACGATGTAAGCGTCGCGCAGATCATGGACTGGAACAACCTCCGCAGTACAAAAGTATATGTGGGACAGCAACTCAAAGTGGAAACCACGAAAGTGCCTGCTCCGGAAGTGGAGGAAAAACCCGAACCGAAACCGCAGCCGCAGGTTACTAAAAAGTACTATACCGTTCGTTCCGGGGATACATTCTCCCGTATTGCAGAGCGACACGGGCTGTCGCAAAGTCATCTGAGAAGGCTCAACCCGGGCATTAATATCAATCGCCTGAGCGTTGGTCAGCGCATTCGCGTAAAATAGTACGATTTTTGTTACCTTCATACTTCGAACAAACGTATGAAGTATAACATGGTATCATTTATGAAGATCTTACGCCCGATCGGGTATTCCTTATTCGCACTTCTTATAGTGGCTTCGGCCTGCACCGATCAGCAAAACCGGAATGAGAACAACGGCCGTTCGCGAAGCGGTGCTCCCGTTACCGGGAAGGTAGGACAGATCCTGGTGGTTTGCAACCAGGGAATCTGGGATTCGGATGCGAAAAAGTACCTCGATACCAACCTCACGCAATTCATCATGCCGTATTTCCCGGACGTTACAACCTTCGAACTGATCCATAAAACACCGGAACGTTTTGACCAGGGATATAAACGTTACCGAAACCTTCTGCTCATCGATATCGACCCCGAATTTAAAGGAGATAAAGCATCCATTCAAAAGGAACTCGATCTGTATGCCTATGATCAACTGGCAGTACGCGTTACAGGGAAAGATTACAACCAGATCCTGCACGCCTGTCGCTACGGGATGGATGAAGTACATGAAGAATTCGACCGCATTGCCTGGGAGCGCATTATTCACCGTTATGAAGATCAGAAAGACGCGGCAACCAAAGACGTGATCGCGAACATTCACGATAAATTCGAAATGACGCTTGAACTGCCGGCCGGTGCTGTGATTACCCGCAATATGGATAGTTTCATGATGGTTCAGTTCCCCAATGCTTCGCGACCGATTGAATACGCCGGAACCGGTGGCATGCAGGAACCCGGGAATATCATTTACGGGGTTATGATCTATTCAACGCCTTACGTAGATTCCACGAACCTGAACCTCGGCTGCCTGCTCGATCAGCGGGATACGATCCTCAAACGCTATGTGCCGAGTGAAGTGGAAGGAATGTACATGGGTACACAATACAATAAACTCGTTTACCCGGAAGGAACCACTGTTTCCAATGTGGACGGCAGCATTCGCGGAACGGAGATCCGGGGTATGTTTATGTTCACCGGGAGACCACATTATTCGACGGGAGGCTGTTTTTGGTCTTATTCATTCATGCATCCACAGCGCAAACGCATCATCACTATTAGCGGGTGGGTAGATGCCCCGCCAACCACTTCGTGGACGCATTTCTTAAGAGAAGTGCAGGCGGTTTGGAAAAGCGCGAAAATCAACTGAATTGGAAAATAAACTGTCGGCGGTCGTCATCACTTTTAACGAAGAGCGGAACATTGCGCGTTGCATTGAGTCCTTACTTCCGATAGCCGACGAAATCGTGGTGCTCGACTCCTTTTCTTCCGATAATACGCAGACGATCTGCGAAAAATACCCGGTTCGTTTCGTACAACACGCCTGGCAGGGATATGCTGCGAGTAAGAATTATGCAAACAGCCTTGTTATGCATGATTTCATATTTTCCGTGGATGCCGACGAAGCGCCCGATGAAAAACTCCAACAGGCCATTTTACGTGAAAAGCAAACGGGGTTCCGGGGGAGGTATGCTGTCAACCGACTCACGAACTATTGTGGACACTGGATCCGTCATTCCGGATGGTACCCCGATATTAAAACGCGTATTTTTGACAGGCGTGTAACGCACTGGACCGGCGAGTTTGTGCACGAAACGCTCGTTCACACCGACCCGGCCGACGAAACAATCCTCGAGGGGCATTTGTTACACTACTCCTATTACTCTTTCAGGGATCATCGCGCCCGGGCCGACAAGTATTCCGCGCTGACAGCACAAAAAATGCACGCAGCCGGAAAAAAGGCATCGGTACTGAAACCCTGGCTGAGTGCAATCGGTCGTTTTATAGCCATGTATGTTATTAAAAAAGGCTTTCTCGACGGAAAAATGGGGTGGAAGATCGCACAGATAAGTGCTGCTTCCAATGTATATAAATACCGTGAACTAAGAAGATTGAATCGTGAGCAGGAATAGTGACCTAAACGGAAAAAGAATTGTTATCAGCCGGACAGACAGTATCGGCGACGTTATGCTGACCTTACCACTGTGCGCGTACATACGCGAGCACTGGGAAAATACGAAGATCATATTTTTGGGACGCTCCTATACCAAGGCTGTCATTGACGCCTATGAAGCGGTGGACGAATTTTCGGACTGGGATGAGATCCGCAACCGCTCTTCACCGGAGCGCGTGGAAAGCATTCGCGAACTGAAAGCGGATGTGTTCATTCACGTTTTTCCGGACAAAGAACTGGCTCAACTTGCCAAAAAAGCTCGCATTCCCATACGGGTTGGAACGGCACACCGGAGTTATCACCTGCTCACCTGTAATTACCGTCCTTCATTCACACGAAAACGTTCCGACCTGCACGAAGCGCAACTCAATCACCGGCTTTTGGAACCGTTCGGACTTACGGAAGTCCCGACCATGGAAGCCCTGAATGAAACCTGTCGCTGGTTTACACCGCCGTGCATGAACACTGAAGCGGTGCTTCCGGATGACTTTCCCTTTAACCTGCAGGCGACCGTTCACAAATACATTCTGCACCCGAAATCACAGGGGAGCGCCCGCGAATGGCCGATCGAAAAATACATGAAACTTGCCAGGGAACTGGCGGCTCGCGGATACGAAGTATTCTTCACCGGAACAGAAAAAGAAGGTGTCCAGTTTCGCGATCTCATACCGGAACATTCCCTCATCCGTGATACCAGTGGCCTGTTTTCCCTGCGTCAGTTGATCGCATTTATCGGGTATTGTGACGGACTTGTGGCCTGCTCGACCGGACCATTGCATATCTCCGGTTTTCTCGGTAAAAATACGATCGGTCTCTTTACACCGCGCAGGCCGATGCATCCCGGGCGCTGGAAACCCCTGGGCAACTCCGTGAAAATACTCGTGGAAAATGAAAACTGTCCGGATTGCGCGGAAGGAAAAGAGTGCAATTGTATTGAAAATATCGCCGTCGAAGACGTTTTGAATGCCATACTCGAGACCACATAGAATCCCCGGTGTGCTCGCGGAGTACATCATTTACTCCAACCTGTGGATCGCCTTCGGCGCAGGCGCCCTTTCCTATGGCTTTTGCATACTTTTCAGGTATCCCGAAGCTTTGCTTTACGCCATTTTCGCGGCGGCCGGAACCTGTTGTGTTTACACCTTTCAGCGCTTTGTAAAATCGCGCTCCAACGTACCGTCACAAACTGACCAGTTGCGCTGGTTTCACGAAAACGGAACTTTTGCCCTGTGGGTCATCGTGCTTTCCGGGATCGCGGCCGCCGTTAGCTTTTTCCTGGTACTCAAAAACTGGATGCACATTGCCGTTTTGATGGGAATCCTGGGTTTCCTGTCCGTGTTTTACGTGATCAGGATTGTGCGAAAGCCTCTGCGCGAAGTTGCTCACCTCAAAATCCACCTCGTCGCACTTGTGTGGATCGGTGTCTGTGCCGTCTTCCCCATGCTGAACGAATGGCATTACGATACGGGCAACCTTCTGTTTGCACTCGGACATTACTTTTACTTCGTGGCCATCACGATCCCTTTCGATATCCGGGACATGGTTTACGACAAAGGAAATATGCGTACCATTCCTCAGGTTCGCGGCGAACGCGGAGCCGTGATTATCAGCGTAGTGCTGTATCTGACATTCCTGGGTTTTACCGTGTTCTTCAGGCCGGAAGGATTGCACCTGTTTTCCTTTCCGTTTATCGCTGTGGCCTGTTATCATTTGCTCTTACTGATCACCGCCCGGAAAACGCAGGGAAAATTCTTTGCCGCCGGGGCCATTGATGCCGGTATTCTTTTTCTCGGCCTCGTTTACATCTTCAGCTGATCAAATAACCTGAATTCACGTCAAAATACGGAGAATAACGTATTGAGCGCAAGGGACGGACTTTTCACCTTTGTCCCATGAAGCATTTGTTTATAACGTTAACGGTTTTGCTGGCCGTATTTGCCTGCAAGAAAATTCCGGTCCGTACGGATTTGTTGCTCGAACTTCAAACCATTGACGGGCAAACACCTTCACAGAATATGATCTACGACGTACAGAGTGGCGAAGAGCATACGCTTCGCTTTCGCTATCAGTCTGCTTCGCCTTTAAAAACCTACCGCGTCCTGTCGGGAGAAGATGACGACCTGTCTGCTTTTCTGCTAAATGAACCCGCCGAAGGATCCCTTTCGGGCACGTTCGACTTTCGATTCGCAGTTGACGATCTCATCCCACAACCCGTTGCAGGTGGCATTCCGCAGTACCGTTCGGTGAACGTATCGATGCTCGACGAACAGGGTTCCGTGGCAACATTCAGTATTTCAATCCGCAAAACAGAATAATATGAAAAAATGGCTTCTTTTTGCCTGCGTATGGCCGGCTTTGTGCTTTGCACAGGTGGAAGACTGGTACAAATGCGATTTGAGCAGACTCGGCTACAAACACAATGTGCTTACCTTTGAAAACGCGCCGAACGGCGAAACGGCACTTTGGCAGAATGATCCGTACACGCGCGTAAAAGGCGGAAGCTGGGAACTGAGCGTGGATCTCTTCACCAGGCATGTCTATTTCGGCTTCGATGGCAGTTTTCTGCTCGATGCGGGCACGCGGCTTTTCCAGTTTAAAAGTAAAGAGCGCTGGTTTAACAATAAAGAATATTCGGTGGACCGGGGCGACCTCCTGCCGGTCAAACTGGCTTTCGGAACGAATATCGGGCGTTACGTGTCCGTATATGCCGGCGGACAATACCAGTATACAACCCTCGGGATCTCGTACAAAGATAATTCCGGGCGGCGTGACGTGTACATCGGCGGAAATCAGCGCGGGGCCGGCATTCACCTCGTGGCAGCTTACAAATGGGTACACCTGCGCTATTCCTTTATGTACGACTGGATCCGCTCTGCCAAAACTTATACCGGGAAAGCCATGACCAGTGAGTTAGCTTTACACCTCGGAGCAGCGAAATTCGGCGGATTTATGAAGATCAACCGCGTTTACCGGGAGATGAACGGCGGCTACCTGCCCGACAGCCGGGACGCTTTCACGCGCGGAGACCTGAGTTCCACTTACCGCATGCTTCCCGCCGAATACGCCACACAATTTACGTTCAGCATCGGGGTTTACGCTGCCGGCTTGTTCAGTGGCGTTACCAAAGCAGGTTCAAAAGCCCTTTACGATACAGAAACAGGCGTTCGCGAGGAACGTAACCGCCAGAAACGAAGCCGCATCGAGTATAAAGATTAAAGGTCAACTGCCAAAATTGAAACTGCCCGGACTCGTTCCGGGCTTTTTTGCGTTGTACGGATTTCTGCAAACCCGGTAAGCAGCGTGGCGTTATTCCGTACGGAAATGTAATTCGATTTGCAGAACTTTGGGGTATGGAAAATCCACGCGTGAAGCACAAGTTTTCCCAGGAGAGCAGCGAGCTTCGGGATTAAGACATTGAATAGTAGTTTTTTATAATAATTGTTAACAGGGAGAAGCTTCGTGTTGCTAACATTTGATTTTTAACGGGATTTTCTGAAATTGTAACCAAAACGGCTGAAATGCATACAATTTTACCATATCTGATCGCTGTTCTTTTTGTTTGTACACAATGTCAGAAAGATAAACCGGGAACAACTCCCGAAGAGCAGGGCGATTATTTTTCCTGTTCTGTGAACGGACAATACTGGGAGGCTTATAAAAGCAATTCTGGTTTTCAGAATACACCCAAAATATATGCTCAACTCCATAATGACAATTTGGTCTTAACGGCAACGAAAGAACTTCCTTATGGTTATGAGTATATCTACGTCAGCATTTTAGATGTTTCCGGGATTAAAGAATATACTCCTTTTTACAACACAGATGAAACGAAGGGCTATAAAAACAATCAGGCTGATTGTGACCTTTACTATTTGACACCTTAAATCCCGGCTCATTTAACTTAACTTACTGGAACCAGCAGGAGCACCGCATGCAAGGAACCTTTTCGATGATTTTGCGCAACCCGGATTGTCCCGATTCACTCTTACACATTACCAATGGGAAGTTTTCCTTTCATTATTATTAAAAAAACGACCGGTCATGAAAAAAATCGCAATTTATTCCCTCCTCTGCTTTGTGCTTTTCAGTTCTTCCTGCAAGAAGGACAAACCCGGAACGACTCCCGAAGAGCAGGGCGATTATTTTACCTGTTATGTGAATGGGGAGTATTGGGAGGCTTATTCGGATAATCTAAATCCTCAGGCGAATCCTGCAATTTATGTACAGTATAACCCGGCAAATGGACTTACCAACTTACAAATTCACAGGGACGACCAGGGGCAAAATCAAGATATAAAAATTTTCGTCGATAGTTTACTTTCAATAGGTGTTCATGAAATGCTTGTGCTAGGGCATGATCAAACTGGCTACTATGATTATAATACGGCCGCATGTCAAAAATATTATCACGATTCTTTAAATCCCGGCTTATTTAATTTAACCTATTGGAACCAGCAGGAACACCGTATGAAAGGAACCTTTTCCATGACCCTGCGCAACCCGGATTGTCCCGACTCACTTTTATACATTACCAACGGTAAATTTTCCTTCCACTATTATTAAAAAACTACGAATCATGAACAAACACAGTCTCTACCTATTTTTTTGTTTTTTGCTGTTCGGTTCCTCCTGTCAAAAGGATAAGCCCGGCACGGCTGCCGATGAGCAGGGAGATTATTTTACCTGTTACGTGAATGGACAGTATTGGGAGGCTTATTCCAATCAAACTGGTCCGCAGTCCGGCTCCCCCATTTATGTTCTATATAATCAGAGCACTAAAAATCTTTCTCTGAATATAACTCGTTTTTTAACTAATGGAACTTACCAGAAAATATATATTCCGGTTTACAACGTACATTCGTCCGGTAATCACAATATAACTGTAAATCACGATGCTATTGTGGGGTTTTCTAACTTTTCTTCGGCTTGCAATAAATATTATCACGATACCCTCAATCCCGGCTCATTTAACTTAACTTATTGGGATCAACAGGAACACCGCATGAAAGGAACCTTTTCGATGACCCTGCGCAACCCGGATTGTCCCGACTCTCTTTTATACATTACCAACGGTAAATTTTCCTTTCATTATTATTAAAAAACTACGAATCATGAACAAACACAGTCTCTACCTATTTTTTTGTTTTTTGCTGTTCGGTTCCTCCTGTAAGAAGGATAAACCGGGCACGGCTGACGATGAGCAGGGCGATTATTTTACCTGTTATGTGAATGGGCAGTATTGGGAGGCTCATTCGGATGCAGCTGGTCCGCAGTCACAACCCGCAGTTTACGCACAAATGAATCAATATGGACTTTCATTAAGTGCTACAAAATTTTATGATGAAGGGTTCCAAAAATTTTTTATTCCTGTTTATAATATTCAGCAGCCCGGTACATATGTAATCGGAAAAGTTGATTCTGAAATTACGGGATTTGTTAACTATTCTGAAGATTGTAATCATCATTATCACGACACTCTTAATTTGGGAACATTCATTTTAAATAAGCATAACCCTTCCGAACATTATATGAGTGGAACTTTCTCAATGCGTTTGATTAATAAAAACTGTGAGGATTCTGTTGTTGACATCACGAACGGTAAGTTTGCCTTTCATTATTATTAAAAAAAACAACTGTCATGAAAAAAATCTCAATTTATTCCCTCCTCTGC
>CAYMEW010000025.1:0-63623 GCA_964389755.1 uncultured Flavobacteriales bacterium | reverse complement strand
TGTCCGAATCCGCCCCCAGGTGGAAAGTTTGGTAAAATGTTCCGGAACAAATGCCGGTTGGGTGGCTGCTGCAACGTGGCGCAAGGGCACTTTTTTCTTTCTTTTTTTTGCCCCGGAAAAAAAGAAAACTACAATAAACTGTATATCAGGAAAACCAGTCTTCCGAAGCTTTTATGCTTTAACTACAATCCCTCCCTCTGTATCTCCCTCATCGAGGGAGAGCAAACAAACAACCTAAAACCGGTCACCGAAAACGCACATACGCAATCCCACTTTGCAAAAACTCCATAAACACTATAAGTTCCAATTCGAAGCAATCCGCATGTGCTTAACACCGCGCTTCAGTGTAAGCTGCCGGGACCCAACGCATGCAGTTCCGCAGAACTTTTACCTTGTCCGAATCCGCCCCCAGGCGGAAAGTTTGGTAAAACGTTCCGGAACAAATGCCCGTTGGGTGGCTGCTGCAACGCAGCGCAAGGGCACTTTTTTGTTTCTTTTTTTTGCCCCGGAAAAAAAGAAAACTACAATAAACCGTATATCAGGAAAACCGCTCTACCGAAGCTTCACCGTGTACCCCCAACCCTGCAACAACTTCATAAACACTATAAGCTTAAATCCGAAGCAATCCGCATGTACTTACACAGCACCTCAGTACGAGCGATCACCACTCCTGACATCCTGTTTCAGAAAACCAAAAATGAAAACCTCAATACGCTAATCCAGTTCATATGCCCCGATATCTGGCAACGCCGGACGCGGGAAGTCCAAAATGTCCTGTAAGGCCGGTGTCGAACTGATCGATTGATTTCCGGCGCCGTGCAGCGGAGACGTACTCCAGTACATATAGTCTCCCTCATCAATATTACGAAACTGTGGGTCCTGGTTGAAAAGAGTATTCGCATAAATCGCATTGGTCTCCGGCGTCTCCTTACGGATCAGGCAGTTCCGGACCTGGAAATTCAGACTGACAGCACCATTTGCGTTCAGCGTGTCGAAGACGATCTCCGTATCCTGGTTCCCGTAGATCACACAGTTCAACAGGTTTCCCTGCGGAATGGAAGAGATCACGTTCGTGTTCCCGTCCACGTAGTAATTGCTGATGCCCACCGCCGGCGTCTGGTCGTTCTCCGGACTGTAACCGATCAGGTGACACTGGTTAAGTTCAAAACTGGCTCCTCCGAGCACCAGTAAACTGTGAAAAGCATTGTGGGCCACGATGCAGTTCTGTGCCAGCAGGCTCGCACCGTCGTAGAGAAAAATACCATAACGCGCGCAGTTCTCGATCCGCGATTTCATGAGCGTCAGGGCCGGAGCGGTATTCGCCGGATCCGAAGAATAAACGTGAATGCCCGCCGTGGCGTTTTTCAACTGCAAATGCGTAATGGAAGAACTTTGTGCCTTATTGAAATAAATGCCGTAATACTGCCCGCTCACATCGTCGTAGGCCGCTTCCAGCCGGTCGCCCTCGAAGGTGACAGGGCTGTCTTTTGTACCGCTGATCGTCAGTGCCCCTTTATAGACCTGCAACATGCTGTTCTTATGCAGGTAAACGCGTGTTCCCTGCTGGATCGTCAGGGCCTTGGCAGAATCCACGAAAGCGTAGTTATAGATCACGTGCGGTTTGTCGTTAGGCCACACGCCTTCATTCAGGTCGAAAACGCCCGCAGCCGGGTTGCTGTAGTGGAAATACGCATCCTGTCCCCAGATCACGAGGTGCACGTACTGATCCTTGCCATTGGTGCGGAAACGGATCGAGTCCTCCACGATCATCGGCAGTGCCTGCCCGGTCACATCCAGGGTAGCTTCCACGAACACGAAGAGGCTGTCACGCCCCTCGATGGACACATTCGAAAAATGCGTACCCTGGTCACCGTCCACATTAATGCGGAAGGGCGAATCTTCCCCGCCCATCAAACGGATCTCGCTGATCTCAACGGGTTTTGTATCTTTGTTGTAGAATTTGAACTGCTGCGTCGTGGTACCGATCGTTGTAAATACCGTGTCGAACACCAGTGTATCAGTTGAAAAGTCGAGGTAGCCCGCTGAAAGTGAAAGATCTTTCTTGCAGCCACCCGCGCTCAGGAGGATTACGGAGAGGAGGCCGAAGAGCAGCATTGCTCCCGCCATGGAATGTGTGCGTCGTCTGAACATATACGCCAAAATTAACGTAAACTTTCCTGAAATTATTTTAATGCAAAAATCATTTGGTTTAAAAATAATTCTTTAACTTTGCACTCCCTTTAGGGAACAAGTAGCTAAAAAATACATTCGAAATGAAAAAAGATATACATCCGGAAGATTACAGGTTGGTTGTTTTTAAAGACATGACTAATGAGTACGCATTCCTGTGCCCGTCAAGCGCCGCTGCGAACGAAACCATTACCTGGGAAGACGGAAACGAATACCCGCTCGTAAAACTCGATATCTCTCACAAATCGCATCCCTTCTTCACAGGAGTTACGCAATTCGTGGATACTGCGGGACGTATCGATAAATTTAAGAACCGGTACGGACGTCACATCAAGAAATAACAAGCACGCACGTGCAAAACATATTGAGCTCCTGCCTGCCGGTGGGAGCTTTTTTTATGCATTTTTAGCACGCACCGCAGACCCAGACATAACATTACCATTATTTTTACGTATTAATCATTCAAAAAAACGTCCGTAATCGTGAGTTTACGCATCCTTCTTTCGATCTGTTCGCTGTACATCACATCCGTCCTGTACGCCGGGAAAATTGAATCGGCATTCGAAGCGCTGGAAAAGTACGACTACTTCCGCGCCAAAGAACTTTTTGAGAAAAAAATGGATAAATATCCGTCAGCATCCGCTTTCGGACTCGCCACCATCTTCTTCCGTAACGACAATCCCTTTCATTCACTCGACTCCGCGTATCGTTACATTCGCATCAGCCACGATACTTACCCGGATCTCAAAGAACGCAAACGCGAAAAGTGGACGAAGTACGGGTTTACACAGGATGCTATTCTTATGCTGCGGCAGGACATCAGCACGCGCCTCTACCAGTTGGCACTCCAAAAGAACTCCGTGCAGGCACTCACGGCTTTTATAGCGCAGAACGCCTGGGCCAACGAACTTCCGGAAGCAATTCACAAGCGCGATTCTATGGCTTTCACGGATGCGTCCGTGCCGGGTTCTTCCGCACAATTCAGTGCCTTTCTCGAGAATTACCCGCTCAGTGAATACCGCCAACAGGCACAGGAAGATTTCTACCTTGCGCAATACCGCGAACAGACAGACCAGGGACGCCTGCTCGATTACATCGCTTTTCTCCGGAACTTCCCGGACAATCCGCACACGGCCGATGCCGAAAACCGCATCTATGAGATCGTCACCCAGCCCAACACCATACGCGCTTACAAACAGTTCATCGAAGCATACCCCGATAACCACAACGTGGATAACGCGTGGCGGAAACTCTACCAGCTTTACATGTACGATTATTCGGATGAACGCATCGCACAGTTTGAAGCGGAATATCCCCAATATCCTTTCAAAGATGACCTCGAAAAGGACCTCGACCTCATGACACTGCGCCTGCTTCCTTACAAGTCGGGAACGCGCTACGGGCTTATGAACACGGCAGGGGTGCGCTATACGGGTCCCGATTACGAATACATCGGCTTTTTCCGGGAAGGCCTGGCACTCGCAGCAAAGAACGGGAAATACGGCTATATTGATAAGAACAATGAAACGGTCATTCCCTTCCTGTATGATAGCGGAACGGACTTCGAAGACGGCCGCGCGATCGTTGAACTCGACGGAAAAACAGGGATCATAGACCGCACAGGCCAGGAAGTACTCCCCATTCGCTTTGAAGATATTGGCTCATTCTCGGAAACACTGATCTACGGGAAGAAGGACAGCCTCTATGCATATTACGACCGCTTTGGAAAACAACGCATTCCCGAGCGCTTTACGGAAGCATTTGCCTTTAATAAAAAACGGGCAAAGGTCTACATTGATGATCGGCAGACTTACATAGATATTTACGGGAACTACCTTTTTCCGCCGGAATACGAATCGCTCGAAGTATTCAACGACTCGCTCTACGTGTTCGGAGAAGAAGACCTGTATGGGATCATTTCGAAACGCGGGTACATCGTATTCCCTGCCGTTTTTGAAGAAGTCGGGCAGCTCGTTGGAAATCGTGCGCTGATCGTGCAGGACGGACTCATCGGGTACCTCGACGAAAAAGCACACCTGGCCGTGGAACCGGCTTTTGAGACTTTTCCGAACTTCGTTGAATTCGGGACTTTCCGCGACGGAATGGCTGTTGTAAGGCAAAAAGGAAAGTACGGTGCGATCGACCGGAACGGTAAATTCAGCATCCCGGCGATCTATACGTCCATGGGGGAACTAAGCGAACTGATTGCCGTTTCCAAAGGAAAAGAATTCGGATTCGTCGACCGGAAGAACAACCTGAAGATTCCCATGACTTACGAATACGCCGAAAGCTTTAACGATGGTTTTGCCATTGTTCAGCAACTCGCACAACTCGGAGTGATCAATTCATCCAACATACTTGTTATTCCCACAAAATATTCGGAAATTTCAAGACTGAATAAGAACATGTTTGTGGTGAATTCAGGCGCGCGCCAGGGACTTTATTCAACCAATGGGGAATTACTCACGGCCGTTGTGTATCAGTCTGTTCGGCAGATCGATGACAACTTTGTGCTCCTGGCAACGCCCGATGCGCTTTCGTATTACTACATCCCGGAAAAACGGATAATCGAGGTAAAAAGAGATGAATAAATTCTTTGAATGGATCGAAAAGTATAAGTTCGGACTGATCGCCGTATTCGCGACCTATGCCGCTATTTATTGCTACCTCGTCATCGATTCCTACACCGAATATTACCCGATTGAGCCTTTTTTCGAAGAACCGCGCCTCGAACTTCCTAAAGAGATTGAGATCAAAGCGGAAAACATCGAAGTGCAGAATGCCGGAGATGTTAAAAACGCCGTGCGCGACATGAACGATACCCGCAAACAAAGTGACGACAACTGGTCTTCCAACCCTTCGTCTGCCCAAAGTGCGGAAGAACGCGTGAAAGAACTGGAAGAACAATACCGGACCGAAGCCGGGGGAGCGCAAAAAAGAGCGCAGATCCAACAGGAGATTGACCGGCTGCGGAAAGAACGCGAACAGCAGAAAAATAAACCGAAGACCGAAGGACAACCGAAGCAGGGGGGAGAGAATGCCCCGAAAGGGAACACGATGGTGCGCTTCGAACTGGACAACCGTACGGCTTACAACAATAACAACTGGTACGTTCGCAACCCGGGTTACACCTGTCCGCAGGGATCTTCCGGAACGGTCGTGATCCGAATCCGCGTCGATCAAAGTGGAAATGTCGTTGATGCGCAAACCGAATCCGCCTCCGGAGCCAACAGCTGCATGATCGAAAAAGCACTGCAGTACGCGAAAATGAGTCGTTTCAATTACGCCGGAACCGCCCCGCGTTCTCAGGAAGGACTGATCTATTACACCTTTGTTTCCTATTAAGATGCTCAGAGACCTCGTCCGGAAAATGATGCCGGCTTTTCTGCTCGAAGCCTACCGCCGTAAAAAGAAGGCTCAGCGGAACCGAAAACTACAACAACAAAAAGAGGCAGGGCAAGTGATCACCGTTCAACAACTCGTGGCAGATCTCAAAAAAGCGGGAATACGCCCCGGAGATTCCGTACTTGTACACGCAGCCATGTCAGGCATCGGCTTTTTGGAGAACGGTCCCGAAACCTTCATTGATGCATTGATCGAAGCCGTGGGAGAGCAGGGTAACATTCTCATGCCGAATTCACCGAATGCTTCTTTCCAGGAAGAATACATCCAAAAACTGAGTGTCTTCGATGTTCAAAAAGACGCTTCTGCACTCGGACGGATCTCCGAAGTCTTCAGGAATCGCACCGATACACTGCGATCGGCACATCCTACCGAACCCGTTTCCGCCCGCGGACCCCTCAAAGAATGGTTTACATCCACCCATTTCGGAAACGTCACGCCCTACAACCGCAACAGCCCGTATTACAAATTGGCGGAGCAAAAGGGGAAAATCCTTTATGTGGCCGTAACGCTCGCAAATGCCGGGACGAGCCTGCACGTTCTCGAAGATGAGATAGGAGCGGATTTTCCGGCACCGGTCTATGCTGAAACAGTCTACGAAGTGCCGGTGCGCTTTCCGGATGGCGAGGTCCGCACCATGAAAACGAAGGTGCACAATCCCGAACAAAGTAAGAAAAGACGCTGCGACGGGCTCATTCCGTATTTCAAACAGCAGGGCTGCATGCGCGAAGTAAAGATCGGGAAGGCCACCACGCTCGTCACCGATGCCGCCGGGATGCTCGACGCCATGCTCACAGGCTTTCGCGAAAAAGGCATTACGATGTACGAACCGGAAGGAAGGCGGGATTGAAGAAGTGTAAACCTCGCGAAGGCAAACAATGCACAATGTATCGGTTTAATTATTGAATTCCTATTTTTATTAAGAACTCCGTGATAGCCGTTTATTAGCCGTTTTTAACGGTTACCCCTTATTTGTAGTCGTCTGATATTTAGTGATTTATAATGGTTCATATGGTTCACGAGTATCGCACCTGTATAGCACAAGTATAGCATCAGTATTCCTCAAGTAATGATAGTGTATTATTTGTTAATTATTTAACGTGTATTAGGCTATTATCACCCTTGGAATCCTATGATCCACATAGCACTAGGAAATGGAGCAGAAGAATGGCATTTCCGCGAATAAATCACCCGGAAAAGCATGGCATTCGCTTGCTAAAACCGCCGGATAATTGTTCGCGAACACACCCTTTTTCGTATATTTACCTCGCAAAAAAAACAGCAATGTCAAAAAGAAACTGGACTTCCATAAAAACATACAAGGACATCCGCTTCGAGTTCTTCGAGGGGATCGCAAAAATTACCATTAATCGCCCGCAGGTGTACAACGCATTCCGCCCTGAGACCAACATGGAAATGCTCGATGCCATGGAGATTTGCCGCGAGCGCTCCGATATCGGGGTGGTTGTATTTACCGGTGAGGGGGAGAAAGCCTTCTGCTCAGGCGGCGACCAGAACGTAAAAGGAGTGGGTGGATACATTTCCGAAAACGGTGTTCCCAGACTCAACGTACTCGATCTGCACAAGGCCATCCGTTCGCTTCCCAAGCCGGTGATCGCCATGGTGAATGGTTATGCGATCGGTGGCGGACACGTGCTGCACGTCGTATGTGACCTTACCATTGCTTCCGATAACGCCATCTTTGGTCAGACTGGCCCGAAAGTAGGTAGCTTCGATGCCGGATTCGGTTCTTCGTACCTCGCGCGCCACGTCGGTCAGAAAAAGGCCCGTGAGATCTGGTTCCTCTGTGAACAGTACTCCGCTGACGAAGCTGAGCGTATGGGAATGGTTAACAAAGTCGTTCCACTGGCTGATCTCGAAGATACCACGGTCGAATGGTGTCGCACCATCATGAAACGAAGTCCTCTTGCTATCCGCATGATCAAACGCGGACTCAATGCCGAACTCGATGGCCAGCGCGGACTCATGGAATTCGCTGGAGATGCCACGCTGATGTACTACCTCATGGAAGAAGCACAGGAAGGAAAGAACGCATTCCTCGAAAAAAGAGACCCGGACTTTCAGAAATTCCCGAAGTTCCCATGAGAAAATACCTGCGCGCAGCCTTATTTGCACTCGTTCCGATAGGAGGGATCTTTTACCTTTCCTCCTTTACCGAACACAGGCAGCCGGAGCGAATAGCAAATCCGGATTTGCAAATGGCAGAGAATGTCGTGATCTTCATAATCGACGGTCCCCGTTTCTCCGAAACGTTTGGGGATACGGCGCATCGCTACATTCCACACCTCGCAAATGACCTCGCACCGCAGGGAGCACTTATCGATAATTTCCGGAATAACGGGCATACTTACACCATTGCGGGACACACGGCGATCTGCACCGGTCGCTACAAACGCATGGCGAACGACGGTTCCCAGTTGCCAGCTTACCCGTCCATCTTCCAGCAGTTCCTCTGCCAGAAGCAACTCCCTTCCGATCAGGCCTGGATCATTACCAGTAAAGGGAAACTGAACGTACTCGGACAAACGAAGGATCGCGAGTGGAAAGACAAATGCCTGCCGAATACGTATTGCGGTCCCAATGGCAACAATATGGGCTATGGTTATGATTCCGAAACCTTCGTGAAAGCCAAAGAGATTCTTGCGAAAGATCACCCGAAACTCGTGCTTATCAACATGCTTGACGTGGACGTCTGGGCACATGCCAACAACTGGGACAGGTACCTCAAAGCATTGCGCGATACCGACAGCCTGGCCTGGGAGATGTGGAAGTTCATTCAGTCCGACCCCGTCTATAAGGATAAGACCGATTTTATAATTACCAACGACCACGGTCGGCACCTGAATGGTGTAAAGAACGGATTTGTCAGCCACGGCGGAGGCTGTGAAGGATGCAGACACATGTATCTCCTGGCGCTCGGCCCCGACTTTAAACAGGGTTATCTCTGCAAAAAGCGATACGAACAGATCGATATCAGTGCAACCGTCGGTCACATACTGAACTTCAACGTACCCGATTCCAAAGGCCGGTTCATGAGTGATATCTTCAGGAACTGATCCCGTTTCATTGCGACGTATTGTCAAAGCCATATTGCCCCAGTCTTTCATCCTTGCGATCGCAGGAGCGATATTGCTGGCCTGGTTGTGGCCGCTTGACGAACAGGGGACCGGCTTTGAAGTCCTAAAACACATTACCGATTACGGCATCGCGCTGATTTTCTTTTTTTACGGCCTTAAACTCGAGCCGGCGGAAGTCAAACGCGGAATTCTCAACTTCAGGCTGCACCTGGCCGTGCAAAGCAACACCTTTCTGTTGTTTCCCGCAATCGTGTTACTGTTTTACCCCTTTGTCGGCGACGAACTGGGCTATACGATCTGGCTCGGCTTTTTCTTTCTCGCCTGCCTGCCCTCATCGGTATCCTCTTCCGTTGTAATGGTTTCGATTGCAGACGGCAACATTCCCGGCGCGATCTTCAATGCAAGTCTTTCCGGCGTTGTGGGCATCGTCCTGACACCCCTGTGGATGAATCGCTTCGTGACAGGTTCGGGCGATTCTTCACTGAGCGGACTTTTCATTTCACTGGTGCTGCAGGTTCTGCTTCCGATCATACTCGGGATCGTTCTCCATCCGCTCGTCGCAAAATATGTCAGGCGAATTCGTCCCTACCTGGGCGCTTTTGACAAATCGATCATCCTGATGATCATCTATAAAAGTTTCTGCATTTCTTTTGGGAGAGGTGTTTTTTCCAGGCTCGCAGCGCCGTACATGCTCCTGATTTTCGGCGGAGTAGTATGCCTCTTTTTTACCGTACTCTTTTTAATGCGCTACCTGTCGTTCTGGCTTCGCTTTTCCTGGGAAGATCGCATCGCACTGGAGTTTTGCGGTACCAAAAAGTCGCTGATTCACGGTTCCGTATTTCATTCGCTGCTCTTTCGGGGAGTAGCCGGAGCGGGCATCATTCTGCTCCCGATCATACTTTATCACTCCTTTCAGATCTTTTTTATCAGCTGGCTCGCAAACCGCTACGGAAATCGGGAAAGAACAGAAGTTTCCGAAGTATCCTGAAAATAACACCGCATCTGTTTTCTGCAAATCAGCGAAATATGTAAGTTTGCCGGGACATCCGATTCGTCTGATTTTACGTCTTGCGAAAAACAAAAATAGTATGAGAATAACGTTATGCTTTGCGATGCTCCTGACGGGCATTGTTACTTTTGCCCAAAACTGGACCGGCAACGTGGACAGTGACTGGAACAACCAGGCCAACTGGTCATCGTGGCCGCTTTCCGGACAGGATATAACCATCAATCCTGCCAATTATACGGGGAATGCCATGCAGCCGATTATTTCGGCGAACTCCGTTTTTTCACCTGCTGAAGTGAACCTTGCGAATGGCGCGCAACTCACCATTTCCGCCGATCTCACAACCCAGGACGACGTTACCGCCACCGATGCCGGAACACAGATCATCATGACCGCCGGAACATTTCAGGTAGCCCCGGGTAACGGCGGCAGACTCATTATTGATCTCGGTGCGCTTCTGGTACAGCAAAGCGGGACCCTCCAGGTCGATGAACGTTTCATCGCGGGTGAAGATGCTACCGTGGTCATTAACGGTGGAATGGCTGCATCCGGTGAACGGCTGCTAATGGACCTGGGGGGACATTTTATCCAGAATGGCGGTACGGTCACTGTTGCACAAACCTTCGCAATGGCAGACGGAAATGCGAATGGTTCCAGCAGGTACGAACTGCACGGAGGATCGCTCACTATTACGGGCGAAATGGCTTTTGAAAATGAAGCAGGGAATTTCGAACCTGAATTCTTCATTACGTCAGGTAACCTGGTGCTGAATGGCAACATGACCTGGTTTGGCGAAGCTCCGGGGAGCGGAACACCGCGTTTCACTGCTTTTGGAGGAACCATTAACATCACAGGTACAATCGAAAACCTGCCGCTCAGTACGGTGGACATGTACATCGACCTGAATGGAACCGCTAATATGACTTACAACGGATCGGCCATTACCTTGCTGCACGCCACGGATACGATTCATCAGACTGCGGCCTCCACGCTCATTATTCTTGGGACCAATACCATCACAAATCCGGGTGTGATACTGGCAGATAACGGTGTGATGACGAGTTTTCTCGGTTCATCCACCCTCACCGGTTCCGGTTCCTGTGACCTGGCATCCGTGTTGATCCAGGGAGGCGCAACATTGAGTCTTCAGCAAATGCTCGGGATTAAGAACAACTGGCAAAACAATGGCCAGTTTAACGCTGGTACCGAGCAAGTACACTTTCACGGAAACACACAGCAGGCTATTCTGGGCAGTTCGGAAACATCGTTCTATAACTTGCACATCGAGAACGCCTTAGGGGTGGAACTCCAGCAAAATGCCTTTGTGAGCACCATGCTCGATCTCGAGCTCGGAAACATAACCACAACTACTTCCGAATTACTGACGTTGACGGACAATGCACTCGCACAAAATGCTTCGGCACTGAGTTTCGTGGACGGTCCGCTGCGCAAGATCGGGGATGATACCTTTACCTTTCCTGTCGGAAAGGGAACACAGTTTGCGCCTTGTTCCATCAGTGCACCGGCGTCTGCTTCTGCGCAGTACGACGCTGAGTTTTTCGATGCTGCTTATAGTAATACCACATCGGTCAATACGCCACTGTCTGCAGTGAGCCCTTCCCAATACTGGCAGTTAAGCGCTACCGGCAATACCGTTCAGCTTGGTTTGCACTGGGACGATGCTACACAGGCAGGGATCAGCGACTGCGCATCCACCACCATTGCATACTGGAACGGATCGGCCTGGGAAAATGTACTTTCTACAGCTGCGGGTGTGTGCAGCGGGAACGGAAGCGGAATGGTTGAATCGGACAATGCGCTGGCGGCTTCCGGAATCTTTACTTTTGGCTTCTTTGGAAATGTGACCACCCAAAATTTCGGTGTTTGTCCCGGTGACAGCGTGGAAATACAAAGTCAGTTCTACGACCTCGATACTACACTCATTCACGTATACACTGCCTCGGGAGGAGAAGACAGCACCGTAATTTCGCACGTCACGATTTATCCGGTACCGGTATTCTCACAAACATTTACAATTTGCGCAGGCGAAAGTGTACAGGTCGGCTCGTCGGTATATACGGCTTCCGGAACTTACAACGATACGCTTGTTTCCCAGTATGGCTGTGACAGTATCGTGCAGACGCAATTATTTGTAGGGCTTCCTTTGAATGTTACCGTTACGATCACCAATAATACCTTCACCAGCGATCCGACGGCCAGCAGTTGGCAGTGGATTGATTGTGATAATGGTTTCACACCTGTGCAGGGGGCAACCTCTTCCCATTTTAGCCCGACGCAAAATGGAAATTATGCGGTGGTGCTTACTAAGAACGGATGCTCGGATACTTCGGCGTGCATGTCCATAGACTGGCTCTCCGTTGACGAGTTCGGTTTCGAACATATACAACTCTATCCGAATCCTGCGGCAAACGGGTTTTCAATTGACGGCCTGAATACGACTGCGGAAGTGGAAGTATTTGCGGCAGACGGAACACGTTGTCTGAAGGTTCACTATGAGAAGGGTGCCCGAATCGGCGGAGAACTCGGTTCAGGAGTCTATTTTGTTAAGATACGGACAGTGAGCGGAACTTCAGTGCACAAGCTGGTTGTTAAAGCTCAGGAATGAAAAAATACCTGTAATGCTCAAACCGGTTTACGCCGGTTAAGAACGGTTCTAAAACGGCTATAAACGATTATAGCCGTTTTTTAATTGAAAGAGAATGGATTTTTACTCAACCACTTCGGTGAGTGACTGCCTGCTTTGTGCGGAAAAATAACCAAGACAGTCACCGCTGAAGTTACCGGGAGGATTCGCCGGTGTGGCAGAACCACCCGGAGCATTTTGAAGCAACGCAAAAAAGTAATTGTACACGTTTTCATCGATGCAGAACATGGTTACCGTACACGTATCGCCGATTTTAGGTGTGAGCGACCCGAAGATCGGTTGTTGCTGAAGCAGGCCGTCGGAAAGTTCATCACTCTGTAACATGATAGACTGATCGATCTCATCATTGATTCGTACTTTAAAACGGTAGAAATTATCGACTCCCGCAGGATCCTGCCGCAATGGGACAATGATGCGTGTACTGTCACCACCGAATGAGCCGGGAAGGAACTGCAAATCGTCCAGGTTTACCTGGTAGGGCATCACCGAAGTGGCCGTGTATGTTTTTCCGTCGAGTGTGATGTTCAGTGTGTATGTCCTGCCTTCATCGAGGTGAAATACACTACTTTGGTAAAGTCCCGGAGCTATTCCCGTAAAGACCGTCGTATTGCCGAGGTCGTCACTCAGTGTGGCCTGCGCACCGGTTACACCGTCAACCTGGTACACGCCGTTCAATGAAACGGAACGCGTGATCTGCAGGGTGTGGATCGTATCCTCCAGGTTCACCATGCATTCGAAAACGGGTTTCGGGTCGGCATCTTTGTATTTGAGATCGATTTCCTTCTGACAGGATAGCAATACGAAAAACAGGGCGATATATGAGATTATTCGTGTCATTAGAATCGGAAATTATAAGATACGGAGGGAACCATTCTAAAAAGCGAGGTTTGGATTGCGTTGGTCTTTCCGGGTTGCGTTTCGCTTTCTTCAAATGTAATGATGTAGGGATTCTGGTGCCCGTAAAAATTATAGATCGAAAAGTTCCAGCTGCTTTCAAAGCGTTCGGTCTTCTTCGTTACCCAGGTCAGTGCAATGTCGGATCGGTGATAAGCCGGCATCCGGTCGGCATTCCGGGAAGAATACACATAAAAGGTCTGTCCGTCCAGCTGGTATTTTCCCGTCGGGAAGGTGACGGCATTCCCGGTGTAGAAAACAAAGGTTGCAGACAGTGTCAGTTTGTCGTTGATGTCGTAAATTCCGACCAGCGATACATCGTGCGTGCGATCCTGCCGCGCCTTATACCATTCGTTATTGTTGATCCCGTTGATCTTACGTTCGGTTCGTGAAAGCGTGTAACTGATCCAGCCGGTAAATTTCCCGCTCGTCTTCTTGAAATATAATTCGAGTCCGTAGGCGCGACCGATACCGTACCGCAGTTCACCTTCGAGTACTTCATTGGCTTGCGTATTGGCACCGTCTTTATAATCGATTTGGTTTTGCATTGCTTTGTAATAGATCTCCGAACTGAACTCGTATTTATTATCGGCAAAGTTTTTGAACCACCCGAGTGATACCTGGTCTGAAATTTCAGGCCGGATATTCAGGCTGCTCGGGATCCAGATATCGGTGGGTGAACCGGAGGTGGAATTGGAAATGAGGTGAACATTCTGAACGTTTCGGGCATAACCGGCTTTAATGGAGGCCGCTGCCGAATAACGAAAACTGGCAGAAAGCCTCGGTTCGATATTGACGTAAGTCTTCACGAAGCGGTTTTTCGCGTAGCGCATCGTATCGGTCAGGTTTCCCTGCGGATCAAAAATGTACATATTGGCATCGTTACCGAGCAGGCTGAAGGCCGTTGCGCGTACACCGTATATCACGTTAATCCGGTCGGAGGCCGTCCATTCGTCGGAGATAAAAACGGCATTTTCAAGACTCAGTCTGGACGGTATTTTTTCCGCGTTGATCGCATCGGAACTCCCGGTAATCTGCCCCGGGACAATGCCGTGATGAATCGCGTTAAAACCAAAACTGATCTTATTCCGGTTATTCGGAAAATACTGGAATTCCTGCTTAAGGTTGTAATCCTGCAAGACCGAGCCAATCGTAATCTCAATGTCTTCGGATTTGATATTAATATCGTAAATGTAATTACTTACGATGAACGACGTGTTGGAAAAAAGTTTGCTGTTGAGAATGTGGTTCCAGCGCAGTGTACCGGTTGCATTCCCCCACGTAATCCCGAAACCGGAAATTCCGAGTTTGTCGCGACCGAAATACCCGGAAAGGTAAATGCGGTCCTTGTCGCCGATTTTGTAGTTGATCTTTGCATTCAGGTCGTAAAAGTACAGCTGGGAGTTGCGCAGGTTTTCGTCATTCGACAATTTCAGAAAAAGATCTGCGTAGGTACGGCGGGCAGAGATCAGGAAGGAAGATTTGTCTTTTTTGATCGGTCCCTCGATGTTCAGCTTCGAAGAGATCAGCCCGATTCCGCCACTTACACCGAATTTTTTCAGGTTTCCCTCGTTCATGCGTACGTCGAGCACGGAAGCAAGTCGTCCACCGAATTGAGCGGGTTGTCCTCCTTTATAGATCGTGGCTGATTTGATGGCGTCCGAATTGAAGGTGGAAAAGAATCCTAAAAGGTGCGAAGCATTGTAGACGGGAGCCTCATCGAGGAGGATGAGGTTTTGGTCTGCGCTTCCGCCACGTACGAAAAAGCCGGCATTGCCATCGCCACCGCTTTTAATACCCGGTGTGAGTTGCATGGTCTTGATAATATCCTTTTCACCGAAAATAACAGGGACTTTTGCCAGGACCTGCGGATCGAGTGTTTCCACGCCCATTTGCGCATTGCGCACATTATCGTCTTTTTTAACCGCACTTACCGTTACTTCTTGAACATCCATTACCGGCTGACCGATCTCCACGTTCAGTTGTTGATCTGAATTCAGTTCTACAGTGATTGTATCGGATTGATACCCGGTTGCAGAAAAAATGAGGTGGTACGATCCGCCGGTGAGTGTGAGCGAATAAAATCCGTAATCATTTGCAAAAGCGCCCACACCGTTGAGTTCCAGTACGCGCACTTTGGCTCCGATAAGTCCTTCGCCGGTTTGTTCATCGGAAATAGTCCCGCTGATTCCGTACTTTTCCTGTGAAAATGTGCTGAAAGAACAGAGAATAAATCCGGTCAGTAAGGCAAGACATCCGTAATTGCTGATCCGCATGAGGTTTTTGTTTTGTCCCAAAATTACGGCATGCATCTAACATAAACGGTACCGTTCGCCGATAAAATTATTTTCGGATGAAGCGGGTAGTGGAAGTCGCCGTACGTATAAAGTAAACACCCGGCTTCAGGGCGCCGATCTCAAGCATACACTGATCCTTCCCGGCAGGATGCCTTTCAACCTGAATTTCCTGACCGAGTGCATCGCAAACAGAGAATGATATATCGTTGATCCCCGATGCCAGTACGGTGATTTGATCACTGGCCGGATTGGGAAACACCTGCACTGAAGTTTGTGTTTTATCAACGTAAACACTGCGAATTTCGGAGTAAACCGCTGCATTGTCCGTGTCGACCTCTTTTAGCCTGTAATAATTGATCCCGGGTGCCGGAGAGCCATCCCGGAGCTCGTAAGACAAGGTTTGCGTGGAATTGCCGGCAGCGGGCAACTGCCCGATCGATTGCCAGCTTTCACCGTCCTCAGAATGCTGAACTTCAAAATAATCGGTATTGTATTCGGTTCCCGTTTCCCATTTCAGTTGTACGCGTTCATTTTGGAGGAAGGCTTCAAAAGACAAAATACCGACCGGAAGCGGACTGATCACAAAATCATGTGTCCCGATGGTATAATATCCGTCCTGTGACAGAGAAACTCCTGAAAAATGGACCTGATCACCGGTAATTGAAGAAGCTGTGGAAACTTCGGTCCATGCACCGCTTTGTCCCGTGCGAAACAGTAACACATAATTGGAAGGCCCGGCTATCGGGGTTCCGGCCATCGCTCCGTCACTCATATCGAACCACAGGTTCACATTATTCGTGCTCCCGGTATTCGTAACATCCACGAACCAGGTTCGTTGCCACCGTGCGTTATTGATCCCGGTCATTCCGGCAACATCCGTAAAGATCTGGCTGTTTCCACCTGCAGCGTGCCCTGCCAGAATAAAATCGCCTGCATCAAGTCCGGAAACACTGTTCATTCCGAATCCGCCCGAAACAGAAGAGGCAAAACCGGTATTGCTTCCGGAAGCAAGTCGTCCGATCCCTGAAACCTCGAAGTCATAATCGCCGTTCGCGGGAAGGTCACCCGCATAAAAATCATTTTGACTCAGCGCAATGGCATATTTGGAAGAAAGGTAGTTGTTAATGATCGTACGTTGTGCGTCATTCACTTTCGAGCGGTACACGATGATCTCGGACATGTAGCCGTTGAATGCACGGTTGTCCGAAGTATGTGTGGCACCGATTACCAGCGGAGACACTTTGTCGGGAACTAATGCACTATTCTCGGCGGAAGTGACGAGCAGCGATTCTCCGTTATACGTGGAAGAGCGGCTGGCACTGGGTAATGTTCCGTCGTAAAATGCATCGAGAATATAATTAACCGAAGGAGTGAATGCGGCAGGTGCACTGTTAAAACGGTTGTTCAGTCCGTCGATGTCGAGGTATAGGTTGTTCCCGGTGAAGAAAAAGAACATAAAGGCTTCATCCGTATCTACAGCGGTACGTTTTGAAATGATCGATTGTCCACCACCACTTAGTCCCTTCATACGGGTTACGGTAAAAAAACTGTATCCCGAGGTGTTATCAAGCAACGGGTTATCGGGAGCTGTAAACTGGTCGTTTTGCCCGGTAGTATTTACATTGTCGAATTCGATGGCCGGCATACCGTTCATTAGGGCGGTCACGAAAAGCGGACGCTGCGCCGCGTTGGACTGTGAAACATCAATTGCATTTCCGGACTGGTCGTTCCAGCCCTGAACCGGCTGACCGTTCACAGTGGTGGAGGTTCCTGCATCGGCCTTCAGCCACAATACATTCGTGCTTGAGCTACCGACACCGGCAGGACCGCTTTGGGCAAAAAATAAAAAAGGGATCGCTCCCGAACATAAGATGGTTTGCAAAAGTTTCATGTAAAGAATCCAGTTATCTCGTTTCTCCGCCAAAGTTACGGAATTTGGAAGACAGGCACTGAAAATAACCGCTTTAACTACTGAAATATAACATATATTTACGAAAAATGGTAACAGGCGTATTGAACGGTCATTGTGAATGCAATAAAGGCTGTCTGCAATTACCGCAAACAGCCTTTCGCAAAAGTTCAGTGGTTGGTTGATATTATTCTACAAACAAGATCATTGCCGGGCAACTACGAATCTCTTTTGAACGACCTGCCCGTTCTCGTAATAACAGTTGAGCATGTACACGCCTTCGGAGAACTGGCTCACATTTAACGGGTAAGCCACAGAAGAAACTCCTTTTAATTCGTTTTCCTTCAGAACTTTTCCGCTCATATCGGTAATGCTGTAACGGATATCCTGCTGAGAGGATACATTGAGAACCATATTTACCTCGTTGTCGGCAGGATTCGGGTAAAGTTCAAAATCATTCATGGATTCCTCTGTTTCATCCAGCCCGAGTGTGTAACCAACAGTAAAGCGATACTTCATCTGGCAACCGAAATCGCCATTGAAACTCTTGATCAACGATCCGTTCGGTTTAGTAAAACGAATGATACCGGTTCCCGGGTTTTGCGGGTAATAGGGATAAACCCACCAGGAAAGGCCGTCGCACCCCGCATCGTCGGTGATCAGTGTATAACAGCCGTTTGCGAGATTGAGCGTATCTTTAAAAGTGGTACTGTTCGCATTGTTTTCACGACTTGCAACCACATTTCCCTGCTCATCTTCGATTCGCCAGTTCGTTTCATTGTATGCTCCTCCGGTATTATTTGTCTTAAAGTAAACAACGAATTCCGAAGGATGGGAAACAACGTGCGTAAATTGGCTGCGGTAAAAATCATTTAAGGGTTCTTCATCCGTTCCCCCTCCGTTGACATCCGTAATTTGTACGGAGAAATGATTCGAGGCATTTCCGGAAAATACGTTGATATTCCCGAGCAATGCGATCTCCATGTCTTCAAAAGATGCGAGATTTCCGTTCCAGGTATACGTTGCTGACTGTCCGCCTTCCAGTCCGTAAGAGAATGTAAGCGAGGTAATCTCAGTTGCTCCGGTGTTTTTGACGCGGATAACCGGCGTGGCGCAGATCGAGTTCGCGCGTTCGTGGTTCGGATCGTTGGTCGGTGCAATAATATCTTCGATAGAAGCATCGAGGCTATGTGCTTTCGGTCCGTATTCAATAAGTTGTGAAACAATGTTGTATCCGCCGAGATTTGCCTGGCTCGCCGCCGTATATGGTTGCATATCCAGGTTGGCATCAAACTGAGTTCCGGGACTTGTTACGGTTGAAAGGTCGTGATAGATCGGATAAACCTGTTCTCCGGGACACCAGTTCGCACGATCATAAAGCCAGGTTCCCGTTTGCGGATAAATATTATTATAGCCACAATCGGATTTCCAGAGTTGAACTTGTTCGAGGAGGTTCCCGTCAATTTTTAGCTGGTAGTATTTGGAACAGAACTCACCACATCCATCGTTATCGTCCTGTCCGTGGCCGGAAATCGTGTTCTTAATTTTTGCACTCGTACTCGCCGGGTCATAGCTAATCGTTTTCGAAGGTAAATGTGTTTCAATCGGATCACTCGATGAGCCGTATGTATAATAACCGTTATACACATTACTTACCTGAAGTGCTTCCATCGGAGGAGTCCCTTCGATGTATTCTATTTTCAAAGTAAGCGTGAAACCCCAGGAATATCCTTCGTATTTAAAACGCATGTCCAGGTCGTCATTTAAAATGGAGGCGTAATCGGAAATGTCAATGATGTAGTCATGGCTGCGATTTTGAGATAGCCAGTCCGTAGCATAAGGGGTAATTACTCGTGCGATTTCAACGGTATCCGCATCTTGAGGTTCGGCGATCACGGAAGTGGTATAATCCCAGGATCCGCAATATTGTGCTCCCGGTTCGCAGGCATAGCGCCCAAGAATGTAATGCATTCGGATCTTTCGGTAATCGGTTCCCTGAGCCGGCAGGTGGGCGGTGGTATCGTAAAATCCGTAATGGTCAAGGTGGCGGTTCTCGAAGACAGTTACCCAGGTCGTGTCGCCGGGTGCTGCAAATGAAAGCACCGGCAAGAGCATAAGACCGGAAATAACAAGCATGAGTTTTTGCATAACGATTTTAGTTTTTTCCGAAATTAGAAAACCCATGCGTGAGCAGGCCATAATTTAACGGGACAAAGGCGGGACGATCTGTCTTTTTAATTGTAACCTATTGATTTTTAAAGCTTATTGATCCATAGATTTACGTTTGAAGAATCAGACATCAGACGGGTTTTACCGTCCGCTTCCATAGCAACGAATATAACTGCTCACATAGATGAGCTGTTCACTCGGTCTTATTTCTCATCCCGTGGCTGATCGCGTTGCATTTTCGGGCTGATGGCGCCTTCCCGTTTTTTACGAATTTCTTCGTTGCGTTGTTCTTTTTGCTGTTGTTGCTCGTTTTCACGATCCTTCGGCTGCGGATTTTTGGATGTATTTTTCATGATTTTAGTTTTTATATTATTCCCGGATCAAATACGGTTACATTCGTAATTATTTGATTGTAAGGTTTTTGTAAACTCTAAATGTGTGGATTTTACCCGAATTGGAGCGTACAGTCCCGATAATCCTGTTTGATAAGTATCAAATTTATGCTAATGCTTCCGACTCGGTAGGCGGCACGTTTGAAACTTGGAATTTGACATTCGGATGAAAAGGTTATTTTTGAAAACATTACGATCGGACATTCCATGGAAAATAATCAACACGACGAGATCCGGAAGTTAGACCAACGCCTGACTGAATTGATCAGAAAGCAACGGGATTATATTGAAGAGATCAATCAACTCCGCAGGGAGCTTTACGCTCTGAAAACCGGTTCACAGGAAATTATTTCTGAAAGTGCTGCCGCACCCGTTCAAAGAACGTCAAAAGAACGAAAGCCGGTTTACGAGAGTCCGGTGCATGAAACGCCGGAGGTACAAAAGATGCGCGTACGCAAAGATCGTTCGGAACTCGAACGTTTCATCGGTGAAAACCTGATCAATAAAATCGGTATTGTCATCGTTATTCTCGGGGTTTCCGTGGGGGCCAAATATGCAATCGATCACAACCTGATCAGTCCCGCCACGCGCATTGTACTCGGTTATGGCGCCGCAGGACTCCTCGGTTTTTTCTCAACGATCCTGTTTCGAAATTACAGAAGTTTTAGTGCCGTCCTGCTGAGCGGCGCGTTTGCCATTGCATTTTTCATTACGTATGCCGCTTTTACTTATTACGGTTTTTTCGGGAAGCTTCCGACATTCCTAATTATGTTCCTGCTGACTGCCGGTACGAGTGTTTCGGCGCTGCGTTACAATAATGAAATAATTGCACAGTTCGGACTGGTAGGCGCGTATTCCGTACCGTTTTTATTAAGTGACGGGAGTGGACATGTCAGTATGTTATTCACATATATGACGATTATTAACCTGGGAATTTTATTTCTCGCAACCCGGAAAAACTGGAAAAGTCTTTTCTTTTCGTCGATCGGTATTTCGTGGATGATCTACATTAGCTGGTTTGCGCTCCGTTTTGATCCGAAAACGGATGTTAGCCTGGTACTGGTGTCCATGCTGATTTTCTATATCGTTTTTCAAGCAGTATTATTGCTTCGTCAATTGCGGAAGTCCGGGGAAGAGCAGGGGCCGTGGCTGATCCTACACCTTGTTCAGTCCGTGATACTCTTCGGAGTTAGCCTGCATCTTTCAGTGAATGCCCATTTTTCAGAACTGCAACTTACTTTCCTGTTCCTGCTTTATTTTGCAATCCACACGATTTCGTTTATTGTCTTTTGGAAAAAACGTCAGGGCATCACTGAAATCTTTTTCTTTATCGCAGCGCTGTTTTTCCTGAATGCTGCCGGAGTGGTTTACTTTGACGCGTATGCACTTTCCGTTTTTATGAGCGTTCAGGCCGTATTACTGGCGCTTTCCGGAAACAAATTACTTCGGAAAAACTTTGTGGTGCTGGCCGGACAGGTACTCATCTACACCGCGGCAATTGTGATCCTGTATGACTGGTCCGTCGGATTTATCGACCTGTTTCTGGACCGTACTTATGTGGGACCGTCGCCGTTTTTCAATGAATCTTTTCTGGCGGTTGTTGTACTTGTGTCAGCTGTCTTTTTGCAAAAACGTTTCGAGTCGGCACGTACCGAAATTCCGCATGAATCCGATTCTGGAATGTATTATTTCACACCCGTTCTAAGTGCTGCGATATTCCTGTTTGGTGTGCTGATCGAGTTGAACAGGATACACTTTCCACAAATGGGATATGTGACGGAAGGAGTCTTTCATCCGGAACTTTCTCCCGCACGCGTCGCTGTTTCGTATAGTTTCGTCTTCGTCTTTCTTGCGGCCATTTTCATGTTGAATTATGCTCGCTGGAAGGTACACACCTTCGGATTGACCGCTTTCATTGCTTCGCTCATCGCGGTTTCTATTTTCCTGTTTTCCGGTTTGCTTACTTTCAGTGAAGCGCGCGAAATTTACCTTTCACCGGCTTATAGCGGCTCGGGCTTTTTAATCTACCGTTACCTGACGATTCTCGCACTTGTTGTACTTGCCCGCGCATGGCGCGAACAACTGCGTGATACACATTTCGCCGGATTCCGCTTTTTTTCCGAGATCCTGCTGCACGTGATCGTATTGTGGTTACTCACCAGTGAAATGATCCAGTACCTTGACCTGGCCGGCGGAAATGAATACAAACTCGGCATCAGCATTCTCTGGGGTGTATATGCATTTGTGCTTATGGCTTTCGGAATTTACCGCAAAGCACAGTTACTCCGTATATTTTCCTTTGTACTTTTCGGTATCACGCTGGTCAAGTTGTTTCTCTACGATATCGCGCAGCTCAACACGATCTCCAAAACCATCGTTTTTGTGGCACTTGGTGTATTATTGCTGATAATTTCGTTTCTTTACAATAAATTCAAACACCTCCTCTTCGAGGAAGATAACCCGGAATTAAAAGAAAAACAGGATGTTTAGAAATGTTGCAGCGGTAGTATTGGGACTTGTGATCGGTGGTACGGTCACCTATTTTGTGCAGATGCTGGGAAATACCTTTTATACGCCGCCAAAAGGAGCAACGCCGGAAGAGATGCGCACTGCGTTCCTGACAGCACCGGTTCCTGTTCATTTGCTGGTTATACTTTCATACGCATGCGGGGCCTTTTTTACCGGTTTGGTTGCAACGCTGATACGAAAAGGGATTGAGTTACAGGAAGCTCTGATTGCCGGACTGATCCTGACTTTCTTTACCTTGCTCAGCCTGTTGACGATGTCCGGACCAATCTGGTTTTGGGTCGCTGCGCTCGCCGTTCAGGTTCCGCTGTGCCTCCTCGGTTACCGGGTTGCCGCTCGTGTGAAACGGCGCCGTCTCACTATCTGAGACACAGTCTTTCAGTCGCGGTTTACCGGGATCATGAATTTTTGATCTTTTCCCAGGTTTCATAGAGTTTTTCCTGCTCGGGCCTGTTCGCTTCTGCCTCCCGAAGCGGTTCGCAGGGGCGCAGACTGGCATAACAGTCAGCCGGTAATTGCTGGTAAAGCCGTGTTCCTTTGGTTTTCCAGGCGATCATGTCATCCGAAACCTCTTTCACGATCTTTGCCGGGTTACCCACCACAATACTTCTGCGCGGTATATTGGTCGCAGCGGGTACAAAAGCAAGTGCACCGACTATGCATTCTTCACCGATCTGTACGTCGTCCATCAAAACCGCATTCATGCCGATCAGTGAGTTTGCGCCGATCGTGGCACCGTGAACAATCGCACCATGACCGATGTGCGCACCTTCGTGTAAATGAACGGTCGTTCCCGGGAACATGTGCACTGTACAGTTCTCCTGAACGTTGCAGCCGTCTTCAATGATGATCTCGCCCCAGTCACCGCGAATTGCAGCCCCGGGCCCGATATATACATTCTTCCCGATGCGCACGTTTCCCGTTACAGCTGCCTGAGGATGAATGAAGGCGCTTTCATGGATGATAGGACGAAACCCGTTGAATTCGTAAATTGCCATAGTACCGATTTTAATACAAATCTACGGTTTTTCGTGATCCTGAGCCGGAATGAAAGGGCATTGGCAATCGTTTTTCGTGCTTAGGAATGCTTTTTTAACAGGTCACATTCACTGGCGGGACAAGCTTTTCCGCCCGGACAATCGGCGCAGACAACCAACACGTTCCCGGCGAATTTTTCTCCGACTGTTGTGCGTTTGTCACCGGCATGAACGAGCGTTATAAGCCGATCGTAGGCATTGCGCGATTCGATCAGTACGGAATCGTTTAGCCGAAGTCCGACCTGGTTGACATAATTCAGGAAATCGTTTGAATTGTCCCGAACTGCCGCTACCCGGCAGGGTATGCCTGCCTGAACGTCAGCCAGTGATTTCCGGAAAGGGTCACGAAGCGATCCGTTTGGAGAAGGAATCGGGTCGCCATGCGGATCAAATTGGGGATGTCCCAGGTAGCGGTCCAGTTTGTCGATCAGTAAATCGGATTGAATGTGCTCCAGCTGCTCGGCCAGTTCGTGCACCTCTTCCCAGCCAAAATCAAGCTTTTCATGGAGAAATGTTTCCCATAAACGGTGCTTTCGAACAATGTCACTTGCACACAATTTACCCGTTTCGGTCAGGGTGATTTTCCCGTACTTTTTATAATGAATTAATTTTTTTTCGCGCAATTTCCGAAGCATATCACTCACCGTGGCCGGTTTGACCTCCAGTACGCCCGCAAGGTCGTTCGTTCCCACCCCGGCAGGATTTGCAATAGCCAGGTGTAAGAGCGCCTTGAGGTAATTTTCTTCGGTATACGAAAGCATGCGCCAAAAATAGGGAAAAATAGGTCATTTCAATTTTTAGATTAATCTAACTTTTATAATTTAGCATTTCTAAAAATAAATTATGTGTTTGCGACATTTTCTCATTTATTCCTTTCTGATCAGTACTACCGCTATATCGGCACAAAGTCTCCGGGGCTCTGTAAGCGATGACCAGGGACAGGTACTGCCATTTGTACGCGTTTACCTGGAAGGAACACAGTTGGGCGCACTGACCGATTCCTGCGGGATTTTTACAATCGCACCGATTCCGGCAGATACTTATGTGCTAACGGTTTCCGCATACGGTTATGAAACTTTGCGTGATCGCGTGACTTTTCAAACGGATGAACAGAAGGTGATGCATTTACAACTCAAGCCTGTACAGGAACTCGGGGAAGTGGTGGTAAGCGGTACGCTTCGTGAAGTGCGGCGAGATGAAAGCCCGGTTCCGGTAGAAGTCTACACACCGGCATTTTTCAGGAAAAACCCGTCTCCTTCCGTATTCGATGCATTGCAAACGGTAAACGGCGTTCGTCCGCAACTGAACTGCAATATTTGCAATACGGGCGATATTCATATCAACGGGCTCGAAGGACCGTATACGCTTGTTTTAATTGACGGGATGCCCATCGTAAGTTCGCTGTCGTCGGTTTACGGACTTTCCGGTATTCCGGCCGGACTTATCGAGCGTGTGGAAATTGTGCGCGGACCTGCTTCTTCACTGTATGGAAGTGAAGCGGTAGGCGGACTGATCAATGTGATCACAAAAACTCCTGAAAAAGCCCCCTTGCTGTCGGCTGATATCCTGTTTACAAGCTGGAATGAACTGAACGCGGATTTATCTTTTTGTGCATCACCCGCTAAACATACGAAAGTGTTGACTGCGATCGATTATTTTCACTTCGACAGAATTACGGATAAGAATGGCGACGGATTCACGGATGTGAGCCTGCAGGATCGTGTATCACTGTTCCAAAAGTGGACCTTCCAGGGTAAAAATAAACGCGAACTTCAGCTCATGAGTCGCTACCTCTACGAAGATCGCTGGGGCGGAGATGTAAACTGGGATCGATCTTTTCGCGGCGGCGATAGTATTTACGGCGAAAGCATTTCCACGAATCGTTGGGAGTTGATCGGGAGATATGCACTTCCCGTCAAAGAAAAGATCAGCCTCGCATTTTCATATAACTACCATGCGCAGGACAGCCGTTACGGAACGGTTTCGTTCATCGCGACACAACAAACCGGGTTCACCCTCCTTTCCTGGGAAAAAAAGTTGGGAAAACACGAATTGCTCACCGGAACCGCGCTGCGATATACCTGGTACAACGATAATACACCGGCTACTTTTTCAGCGGATTCCCTGGCACCTCAGGATCAGGCTGCGATAACACTGTTACCCGGACTTTTTGTGCAGGATGAATGGCAGATTTCGGATAAACAGTCCGTATTAGCGGGTGTCCGCTACGACTACAATTCCGTTCACGGTGCCGTTTTTACACCGCGAATTGCTTATCGCTGGAAACCGGCAGGTAAAAGCATTTTTCGCCTGAATGCGGGTACCGGTTTCCGGGTGGTGAACCTGTTCACGGAAGATCATGCGGCACTTACCGGGGCGCGGGAAGTGGTCATCGAGGAAAAACTGCGGCCGGAACGCTCTTATAATATCAACTTCGACTGGCTTCGAAAGATCAGCTTTAAAAGGACGCGGCTCGAACTGGAAATGAATGCCTTTTACACCTGGTTTGACAATCGCATTACAGCGGATTATACCAGCGATGCGGACAAAATAATTTACCGGAACCTCACGGGGCACGCCGAAAGTCGCGGAATAAACGCCAACGCAGATCTCGAATGGGACGGAAAACTGTCGCTCAATGTGGGAGCAACGCTCATGGAGGTTTCAATGATCGAAAAAGGGAAACGCTTTCCGCAACTGTTAACCGAAAACTTTACCGCGACCTGGGCCATTAGCTATCGTCTGGTGCGCTTCGGATTGTCGATCGATTATACGGGAAACCTTTACAGCCCGATGAAACTCCCGCTGCTCGGACCACTTGATCCGCGCGATCCGTATTCGCCCTGGTGGAGTATTCAGAACGTCCAGCTGACCTGTCGCCGTTTGCGAAACATAGAACTCTATACCGGCGTGAAAAACTTGCTCAACTGGACTCCTGCGCGTAAAAGTCCTTTTCTAATCGCCCGAACATCCGATCCCTTTGATAAACAGGTTCAGTACGACGGCTCCGGGCAGGTGCTCGCCACAGAAGACAATCCGTATGCCCTGACCTTCGATCCGACGTATATGTATGCACCCAACCAGGGAATTCGGGCATTTGCCGGGATCCGTATCGCTGTAAAAGCCCAGAAAAAGCGTGCAATGGATAAACTGTAGACGGTCTGAACCGGGATTTTTGTTTAATTTCATTTTCGAAGTGACGAATATCTTCCCCCGGTCAACAAATAAAACCGATGAAAAAAAATCTTGTTAAAGCAGCGCTCACCCTGCCGTTCCTGTTCCTGTCCTGCTCCGAAACCGTTGAAACCGAATCGACAGAGGGTGCGATCGGGAAATCAGCTGATTCCGCTGAAAAAAATCCGTCGTTTGAAAAAATACACGTAAATGAGAGACCACTTTTCTTAATGGAAGCATTTCAGGAGACCGGCGACTCACTTTACCTGGACTCCTTGATTCATTATTATACGAACGATGCGCTTCTTGAACAGAACCCGATGAATTTGCTGTACGTCGGATTACTGGTCGAAAAACGAACGGGTTACCAGGCGGCCGAAACTTATTATTTAAAAGCAAAAGAAGTCAATGCTCAGCAGGAATTGATTCCGTCGGAAGAACGAAAAGAACTTGAGAAATGGATGAGTGCTCAGGAATTAAAAGAAGTAGAAAGTTCCGCGCGTAGCGGCTTAAAATTAAGAGATGCTTTGTGCGATCTCGCGCTGAAAGAGGAAAGCAGGGCGCAGGTAACCCTTCGTGAACTTAAAAAAAGCGAAAACCTGTCTCTTTTTGCAGAAGTGAAAACGCGAAAAGACCTCTTCGATGTATTTTTCCCCGAAATGGATGAGTAGGGCTTATATGTTCATAAATGTTTTATTTTTGGAATAAACTTAATCGCTTCGATATGAATTTACCTGACTTTCGCCGCCTCCTTTTACTCTTTCTGCTAACGATGAGCACCGGCCTTGTTTTTTCGCAACTTTCGCGGGAAGAACTCAAAGAACTGAAAAAGCGCACGGCTTATTATCATGTAGACAAATATTATGACAAACACGAAGATTTGTACCGGATTTCGACTACGCTTGAATTTTCAGAAGGTCTATTGACCTTTTCCTTCGCCGTTCGAAAGGAAAATGACCGCTTCGTACGCGGACCGATTACACTGGATACTTACTATCGCGGAGGAATGCACCTGGATGCCTATAAAGTGAGTTTTGCACTCGGAAATACGTTAAAGGGCGATAATCCGCAACTCTACAATGCAAACTTTACGGACACGAATATGATCCGTACGAAAATAGGGGACAGCCTCTATGTGGATCACTCGCACATTGAACTGACATGCGAATTATACAATTTCTTTGATTTTGCACAGCAGGAAGTTCGACCGGTCGATATACGCATTTATGGCACGCTGGGAATCAAAAACGCCTCGCTGAATGCTTTCCGGCTCAATAAATTACTTGCATCTTTCTTTTCCTGTTTTAATGCTCTTTCCGACTTCAAGGAAACGGATTAGGAAGAGTTGATATCAGGGAGTTCATGATAAAAAGAAAATCCACATACCGAAAGTATGTGGATTAAAATTCTTTAGTCAAGTCTGAATTTATGCTTTCTTACCGCTTCCGTTCAGTTCGGCTTTAACCGCTTTCGGAATTCCGGAATTCAGTCGGTTTTCGAGTGTACTGATTTCCTTCATTAACTCTTCGCGTACCTCACCAGCCAATTCTGTTCCGGCATTTGCAAGGCGGTTTTTCAGGTTTTGAAAACGACCTACAAGTTCGTCTTTTTTGTCGGCAATTGACCCGGTTACATCGCGGTACTTGGATCCGATTGCTTTACGTGTTTCACGTCCGCTGGCAGGTGCTACCAAAATTCCTGTTAAAAGTCCCACTGCCGTTCCGGTCAGTGCTGCTACTGCTATTTTTCCTCCTGTTGTCATAATATTAAGGTTTTGTTTGTTGTACGCTTTTTCTAAGAGCAGGAATCGTTCCGGGAAGTATTTTGAAGTTAATTATCTGTTTTACAGATGATTAATTTTTGGAGTCGCGATGGCCGGTGTTGCAACTTATGCCGGGGATTGTGGCAGTCATTCCACACTACGGTTTCAAAGCGCCTTTCGCGATCGATTTTGTCCTATCTTTAAGCAGGTTTCTGCAAAAGCGAATTATGGAACAAACGCTGCGAACAATCATTATAATACACGCATTGCTGGGAGCGCTCGGCTTATTTACCGGGATGCTCGCCATCCTGACCCGTAAAGGAAATCGTCTGCACCGGACCACCGGTAAAATTTTTGCTGTTTCAATGGCCGGCAGTTCGGTTTTATCACTGGTAATTGCAGCTTCCCCGGGACACATCAACCCCTTTCTATTCCTGATCGGAGTTTTCACGCTTTACCTGATCTTAACCGGCTATCGCGCCATTCGTTTTGTGGCGGGAAACAAACTCAGAGCCACCGGCACGGACTGGTTGATTTCAATCTGCATGGGAATCCTGGCGGTGGGAATGATCGGCATCGGACTGTCCGGAATCCTTGGTGCAAAACTCCTTTTTGTATTTTTCGGGGGGATCGGCCTGGTACTTGCAGGCAGAGATCTGAAAACATTTCGCGCAAAAGGACGAGTCAACTGGCTCTCAATCCACATCAGTAAGATGGTCGGGGCACTGATCGCTTCGGTAACGGCGTTCATAGTGGCGGGAATCGGGATCGTTCACCCGGCAGCATGGATTTTACCAACCGTAATGGGAACGATTTACATTGTGCGCTGGCAACGGCGCATCCGAAAAACAGGATAATGGAAAAACGATTTACACAAACAGGAACTTTCTCAATTATTGTATGCACCATTTTACTGGCCGGCGGGATCGTTATGTACTGTACGAAAGGTCCGGAGGAAGAACGCTGGCCGGGAGTGTTAATCATCGGCGTCTCCCTGATAATCGCTGCCCTTTGCTGGCGCATGACGATCGTGGTCAATGATCACAACGTCCGCTTCATTATGGGCGTAGGGCTGATTCAAAAAACCTATCTGCGAAGCGATATCGAATCCTGTAAAGCCGTCCGGAATCATCTCCTGAACGGGATCGGAATTCGTTATTATCGGCATGGAACGCTTTATAATGTCAGCGGTTTGAGTGCCGTTGAACTCACCTTTCGGAATTCGGACATGCGTGTGCGCCTGGGTACGGATTCACCCGAAGAAGTTTGCCGGGCCATTAACACTCGCCCCCTTTGATTTCTTCGAATCAGAAAATTAAGTGAGTTGTGTAACCCGGGTAACCGAAAAATTCAGACATCTCACCGACCTTTGTATCGTAAGTTGCTAATGGAACATGAAAGTACGCCCTGGAAGGCGATGCTTCAGTTCATTTAAAAGCACAGGTAAACAAAATCAAAACAGATCAAATGAATACGGAACGAATTATCAGGGAGGGAAGAGGAACGGTCGTAGACGTTCGTTCTCCACAGGAATTCCGGGGTGGCCATGTAGCCGGATCGGTAAATATTCCCCTACAGGAATTGCAGATGCGAACGGAAGAACTTCGCTCATTGCAAACACCGCTTGTTTTATGCTGTGCATCCGGTAACCGCAGCGGAATGGCGGAGCAATTACTCGCCAGCCTGGGAATCGAATGCATCAATGGCGGATCATGGCTCGACGTGAATTACTACAAATCTCAAACAATCTGAAAAAATGGGACTATTTAAAAAATTCTTCAGTGCGGGAGCGGATTATGCGCAACTCGTAAAGGACGGCGCGGTCATCGTGGACGTGCGTACAAAAAATGAATTCGCCGGCGGTCATATACGTGGCTCAGTGAACATTCCACTCGATTCGATTCAAAAGAACGTATCGAAATTACGCGGCAAAACCGTAATCACCTGTTGTGCCTCCGGTATGCGGAGTGCTTCGGCCAAAAATATGCTCAAAGCGGCAGGTATTTCGGATGTACACAACGGCGGTGGATGGAGCAGTCTGCAACGGAAGATCAATAACTGACTATCTTTAGACTATGAAATGGATATATCTCGCAGGTCTCTTCTTCGTTACATTCACCGTATCCTGCAGCAACAGTCGCGCACAGGAAAACAAAACGGTTCTGGAACCACAGATGTTTCAGCAGAAAATGGCCGAATTACCCGATGCCCCGGTCATTGATGTTCGAACCCCGGAAGAATTCAATGAAGGAACTATTGAACGCGCTGTGAATATAAACTGGCTCGGAAACGATTTTAGTAAAAATGTACAGCAATTCGATAAGAACGCCCCGGTTTTTGTGTATTGCCTAAGCGGAGGACGGAGTGCGTCAGCCGCAGCTAAAATGCGTGAAATGGGATTCAGGGAAGTATACGAATTGCGGGGCGGTTTGCTAAACTGGCGTAAGGCCGGACTCGAGGAAGCGAAAGACACCCAAACTACGGTCGGAATCAGTTTGACAGATTTTCATAAAATGCTCGAAGACAAACCGCTCGTCCTGGTTGATTTTTACGCAGACTGGTGCCAACCCTGCAAAAAGATGCAGCCCTTCCTCGATGAACTGGCACGGGAGCGCTCCGACGAATTGACACTGATCCGCATCAATGCAGATGAAAATCCGGAACTTTGTGCGCAACTGGGTATCGAAGGATTGCCGGTAATCCGGGTTTACAGGAACGGCGAACAGTCCTGGTCTCACATGGGCTACCTCGAAAAAGCGGAAATTGAAGAACATCTGAATTAAAAAGGGATCGGAAAGCCGGGCCTTCGCTATCTTTGTACTAAAAATCCGATGAAGCAGGCCGGGCTCTATTTTTCAGCATTCTTACTTTTTGTCCTACATACGTCCTATCGCACGCCTGATAGAGAAAATGTAAATTTAATCGACATCAAACCACTTACCGAACACGTACTTTTACACGTCAGTTACCTGGAAACGAAGGAGTGGGGCAATGTTCCCTGTAATGGCCTTGTGTTTATCCGGAACGGCGAAGCACTCATACTTGATGCACCGACTGTTAACGAGGCTTCCGAACGGCTGATCGAATACATCGAATCGAAGTACGACGCTCAAATAAAAGGCGTGGTGGTGAATCATTTTCACGATGACTGCCTGGGAGGCCTGCGCGCCTTCCACGAACATGGAATTCCTTCCTACGCTTCCGAGCGCACGATTGCACTGGCGCGAATGGACACCCTGTATCATCCGGAAATTCCGCAACATGGATTTCGCAAAGCACTCACCCTGGAAATCGGCGGAGAAACCGTCATAAATCGCTATTTTGGAAAAGCGCATACCTCCGATAACATCGTGTCATACATTCCTTCCGAAAAAGTTCTATTCGGCGGGTGCATGATCAAATCGGACGGTTCGGGGAAAGGAAACCTGGCGGATGCAGATGTAAAAGCCTGGCCCAAAACTGTCAGGAAGGTAAGTCGAGCATTTGCTCGGGCCGAGTACGTGGTGCCCGGACACGGAGCAGTAGGGGATACGCACTTACTAAATTATACGATTGCGCTGTTTTCCGCGCAGTGAAACATTTCGGGCAAGTCTTCGTTATTCCGTAAAACCATCGGCAAATGAAACTGATCATTCTTGCAGCACTGATTCTCTCGGCCATATTCTTTTTTACACGTTTCCATGTTGTTTCACAACCTGCCACAAAGCATTCACGGGTTGAAGATCAGGAACCGGCGAAGGCGGAAGAGCCTGATACCCTCATTAGCTACAGGCGTTATAGCGAAAAAGCAAGGCAATTGCGCTCCTACATTGCAAAGCATCCGGCTTATGATGCGCATACTGTTTTCCTGGTGGATATGCGAATTCCGTCGGGGAACAAGCGTTTTTTCGTCTATGATCTCGATTCTTCGCGCGTACTCACCAGCGGACTTGTGGCACACGGCAGTGGGTGTGAAACGGGCATTGCCGACAGTCTTGTATTCGGAAATGTTCCAGAATCGTATCGCTCATCGCTTGGAAGGTATAAGATTGGTTACAGTTATGCGGGTATGTTCGGAAAAGCCTATAAACTATACGGACTTGATCCGACGAACAGCAAAGCATTCGACCGCCTGATCGTATTGCATCGCTATCAATGCGTACCGGACGAAGAGCAGGATTTCCCGATTTGCAACAGCCTTGGGTGTCCGATGGTCTCAGAAAACTTTTTCCCGGTCCTCGAAGAATACATCGAAAAAGCTAAAAAACCGCTTCTTCTCGAAATTTACTATTGAAGAACGCTGATCTTTCTTACTTTTAAAGAAGTTCATGTCATTCGTTTTTCACATCCGGAATATGATCTGCGATCGTTGTAAAATGGTCGTACGCGCAGAACTTATACATGCCGGACTGCATCCGCTGCATGTGGAACTCGGTGAAGCGGAAGTGGCTGAAAAACCTACAGATGATCAACTTGAACGCGTAAAAACGAGCCTCGAAGCAGTCGGTTTCTCATTGATCGATAGTGAACCGCTCTTACTCGCCGAGCTGATACGCATTCGCATCATTCGTTGTGTATGGGAAGAAGATGCTGCCCTTTCCGAAAATTTGTCGGACCTGCTTTCACGGGAATTCGGAAAAGATTACGATACGCTTTCTGCTGTATTCCAGGATCAAATGAAAAATACGATCGGTCGTTTTTTTATCCTGCAACGCATTACACGTGTCCGTGAAATGATGGAAGATCCCGAACTGACCATGAGTGAGATCGCTGCCAGGCTCAATTACAGTAGTCCTGCACACCTTAGCCGCCAGTTTAAACAGGTAAGTGGTTACAGCCCTTCCGAATACCGGAAACTCGGGCTTAAACGAAGATCGGAGAACGATCAGGACAGGCAGCAGTAAAAGAAGGTCAGGCCCGCTTTACCGCGATCTTGCGCTGACTTTGTGAATGGAGTAAATACAGGTATGCGTGATCAGGTGTGGCTCCGGCCGGTTACAAAAAATCGGTGAAAGCATGAGTCTAAATGCGAAGGAACCAGTGAAGAATTCACCGGTGATTCGGATAAGGTTATTGCGGTTGAATCGCTGCATGACTTTTTTAACGCAGCAATTAGTCCGTTTATTTCAGACAGGTGAAAATAAACGAAAAAAAATGCTTTTCGAAGGCGTATCACTTCCCGGTTGCCCGGTCCCTAATGGTTCAGAGCCGATCGGTAACTACTTTATAAGTAGGATCTTCCAGTACATTGACTTCGATTAATTTGTCAGCATTCAGGAGTAGTTTCCTGCAATCGTCGCTAAGGTGCAATAAGTGCAGTTTTTTCCCTGCGCGGTGATAACGGGCGGTCAGTGCATTCAAGGCCTCGATGGCGGACATATCCGTGATCCGGCTTTCTGAAAAATCAATGATCACTTCTTCCGGATCGTTTTGAACGTCAAATTTTTCGTGAAAAGTCGAAACGGATCCAAAAAATAAAGGCCCGTAAATCTCGTAATGCTTGATCCCCTTGTCGTCGGTATATTTCCTGGCGCGAATGCGACGTGCATTTTCCCATGCGAAGACGAGGGCCGAAATAATAACACCGATCAGGACGGCCAGTGCCAGGTTGTGCAAAAACACGGTAACGAGCGTCACCACGACCATCACCAGTACATCCGACTTCGGCATGCGGCGAAAAGTGCGTAAACTCGCCCACTCAAAGGTTCCGATCGAAACCATGAACATAACGCCGGTAAGTGCCGCCATCGGAAGCCGTTCGATCAGTGAGGCGCCGAACATAATAAATACCAGCAACATCACGGAAGCCACGATGCCTGAAAGGCGGGCACGGGCACCTGAAGAAATATTAATGAGACTTTGTCCGATCATCGCGCAGCCGCCCATTCCACTCAAAAAACCCGTCACAAGGTTTGCGGTTCCCTGCGCCACAGCTTCTTTATTACCGCGTCCGCGCGTCTGCGTGATCTCATCGATGAGGTTCAGTGTTAAAAGACTTTCGATCAGACCGACTCCCGCCACGATAAACGAATAAGGCAGGATCGTTCGGAGCGTTTCCCAGGTAAATGGAATTGAAGGGAAGGACAGCGGAGGGAAGCCTCCAGCAATCGATTCGCCGGGCTGCAAATTATCGGCAACGGTTTTCGTGTCGATCCCGAAGCCGAGTACCAGAAGCGAAACAACGAGGATCGCTGCAAGGGAAGACGGGAAAGCCTTTGTAAGCCTCGGAAGGCCCCAAATGATGAGCATCGTCAGCAAAACCAGACCGATCATGATCCACAGGTCGCTTCCCTGCATCCAGTTCAGGTCGCCGGAAGCATCACGGAGTTTGAACTGATCGAGTTGAGCCGAAAAGATCACGATGGCTAGTCCGTTCACAAAACCGAACATCACCGGATGCGGTACCAGGCGGATAAATTTCCCGAGTTTCAATAATCCGGCGATAATTTGTATGAGGCCGGCCAGGATGACCGTTGCGAAAACATACTGTGTTATTTCCTCCACAGACATGTCCGGGTTCAGTTGTTTGAGGGCTGCGATTAGTCCCAGGTAAACCACGGCAACTGCGCCGGTTGCACCGGAGATCATTCCCGGACGTCCGCCAAGAATGGAAGTCACGAAACCCATGGTAAAAGCCGCGTATAGTCCTGTAAGCGGTGATAAACCGGCAATGAGTGCGAAGGCGATTGCCTCTGGGATCAGAGCCAGAGCCACGGTGAGACCTGAAAGAATTTCGGTTTTATAATCGACTTTTTGTCGAAGATCGAAAAGATTAAAAAAGAGTTTCATGAACTGAAATTGGAATATGAAAAATTGAAAAAAACGAAGTCGGGTATTTCATGGAAATACGCCTTTGCCGAACACTTATTCAGTGCTTCAGGGCGGAGTAATCATAGAAGTAAATACGTTTCCTTTTTTCATACGGGTCGCAAAGATAGCTAAATTGCTTCGTTATGTCCCGGTTTTGGGGAGGATTTTACTCGAAAATATGCCAGCATGCCCCGCTTCGGACCTGCGAAGTGGTTTTAGGCATACTGTTCAGCCAGTTTTAAGAGCGGCGGCATGATTTTTCCTGTTTTTTAGTCAGAACTATAAAAATCAAAATATCATGGCAAAATATTCTAAAAAAGCACAGGAAAAAATTGAAGACGTCATGCACGAATATGAAGAAGGCGATCTGAAATCAAGTAATGGCGACAAGGTCACAAACCGGAAACAAGCCGTTGCGATTGGCATTAGCGAGGCACGCGAAAAAGGATATAAAGTGCCGGACAAGAAAGATTCGGACGATAATTAATTTTCGCGCGATGCAAAAAGGAGGTAAAGAACGAAAAGCATTCAGTGAACAAACGCAGGCGCGGCCCGGAAAGGAAACGCAAATGAATCCTGTTCCGAAGTCGAGTCCGGAAAATGCCCGAAAGGGCCGACTGGAAGGAAAAAACTGCATCATTACCGGGGGCGACAGTGGAATAGGACGTGCTGTTGCCCTCGCATTTGCGGAAGAAGGTGCGGAGGTAGGAATTGTATTTCTGCCTGCCGATAAAGAAGATGCAACGCGAACAGCGGCGGATGTAAAGAAAATTTCGGGGAAAAAATGTCGCTTGTATCCTGCAGATATTGCTTCGGAAAAAAAGTGCGCATCCGTTTGCAAACGAATTATATCCGATTTCAAAGAAGTTCACGTGCTGGTCAACAATGCCGGTCAACAGTATCCTGAAAAAGATTTCCTCGATATCACAACCGAACATTTGCTAAAAACCTTTCATGCAAATATTTTCTCCATGTTTTGGATGACACAGAACCTGCTGAATGCCATGCCCGAAGGTGCGGCAATTGTGAATACGACGTCTGTCACCGCCTATCGAGGCAGCCCCGCACTCGTGGATTACAGTTCCACGAAAGGAGCGGTAGTTTCCTTTACGCGCAGTCTGTCGGCCAATCTGCTCGAGCGCAAGGTCCGCGTAAACGGAGTGGCTCCCGGACCCATTTGGACGCCCCTGATACCGTCTACCTTTCCAAAGGAAAAAGTAGCAAAATTTGGTACGGATTCTCCGATGAAACGACCCGGTCAACCGGAAGAAGTGGCCCCGGCTTATGTATTTCTGGCTTCCGATGATTCCAGTTATGTCAGCGGACAGGTAATTCACGTGAACGGAGGAGAAATTGTTAACGGTTAAAAACGGTTAAAGGAAGCATATGAGAGCAATTTGGAAAGGAACAATAGGGTTCGGACTGGTAAACATCCCGGTGCGCCTGTATTCGGCCACGGAGCAAAGCCGGTTGGACCTGGACATGGTCGATGTGCGCGATATGGCGCATATTCATTACAAGCGCGTCAACGAAGATACCGGAAAAGAAGTGGAGTGGGACAATATCGGAAAAGCTTACCAGCTCGATGACCGGTATATTTTGTTGGACGACGAGGATTTTGAGCAGGCATCACCTGAAAAATCCAAAACCATTCAGATCAATCATTTTGTGAACGAAGACGAGATCGATACGATCTATTTTGAAAACTCGTACTTCCTGGAACCCGAAAAATCCGGTGAGCGAGCGTATCGACTTTTGCTCGAGGCGCTTAAAAAGTCTAAGAAAGTCGGCCTGAGTCAGTTTGTCATGCGAACACTCGAAACACTTGCGGTGATCAAACCGATGGATGAAGTACTCGTGTTAAGCCGCATTCGCTTTGCGCAGGAAATCAGGTCCTACGACGAACTCAAGATTCCTTCCTCGAAGATCAAAAAAGAGGAAATGGAAATGGCGATGGACCTGATCGACCGGTATTCCACCGATTTCAAAATCGATAAGTTCAAAGATGAATATTCTTCGGAATTGTTGAAAATCATTAAAGAGAAAGCGAAAAAACCTGCTGCGAAGAAAGGCCGTGCGAAAATGAAGGTCGTTCACAAAAAATCCGGGGACCTGCTCGAACAACTCAAGGCCAGCCTGCATAAAAAATCGTCTTAAAAAGGAACGCGTATGAGACTGAACACATATTGGCAGAAAAGACAGTTCGACAGCACACCCGAACCCAAAGGCCGTGCCCTGAAAGCACCCAAATTTCGCTTCGTGGTTCAGCGCCATTTTGCCAGTCGGCTACATTACGATTTCCGCCTCGAGATTGAAGGAGTTTTAAAGAGTTGGGCGATTCCCAAAGGTCCGAGCCTCGTTGCCGGCGAAAAGCGCCTGGCCGTGCGTACGGAGGATCATCCCATTCAGTATGCTACCTTTTACGGTGAAATCCCGGAAGGAAATTACGGCGCCGGAGTGGTGGACATTTGGGACGAAGGCACCTTCGAATTACTTAAAGAAGTTCCTAAAAAAGAAATGGACGCAGAGGCTCTGCGCGAACTTGAGAGTGGTGACCTGAAATTCCGGTTGCACGGAACGCATCTGAACGGTTCATTCGCGCTGGTACGTATGAAAACGAATGATGATGCCGAGAACTGGCTGTTAATTAAGAAAAGTGACGATTTCGCACTGGATGAATATGAAATAAGCGGTATCGAATCAATTCATGCCGGAGCTAAGAAAGCGCACAGTTCAGACAAGTTGGAGGATGAATGGCCGAAGATCGGAAGCCCGATGCTTGCCACACTTTCGAATGAACTACCCGGAAAAAATGCCGGTTGGATTTACGAAACAAAGTACGATGGTTACCGTGCTCTGGCAAAGATAAATAACGGAAAAGCCGAGTTGTTTAGCCGGAACGGTAATAATTTTTCAAACGATTATCGTCCCCTTTGTGAGGAACTGGCCCGAATTAAGGATAGCGTGGTGCTGGATGGAGAAATTGTGGTGGAAACTGAGTCCGGAATTTCTGATTTTCAACAGTTACAGAACCTGAAACGCAAGCATTCCGATAAACTCTTTTTCTACGTATTCGATATCCTGTTTCTCAATGATCACCGGGTAACGGATCTGCCGCTGCACGAACGGAAAGAACTCCTCGAAGCACTGATGGCTAATTACGAATTCGGGCGCATTCGCCTGTCTCCTTTTGTAATTCGTAACGGTCGGAAATTTTTAGAAAAAGCCCTTCGCACAGGGGAAGAAGGAATTATCGGGAAGGATGCAGGAAGTACCTATACACCCGGAGTGCGGACACGGAACTGGCTAAAATTCAAGGCTGAGAACACGATGGATGTATTTATTGCGGGTTATACAGAGCCGAAAAACAGTCGTAAATTCTTCGGTTCCCTGATCCTGGCTGTGAAGCAAAGCGGTAAACTGGAATACGTGGGGAACTGCGGAACCGGTTTTACAGACCGGGAGCTGAAAGAATTGCACGCGAAATTCCAGGAGTTCACCCGCAAAACCAGTCCGTTCGGACAAAAAATCGACATCGGGTACACGAAAGGAGCAATAACCTGGATGAAGCCGGAATTACTTGCCGAAGTTAGTTACTCCGAAATAACGAAAGAACAGCGTTTGCGTCATCCTGTTTTTAAACGTTTGCGAACCGATAAAAACGTTTCCGATACACTTGAGCCAACCGAAGCAAAATCGGCACAGGCAATTCCCAATTCGAGACAGGATATGAACAAAAAGAGTGACTTTGAACTTAGTAATCCAACGAAAATACTTTTCCCGGAAGCGGGAATCAGTAAGCAAAATATCCTCGATTATTACATGGAGATCGCCGAAACGATCCTGCCGCATCTGGTGGACCGGCCACTTTCCCTGTACCGGCTACCAAACGGGATTCATAAAAAAGGGTTTTTTCAGAAGGACAAGGGCAATCTCAATCTTCCGGAATTTGTGAACACGGTAAAGATCTTTTCGGAACACAACGGCCACGATCTGGAATACCTGACCTGCAATAATGCGGATACGCTGGCTTACCTCGTTAACCTCGCAGCCTTTGAGATCCACACCTGGCACAGTCGTGAAGGCAACCTGGAATTTCCCGATTACATGCTGATTGATCTGGATCCGGATAAAAATACCTTTGACGAGGTTCGCGAGGTTGCGCTTTATGTCCGGGAACTTTGTGAGGAACTGGCCGTGCGTTCGTATGTGAAAACAAGTGGTAAAACAGGTATCCATGTGATCATACCGGTCTCAAAGGAAACCAGTTTCGAACAAACCCGGCTTTTCGGGCAGATCATGGCGGAGATCGTGCAACGTAAATTTCCAACGCTGACAACAGTGGAGCGTTCGATCGCTAAAAGACGCGGAAAACTGTACATCGATTATTTGCAAAACAGCAAAGGCCAGACGATGGGAGCTCCGTATTCGCTTCGGCCGACAAAAGAGGCCACCGTTTCTGCTCCGCTTGAGTGGGATGAGGTTGAACAGAAGATCAGGCCAACAGACTTCACGATTGAAACCATGCGCGAACGCCTCGTAAAAACCGGTGATCCCTGGAAAGACATTTACGGAAAAGGGGCGGCACTGGCCAACGTATTTGATAAACTCCAGGAAATTTACAACGACACGAATGAAGCTTAATTCATGAAAGCGTACATCAGGATGTTGGCACCCATTTTCAGCGCATCCTGGTGCTTCGCAGGGCTGTCGTTATGCACTTCCGGATCTTCCCAGCCATCGCCGAGGTCTGTTTCAAAAGTATACAGACACACCAGCCTGCCATCAACGATAATTCCAAAGGCCTGTGGACGTTTGTCGTCGTGTTCGTGAATTTTCGGTAAGCCGTTGAAATCGTATTTCTGGTGAAAGACAGGATGGTCAAACGGAATTTCCACCAGTTCCTGGTTGGGGAATACTTTTTTAAGTTCTACCCGGATAAATTCGTCCATTCCATAGTTGTCGTCGATGTGCAAAAAACCGCCTCCCAACAGGTATTTCCGCAGATTCCCGGCTTCCTGTGACGAGAAAACCACGTTTCCGTGTCCGGTCATGTGAATGAAAGGATAGCGAAAAATATCGGGGCTGCCGACTTCCACGTAGGGCACGTCCGTTGAAATGGTTGTCGAAAGATTTTGATTACAGAAACGTACAAGGTTCGGGACGGAAGTCGGATTGGCATAATAATCTCCGCCACCGTTGTATTTTAACACGGCAAGCTGGTAAGCATCCTGGCTGAAAACTGCGGATCCAAAAGTCAGGAACGCGAGGAATAGCAATGCATTTTTCATAAGCTGTTTCATTTAAACATCCGTTGATTTGAGAATAACGCAGGCATACAAAGCGGCCGTTTCCGTTCTTAAACGGTTTTTTCCGAGGCTTATTGGCATATAACCCGAATCAAGTGCCATTTGTACTTCCGCTTCCGTAAAGTCTCCTTCCGGACCGATCAACACTGGCTTCCCGTTTGCTTCCGTCATTCCGATGTCATTGCGATCACGTTCGTCATAGCAATGTGCGATCGCACCTGCCGGATACCGACGAATGAATTCTTCAAAGGAAACAAGCGATTCGAGTTCCGGAAAGTACAGGCGCTTGCTTTGCTTGCAGGCGGCCACCATGATCTTTTCCACGCGATCCTGCCGGAAATGCTTGCGTTCCGAATTCGAACAGTGTACAAAACTAATCTTCGTGACGCCGATCTCAGTCATTTTTTCAACGAGCCACTCCATGCGATCTGCATTTTTGGTGGGAGCCACGGCTATGTGAACGGGTTTTTCGGTTCGGTCCTCGCGGATCACTTCGACCGTTTCCACGGAGCAGCGCTTGTTTTCGATCGTACTTATTTTTCCGCGGATCAGGAGGCCGTTCCCGTTGACGAGTCCTACCTCGTCGCCTGCGCGCATGCGCAATACCCGAATGATGTGTTTTGCTTCTTCTTCGGGAAGTTGATGCACGGCGGCACGTTCATCGAGGTCAGAAAGGTAAAATAATCGCATCAGTTCAATAATCGGTAAACAAGTTCGCGCATCAGTTCTCCCTGGCTGAAAGAAGCATTTCCGAGGCCTTTTGAGCGCAGGTCAAATTCGTGAAGTATCTCGATGTTCGCAGCGATCTTCTTCGGAGGAAAACTCTTGGAGGCCGTGATCAGCTTGCTCACATAATACGGATGCAATTTCAGGTTCTGGGCAACCACATCCTTCGCCTTGTTCGGAAGAAAGTGAATTTTCATCATGTTGATGAACAGGTTGAAGAGGTTCCCGATCACCGGAACCAGGTCCGCGGCTTTCGGGTTGTGCTCGAAATAATAAACGATCTTCATGGCCTTGGTCAGGTCCGTGGACGTGATCGCATCGGTGAGTTCAAAAATGTTATAATCCTTCGAAATCCCGATGTTCTCTTCGATGTGCGTATCGTTGATCATCGTCCCTTTTTGCAGGACGATCGACAGTTTATCGAGTTCGTTGACGATCTTGCTTAAATCGTTCCCGAGAAAGTCGGCCAGTAAAAAGCTTGCTTTCGGGGAAATACTGAAACCGGTCGTTTTGACATAATTCGAGATCCAGTCCACCAACTGGTAATCTTTCACCTTTTCGGATGCAAAGACCAGTCCGTTTTTAGCCAGTGTTTTAAACACTTTCTTACGCGAATCGGCCTTTTTATACTTGTGATTGATAACCAGTACGGTTTGTGGGCTCGGCTGTGCAAAATAGCTTTCGAACGCATCCCAGTCGCGGATGTTCTGAGCTTCGCGGATCACGACCAGCCGCCGTTCCGACATCATCGGGTAACCTTTGGCCTCACTGACAATTGCCAGCGGATCGGCGTCTTTTCCATAAAACGTGGTCTGGTTAAAGTCACGTTCATGGTCTTCAAGCGCGTGCGCCACGATCTCATCGGTAATCAGGTCGATGAAATACGGTTCCTCTCCGTGCAGCAGGTAGATCTGCTCGAATTTTTTTTGCCGGATATTGTTGATAACCGCCTTGTGATCCATCAGGCTTTGTGTTTTTCCCAGATCTGAACGAGTTCGGTCATGGTGCGCACGGCCTTTTCCATATCCTGTACACTCACGTATTCGTGCTTGCTGTGAATGGCCATTTCACCCGTAAACAGGTTGGGGCAGGGCAGTCCCATAAATGAAAGACGCGACCCGTCAGTCCCCCCGCGGATAATCGTCGGACGTGGTTTAACACCGGCTTTTTCCATCGCTTCGATGGCGTATTCACTCACGAAAGGTACTGTTTTAAGGATTTCTTTCATGTTGCGATATTGCTCCGTTACCTGCATTTCGTAGCTGGTCCCGTTATACTTATCGATCACCTGCTGGGCGAGTTTTGCAAGTCGGTCTTCGTATTCTTTCAGTTTCGAGGTGTCGTGATCGCGCACAATGAAGTTTACGCTGGCTTTTTCAAGATGCCCTTCGATCTTGGAAGGATGTACAAACCCTTCGCGCTTTTCAGTCGTTTCGGGTGACCAGGAATCCTGCGGGAGTGAATGCACGAATTCCGAAGCCAGTTTGATGGCGTTTACGAGTTTGTTTTTTGCATAACCGGGATGTTCGCTAATACCGTAGAATGTTACAGTAGCTGCATCTGCGGAGAAAGTTTCATCTTCAATACTTCCAAGCACACCACCATCGAGGGTATACCCGTAATCGGCGGCAAGTTTTTCCATATTAACATGGTCCACGCCGCGCCCGATCTCTTCATCCGGGGTAAAGAGGATGCGGATCTTTCCGTGCGAAATTTCGGGATGCGTGATGAGGTATTGCGCAAAATCCATAATGATCGCCACGCCGGCCTTGTCATCGGCACCTAAAAGCGTAAGTCCGCTCGCAGTGATGAGGTCATCGCCGATCTTTTCTTTCAGATAAGGATGCTTTTCAGTCGTGATCACCTGGCTCCGGTCGTCCGGTAAGGTGATCGGTTTTCCGTCGTAACTTTTGTGCAGGATCGGTTTCACGTTCGTTCCGCTGCAATCCGGTGCGGTGTCCATGTGACTGCAAAAGCAAATAACGGGACTTTCAACATCGCCGGTGGCGGGAATGGTTGCATAAACGTACCCGTTTTCGTCGAGTTCTACTTCGGGAAGTCCCATTTCCTTTAATTCGCGCTCCAGCAGCCGCGCCAGGTCTTTCTGTTTGGCCGAAGAGGGAAAAGTGTCTGAGGTCGGATCAGCCGTTGTATCGATTTGTACATAACGCATGAAGCGTTGGGAGATATGTTCGTGTTTACTCATGTCTGTTGATTTGTTTCGCGATGAACAAAAATAATAAAAGAAACGCAGGCGGCGGACAACGTCGGCGGTTTCGCGTCTTCCTTCCGAAAAATAATGCGGCCTTCCCGGCCTGTGCCTGCTCAAATGTGTATATTTGTTCAAAAATCAATAAAATAGAATGACAGAAGATATTAAAGCAGTAAGTTATTGTGTGGGAATGAGCGTTGCGGGAAGCCTGATTCAGCAGGATCTCGAGAGCATCTCCCCGGATGATTTCGTACAGGCGATCAAAGACGTCTTTGAAGGAAAAGAACTGAAATACGACCCGAATGAAGCAAATGCGATCATCCAGGGATTCATGCAGTCGGTAGGTGAAAAAAAATTCGCTGCCAACAAAGCGGAAGGAGAAGCATTTTTGGAAAAAAATAAAGATAAGGACGGAGTACATGTAACGTCAAGCGGTCTGCAATACGAGGTGATCTCCGAAGGAGAAGGCAAAAAGCCGGGTGCTTCGGATACTGTAAAGGTACATTACCACGGTACGCTGATTGACGGAACGGTATTCGACAGCTCGGTACAACGCGGAACGCCCGCCACTTTCGGTGTAAACCAGGTGATCAAGGGCTGGACGGAAGCGCTGCAACTGATGCCGGCAGGTTCGAAATATCGCCTGTACATTCCGCAGGAACTGGCTTACGGAGCTAATCCGCATCCGGGAGGGCCCATCAAACCTTACATGGCCCTGATTTTTGATGTAGAACTTTTAGAAGTAGTTTAATGAAAAAATGGTTATTTGCCGCGTTGCCGGTTGCCCTCCTGATGATGGCCTGCAACAACAATTCTTCCGGAGATCAGGAAGAAAAGGTTGAATTGAAAACCTCCAAAGACCGGCTCTCGTATGCGCTCGGATCGATCAGTGCACAATCCTTTGTCAAAAGTGAGGATGAAAACCTGAAAAAACTGGACATTGACCTCATGGTTAAAGGATTCAAATCAAACCTGAACGAGGACAAACCGGAAGAGTGTGAGGACATGATCAAGAAGTTGTTCGGACCTTATTTCCAGGATTTCGACACGACGTATGCCAAAAAAGGTTCCGAGTGTATCGGTCGTATGACTGCCTTTACATTTTACCGGGATGTGAAACGCATGGGCGGTATCAATGAACTGGATATGGACATGGTTGCAACCGGATTTCGTCATGCTCTGAATAAAAACGATACGCTCATCACCGAAGAAGAGCGCGAAGAGATCGTTACACAGTTCATTTCGGACCTGAACACCAAAAAGGGTGATGAAATGATGGTGAAAGCAAAGAAGATCCCGGGTGCACAGGTGATGGAAAACGGCATCGTGATCGTACCGATCAAAGAAGGTACGGGTGGAAGTCCGGGACCGAAAGACGATGTAGAAGTTGAATATGTCCTGATGTCAGCTTCGGGTGATACGATCCAGAGTTCTTATGAAATGAAGAAAATGCGCGGATCAACCGATCCGGTTGCGCTCAGCCTCGACGGTGGTGTGATCGAAGGGTGGACCTACGCACTTCCGAAAATGAAAAAAGGAGGTAAATACGACATTTACGTACCGTGGAACCTCGCTTACGGGGAACAGGGTGGTAAAGAATCGCTCCATTTCACGATCGATCTCATTAATTACGGTGAAGCAGGTTCATTGGTAAAACCGATGCCTCAGCAAATGCCGGCCGGATATTAAGCCGATTAACTCATTGTAATTCGAAAGCCGGAACAACTTGTTCCGGCTTTTTTCATTTTGCAATATGCTAAAAATGTGTAAGTTTGACACAATCGAATACTATGAGGCTGCTCCTTTTACTTTTGTGTTGCACGTTTATCAACCCGGCATTTTCGCAGGATTTCCGTCTTGAACAGGAAGTTCGATCGGATTTCCTGAACTTCCGGCAGGCCCTGATCCAACAACAGCCTGATTCTGCCCGCGCCTATGCCGATGAGCATACCGTACACTATTTTGCATACATTCTCGACTGTACGCTCCATGCCGATTCCACGGCGCTTGATACGCTTTTTTCAGTGGATAAACTGCTGGTGATCACCCTGCGTGACGGCGTTTCGGAGGCTTTGCTTGCAAGTATGGACAGCATTGCACTGTTTGACTTCCTCGTTGAGAACGAGGTACTGGCGGTGAAGACGATCCGCGAAACTTTGATCGGCGAGGTTGTGCTGGAAAGCGACACTAAAGCACGCGGACAGTTGATACTCAAAGGCCAGGAAACGCCTTATTATTTCAATTTCAACCGCGAGAACGGGGTCTGGAAATTTGACTACACGACGCTCTTACCGCTTTTAGCAGAAAGTGCGGAACGAACCCTCGCGCAGCGCGAACGGCAACTCCGGCGCTGATCAGAATACCTTAATAGCGATGTCGTCCATGATCAGGCGCGCCTTTTTCGGGTTGTAAACCTGGAATCCGATCTCGCACTCGGGCCTCGTAAGTTTCGGAAATTCATATACCAGGTGTAGGTAATCCCATTCGCGCGGCCATTTCAAAAGATCGGATAAGTGATAAGAATGGTAGTACACGAGTTCGTCACCGTCGTAAATAAAACCTACGAGTTCACAGTCGGCCAGTGAATCCTGGTAAAAACGGCCTTCCACGAACATCAGGTGCCGGTTGTCGTCATTCAGTTGAATGTTTTGCGTTTTGAAAACCAGTCCGTACAGGTCGTCCGGGAGCATTTCGTTACTTGTCGGCCGAGACCAGTAGACATCCCTGTACAGGGAACGAATCTCCCAGTTGTCGATATCGTCCGAGGTAAAATTATTGAAATAGGTTGCCAGTGAATTCATTTTATCGAAGTTGAGGAATTCGGCCAGGGTGTTTTCCGTCATCGGATCTTTTTTTCGCCTGCAAAGCGTGATCTTTCCATTCGTAGCCACAATTTCGATCAGTTGAATAATTTCGGGATAGGTGGAATAAACCGAAGGGATGAAAAATTCATTCTGGTAAATGATGTACTCGTAGCGCCAGCTCAACGCCCGAATAATATCTTCCTTACTCGTACCCTCTATCGCGTAACCCGTTCGATTCATCAGCAGAAACGGAATATTCGGGGTGACGGAGTTAAAAACGAGCAGGCGATCAGTTGGTTTGACGCCGTTCTTCGCAAGAAATTCCTGTGATCCTTCGAAGTTGATGACCGTTTCGGTACCGATATCCCAGGTTCCGCTGATGCGCTTTTCCTTTTGTATGCTATTGGCCGAAAGAATCATCCCGAGCATAAAGGCGATACCGGAGGACATGTAAAAAAGGCGGATCCAGCGATTACTGAAATTCAGATGCTTGGTGAAAAGCGTAAAGAGCAAAATCAGCGGCAAATAAAAAGTTGCCAGGAAAAGGTGATCGCGTTTTAAAACGGAAGGAGGCAGGAAAATCATCAATACTACACACCCCAGGATATACACGGCGAGGAATTGCCAGAAAGGTCTTACAAAGGTCAGTTGCACGATCCCGCGACTGTAGAAAAAATAACTGATCAGGAACCCGAGGAGCAGCACCGCGAGCAAAACAAGCTGGAATGTTGAGAAATAGGTCGTCAGCCATTCGGCAAAGGTGTGAATCTCCTGTTGGCCCGTGAAACCCGCCGGCATGCGCAGGTTATCAATATCGGCAAAGACGGATCCGTAGATCGAGACGCGCCGGAAATAAAGCATCGTTGAAACCCCGATCAGCGTGAGTGCCGCCGTGTTGAGCACAAGTTTAATCCGGCTGATCGTCCTGGTACGGTAGACAAAGTAAATTTCCGTGGCAAAAAAGGCGAGCAATACCGACAGGAAAAAGTAGGTGGAAAGCGAAGCCAGCGTGATGCAGGAAAGTGCCAGCACATAATAATAAAAGCGTTGGACCTGGTGGTAACTGAAGTAAAAATAGATGCCGCAAATGGCCAGGCTCAGGCTGGGGATCACCGGCATGTAGCCGGACTGGTAATAAACGAAAACGGGGGAGGTGATCGCCAGCGTGAGGATCAGCAGCGATTTGAAAAAACTCCCGGTGAGCAGGCGTATGAGTTTATACAGGAAAAACGCTCCCAGAACACTGAAGATAAAGGTATACCAGCGAATCGTCGGGATAATATCCGTGTCGAAGCATACTGAAATAACGGCCGGAAGGTAGTGATGTATCGGGAAATGTACAGCCGTTCGCGTATTGTTGATCTGGTCCTCCGCCTGGCGTGATTCTTTGTTGTAAACGAAGGTTTGCGGTTCCAGGAAATCGAGGTCGTTGATAACATATCCTTTGGTCACGGCCAGGCTGTTCGACTGATCTCGCGCATTGGAAAAGGCCGGGAATTCGTGGAAGTAATCCTGCTGGAAGAAAAAACCGAGCAATAAGATCCATCCGAATAAAAAAAGCAACTCCCGTGCGCGTATCATAGCATCAGTTCAGGGGGAAAAACAATCCGATCCGGTATATTAACGGTACGAGTACGCCATTTGTTTTCTGTAACACATAACTTGGCCGGAACGGGCTGTTCGGATCGTCGATCACATCGTAGAACACGCCGAGATTCAACCGGAAACTTTCAAAGGGATAGGCAATTCCTCCTCCCACGAACGCGGTGGGCACAAGGTGTTTTGTCGAATAGACATTCGTGTAGTTAACCGGCGTACTTAAAAACTCCACTTCCGTGCCCACGAAAAAGTAGTTGATGATCCGGTAATGCACGAAAAATCCGCCTCCGAAGATGTTGAAGCCAAATTTCTGGCTGTAATAATTCGACCAGGTGCGCTGATACCGAACGCACGGTCCGACAATCAGGTTTTCGGTTGGTTTTAGTCCGTATTTTACACCGATCCCAAAGCTGCCGCCATTGGAAGAAGCACCGAAATAACCGTCAATCCCGATCTCGCTTCCCTGCAGTTGCGTGAAAGCGGTTCCCGAGATCAGTACCATCAGAAGGAGGTAGTATCGCATAACAAGGGTTTACAAGCAAAAGTAAGGAACATAATCTGAACGAATACTTCCCGATCCGATTTATCGCCCTATCTTTGCAAAAAAATCCGGGTTATGCAGATACTGAATGGCAGGCAGACAGCCGAAGAGATCAAAAAGGAACTGGCAGAAGCGGTGCGAAAACGGAAGGCAGAAGGGAAAAAGATCCCGCATTTGGCCGCTGTTCTCGTGGGCAACGACGGAGGCTCTCTGACCTATGTAAATGCCAAAGTGAAAGCCTGTGACCAAATCGGTTTCGAAAGTACGCTGATCCGGTATGATGAATCGGTACCGGAAGAGATCCTGTTGGGTAAGGTACAACAACTCAACGAAGACAAAAGTATCGACGGGTTTATTGTGCAGTTACCACTTCCGAAGCACATTGATGAGATGAAAGTAACCCAGGCAATCGATCCGCGAAAAGACGTGGATGGTTTTCATCCTGTCAACCTGGGAAATATGGTGCTGAACCTGCCCGGTTTTCTTCCTGCAACGCCTGCGGGAATTCTCGAACTTTTGAAGCGAAACAATGTTGAAACCGAAGGGAAACACTGCGTGGTAGTCGGTCGGAGCCACATTGTCGGAAGCCCGGTGAGCATTATGCTGGCGCGCAACGCAGAGCAGGGAAATGCAACGGTAACACTAACGCACAGCCGCACCCAAAACCTGGCGGATATTTGTCGCACTGCCGATATTCTCATTGCGGCGATCGGAAAACCGAACTTCATTACTGCCGACATGGTCAAAGAAGGAGTCGTGATCATCGATGTGGGAACCACGCGCGTGCAGGACAGCAGTCGTGAACGCGGCTGGCGGCTGGTAGGTGATGTGGACTTCGCGGAGGTTTCCCCGAAAGCTTCGTTCATTACGCCCGTTCCGGGAGGTGTGGGACCCATGACCATTGCTTCGCTCATGATCAATACGCTCAAGGCAATGGAACTGAAAGGGAAATAGTTCCCGGCAATTTTTCTTCTTGAAATAAAGCATGTATCTTTGCGCCAAATTTCATTGGATACATGTTAACAGTAAATAATTTATCACTCCAGTTCGGAAAACGAACCTTATTTGACGATGTAAACCTCAAATTCGTGCAGGGAAACTGCTACGGGGTGATCGGCGCGAACGGTGCCGGGAAATCCACTTTTCTGAAGATCCTCACCGGGGAGCAGGATCCCACGAAAGGGAAGGTGGACCTCGAAAGCGGGAAGCGCATGGCCGTATTGCGGCAAAACCACTTTGAATTCGACGAATGCCAGGTACTTCAGACGGTGATCATGGGTCACAAACGCCTGTATGAGATCATGGTCGAAAAAGATACACTTTATGCGAAACCGGATTTTTCGGAAGAAGACGGGATGCGTACGGCGGAACTCGAAGGCGAATTTGCGGATCTCGAAGGATGGAATGCCGAAACGGATGCCGCTTCCTTGTTGAGCAACCTCGGTATCGATGAGTCGAAGCACTACATCAAAATGGAGGATCTCAACAGCGAACTGAAAGTACGGGTGCTCCTCGCGCAGGCACTGTTCGGAAACCCGGATCTGCTGATCCTCGATGAGCCGACCAACGACCTCGACCTGAAAACGATCTCCTGGCTTGAGGACTTCCTGCTCGACTTTAAAAACACAGTGATCGTTGTGTCGCACGACCGTCACTTCCTCGATACGGTATGTACGAACATCTGCGACATCGATTACGGAAAGATCAACCTGTTTACGGGGAATTACAGTTTCTGGTACCAGTCGAGTCAGCTGGCAGCCCGTCAGCGTGCCGATAAGAACAAGAAAGCGGAAGAAAAGAAAAAGGAACTCCTGGACTTTATTTCCCGTTTCTCTGCAAACGCGGCAAAATCCAAGCAGGCCACGAGTCGTCGCAAAATGCTCGATAAACTCGACCTGGAAGAGATCCAGCCGTCCAGCCGCCGTTATCCGGGAATTACCTTTCACCAGGAACGCGATGCCGGTAACCAGATACTCACCGTTTCGGACCTGTCCAAGGACTTTGAGGGAAGTACGCTGTTTACAAACCTCTCTTTCACATTGAACAAGGGCGATAAGGTGGCGATTATTTCCAAGAACTCACTTGCGATCACGGCCTTTTTCGAGATACTCAACGGGTACATGAAAGCCGATACGGGTGAATTCTCTTTCGGAACGACCATCACGACCTCTTACCTTCCCAACGACAACAGCGAATACTTCGATAGCGACCTTTCCCTGATCGAGTGGTTGCGCCAGTATGCGCAGACGGATGAAGAACGGGAAGAGGTGCACCTGCGCGGATTCCTCGGACGCATGCTCTTTACCGGCGAGGAAGCGCTGAAAAGTGCAAAAGTACTCTCCGGAGGTGAAAAAGTGCGCTGCATGCTTTCACGCATGATGCTGACGCGTGCGAACGTACTTATGATGGACGAACCGACGAACCACCTCGACCTGGAGTCGATCACGGCGCTCAACAACGCGATGTCCGAGTTCCCGGGAACCATCTTGTTTACCTCGCATGACCACGAGCTCGTGCAAACGGTGGCGAATCGTATTATCGAGATCACACCGACCGGTTTTATTGATAAGATGATGCCGTACGATGAATACCTGGCCGACGATAAGATCGCGAAGATGCAGGAAGAAATGTACGTCTAAAACCAAAATATAGCTTATTGGAAGGGAAGCGTGTTACGTTTCCCTTTTTTATGCGAGATTCTGACGGGGGAATGGTTTCATTCCGCGTAGGAGCAAACAAAATAATCCGAAAAGCGTTTATTTCAAACACACAATTTGCAACACCGAATTTCATTTATGTCAGAAAAAAGTAAGCTGCCTGCACAACAGGAGATCAGTAAAGAAGGTATTGAACTGACCTACCTCAGTATGAATTATTACGAGGAGTTTAAAGCCGTTATGGAAAGGGCTTATGCTTCGATGAAAGACGCTTTCTGGCGCCGGGACCAGATCCAGAAACTGATCGATGTATTCCCGGAAGGTCAGGTCATGATCCTGGTGGACGGCAAACTGGCCGGTTGTGCGCTTTCGATCATTATCGACTCTGCAAAGTACCAGGATAAACATACGTATCGCGAGATTACGGCCGATTACACTTTTAATTCACACGATTCGAACGGGAACAAACTTTACGGGATCGATATTTTCGTGGATAAGGAATACCGCGGGTTGCGGCTGGGCAGACGTTTGTACGACTACCGGAAAGAGTTATGCGAGAACCTGAACCTCGAAGCGATCGTATTCGGAGGACGGCTTCCGCTTTATCATAAATATGCCGACGAACTGACTCCCAAACAGTACATTGAAAAGGTCAAGTCCAAAGAGATCCACGACCCGGTGCTGGATTTCCAGTTGTCGAATGATTTCTATGTGAAGCGCATCCTGCGCAATTACCTCAAAGGAGATCGGGATTCACTCGATTACGCGGCGCTCTTGCAGTGGGACAATGTGTATTACGAAAAACCTTCGAGGATTGCAGTTCAGCAGAAGACGGTTGTGCGCATGGGTCTGATCCAGTGGCAGATGCGTGCTTACAAATCGTTTGAAGACCTAATTGAACAAGTGGAGTTTTTCGTGGATGCGGTTTCGGGATATCGCTGTGACTTTGCGTTGTTCCCGGAATACTTCAATGCACCGCTTATGGCCGAGTACAACCACATGTCCGAAGCCGACGCGATCCGTGCACTTAGCGAGTATACCGAGCCTCTTCGCGAAAAACTGAAAGAACTGGCTATTTCGTATAATATCAACATTATTACCGGTTCGATGCCCGAAATCGTGAACGGAGACCTGCGAAATGTCGGCTTTTTGTGTAAGCGCAACGGTGAGGTGGAGAAGTACGAGAAGATTCATGTAACTCCCGACGAAGCGCGTGTATGGGGACTTACCGGTGGAAATATTGTCAAAGCGTATGATACGGACTGCGGCAAGATCGGTATCCTGATCTGTTACGATGTGGAGTTCCCGGAGCTTGGGCGCATTCTTTCCCAGCAGGGCATGAACATTCTCTTTGTTCCCTTCCTGACCGACACGCAGAACTCGTATTCACGGGTACGCAACTGTGCCCGGGCGCGGGCAATTGAAAACGAATGTTACGTGGCAATCGCGGGAAGCATCGGGAACCTTCCGAAGGTGCACAACATGGATATCCAGTATGCGCAGTCGGTGGTATTTACACCCTGTGATTTCGCATTCCCGGCCAACGGTATTAAGGCGGAAGCCACGCCGAACACGGAAATGATCCTGGTAGCGGACGTGGACCTGGACCTGTTAAAGGAGTTGCATGAATTCGGGTCTGTGAAGAACCTGAAAGACCGCCGGACTGATATTTATGATGTACATTTGAAGAAATTCAAATAGCATGGTTCCCGAATCCCTGTTGACGTCGGACAGGCTCACTTTACGGCGCGAATACGTTTTTTTACTGCTTGCCGGTTTGTTCCTCGGTTCGCTGGTAATGCTAAATATTCTCGGGATCACGCGCTTTATTGATCTCTCGAAATACATCGGTATACCGGACGACAGTCCTTTTCGCTTTAGCGTTGCAGTCGGGGTGCTTGCGTATCCGATCACTTTCCTCTGTACTGACTTCATTTCCGAACTTTACGGGAAGAAGCGTGCGAACATGGTAGTCTGGATCGGGTTGATCCTGAACTTATGGGTCGTTCTGATCCTTTGGATCGGGGGAGAACTGAATGCACCGGCGAACCTACAGCCCGACGGAACCCTGCCGCTATCGGTTGAGAACGGCAGGGTGCATGTTCCATACGGTTATTCGTTTTACCAGGTCCGCTTTTACACCTTCGGTGCAGTTATGGCATCCATGGTTGCATATCTTGCAGCGCAGTTCTGTGACGTACACATCTTCCATTTTCTCAAACGCAAGACTTCCGGGAAGAAACTCTGGTTGCGTAACAATGGCTCCACGCTTGTCAGCCAGCTGGTCGATTCGATCTGCGTGATCTTCATTACGCACTATTATGCGCATGCACTTCCGATCGATTCTGCGCAGGCCTTATTTCCGCAACTATGGATGTTCGTCATCAGCAGTTACCTGTTCAAATTCTTTTTCGCACTCGCAGATACGATCCCATTTTATATCGGAGTTCGCTATCTGAAGCGTTATTTGCAATATTAGTTTCTTTATCGTTTAATAATCGTGTGTACTGTTGTTCCTGTAGCACCTGACAGGATCAGTTTGTACGTGGCCTGCGGAAGTTCCGACAGGTCTATCGTGTTCTTTTCCAGTTCGCCGGGGTTGTAGCTGCGAAGCAATTTTCCATGGAGGTCATAGAGCAGCACCTGCGTACTTTCGTCCAGGCCGTCGATGTGCAACTCAGCGCTTACCGGGTTCGGCCAGATGCGGATTTCTTTGCCGGTTTCTTCGAGTGAAAGGCTTTCCGTTGCAGCTGGTTCCAACAGACTTCCGTCGGTACTTTCGTTCGAGCCGGCACTGATTGCAGGTGTCCAGTCCACTTTATAAAGTTCGTAATCTTCATCAGACCAGTTCCCGGCATTGTCAACCACCATGGATCGAAGCAATGCCGCATCTGCTGAACCGACGCTTTCCTGGTAGAAATAGGCTCCGGGTCCTACGGTGATAAGTTGCTGAGCTCCCCGTCCGCGATAAACGCGCATATTGTCGAACTGAACAGCGCAATTACCGGTACGGAAGGACACGGCGCTTCCGGAGGTGTGCGGAGAACTATCCTGCCATTCGCTGACCTTTACATCGTTGCACCATACGCGGATCCAGCCATTTTGCGGGTCGAAGGTGACTTTGATGTCGTAGGTTACTCCCTGCGAGATCGTGCAATCGTCGTCTGTTTCGAGAGTGTAGGAATCGTTGACTACTTTGTAGATCTGCACTTTGTTATTGCTTTCGCGGAAGTATATGAAGTAGGAGTTCCCGCGGTTGCTTTGTGTGGGGTCATCGCAGAAGAAGTGGAGTCCGGCGCGCTGGTTGGAGCCGGAAGAGGTAATTTTCTGTGTCCAGTGATAGAGGTAGGGCTGGTTGTCATTTTGCGTAACAGACGCCCAGCAGTTGGAATTGGATTCGCCGGTAGCCTGTGTGATCATGGTCCCTGAGGAAAGTTGGTAATTGCCGGCTTCGGAAGTCCACCAGTTCATATTATCCTGAAAATCCTCGTTGAGAAAGCCGTGTGCCCAGTTGGACTTCCATCCGGAATAGCCGGATAATTTGCTTCCTGCCAGGAAGAATGATTCTGCCACACCGCTGCCGCCATCCGTATCCTGGAAGGAGGCGGTCCAGTTACCGGATTTCCAGAGTGCCGAACTTTGAATTACAGTGAGTGGCGGAGTGATGTCATTTTGTGCTGCGGACCAGTTGGCTGCCCATCCGGAAGCGGTTGTAGCACAGTCGCTCCGGAATTCGAAGGTGAGTGCGCCGCTGTTCCCGGTAATTGTTCCGGGGGAAGTGGTACCGGTATATGTACCGATGAGCGGAGCGTTGATGGATGAACCATCGTACACGAAGAGTTTGTCGTACCCCTGCTCAAGTGAGAAGGAAGTGAAGCTAACGGTCACGGATGTGGCTCCTGCGGGCTGGATCTTCCAGATCTTGCGTTCGTCGTCCTGGTAATTCGAAGAACTTCCTCCACTGTCGGTAAACAAACCCGAACCTGCTGTGAGTGAGGTTACGGGAGTTCCGTTATTGATGAGCCGGTAATACTTTTCCCAGTCCCAGTAAATGCCCGGATCGGTGTGTGACTGGTTGGGGTAGTGCTGGTGTCCTTTGATTTTGGTACATCCGCCGAGGGTTTGCGTACCGGAACTCGATGCTCCGTAGTAAGTGCGCAGTGCCGGAATTCCGTAACCGCTGTTTACAATATCCCGACTGAGGTCTGCGGAGCTTTCGTACATGGCCTGTGTGTACCAGCCGGTTTGTCCGACGTAGCCTTCGTGTTCGTAGCCGATCGTGTAGGAGTTCTCCGAACCGACGTGCCAGGCTTTGTTGCCCTCCAGAACCATCTGCGTCACCTGTCCGTCGGAAGAACGGATCACATAGTGATAAGAAACATTGGAAGAGCAGTTCTGCGACCAGCTTATGGCACCCGCGTAACTTCCCTGGATCGTGTGGATGACTATGGCAGAGACGGCAACCCCGTTTCGGGAACTGTAGTTGCATGATGGGGCCGCATTCCAGATAGCCGGACCGTATTGCGAGGATTTTGCTGCGGGTTCGAGCCAGTTTTTATTTCCGGCGTGAATCCCGGTTTCCGTGAGCATGACTTCTTTGGCTCCGAGTATCGCGGCATTATCCGCACCGAAGATCGCACTATATTCGGTCGACAATGTGGTAAAGCCAAAACGTGCGGCCTGTTGCGGATCGCGCAGGAAGCGGAAGACCTCATAAGCCTGCAGATCGCGGGCGTATGTATTTACAAAACCGGAATCCGGGATCTCGGAGAGCATGTGCAGGCAGGTACGGATGTTTGCGGCATCGTAAGGGGATCCGCCCTCACCTTCGAGGACCTGTTGCATCACAGCCTGATAGGCACGAGCCACACCGATAACCTGATTTTGCGGGCCGGATTTCAATTCTTCCATGGACATTCCCGAGAGTTGAGAAATGAGGGAGGCATTCGGCCGGAAGTACCCGGCACCGTCTTCAAAAAGCCCCATGATCCCGAAGGGTAAGGGCATCCCGGAGCAGGATTGAGGTTCGTCGGGAGGTATGTTTTGCATGCGCGTGCGTGAGAAACTCCAGGCTTCGAGCAGGCCGGGACGGATCAGCGGGTTTTCCGCATAAGCGTTGGCAAAGGGATTGTTTTGGGATTGAACGGCCAATGGAAATAAGGCCAGAATCAGCATCAGTGACAGCATCTTTTTCATAGTAGCAGTATTTTGGTATTTGGTAAACCGGAAGTTACAAAAAAAAAGCGGTTAAAAAAATTAAGTTTGTTTTAATTATGTTGAAGTCAGGGTCCTTACTTTATCAAAATACAGCAGAAATGACAATTTAGGATTTCAAGCCTGACTATACCCGGATATACGTTAAAATATTAACATTTAATACACTATCATTACTTGTGCTATACTGATGCTATACTTGTGCTATACAGGTGCGATACAGTCGGACTACATCTTGATAATCAAATCATTGAATTTCAGTTTGTTGCAAAAGGACGTTTATGACTGAATAAGCGTTTTTAACGGCTATTGACCTTTTCGGGAAATAGTTAGGATTCCTATAATGTTGAATCGGGTTTTCAGTCCTGATTGTGATGTACGGGAACGAATTTTTCAGGAGCCGAACCGTTCCATACCTTCATTTCGGCATTGTTCCCGTCAAATTCGAGGTAGGTATAATAGTTGATCCAGTCACCGAGGTTGTAGTAGGTGGTTTGTTCACCGACAGGCAGTACAAGGGGGAGGTGACGGTGTCCGTAGATGAAATAATCGACCGGTTCTTTTTGGAGGATCTCTTTGCTGTGAATGACGAGCCATTCATTTTCCTCACCGAGAAATTTACGATCGTCATCGCCTGTAGCGGCGCGGCTTTTTCGGCTACTGAAGTTGGCCAGCCAGATCCCGAAATTGGGATGCAGGCGTGCAAAGGACCACTTTGAGAGGGGGTTCGAAAAGATCTTTTTAAGCATTTTATACCCGCGATCGCCGGGGCCGAGGCCGTCTCCGTGGCCGATGTAGAACTTCTTTTCACCGAATTGCCGGCGGATGGGGTGCCGGTGTACGGACACGCCGAGTTCTTTCGGCAGGTAATCGAATATCCACATGTCGTGGTTGCCGGTAAAGATGTGCACGGGAATTCCGTTATCGGTGAGTTCCGCTATCTTTCCCTGGAGTCTGACAAAGCCTTTGGGTACGGCGCGTTTGTATTCGAACCAGAAGTCAAATATATCGCCCACCAGGAAGATCTCGCGAGCCGTCGGGCGGATAAATTCGAGCCATGCAACGATCTTTTTTTCGCGTTTGAGGCTTTCTTCGGGATTGGGGGCACCCAGGTGAAAATCGGAAGCGAAGTATACGTGCTTCTTTTCCTGTTCGTCCATACTTAGTTATTTCCGAAGATGCGGATCAGTTCCTGTTCGAGTGCCTCGCCGCGCAGATTTGTCTGGATGATGTTCCCTTCGCGGTCAATGAGTACGGTGAAAGGAATGCCGCTAACATCGTAGAGTCGCGCCACTTTGCTGGACCACTGGTTCAGGTCGCTCACGTGGTTCGGCCAGCTGAGGTGATCCTGTTCGATCGCTGCGAGCCAGCGTGTTTTGTCTTTGTCGAGCGATACGCTCATAACGGTGAATCCCTGTTCTTTGTATTTTTCGTAGAGACGTACGACGTTCGGGTTTTCGCGTCGGCACGGTCCGCACCAGCTTGCCCAGAAGTCAAGCAGGACTACCTGTCCGCGCAGGTCGGAAAGTTTCATAGTTGTTCCGTCCGGTTTCATTTCTTCGAAGTCGGGAGCGGGTTTGCCCGGGGCAAGTGTTTTTCCTGCGTCAATTCGTGCTTTTTCGAGTTCATAATTCTTTACGAGTGCAGCGATCGTGGGAGAACCCGGCAGGCTGTTCGAGAGTTGTTTTACAACTGCTTCGTAGGTTGCGAAATCCTGCTGGGGGTCGAGTGTGGAGATCACCGGCAACAGTGCGGCGGAGTTCTGATTATCGGCGATGAACTTCTGCCGGATATTCTGGAAGAGGTAATAATCGCGGTACATCGCCTGGTTGATCTCTTCCTGTCGGGAAGGATCTTTGCGTACGAGCATGGTCGCAGAGTCCTTTTTATGGTTCCATACCTCGAGGTCGCGAATAAAGGAATTCATATTGGAAGATGCTTCCGATCCGACGATGTTGCAGTACTGTCCGATGTTCTGACCGTCACCGTATACTTTTACGTCGTCCTGGTCGTGCAGGATGAGGTTTACATGACCTGTACCGACGCGCAGCACGTAATAATCCGGTGCGGGCAGTTCGCCGCTGAGCGTAAAGTTTCCTTTTTTATCGATCTTCGTTCCGAAGTAATCGACGTAGTGTGTTCCGTAGAACTGGGAGATCTTCACCGAATCTCCTTCGGTATTGAAGATATTCCCGGATACCTTTATGCTGATGGGTTCCTGAGCGAGTAATATTCCGTTTAAGAGCAGTGCTACGGCACCTAAGATCAGTTTCATATTTTTCAGTTTGCGAAGATTTCTTCCAATTTCTGTTCCAAAGCCGTTCCGCGTAGTTTCGTAGCGACGATGTTCCCGTCCGGGTCTACGAGTACGGTGTAGGGAATCCCGTCGAAACCGTATTTTTCACGAACGGGCGAATCCCACATCAGGAGGTCGCTACCGTGGTTGGGCCAACTGAGGTTGTCCGCTTCGATCGCGCGTTTCCAGGCCTCGGCGTCTTTATCCAAAGATACGGAAAAAACGGTAAAACCTTTGTCCTTGTATTTGTTGTAGATCCTAACGACGTTCGGATTTTCCTTACGACAGGGTCCGCACCAGCTTGCCCAGAAGTCGATCAGTACGTATTTTCCGCGCAGGGAACTAAGCGTGATCGTTTTTCCCTTCGGGGTTTTGAGGCTGATCTCCGGTGCCTGCCCGTCTGTTTTCTGGTTTGCCTTCGTAGCCTCATAATTTGCGAGTGCCGCTTCTATCTGCTGGATCTGGTTTCCGAGGGTGTTGGTCATGGGCGAACTTTCGAAGCGCTTAAGGTAGGCTTCGTGTACGCGTTTCATCGCGTCCAGGTAGGACGGATCCCATTTCTCGAATCCCATTTGCGGTGTCAGACTCATTGCCAGTACAACGTTAAATGGGTTTTCGGGTTGCTTTGTCATGGTAGACACTGCGAAATCGTCCATGGGTTTTTTAAGCGCCAGGTATTCGTCCTGCAACTGTTCATCGCTTACGGTGCCCTGTTTTTGGAGGAGCGCAGGTTGTTTGCGATTAAACTCCGCAACGAGTTCCATGTATTCGTTGAGCGTACCGGTCCATTCGGGTCCCGAAAGATTCGGTTCCGTTGCCATTTTTTCGAGCGTGGTATTGATCTTTACTTTGTCTTTCGGAACGAGTGTGAGGGGAATCACGTGTTCTTTGCCGCTTCCGACGCGCAGCTGGTAGATCCCGAAGTCGGGGATATTACCGATGATCTCGAAATTACCGTCATTGTCGGTGGTTGTCCGGGCGACAGTGATCACGCCGTTTTGCGAAAATGTTTCGACCGTCACTTCCTGGCCGGCTGCATTATCGATCTTACCGGAAAGTTTGAAATTCTCGACCAGTTCCGTATCCGGATCATCTTCGACCGGGCTGTTGTCGTCGTCTTCTCCGCAGGCAAAAAACAGGGTTGCCAGGAAAAGCGGGAGGACGAATTTATACATGTTGTTAAACTTCATAATTCATAATCATTTCGCGGAGCAATTTACTACCGGCCTTCGGGTCGGCCTTTCCTTTGGATGCTTTCATGAGTTGTCCCATAAAGAAACCGGTCAGTTGCTGCTCGCCGTTTTGGAAGCGTTTTACTTCGTTGGGGTGGTTTCGCAGTACCTCTTCGATGACCGAGCGGATGGAATTTTCATCCGAATCCTGGATCAGGTTAAGGGACTCTGCAATGCTTAACGGATCTTTCTCCGGATGTTGTACAAGTTCCGGGAAAATTTTCTGTGATGCTACCGAAGAACTCAGTTTTCCTGCGTCGACCAGGGCGATCAATGCAGCCATGGATTTGGCACTTACCGGGAAATCGGCCATTTCAAGCCCGTTTTGGTTCAGGTACGATTTAATATCGCCCATGACCCAGTTGGCCGCTGCCTTGTAATTTTTGGTCTCAGCGATCAGTTCTTCATAAAAGAGCGCAATGGCTTTAGAATCCGTGAGGTTGTACGCATCGTACTCCGACAGCTTGAGTTCGCCCGTGTACTTTCGGAAAAGTTCGCGCGGCAGTGCGGGCATCCCGGAGCGTACGCCTTCGATCTGCTCTTTGCTTACGTGAATGGGCTGCAGGTCCGGTTCGGGGAAATAGCGGTAATCGTTTGCGGCTTCTTTGGTCCGCATGGAAATGGTAGTTCCTTTTACGGCATCGAAGGAACGCGTTTCCTGGGCGATGGTTTCGCCGGCTTCTACTGCTTCGATCTGTCGGGAGATCTCGAATTCGATCGCACGTTGTACGTTGCGGATGGAGTTCATGTTCTTCACTTCGACCTTTGTGCCGAATTCAGGCGCACCTTTGAGTCGCACGGAAATGTTGGCATCACAGCGAAGCGACCCTTCTTCCATGTTGCCATCGCAAATATCGAGGTATCGCACGAGCTTACGCACTTCCGTAAGGTAGTTATATGCTTCCGTGGAGGTTCGGAGGTCCGGTTCGGACACGATCTCCAGCAGAGGAGTTCCGGCCCGGTTGAGGTCGATCAGGGTATCGTACAGGTCGACATCGTGAATACTTTTACCGGCATCTTCTTCCATGTGGATGCGCGTAATCCCGATCGCTTTTTCGCCTTCCGCTTCGTCTTTGATGTAAATCTTCCCACCGGTGCAGATGGGCGTCGTATCCTGCGTGATCTGGTATCCTTTCGGAAGGTCCGGGTAGAAATAGTTCTTGCGTGCAAAGTGTTGTTCGGGAGCGATATTACATTCGCAGGCGAGCCCGAGCCGAATGGCAAACTCGATGGTTTTTTTGTTCATACGCGGCAGCGTCCCCGGGTGTCCGAGCGTGATTACGCTGACGTTGGTATTGGGTAGTGCGCCGTATTCGTTGCGATCGTTGGAGTATGCCTTGGAGTGGGTGAGCATTTGCGCGTGCACTTCAAGACCGATGACCGCTTCGTATTTATTTCGGATACTTTCTTCCATGTTTTTAGAGTCTCGCGATGAGTTCTTTCATAATGAGTGTCATTTTCGGTTCCTGGCGGTTGGCCACTTCAATGACATCCTGTACGCTTACTTTTTTGATCTTTCCGGGTACTCCGAGATCGGTGATGATGGAGATTGCGAAGCAGGGGATTTCCATGTGACGTGCCACGATCACTTCGGGTACGGTTGACATTCCGACGGCATCGGCACCGATTGCGCGGACATACCGGTATTCGGCCGGGGTTTCGAGCGTGGGACCGGTAAGTGCTGCATAGGTTCCTACAGACACACGGATATCGTTCTCATCGGCGATGTTTTTTGCGAGCTCGATCATGGCAGGATCATAGGGTTCGCTCATGTCCGGGAATCGCGGGCCGAGTTCATCGAAGTTCTTCCCGATCAGCGGGTGGGCGGGGAAGAGGTTGATGTGATCGTCGAGTATCATGATCTCACCGACCTGGTAATCCGGGTTTACTCCGCCCGAAGCGTTGGAAACAAAGAGGCGTTCGATGCCGAGGAACTTCATGACGCGTACGGGGAAGGTCACCTGTTTCATGTCATAGCCCTCGTAATAATGGAATCGTCCCTGCATCGCGACAACCTGTTTTCCGCCGAGTTCTCCGAAGATGAGTTTCCCGGAGTGACTTTCCACGGTTGATACCGGGAAGTTCGGGATATCCTGGTAAGGAATTTCATCGATGATACGGATCTCTTTAACGAGTCCGCCGAGCCCTGTTCCGAGAATGATCCCGACAGTGGGTTTCACCTGTGTGCGTGACTGGATGTACGCTACCGATTCCTTAAATTGTTCCAACATAATGATCTGTTTGTTTAAAAAAGTGTTCTTTATTTTCTATTTCAATGGAAATGGACTGATAAAACCAGGGGTATTTGTTCATTTCCGTTCGTTCGTTGTTCAAGTGCCGCAGGCGCATCAGGTCCTTTTCGGTCGTAATGATCGCTTTGGGCCCTGCAAAAGTATCAAATTTCTCGTGAATTCGCTGAATGTCACCTTCTGTAAAATCATGGTGATCGGGGAAACTGACTGCTTCTGTGTTTCCATAGCTTTGCCAGTATTCCTGTAGCGGAGCCGGATCTGCAATGCCGCTGACGATGAGGAATGTGCAGGTTCCGTCACGTGCCGGCTGAGAACTGTCGCTAGAGAATGGAAGCAGTTTGCCATACACGATGGAGGAGCAGAAGGCTTTTTGCGGGGGAAAAGCAGTGCGTTTGCGCAGTTTTTCCTTTGTTAATTCGGGCGTGTTCTGCGGTGTTTTGGTGAGGATGCAGAGGTCCGCCCTTTTTTTGCCGGAAGAAAACTCACGGAGGTTGCCGGCGGGCAGTGGTAAGTCGCGAAAGAAGGGTTTTTGGAAAGTCGTCAGCAGGATCGAGAAGCCTGCCTGTACTTTGCGGTGTTGGAATGCATCGTCGAGGATGATGAGTGCTGTTTCGGGGTATTTTTCTAGCAGGGATACAATTCCGTTTCGCCGGTCTTCACAAACGAAAACGCGCACCTGATCTGCGAAGCGGAGTTTGTAGAGGAGCGGTTCGTCGCCAGTATCGTCGGCCTGGTCTGAAATAAGGACTTCGCGAAAACCCCTTGTTTTTCTTCCGTAGCCCCGGCTGAGGATCGCGACGGGAAGTTTTTGAGCATAGTATTCAGTGAGCAGCGCAACGTGGGGTGTTTTGCCTGTTCCGCCGGTGGAGAGGTTCCCGACGGTGATCGATTTGACTGGAATGTGAAAGACGGGGAGGATCTCCCGGTCGTACAACCAGTTGCGGATTGCGGTAATTCCGCCGTATACGAGGGACAGCGGGAAGAGCAGGAAACGCAGTATTCTGATCATTGCTTTGCTTCGGACGCGTTTGAACCTGTGAAAATATTAAAAGTTTAAGAAAAGAACGTCTTTTTTGAGGGATTTGCATTGGGACTAAGCTTCTGAAGAACGGTTTTTCTTAAAATAAAGTTTTTGCATTTTTCTTTTTTTCCAGGACAAAAAAAGAAACAAAAAAGTGCCCTTGCGCTACGTTACAGCTGCCACCCAACGGGCATTTGTTCCGGAACATTTTACCAAACTTTCCGCCTGGGGGCGGATTCGGACAAGGTAAAAGTTCTGCGGAACTGCATGCGTTGGGTCCCGGCAGCTTACACTGAGGCGCGGTGTAAAGTACACGCGGATTGCTTCGGGTTGGAGCTTATAGTTTTTATGAAGTTGTTGCAGGGTTGTGGGTACATGGTTAGGCTTCGAAAGAACGGTTTTCCTGATATACGGTTTATTGTAGTTTTCTTTTTTTCCGGGGCAAAAAAA